>CAYXVR010000014.1:136805-167462 GCA_964468635.1 uncultured Nannocystaceae bacterium
GTTTGTGGATGAGCGCGATCCATCTGAAGTGGCCGAGGTCGTTGGCATCTCGCGCGGAGCTGTGAACGCCTGGGGCTACCGGATGCGCAAGCTCGCTCGCACGCTTGCCTCACGCCTCGAGTCCGGGGTCGAATCGTCATCCGATGGCGACACGATGACCAGTGAGGAGGTGAGGCGTGGACGATGAGTTGTTGCGTGCACTCGCACGCACGCAATCGCGCCACGCCGGGTCCGACGTACCCATGGATACGACCGCCGATCCCGTTGCGCACGCTGGACCACTCCCCTCGGAGCTGGTGCGGCCCCTCGATGCAGCCGAACGTGCGGCGATCCTCGATGCGGTGTTCGCCAACGTCGACGGCACCTCGTCTGCGCCGACGCACATCGCTTCAGCACGAGCCTCGAAACCCGGTCGACTCGCGGCCTTCGTCGGCGCCGTGATCGCGCTGGCAGCGGCCTTGATGCTGTGGCTTGCGATCCCGCGCGGTGACGACGCCCAGCTTCCTTCCTACGAGCTGACGGAGCTGCGAGGCGGAAGGTCGAGCATGCGGAGCTCGACGAGCGGTACGGATCGTCGCCTCGAACTGCAACGTGGGGATACCATCGAGCTCACGCTCACACCGGAGACTGCAGTGGGCATCCCGCTCGCCGTTGATCTCGTCGCCGAGTCGGCAGACGGAACAAGCCGGATCGCTCGCGTGCCGGCACAAGTGTCGCCGAGCGGCGCGGTTCGGCTCGAGGGTACATTGGATGCCTGGCTTCCGCTCGACCCCGGCGACTGGGAGATCACCGTCAGCGTCGCGTCGGCTCAAGGCGCACCGAGCACGGTCGACGACGCACTCGAGTCCGAAGCCCGCGCCCGGGTGACGTTCCGGGTGAGCCTCGTCGAAAGCCGATGAGCGTTGGGTTTGCGCGTTGAGATGCGATCCGCCTCTTCAGCGCGGTGCGTTCGCGGCATCCTCGCCCGGGCGAGATGCGAGGGCGCAGACATCGGAAGCAGTGGCTCCTCGCTCTCGCGCTCGGCTGCGAGAGTCCGGCACGGCCTCCCGAGCCCTGGTCCGACACGACGTCGACAGTGACGACACCCGCGTGGGCGGGATGTGAGGACTACGTTGACGGCGGCTGTCTCCTGCTTCCGGGTGAAGAAGCGACGCGCCTCCGATTCTGGGTGGATGTGCAACCTGCCACGCCCCTGGAAGTTACCGCCGACGGAGCTAGCATCGAGGTCGCGGCGGTGGGTGCAGGCGGTGGGACGCGCGCTGAGGTCGTTGTCCCGCACGGGACGCGCGAGCTGCAAGTCACCGGGGCTGGCGTCGGCGGTTCGTTGAGGCTGCTCTGGCACGAGGCGCATCCGACCCTGAGCAGGGCGCGAAAAGCGATGGCAGCACGAGACCGGAACACCGCATGCCCGGCTCTTGCGTCGGTTCCCACCGACGCGCCGCCGATCGATCAAGCCCTCGCGCGGTTTTTCTTCGCGCAGGGTTGCGGCGATGCAGCAGACCACGGAGAGACAGCGAAGCGGTACGGCGACGTGGCGGATTTTGCCGCCACCAACCGATTGCGACGGACCGCCGTCCTAGCGGCCCACGCCGCTCTCCATACGGAGCTCGAGCGGCGAGCCGACCTGGAGCGGGCACGAAGCTGGCTTCCGCGCGTGGCCGAATTCGCGGAGGGTGTGCCGGAACTCGAGATGTTCGAGGTCTACTCCCGGGCCTTGCTCTCGCGCCGGGACGGGCAGTCGTCCACCGCACTCGACTTGGTCGCCAAGATGAGTGTGCTCGCCGAGCGTCTGGGCTTCGAGAATCACTATCTCTGGGCGAACGAAGCTCGGGCAACGTTCCTTGCCGAGCTGGGTCGTGCGAAGGAAGCGCGTCAGCTCTCAAACGAGTTGCTCGACGAGGTCGCGCACCACGACAATGCGTGCGATCGCGCGCGCATCATCAACAATGCAACGTGGACACAGCAGATGCTCGCGGACGCCGGACTCGATCATGATCCCCCGCTCGTGCACATGCTTGAAGAAGCGGAGATCTACGAGTCCGGCGAATGCGAGAAGCCGGCAAGTCGGATCCACGCGCGTATCAACGTTGCTTCCGCAGCCTTATCGGTAGGTGATCTCGAGCTCGCGCAGGAATGGCTCGATCTCATCGAAGCCGACGATCGCACCACAGCCAACGCAGAGCTCGCTGCGCAGATCGACTACCTCGCACTCGGAATCGCGCTCGAGACGAACCGGTGGGGGACGGTCGAGTTTCCGCTACTCGTCGCTCGCCCCGCAGTACATGGTGACGCGCGCATGCGGTGGCGCGCGACCGTACGCGAGGCTCAGGTACTCGAGAGGTTCGGGCTCGCGCATGCGGCCGTCGATGCGTGGCGCAGAGCGGAAGCGCTGCTCGACGAGGATGCTGCTGCGGTCGGGGTCAGCGGGGGGCGCGAGTCGTTCGTGTCCGGGCGCACCACGAGTGCCATCGGACTCGTCGAGGCGCTGCTGCGTCAAGGAGACACCGAGCAAGCATTCTGTCGCGCGCGCATCGCTCGCGGACGCGCGCTTCGGAGGGCCGTTCGGGATCGGGGCGGATCCACGCCAGAGGACCTCGCAACCTTCGAGAAATTCCTCGCCGCGCGCGAGGAGCTCGAGCGGGATGCCGCCGAGGACTGGGCGTATGCCGGTGACGAGCTCGAGCATCGGCGGGCACGGCGGGAGGAGCAGCGGCGCGAGGCGATGAGTCTGATCGCTTCCGCGTTCTCCGACGAGGCGCCCCCCGACTCCGATTGCGCCGGTCTCACGCGTCGCGCCGACGGCGAGATCCTGCTGCTCGTCATGCCGACGCGCACCGATACCATCGTCTTCGTTGCCGCCGAGACCACCACCGTGCGGCGCATGCCCGCGATTCCCGAGGACGAGACCGCCGCTCGAGCGTGGGCCGACGATCTCCTGCGCGAGATCGCACCCACGCTCGCCGGTGCGGAGCGCGTGCGTGTGCTTCCGGTCGGCCGCGCGTGGGGCGTGCCGATCCACGCAGCCACCTACGAAGGCAGGGCGTTCATCGAGCGCGTCGCGACCACGTACGGCCTCGACCTCCCCGCCGCCCCTGCCCTCGCGCGCGACGAGACGCGCGTGCTCGTCGTCGCCGATCCCACCGGTGATCTTCCCAATGCGAAGACCGAGGCGCAGCGGGTCAGCGACGCGTTGCGGCCGCGGCAGTGGGAGCTCGAGGTGCTCGAGGGTCCGCAGGCCACGCGCGACGACGTGCTCGCTCGACTGCCGAAGGCCGATCTCTTCCACTATTCCGGGCACGGTGAGCATCGCGGCGCCGATGGTTGGGACGGCGCCATGCTGCTCGACGGGCACAAGTCCATCGAGGTCGCGGACATTCTCGCCCTGCCCCGCGCGCCGCAGACCGTCGTGCTCGCCGGCTGCGATACCGGGGCCGTCAATGCCGGTCTCTTCGACGGCGGCATGAGCCTCGGGCGCGCCTTTCTCCTCGCCGGATCCGATGCCGTCGTCGTCGGCGATCGCAAGGTCGACGATGCCGTCACCGCCACCTTCGCCGCCGCGCTCTACGACGGCGATCCCGAGCGCCTCTTCGTCGCGCCCGAGCTCGCCGTGCGCGACGCCCTACGCAAGACGGCCGCGACGGGCGTTCCCGTCGCGGCCTGGTCCGGCTTCCGCCTGATCGTCCGCTAGCCTTCCGGCGCGGGCGCCTCTTCCTTCTCCTGCTTCTTCTCGTCGCGCTTCTTCGCGAGCGCCTTGAACTCCTCCGGCGACAAGCTG
This sequence comes from uncultured Nannocystaceae bacterium, assembly GCA_964468635.1. GTDB lineage: Bacteria > Myxococcota_A > Polyangia > Nannocystales > Nannocystaceae > Xiheibacterium. The sequence goes on from CAYXVR010000014.1 coordinate 140,581, forward strand.
CCGTCCGCGTCGGCGTCCATCTTCTTGAAGATCTTGGCGGCCTTCACCGCGTGCTGCCCCTTGCGGTGCCCGATGAACTCGTGACGGCTGATCTTGCCATCGGCGTCGGCGTCGAGCGCCTCGAAGGTCTCCTTCGCCTGCTCCTTCTTCTCGCCGTCGCCGACCTCCAGCGCGAGCACGGTGAGCAGGGTTCCGATGATGTCGATGACGTTGTGCATGTCTCTCCTTTGTCACTCCGACCGGCGGCGATGACGTGCACAGACGGTCGTCATCGGCACGCTCCCGACCGCCAAAGTCCGGATCGAAGGAGCGAACACGAATGACGACGAAGTTCATGATGATGGGACCCCTCGTGGCATTGCTCGCCGGCGCCGTGCCGGGCGAAGCCAAGGCCGGCAGCTGCGAGTCGGGCACCAAGGTCGCCTCCGACATCTGGCGCGAGCACGACGCGGTCTTGAAGTCGCTCGGCTGTGCGGTGGTGTCGATCGCGAGCGAGGGCACCGTGCCGCCCAACGTGTGCCTCGATGCCGCCGACAAGGCCGCGAAGGTGGCGGAGAACATGATGAAGTACTGGAACATGGCGGCCGGCAACAGCTGGGCGAAGATCGGACCGCGCCGGCTCGACGCCGGCGAGTGGAAGCAGGGCCAGCTCGTGAGCACGGGTGGTCGTATGTGGATCACCGCGATGCCGATGGAGAAGAACCAGGTCGAGGTGGCGCTCAAGAAGCTCGACGGCAAGGCCAAGACCGTCATGACGGTGTGCAAGGAGTTCCGCGGCAAGTACACGAAGCTGTGGGAGGTCGAGATCGACAACGGCAAGGACAACGAAGGCGACGTGTGGAAGAGGTCGTTCTCGGGCGTGAAGGGGCACAACATCGTCGTGCACCTCGACGCCAAGTCGGTGGCGAACAAGTTCAAGTACCAGCTCAAGCTGAACAAGGGCTGATCGCTACGGCCACGACACCGCAGCCGTGTCGGGCGACGCGAGCCACGACTCGATCGTGGCTCGCGTCTCGTCGTCGGCGGGCAACAGCTCGAGCGCACGCTCGGCGTGACGACGCGCGTCCGCGGCCGGACCATGCGTGGCCTGCAGCGTGCGGGCCACCATGAACGCCGACGCGGCGCGGCGCTGCGCCGGGCCTTCGCTCGTCTCGTACACGGCCCAGCTCGCGCGTGCATTCACGAGCGCGTGCTCGGCATCGCCCGCCCGCAGCTGCGCTCGCGCGAGCTCGGTGCGTGCGTTCGCGACGTCGACGTTCGCCTCGCCGAGCGCGGCCACGAGCCGATCGGTCCCGGCCTGCAGCTCGGCGACGGCCTCTTCGTGCTGCCCGAGATCCGACAGCTCCATGCCGAGGTTCAGCCGCACCGTCGCGACCGTGGGATGATCGCCGCCGAGCTTGGCCTGCAGCGCCGCGATCGCCTGGCGCAGCTCGGCCACCGCCGCCGCATGCTCGCCGCGTCGACCGAGCGCCGTCGCGAGGTTCTGGCGCGCCGACGCGACGTGGGGGTGATCGGGGCCGTACGCCTCGAGGAAGATCTCGAGCGCCGCGCGCTTCTCGGCCTCGGAGTCCGCGTCGTGTCCGAGATCCTCGAGCACGGTCGCGAGATTGCTGCGCGCCATGCCCACGGTGGGATGGCGAGGCCCGTGCGCGCGCGTGAACACCTCGAGCGTGGCCCGGTACTCGCGCTCGGCCCCCTCGAAGTCGCCGCGCTTGGCCAACAAGGCCCCGTAGTTGTGGCGCACGTTCGCGGTGCGCGGATGCTCGGCCCCGAGATGCTCGGTGCGGATGTCGACCGCGGCCGACAGCTGCACCGCCGCGCCCTCGAGATCGCCCTTCGCTTCGAGCAGGCTGCCGAGCGCCATCTGGATGCCCGACACGTCGATCGCGTCGCTGCGCGGTGATGCCAGCGTGAGCGCGAGCGCGGCGCGGAACTCCTCCTCGGCGCGCGCGAGCTCGCCGCTGCCGCGATACACGTTGCCGAGCACGCGCCGCAGCTCGGCCTCGCGCAGCTCGGGATCCGCCGAGCGATCGAGCAGGCCGCGCGCCGTGGGGGCGAAGCCGAGCCCGCGCTTCGCGTCGCGCTGGAACGAGCCCACCGTCATCACGAGCCCGGTCGCGGCCCGAGCCGCCTCGTCCCACTGGCCGGCATGCAACGCCGACTGCAGCGCGGCGGACTGGGCCTTCTCGGCCTCGTCGTAGCGGCCGAGCCGCTCGTGCAGCGTGCCGAGCAAGAGGTTCACCTCGGTCTGCACCGGCTCGTAGGCGGATCGCTCGGCGCGCTCGACCGCGGGCACGAGCGCAGCGTGGGCCTCTTCGTACTTGCCGGCGCGCTCGAGCGTGCCGGCCGTCGCCGCGAGCGCGCGGATCTCCTCCACGTCGTCGGCGAGCTCGGGCGGCGGCGGTGCGATCCGATCGAGCAACGCTTCCACGTCGCCGCAGCGCGCGAGCACGGGCAGGCCCGCGACGAGGTCGTCGGCGCGTTCGACCACTTGCTCGTCGGCGCGCGCGAGCAGATCCGTCGTGGCCGCGAGCCCGCGCCGCGCGGCGTGCAGGCACGCGATGCGAGCGTCCATGAGCTCGACGGACTGCTCGCCGCGCACACGCGTGGCCTCGCACGCGGCCGTGTGCTCGGTGGCCCAGTCGGCCGCGTACGTGTCGAGCGTCGTCGCGGCGCGCTGCCACGTGCGCTCGGCGTACGAGAGCCCCGTGGCGGCGAAAGCCTGCCGGCTGTCGTTGCGCCGCTCGGCACTCCATGCATCGCCGAGCTGCTCGTGCGCACCCGTGCAGACCTCGGCGCGGTCGCGCCACGAGGCCATCGCAGTGGAACACGCGACGAGCACGACACCCGCACCGGCGAGCGCGAGCCGATGGCGTCGCGCGGGAGAGAGCGCATCCTCGAGGGCGCGCAAGAGGCCGTCCATGTTCGGCCAGCGCCGCTCGGGATCGGCCGCGAGGCCGCGGCGCAGCGCATCGATCACGCCGCGGGCGCACGGCGTCGCCTTCGGCCACGGCGGCGGACCGCGACGCTTGGCCTCGCCGAGCTCCTGCGGCCCCTCGCCGTGGAACGGCGCCGTTCCGGCGATCGCCTCCCACAGCGACACGCAGAACGCGAATTGATCCGCGGCCGGCGACAGCTCGGCGCCCATGTGCTGCTCGGGCGCCATGTAGTTCGGCGTGCCCGACACGCCGCCCGCGACCGTCAGTCGTCCGCTGCTGCTCGCGCTCATCGAGCTCTGCGACTCGAGCAACGTCGATCCGGGATCGAGGCCCGCGAGCCCGAAGTCGAGCACGCGCGTACGACCGTCCGCACCGATGAGCACGTTGTCGGGCTTGAAGTCGCGGTGCACGATGCCCGCGCGGTGCGCTGCCGCGAGCCCGCGGCCGGCCTCGACGTACTGCCCGACGACCTCGCGCCACGGCGGACACTCGCTGCGCACCCACGCGCGCAGCGTCCGGCCCTGCACGAGCTCCATCGCGAGGAAGACGTGGTCGTCGTACTTGCCGACCTCGTACACGTGCACGACATTGGGGTGGTTGAGCTTCGCGAGCGCCTGCGCCTCGCGCATGAGCCACGCCTGGCGCACGGGATCGTCGTCGACCTCCTTGCGCAGCACTTTGATCGCGACGTCGCGATCGAGGTCCGGATCGTGCGCCGCATACACGACGCCCATGCCCCCGAGCCCGATGCGATGCGTGACGGCGTAGCGTCCGATCCGCGCGAGCGTCTCGGTGCGCCCGAGCAATCGCGCGCGCGCACGCTGCAGCACGACGTGCGACTCGAGCCCATGCGGCGCCCCGCTGTCGACCTCGGTCGGCGGATCGCCCGATCCGTACACGCTCTCGTCGGCCCTTCCCACCCCAGGTCATCATTTGCGGATCCATGGCGCAGACACAACCTCGGTGTTCTGGGCCGCGGCGAAACGCGATCGCCGCTACGTCACACGCCACGGAACTGCGATTTCGCCCGGATCCGCGCCCGGATTTCCATCGACGAAGCGGTGTCTGAGGAGAGCTCGAGGCGGGTAGGATCGCTTCGATGCCCACGTCGCTCACGTCGCTCACATCTCGACGGGAGTTCCTCGGCGCGCTCGGGAGCGTGCCCGTGCTGGCTTGCCGGCGCGACGTCGCGTCGGTGGTGCCGAAGCGCGGCGGCGTCGTCGACTTCGCGGCGCTGCGCGAGCAGTTCACGTTTCCCGAGGACGTCGCGTACCTCAACACCGGCACGCTCGGGGCGATGCCGAAGCCCGTGATCGACGCGTTCGTGCGATCGACCGTGGAGCTCGAGCGCGACATCGCGACGTTCGACTACCTGCCCGAGTCGCCGCCGCCGCTCACCGGGTACGCGGAGTTCGTCGACGTGCGCGCGCCGCTGGCGAAGATCGTGAACGCCGACGTCGACGAGATCGCGCTCACCGTGAACGCGACGATGGGCATGAACTTCGCGGCGCATGGCATCGCGCTCGAGCAGGGCGACGAGGTCGTGCTGTCGAACCAGGAGCATCCCGGCGGCATCGGGCCGTGGAAGCTGCAGGCCGAGCGGCGCGGCATCGTGGTGCGCGAGGTGGATCTGTTGCCCGTGCGCGACGACGCGGATGCGATCGTGAAGGCGTTCGAGGGCGCGATCGGTCCGCGCACGCGGGCGCTCGTGATCTGCCACCTCACGTCTTTGCTCGGACTACGACTGCCCGTGCAGCGGCTGTGCGCGCTCGCGCGCGAGAAGGGGCTCGTGTCGATCGTCGACGGCGCGCAGACGATCGGGCAGATGGCGGTGGACGTGCACGCGCTCGGGTGCGACGTCTACGTGTCGAGCACGCACAAGTGGCTGCTCGCGCCCAAGGGCACCGGCTTCGTCTACGTGCGGCGTGGCGTGCCGCTCGTCGCGACGCTCGGCAGCGCCGAGTTCGGCAACGCGAAGTGGGGCGCCGCGCGGCTGCAGCAGTACGGCACGGGCTCGACGGCGATGCTCGACGGGCTCGTCGCCGCGATCGACTTCCACGACGCGATCGGCATCGAAGCGATCGAGGCCCGCGACCGCGCGCTGACGAAGCGCCTGCGCGACGGCCTCGCGACGATCGACCGCGCGAAGATCCACTCCGCCACGAAGCCGGACCTGCACGCGGCCGTCACGACCTTCTCGATCGACGGCGTGAAGCCGCCGGACGTGATGAACCGCGCCTGGGCGAAGCAGATCCGCATCCGCTCGGTGCACGACGAGTACGGCTGCCGCGTGGGCACGCACTACTACTGCACCGAGACGGAGATCGATCGCCTCCTCGAGGTGGTCGCGACGATCGCCCGCGGCTGAGCCGACGCACTTCGGTCGTCTTTTCCCGGGTCAGACCGTCTGACCCGCGAAAAACGGCACACTTCAGAACCGCCGCGTTACAACCGTGCGCATGCTCGAGTCGATCCTCGGCTTCGCACCCGTCGTGGACGCGCTCGCGTTCGTGCATCCCGCTGCAGTGCTCATCGGCCAAGTGCGCATCGGGGCCGGGTCGAGCGTGTGGCCCAATGCGACGCTGCGCGGCGACGACGGGCCCATCGTAGTCGGCACGGACAGCTCGATCCAGGACGGGGCCGTCGTGCACATGACGCACGGGCTCTCCACTACCACCGTCGGTGATCGCGTCACCGTGGGGCACAACGCGATCCTCCACGGCTGCACCGTCGAGGACGAGTGCATCGTCGGCATGGGATCGATCATCCTGGACAACGCCGTCGTCGGGCGTGGCAGCATCGTCGGCGCGGGCACGCTCGTGCCGATGGGCAAGACGGTCCCGCCCGGCAGCGTCGTCGTCGGCAATCCCATGCGAGTGCTGCGGCCGTGCACCGACGCCGATCGCGAGTTCATCGTCTTCTCGTGGCAGTCGTACGTCGCGCGCGCGAAGGAGTACGCCGCGCAGCTCGCTGCCGGGAGCCGCTAGATGGAGCGTTGGCGGTTCTTCGTCGATCGCGGCGGCACGTTCACCGACTGCATCGGCGTGGCGCCCGACGGCGACGTGCGCGTGGCGAAGGTGCTGTCCACCGACGATGCGCCGCTCGTCGCGATGCGCCGCATCCTCGCGCTCGCCGACGACGCCCCCCTGCCCGCGTGCGAGCTGCGGCTCGGCACCACGCTCGCGACCAACGCCCTGCTCGAGCGCACCGGCGCCCGCTGTGCCCTCGCGATCACGCGCGGCTTCGCCGACCTGCCGGAGATCGGTGACCAGACGCGCCCCGAGATCTTCGCGCTCGCGATCGACCCGCCGCGCCTCCTGCACGAGCGCACGATCGAGATCGACGCGCGCGCCGACCCCCACGGCCACGTGCTCGCGCGCCCCGACCCCACCGAGCTCCGAGCCCAGCTCGCCGCGTTGCGAGCCGACGGCATCACGAGCCTCGCGATCGTCGTGCTGCACGCCACCCGCTGCCCCGCGCTCGAGCGCGACGTCGCCGCGATCGCCCGCGAGGTCGGCTTCGCCCACGTCGTCGCATCCCACGAGGTCGCCGCCGAGCAGGGCATGCTCGCGCGCGGCGACACCACGCTCGTCGACGCCGCCACCACGCCGCTGTTGCGCACGTACCTCGCATCGCTCGTGCGCGCGCTGCCCGGCAGCCGCGTGCGCGTGATGCAGAGCAACGGCGGGCTCGCCGACGCGGCGGTCTTCCGCGGCAAGGATGCGATCCTCTCCGGTCCCGCGGGCGGCGTCGTCGCGACCGCCGCGATCGCGCGCGCCCACGGTGTCCCGGCCGCGATCGGCTTCGACATGGGCGGCACCTCCACCGACGTCGTGCGCGTCGCCGGCGAGCCCGAGCACGTCTACGAGACGCGCACCGCCGACGTCCGCATCCGCGTGCCCATGCTCGCCGTACACACGATCGCCGCCGGCGGCGGATCGGTGTGCCGCTTCGACGGCCACCGTTTCGTCGTGGGCCCCGCGAGCGTCGGCGCCGACCCGGGCCCGCTGTCGTACGGACGGCCCGGCGCGCACGAGCTCGCGCTCACCGACGTCAACCTCGCGCTCGGCCGCATCGTCGGCGATCGCTTCCCCTTCCCGCTCGATGCGACCGCGGTCGAGCGCGCGCTCGACCGACTCGTCGAGACGATGCCGCCCGACGGCCCGACCACGCGCGAGGCCGTGGCGGACGGCTTCTTCCGCGTCGCCGTGCACGCGATGGCCGCCGCGATCCGCCAGGTGTCGATCGCCCGCGGCCACGACGTCCGCGATCACGCGCTCGTCGTCTTCGGCGGCGCCGGAGGCCAGCACGCGTGCGCCGTCGCGCGCGAGCTGGGCCTGCGCACGGCGATCGTGCACCCGCTCGCCGGCGTGCTGTCGGCGTGGGGCATCGGGCTCGCACGCACGAGCTGGATCGGCAGCGCGGACGCCGGCGCGCGAGCGCTCGACGACGACGCGGTGGCGCACGCGCGTAGCCTCGTGCGCGCGCTCGTCGACGAGGGCCGGCCTCGCCTCGCGCACGACGGCGAGCTCGTCGTGCACGAACGCGTCGCGCTGCGCTACCGCGGCACCGACACCGCGATCGTGCTGCCGCTCGCGGAGGCAGCGACGCTGCGCGCCGCGTTCGAGCACCGCCACGCCGCGGAGTTCGGCTACGACCGCCCGCACCATCCGATCGAGCTCACCACCGTCCACGTCGAGCTCGACGCGACGACGCCGCTGCCCGAGCTGCCGTGCGTACCCGCGGCGTCCTCTTCACCGCCGCCACGGCGCACCGCTCGCGCGTACTGCGAGCATCGATGGCACGACGTGGGCGTGTTCGATCGCGAGTCGCTCGGCGCCGGCCCCCGATTGCGCGGCCCCGCGATCGTCGTCGATGCCACCGGCACGCTCGTGCTCGAGCCGGGCTGGTCGCTCGTCGTCGCGCCGGACGGCGCGCTCGTGCTCACCGACGACGAGGGACCGCGACGGACGACACTGTCCGTGCTGCGCGACCCCGTCACGCTCGAGATCTTCGCGCACCGATTCATGGCGATCGCCGAGCACATGGGCGCGGTGCTGCGCCGCACCGCGATGTCCACCAACATCCGCGAGCGGCTCGACTTCTCGTGCGCCGTGTTCGACGCGCAGGCGGGCCTCGTCGCGAACGCGCCCCACCTGCCCGTGCACCTCGGTGCGATGGGCGAGTCCGTCGCCGCGATCGCGCAGCAACACCCCGATGCGAGAGACGGCGACGTGTTCGCCACCAACGATCCGCGCGCCGGCGGCTCGCACCTGCCCGACATCACCGTCGTCACGCCCGTGTTCGTCGGCGACGCGCTCGCGTTCTGGGTCGCGAGCCGCGGCCACCATGCCGACGTCGGCGGCATCACGCCGGGCTCGATGCCGCCGCACGCGACGACGCTCGCCGAAGAAGGCGTCGTGCTCTCCGGCCTGCCGATCGTGCGCGCCGGCCGGCTCGACACCGTCGCGATCACGGCCGCGCTCGCATCCAGCGAGTGGCCCGCGCGCCGGCCCGCGGAGAACCTCGCGGATCTCGAGGCCCAGATCGCAGCCAACCGCGCGGGCGCACGGATGCTCGACGAGTGGGTGCGCAGCGCGGGCCTCGACGTGCTGCACGCGTACATGGCCCACGTGCAGGACCACGCCGCGGTCGCGGTGGGCGAGGCGATCGCACGACTCGAGCTCGCCGAGTCGCGCTTCGTCGACACGACCGACGACGGCGTGCCGATCGCCGTGCGCATCGCGGTGGAGCATGGCGTGCTCGAGATCGACTTCACCGGCACGGGCGCCGCCGTACCCACGAACGCGAACGCGCCGCGGGCCGTCGCGGTCGCGGCGGTGCTCTACGTGCTGCGCACGCTCGTGGGCGAGCCGATCCCGCTGAACGCCGGCTGCCTACGCCCCGTGCGACTCGTGATCCCGAAGGGCTCGCTGCTCGACCCCGGCCCCGCGCACGCGGTCGCGGCCGGCAACGTCGAGACCTCGCAGAGGATCGTCGACGTGCTCTTCGCCGCGCTCGGATTGAAGGCGGCGAGCCAGGGCACGATGAACAACCTGACGTTCGGCGACGACGACTTCGGCTACTACGAGACGATCGGCGGAGGCGAAGGCGCGACCGCGCGCGCGCACGGACGCAGCGCCGTGCACACGCACATGACCAACACGCGGATCACCGATCCCGAGGTGCTCGAGGATCGCTTCCCCGTGCGGCTCGTGCAGTTCGCGATCCGCCGCGGCTCCGGCGGCGAAGGGCGCTTCCGCGGCGGCGACGGCCTGGTGCGCGAGCTCGAGTTCCTCGCGCCCCTGCGCGTGTCGTTGCTCGCCGATCGCCGCAAGAACCCGCCGTTCGGCCTCGCCGGCGGCGGAGCGGGCCGCGCTGGGGAGGATCGCCTGCGCGGTGCGATCGTCCCTGCACGCGCCAGCTTCGACGTCTCGGTGGGCGATCGCCTCGTCGTCGCGACGCCGGGCGGCGGGGGCTTCGGCGCTGTGCTCGACCCGAACGCCGATCCGGGCTAGCTTTCGCCCCGGCATGATCGAGGCGCTGATCCCGTACGTCACGGCCCCCGAGTACACCCTCCTGCGGGACGTACCGATCATCCACGATCTGAAGCTGCAGGTGTTCGGCCCGCTCGTCGCCGTCGGCGTCGTGCTCGGGTGGAAGCAGTGCCTCAAGTACGCGAAGCTGAAGGACATCGACGAGTTTCTCTTCCGCGACTACCTGTTCTGGATGCTCGTCACCGCGTTCGTGGTGTCGCACTGGGTCTCCGTCCTCTTCTACTTCCCCGAGCAGGTGAAGGAGAACCCGGCCGTGCTGCTCTACATCTGGAGCGGCCTGTCGAGCGTGGGCGGCTTCTTCGGCGCGTTCATCGGCATGACGTGGTACCTGAAGAAGCACAAGCAGCCGATCATCGTCTACGCGGACGCGACGATCTTCGGGCTCGTGCTCGGCTGGTGCTTCGGTCGACTCGGGTGCGCGCTGGTCCACGATCACCCCGGCAAGGTCGTGCCCGAGGGCACGTTCCTCGCCGTCGGTCCGTGGCCCGACGAGACGTGGCGCTACGACCTCGGCCTGCTCGAGTTCTTCTTCGCCGTCTGCTTGATGACGTTCATCTACAAGTTCTCGCGCTGGGAGACGCGCCGGCCCGGTTGGCTCGTGGGCCTCGTCGTCACCGCGTACGCGCCGTTCCGCTTCATGCTGGACTTCCTGCGCGCGGACGAGAAGGCCCGCGTCATCTCCACGCCCGACGCTCGCTATGCGGGCTTCACGACGGCGCAGTGGTTCTGCATCGCGTTCCTCATGGCCGGGATCTGGCTGATGTTCTTCCGCAAGGCCAAGCCCGACGACTTGAAGTACGCGAAGAACAGCGACCGCATCGCCCGCGAGGCGGCCGAGGCCAAGGCGGCCGAGGGCAAGGGCGAGGAACCGAAGCCCAAGAGCGCGAAGGCGAAGGAGCCCGAGCGGGATCGCGAGCCCGAGCCCGAGCGCGACGCGGCGGCGGACGACTGACTCACCCGCGTCCGCGACGCGCGACGCGGGCGGCGAGCCCCAGACCGATCGCGAGCACGAGCACCGTGCCCGCGATCGCGACGAGCCGGGCCGTGCTCGCGCGCACCGCTGCGAGCGGCGCGACGCTGCCGTCGCCGAGCACGACGAGCCCGGCCCACGACGCGGGCGGATCGCCGCGCGCAATCCGAGTGCGCTGGGCGGTCGCGACCGCGGCGGACAGCGTCGCGCCGCGGGCGAGCTCCGCGTAGATCTCGTCGAACAGCTCGGCCGCCACGTCGTCGCGCAACGGCCACAGGCTCGCGACGACCGCCGTCGCCCCCGCCTCGAAGAAGCTGCGCGCGACGCTCATCGGTCCCTCGCCGCGCAGCGCGAGGCCGGTCGCGCTGCTGCACGCCGCGAGCACGACGGTGCGCCCCTCGAGATCGAGCTCGACGATCTCGGCGCTGCGCAGCACGCCGTCGTGCTCGTCGTCGCCCGCCAGCCGAATGCCCGAGCGGTCGGGATGCGCGTCGTCGAGCAACGTGTGGGCGGCGAGGTGCACGATCGCGTAGCTCGCGAGCGAGTCGTCGCGCACGACGGCCTCGCTCGCGTCTGCACCGACGAGGACGCGTGCGCCGTCACCGACGTGGCGAGCGATCGCTGCAGCCTCGGTGCGCGTACCCGGCAGCGGCCCCACGCTCGCGCGCGCGAGGGCCAACGTCGAATCGTCGGCCGCCTCGTCGACGGTCGGATCCGCGAGCACCAACGCGGTCCGCGACGCGAGCGGTCGGGCCTGCGCGCGCCAGTGCAGCCACAGCCGCGCGGACGGGGCCTGGTTCAGCCGATAGCGCTCCACCAAGAGCGGTGCGTCCGCGCTCGATCGCAGCGCCGCGAACGGCAACGCGAAGAGCGGTCCGTCGGGCACGATGACGAGCTCGTCGATCGACGCGGGGAGATCGGCGAGCGCAGTGGCGAGCAGCTCGTCGTAGAGCCGCACCGTCGCCGCGACCGGCGGGTCGCGATCGCCGGCGAACACGCCGGCGTAGAGCTCGATGCGCTCGCGCAACGACTCCCCATCCGGTAGCGCGATCACGCGCGCGCCCGCGTCGCGGGTGATCACGACGACCCACGACCCACCGCCGCGGCGCTCCTGCGCGTCGACGTCGCTCGCGATCGAGAACGACAGCATCGCCTCGGTCGGGCCGAGCTGTGCCGCGACGTCGGTGGGCACGGGAAAGCGCTCGTCGACGAGGAGTTCGCTCGCCCGCGCCTCGTCGATCGCTGCGAACAGCTCCTCCACGCTGCGCCGCGTGCCCATGCTCGGCGTGCCACCGGCCTCGAGCGCGTCGAGCAACACGCGTGCGCGCATGCGCTCGAGCACGTTGAACGCGAGCGCCACCTCGTCGGGGCCTTCACCAGCGAAGAGCTCGCCCGCGAGCCGATGGAACGGGCGCGTCCACCCGGCATGCACGCGCGCGCGCGTCTGCGCCTCACCGTGGAGCTCGCGCATCGCCTCCACCGCGGCGACGTGGACGAGCGACTCCGCGATCGCGGCGCGCCGATCGCCGCCACGCCAACGAACCTCCATGCGCACGTCGAGCGCGAGCATCGCTTCGAACGGCCGCCCGTGACGCTCGGCGATCGCGAACGCCTCGTCGACGCGTGCGAGTGCCTCGGTCGGATCCGTCGCGGCCTCGAGCAGCGCGAGCCCGAGCAGGCAATCGCCCTCGGCCTCGGGCGCCGCCCCCTCGCGCGCGAGCGCGAGGCATCGATCGAACTGCTCGCGCGCCGCATCCCCGTCGAGCCACGTGCCGAGCAGCTGGCGAGCGAACGCCTCGGTGGACCGATCGCCCGCGCGCGATGCGAGCTCGATCACCGCGCGCAGCTCCGGCTCGAGCGCAGCGCGATCGCGATGGCTCTTCATCGCCGGGGACTCGCTCGCGAGCAGCACGCCGTCGTAGCGCGCGCGCAGCTCGTTCACGAGCAGACCGTCCCGGGCGGAGAGCTCGGCCGCGCGGGCATACGCACGCGCGGCCTCCTGCAGGCGCCCCGTCTCGCGCCCGATGCCGCCGAGCGCGAGCAGGGCCATGCCGGCCAGGTTGCGCTCGCGGAACTCGGCGACGTCGAGCCGATCGATCGCGCGGAGCAACAGCTCGCGCGCCGCCCCGAGCTCTTCGGAGCGGATCGTCCACACGAGGGCCTGGTGCACGTCCACGGTCGTCGCGAGCACCGGGATGCCGGAGCGATCGGCGAGCGCCCGTGCGAGCGCGAGCTCGGCGTCGGCCTCGGTCGGCCGACCGCTCTGCTCGAGCATCATGAGCAACGACACGCGCGCGAGCATCTCCTCGCGCGGACGCGAGGCCGCCGAGAGCCCGTCGATCGCCGCGCGGAACTCCGCCTCCGCCGCCGGATCGCCGCGCAGCGCGAGCAGCTTCGCGACGTAGAGCCGGGCGAGGTGGAGCTCCGGATCGGCGGCGAGTCGCGCACGCAACTGCACCAGCGCCTCGTCGATCCGATCGCTGCCGAGCGCGACGGCGAAGAAGCACATCCAGCTCGTGGACTCGTCGGGCTCTTCGGCCACGACGGCATCGCACTCCGCGAAATCGCGCGCCGTCGAGGGGCTCGCCGCCGCGAGGGAGCCGAGCACGAGCGCGAGCGGAGACGGCACGGCACTCACTCCAACCGCGTGGTCCAGGTCGAGGAGACGACGACGGTGCCGTCGGGCCACGTCGCTTCGACGCGCCACAGCAGCACGGATCCGGGCGGCAGCTCGGCGAGCGCCGGGGCGGGCAACGGCAGCTCCGCGCGATCGAGCTCGTGCGTGTCCATCACGGGCTCGAGGGTCTCGGTCATCACGTGCACGTCGTACAGGGTGCCGGCCGGGCCGGGATGCCAGCGCAGCACCGCGCCCTCGCGCGTCAGCGCATCGTCGGGCCCGAGCGGCGCGAGCACGCGATCGGGCGCCTCGGCGCCGCGATGGATCGTCGGCGCATCCGACTGCGACGGCGGTGGCGGGCGCACGCCGATCCACAGGACGAGGAGCGCGGCGGCGGCGACCACGGCGGCCGCGATCCCGATCCACCGCACGGGCGCACGCGCGGGCACCGATGCACCGAGCTCACGCGCGAGTCGCAGCGCTTCCACGCAGCGACCGCAGCGCGGCAGGTGATCGACGATCGCCGATGCGCGCGATGGATCGAGCTCGCCGGCCGCGAAGGCCCACAGCGCGTCGAGATCGGGGCACTCGTCGCCCTCGTCGCCGGCCGCGAACGCGGCCCGCAGTCGCGCGAGCGTGGCGTCGTCGACGGTCACGGCCGGATCCCTTTCGCATCGAGACACGCGCGCAGATCGGCGAGGCCGCGGTAGACCAGGTTCTCGGCCCGCTTGTCCGCGAAGCCGAGCGCGGCTGCGACCTCGCGGATCGAGTAGCCGGCGAGGTGCAGCGCGACGGCCCGCCGACGATCGAGCACGATGCGCTCGAGACATGCGCGCACTCCGAGGACGAGCTCGCGTCGCACGGCTCCGGCGTCGGTGGCCTCGGCGGGTGCGGCGTGCGTGTCGATCGTCTCCATCGCTCCGGGGTCCTCGGGGCGCGCGCGTCGGCGGCGGATCTCGTCCACCGTGACGGTCCACGCGACCTTGCGCAGATACGACGCGGACGGCACCTCGTTTCCCTCACTGCGGCGCACGATCGCGAGCACCTTGAGCATCGCCTCTTGAACGATGTCGTCGGCCCGATCCGCGAGCCAGGCCGGGCAGACCGCCCGCACGGCCTTCACGAGGCTGCGCCGCAGCGCCACCAACTCGGCATGGTGCGGATCCGCGTCGGCCGCCGCTCCCTCTTCCCGCCGATCGGCCACGCGGGGCCAGGATAGCGCGTCCGCGCGCGGGTTCGACGATTCCCGAGGATCGGGGTGAGGGATTCGCCGCCGCACATCCGTCGATCCGGGCATAGGTCGGAGGTCGTTGGGATGGAACGTGGGAACATGCGCTCGGGATTGGTCATGGTGGTGGTTGCGTCGCTCGATGCGACAGCGTGCTCGGGCTCCGGACCCGACGCGGTGGATGGGTCGACGGAAACGGGCACGACGTCGGACGCGGATACGGGATCGACCGCGAGCGCGACCGATCCGCACGAGACGGGCACGCCCACGGACAGCACGCAGGGTGCCGACGGCGTCGACACGACGACCTCCGTCGACGACACCACGAGCGACACGGGCGAGCCCGACGATGGTCCGTGGCCGCGCCCGTGCTTCGCTCCGCACGGTGGATCGGTGTGCATGGGAGACGGCGGCGTGTGTGGCGACGGCGTGCTGCAGAGCTGCGAGGTGTGCGGCGGCACCAAGGACGAGGGCGGCATCGACGACGGCGCAGGCGACGGTGCCAGCGACACATCGGAGTGCGAGATCCACACCGAGCCCTGCGACGGTGAGGAGCTCGGCGGCGAGACGTGCAGCTCGATCGGTTACACGGGTGGCCCGCTCGCGTGCGACGGCGCGTGCACGTTCGACGTGCGCGAGTGCGAGTCGTGCCTCGCGACGCCGCAGGTCGCGTATTGCCGCCAGCCCCGCGTGGAGGCGACGCGGGCCTCCGAGCTCGAGCTCGCGACCGACGGCGAGACGATCGCGGCCGCATGGCTCGGCGAGGACACGCTCGGCTTCGCCCGCTTCGACGCCGACCTCGAGCTGCTCGACACCACGTCGTGCATGGATCCGGGCGACGGCTCGTCGCTCGCGCTCGCGCGCGTGCCCGGCGGTTGGCTGCTCGCCGTGGGCGGCGTCGGCGATCATCCCCAGCTCGTGCTGCAGCGCTGGGCCGACGACGGCGCGGCCCCGGAGACGGTGCGCACGATCGCGGACGCCACGCGGCCCGTGCTCGTGCAACGCGACGACGCGTGGCCGGTGCTCGTCTACGACCGCACCGACTTCGCGGCCTCGTTCGCCACCGACGTCGTCGCCGAGCAGCTCGCCGACGACGGCACGGCGGCGTGGCAGGCCGAGGTCGGCACCGCGATGTGGGCCGACGACAGCAGCGCAGCGCTCTCGGGCACCGGAGTGCTCGTCGCCGTGCGCTCGACCGAGGGCGAACAGGACTCGCTCGTCGTGCCGGTCGACGGCGATGGCACGGTCGGCACGCCGCAGCCGCTGCCCGCCGCGCTCCACCTGGAGCTCGCGACCACGGCCGACGGCGTCGCGGGGGTGTGGCGCGACGCCGACGAGTGGCTGTGGGGCCGCTTCGACGGCGCGGGCGCGCTCGCTTCCGGTGCGGTGGTCGTGGGCCCGCGCGATCCCACGACGGCGACGCAGCAGTCGCTGGTCGTGGCAACGGGGGGCCGCAGCTTCGCGGGCGTGACCCAGGGGATGCGCACCGAGCTGGAGGGCGTGCACATCGACGACGATGGATCGACCGTGGTCGAGCCCTACACGCTCGCGATCGAGCCCCACGAGATCACCGACGTCGCGGGCGTGGCCGTCGGGGACTCGCTCGTGGTCGGCTGGGTCGGCCACAGCCCGGAGCCCGCGCGCGCGCGCTTCGTCCTCGCCCGCGTCGCACCGTGAGCTGCCGATTGCGTGAGCCGTGCAACCGGCAGCGCGTCGCTCCGTCTTTCGTCGCGAGCGGCCGTTCTCGACCGCATGCGACCGGGCGCGGTGTCCAGGACCGCCGCCCGCCGCATGCGGTCGGCGGCCCGCCCGCGCCGATTCCCCACGGAGACAACCATGCAACGCATCATCATCGCCCTCTCGCTCGTCGCGCTCGCGGCCGCCCCCCTCGGCTGTGGCAAGAAGGACAAGGGCAGCAAGAACCCCGACGAGGCGACCGAAGAAGAGGGCGATCCCCTCGAGGCGCTCAAGAACATCCCCAACGAGATCCAGGCCGAAGTCGACGGCGTGCTCAAGCCGATCAACGACGTCGACGTCGTGGTCGAGCAGGTCACGAGCATCCCGACGCGCCACAAGGTCGACGCCAAGGGCCTCAAGAGCATGGCGAAGGCGAGCCTCGACAACGGCACCGTCTCGGTGAACATCGACGTCACGGCCGAGGCGAAGGCCGAGATCGAGCAGATGCTCGAGACGGTGAAGGGCATCGCGGTCGGGCTCAAGGAGACGCCCGAGCGCGCGACCGAGGCGACGAAGAACATCGTCGCGCTCGGCGTGAAGGCCACCGCGCTCGTCGGCAAGCTCACCGCGAAGTATCAGGCGAAGCTGAAGGCCCCGCTCTTGAAGGCGGAGGAGAAGGCCAAGATCCAGGCCGACCTCGACGCGGTGATGAAGCTCGACGGCGACATCAAGACGATCATCTCCGACGCGAAGGCGACCGTCACCGGCGTGCCGGACAAGGGCGCCGAAGCCCTCGCAAAGCTCACCGCCGCCTTCACCGGCTGACCAACTTCCCCGACGCCGCTCGAGACACCCGAGAAATCCCCCCGCTCGCGGGGGGAAGCCGGCAACCCCAGCAAGGGGGCTAAACCAAATCCCCCCGCTTGCGGGGGGAAGCGGCGCGTCAGCGCGTAGCGGGAAGCCGGCAACCCCAGCAAGGGGGGCTAATCCGGATACAGACAGACGTCGGGCTGCATGTACACGCCGTAGCACTGTGTGTCGTCGGGGCACGTCGTCGTGGCCATGTCGCACTCGAGCCGGCAGTAGCCGTCGACACAGGCCGGCGTCGCATCCCCTTGCGGAGGCCCGGGGCAGTCCTCGACGTCCTCGCACGGTGGCGCGCACGCGTTGGCCACCACCTGGCCCCACTGGTTGGTGAGCTCGATGCAGTTCTGTTCCGCGTCGGCGCACACGTCGTCGCCGGAGCAGTTCGGGTACGGGTTCTCGGGCGGCATGTCGTCGCCGCCGTCGCTCGACGACTCCATCATCGCGCCGGTCGTCGGATCGCCGCTGTCCGTCGTCGGCTCGACGCCCGTCGTGCCCTGATCGTCGCCGGTCGTGGTGGTGGGGTCACCGCTCGGATCCGTCGTGCCCTCGGCGGAGGGATCGTCGTCGCCGCTGGGATCGCCGGACTCGGGTGTCGTCGACGGGTCGTCGAGGTTCCCTTCGTCCGCCGTCTCGGGGCCGTCGTCGTCCGAGGCGTCGTCGTCCCCGCCGGTCGACGCGTCCTCGCCGGCACTGCCCACCGACGCACTGCCGGATGCCACCCCACCGGTGTCGAAGCCGCAGGCGACCAACATCACGCCAGCCGCTGCACGGAGCCCGATTCCACGCATTCGCGAACGCCCTCCCCCGACGAGAGCCTACCGTCGGCGCGCACGCGCGGTCAAACGCACGCGCACGCGCGCGTTCGCGAGATCACGCGCGCGCACGCCGGCAAATGGGGCGAGGCTGGGCAATTCGCTGCATGGGCACCGTGCCGTGGACGTAAGCGCGACGAAGTCGCCGGCGCGCGTGGTCGGCGACGAACGGGGGCGGTTCCGCCGCGGCCCTTGTCGCGCGCGGTCGTCGTGCGGTACTGATCGAATCATGTCGCGCCTGCGATCGATCGTCGCCGGGTCGCTGCTGTGCGCCGCCCCGGCGCTCGCGTCCGCGAGCAACGGCACCCACCAGCGCACGCCGGTGCAGTGGGAGGGCACGGGCGGGGAGTGCATGCTGTCGGAGCTCGTTCCGCAGTGCATGACGCTGGTCGATCGCACCGACGATGCGGTGGTGCACATCCCGTATCGGATCCCCTACCCCGACACGATGGTGACCGCCGACGAGGTCGCCGACAGCCGGCGGCATCAGTTCTTCGCGCTGTGCCGGCAGCACGACCAGCAGGAGTACCTGCCCAATTGGATCGCCGATGCCGACGTCGCCGCGGCCGAGGCGAAGATGCTCGTGGAGGCCGGCTCGGTCGCCGCCTCCGACGTCATGGAGACGTCGACGGTGTGGGAGGGCTGCTGGCACCGCATCGTGGCCGACGCGGATCGGCGGCCGATCGTGTGCGAGATGGCGGCCGCCGGCGTCGACTGGGACACGAGCGACGTGCCCGCCGGCGTGTACGCCCTCGAGGGCTACACCTACGAGCCCGCGTTCAACGTGTGGGTGCAGCGGCCCGGCGTCGTGAAGGTGCACGACGGCGATCCGGATGCGCTCGGCCCCGCCGCGGCGTTCAGCACGGGCGAGCTCACGCCGTATCGCGACGACGTCGAGACGATCGAGGGCTGCGTCGACGCGCTGCCCGGCACCACGTTCACGGTGTCGTGGGCGATCGCCGACGAGACGATCGACTGGATCGAGTACGACGCCGACCTGCCGATCGGCGAGGACGGCACGTTCTCCTTCGAGTTCGCGCCGCCCGAGGATCTCGTCGGCGATTCCGGCATCATCAAGGCCGACTTCGTCGACCCCATGGGGCGCGAGTACACCGCGCACATGAACGACAACATCATCGTCATCAACGCCGACAACCCCAACGGTTGTCACGACGGTGGCGGGTTCATCGGCAGCCCCTGCGCCGAGGACTCCGGCGGATCGAGCGGCGGCTCGGGTGGCACCGAAGGCGACGACACGACGGGCGCAGGCGAGGGCGACTCGACCGACGGCGACGGCCCCGCGGACGGCACCATCCCCGGCGGTGACGGTGGCGGCGACGACCCGCAGGGCTGCGTCTGCGCGAGCGGCAGGGCGCCGGGCGCCGCGATGTTCGGCGTCGTCGCGCTCGTGCTGCTCGGTCGGCGTCGGCGCGCGGCCTGATCACCACAGGAACGCGGCTCCGCGCACGCCGCTGCTGTCGCCGTGGGCGGGCGCGACGATGCGCGTGACGATCGCGTCGGCGAACACCCACGCGGGCAGACGCGCGGGCAGCTCGCGGTAGAGCGACGCGAGGTTCGACAGGCCGCCACCGAGCACGACGACGTGCGGGTCGACGAGGTTCACGACGGTCGCGAGCGCGCGCGCGAATCGATCCGCGTGGCGCTCGAGCGTGGCGATCGCGGCTGGATCGCCGCGCGCGGCCGCGTCCGCGATCCCGGGCACGTCGGTCGCGGCGTGGCCGTGGCGGCGGTGATCGGCGAGCAGCGCGGGGCCCGACAGCCAGGTCTCCAGGCAGCCGGACTTCCCGCACCAGCAGGCGGGCCCGGGCAGCTCGTCGGCGCGCGGCCACGGCAGCGGGTTGTGGCCCCACTCGCCCGCGATCGCGTGCGCGCCAGTGATCGATCGCCCGCCGATCGCGAGGCCGCCGCCGCACCCCGTGCCGACGATGATGCCGAAGACGATCTCCGCACCCGCGGCCGCGCCGTCCCGCGCTTCCGAGAGTGCGAAGCAGTTCGCGTCGTTCGCGATCCGCACCTCGCGACCGAGCGCACGGGCGAGCTCGTCGGCGAGCGGGCGACCGTTGAGGACCGTGGTGTTCGATCCCCGCAACCGGCCCGTGGTGGGCGAGAGCGACCCGGGCGTCGCGACGCCGACGGTGCCCGACTCGCCGAGCTCGGTCTCGGTCTCGGCGACGAGCGCGGCGATCGTCGCGACGATCGCCTCGGCGCTCGACGACGGCGTGGGCACGCGCCGGCGCAGGCGCGGGCTGCCGTCGTCCGCGAGCGCGAGGATCTCGGTCTTCGTGCCGCCGAGATCGATCCCGATGCGCATGCCCGCGCGAGGATGCCATATCCTGCCGGGGATGAACTCCGGTGCACCTCGGCTCGCGCTCGTGGCCCTCGTCGTCTGTGCCTGCGACGGCGGCGCGAAGACGGAGACGAAGACCGTCACGAAGACCGAGACGAAGACGGAGACGAAGAGCGACGCGAAGGCCGACGCGAAGGCCGAGCCGAAGGGCGACGCCAAGTCGTGGGACTTCGACGACGCGAAGCCGGGGGCGGTGCCCGCCGGCATCCGCACGGTGCAGACCGGCGAGCCCACCGAGCCCGCGACGTGGGACGTCGTCGCCGAGCCCACCGCGCCCTCGCCTCCGAACGCGTTCGGCGTGACGAAGACGGTCGGCAAGAACAAGACGTTCAACCTCGCGCTCGTCGAGGGCACCTCGTGGAAGGACCTCGACATCAGCGTGGCGCTGCGCCCGACGAGCGGCGAGAACAACCAGGGCGGTGGCGTGGTGTTCCGCGCGAAGTCGGAGAACGACCACTACGTCGCGCGCTGGAATCCGGTCGAGAAGAACTTCCGCATCTACGCGCTCGTCGCGGGCGCGCGGGTCGACCTCGCCGCGGCGGATCTCGACCTCGACACGACGAAGTGGCACGTGCTGCACTGCGTCGTGCAGGGCGACGCGATCGAGTGCTTCATGGACGACGAGCCGGTGGCGCGCGCGACCGACAAGACATTCGGCGAAGCCGGCATGATCGGGCTGTGGACGAAGGGCGACGCCGCCACGCTCTTCGACGACCTGACGGTCGCGGCACCGTAGCTCAGCGCTCGTGGCTGCGCGGCCGCCACGGCGGCACGAGTCGGGGCAGCGCCCGATCGCCCGCGGGTTGCCAGCGGTGCGTCGTGGTGCGCAGCGGCGCGGCGGGCCGCGCGGCGGGGCGCGATCGCTCCGGCACGGCGCGCGCCGCCTCGATCGCGGCGAGCAGCTCGGCGCGCCCGAACGGCTTGAGCAGGAATCGATCGGCGCCGAGCTGGGTCGCGACGGCGGCCTCGCGGGCGCACTCCATCTCGCACATCGCGACGATCCCGATCGCCCGCTGGGCCTGGCGCAGCCGCAGCATGAGCTCGAGCCCGTTCATCCGGGGCATGCGGATCTCGGTGACGACGACGTCCGGCGTCCACACCGCCATCTGATCGAGCGCCTCCAGGCCGCAGCTCGCGGTGCGCACGTCGTACGCGTGCGTGAGCAACACGTCGGCGATCCATGCCCGCACTTCGCGGCGATCGTCGACGAGCAGCACCTTGGTCGCCGTGCTCTGCACTCGTGATCGAGTCTGCGAGCCGGCGCCGGCGCGTCAACGAGGCGCGTTGCCACAGCGGCGCGCGCGAAGGCGCGTCACGAAACGTGACGTTCAGCCCTCGGGCGTCGGATTGATCGTGCCCGTGCCGGTGCCGCCGAGGTACGCGTAGCTGTCCCACTCGTCGTAGCCGACGATGATCACCTGGAAGGGCGACTCGCCGCCGTCGAGCACGTGCACGCCGTCGGAGACGACGACGCGCGCGACCTCGAACCCGGTGGCTCCGACGGCGGCGAACGACGCGTCGGGGATGACGGCGCCGTCGATGCTGATGGCGGCCCCGGCGGAGCGCGTGATCACGGCGTAGTCGTTCTGCCACGTGCCGGGCACGAGCACGACGTAGCGCGGCAGGTACTGCTCGGTGGGGCTGAGCTGGATGGCGGCCGGGTCGCCGACCGTCGCGAGCGGCGGCGGCATGTTCTCCGAGCCGACCATGTAGCCGAGCACGTTGATGGGCTTGTCGGCGACGATGTGGAAGTCGCCCTCTTCGCCGGGCGGCGCGGTCACGTACATCTGGGTGACCTGGCCCTGCTGCAGCACGAAGTCGGTCGCGACGATGCCGGTGACGCCGGGGTCGGCCTCGATCGTCACGTTCGTCGCGTTCTCGGACGCGTAGATCTGCCACAGCGTGGCCTCGGGCGCCGTGGTGTTGCGCACCGGCATGTGCGACGCGACGAACTCGGTGCCCCACAGCCGCACGCCGGCGAGCTGCTCCTCGAGGTGATCGCAGCAGCACACGTTCTCGGGGATGAGCGCGCACTCGAGCCCGGCGAACACGGCGACGGGGTGGCCGTCGTTGCTCTCGATGCGCGTGCCGGTGACGGACTGTCCGATGCTCGCGTTCGCGACGGTGAGCACGTCGCCGTCGCTCATGTCCACGATGAACGGAGCGCCCGGTGCACCGGCCGGCACGCCCGAGCCCGCCGCGGTCGGCACCGACGGCGTGACCTCGACCTGCGTGCCGTCGGAGGTCGCGACGATCGTCGCGTAGCTGTGCTGCGGCGTGCCGGTGTTGTCGGTCACGGACGTCCACGCGGTGACGTGGTTGAGCGTGTCGAGGGCCGGCACGGGGAACAGCATCGACGCGTCGGACAGGTACGACGACGTGCCGTCCACCGGGTTGAACTGGTACGCGGCGATCGGCACGTCGGAGACGACGCGATACGCACCCGCGGCCATCAGCATCGAGTCCTCGGTGTGGCGATCGGGCAGGTTGAACGTGTACAGCGACAGCGACGGCACCACCTGCGGACCGGCGATGACCTGCCACGCGCCGCCCTGGCGGCTCTCGATCGTGACGTTCGCATCGCCGGCGAGCTGCACGTTCGCGACCGCCACCGCGTACTGGCTGGTCTCGACGAAGTCGTGCGCGTCGAGATCCACCGCGTAGAACATGCAGCCCACCGTGCTCGTGCCGGCCTCGGCCTCTTCGCACGTGGTGGGGATGATCGGGCCCTCGGGCGTGCCGAGATCGGGCATCGGCATCTCGCCGAGGTCGAACTTCGGTCCGTCGGCGCCGTCGACCGATCCGCCCGTCGTCGAGCCGCCCTGCCCCGTGCCGCCGTCGTCGGCCGTGCCCGCGTCGTCGTCGACCGTGCCGCCGTTCGTGGGATCGAGCGTCGCGGTGAGCCCCGCGGACGCATCGCCCCCGCACCGGCCCCCGTCGGGGCAGCGCGAGTCCCCGCACGCCCCGACGACGACGCCTCCGGCGAGCGCGACGAGGAGCCCGGCTGCGCGTGGATCCATCGTCCCACGATGCCCGTGCCCGCAGAGGGCGGTCAACCGGCCGCAGTCTCCGGCTCTCAAGACGCCGCGCCGTGCGGCCGATGGTGTGATCATGCGCTCCACGGCCCTTGCCCTCGTCGTGTCCGTCGCTTGGACAACCACCTCGGTCGGCCTTTCCGGCTGTGGTCGGAGCGATATCGCCACCGATCCGGGCGAGGGTTTCCTCGTGCGTCAGTACACGCTGGACGACGGCGAGATGGTGTGGGTCGAGGTGCTGGTCGAGGACGATCAGGTCCTGCGTCGCGCAGTGCTCGACATCGAAGACGGCCTCTCCGTCGACGACTTGGTGGAAGAGCTCGCGATGGATCGACAGTACGAGCTCGTGCTCGACAGCACCCCCGAGGTGCTCATCGTCGAGGTCGAAGGCGAGCAGCTCGCCTGGATCTGGCCGGGCCCGGGGGCCTGAGGCCTACAGCGTGAAGCGGTCGGCCCGCACGGTGGTGTCGACCCAGCGCACGGTGCCGGTGCTCGAGCGCATCGCGAGCGTCTGCAGGTGCAGGCGATCGCCGACGCGGCGGACCCCGCGGAGCAGCGAGCCCGAGGTGACGCCGGTCGCGACGAAGATCACCTCGCCGCGCACGAGATCGGACAGCTCGAGCAGCTTGCTCGTGTCCTTCATGCCCATCGCGATCGCGCGCTGCTTCTCTCCGTCGTTGCGGAAGTTGAGGCGCCCCTGGAAGCAGCCGCCCAGGCAGTGCAGGGCCGCGGCCGCGAGCACGCCCTCGGGTGCACCGCCGGTGCCGAGCACCATGTCGATGCCGCTCTCGGGCATGCACGTGGCGATCGCGGGCGCGACGTCGCCGTCGCTGATGAGCAGCACGCGGGCACTGATGCCGCGCAGCTCTTCCACCAGCTTCTCGTGACGATCGCGCTCGAGCACGACCACCGTGATCTCGCTGACGCGGCGGCCCTTCACCTCGGCGAGCGCGCGCACGTTCTCGGTCGCGGACTTGCGCAGCGAGACCACGCCGATGCCCTCGGGGCCGGTCGCGATCTTGTCCATGTACGTGTCGGGCGCGTTCAGGAGGTTGCCCTTCGCGCCGACCGCGAGCACCGACAGCGCGCCCGGGCCTCCGTGCGCGCACAGGTTCGTGCCCTCGAGCGGATCGACCGCGATGTCGACCTCGGGCAGATCGTCGGAGGTGGAGCCGACCTTCTCGCCGATGTACAGCATCGGCGCCTCGTCGCGCTCGCCCTCGCCGATGACGACGGTGCCGCGCACCGGCACGCGATCGAACGCCTGTCGCATCGCCTCGACCGCCTTGGCATCGGCGCCGTCCTTGTCGCCGCGCCCGGTGAGGTACGAGCACGCGATGGCGGCGGATTCGGTGACCCGGACGAACTCGAGGACGAGGCGGCGATCCATCACCCGCGGGTGTAGCAAGATTCGAGGAGCGCCACCACATCGGCCGGCAGCCGCGCGGGCCGACCATCGGCGAGCCGGATGCACGCGTGGCGCGTCTCCGCGACGAGCACGTCGACCGTCTCCGCGAGCCCGTCGCGCCCGTCCGGCTCCACGGTCACGAGGTACTGGAAGTTCAGCCGCACGGGAGTGAGCAGCGACACGCCGACGTGGAAGGACATGAGGTCGTCGTACTTCGCGGGCGCGCGGTAGCGCACCGCGAGCTCGGTGAGCGGCAGCCCGAGCCCACGCGGCTCGAACGTCGGAATGGCGAGCCCGATCTCGCGACACAGCTCGACCCGCGCGTGCTCGAGGTACCGCAGATACGACGCGTGATACACGACCCCGAGCTTGTCGGTGTCGGCGAAGAGCACGCGACACCGCGCGGTGACGCGCAGGCGCGAACGTTCGACATCGGCGAGCAGCGAATCGGTCATTCGGCGCTCCGACAGGCGTCCGGCATGTCAACGCTCATGCGCTTCGTCCCGCGTCCAACGTCGCCCCTCGGAACCGCTGCCTGCGTCGACGCGCTCTGCCAACTCGACGAGTCGCCGACGAGCGAGCAGTCGCGTACGCCGAAGTTCCTCGTCGCTGGCGGTAACCGTCTTGCTGGTCGTCGACATCCGCTCTTCGGGAGACCGTGTATCACGGAAATCGCTCCCTGCAGCCGAGCCTGCGAGGGGCCCAGCCCCGATCGGATCGAGAATGGAAGCGAGGCAAGCTGCAGGAAACGTCGGCCGCGCTCGTGCGATCCGGGTTCGACCTTCGACAGCCTTCTGTCCGGCCTCCAATCCGGCCCTCGCCCGCATTCGACCCTCGACAGCCGTCTGTTGGGCCTCGAACACGGCGTTTGTCGGGACTTGACCGTCGACAGCGCCCTGTCCGACGTCGAATCCCGACTCACCTCGACGCCGGCCGGTCTCAGTCCAGCGGATCTGGTTGCAGGATGCGCAGTCGCAGGGCCGGTGCGAGGGTGGTGTCGAACGCGTCGAGCTCCGCGAGCGCCGCGGTGATCTGCGCGTCGGCGCACGCTTCGGTGACGATCACCATGTCGACCGGGACGTCGGGCGCGCGCGGGTCTTGGTTCACGCGCTTGATGCTGATGCCGTGGCTGCCCAGGCACGCGGCGACGCGGCCGAGCACGCCGGGGACGTTCGGCACCTGCACCGAGAGGTAGTTCTCGTGGCGCTCGTCGCCGATCGGCAAGGGCACCGCGTCGACGATCGACGGCAGCGCCTCCATCGGCGGCCCGCGGTCGGTGAACGCGACGACCGAGCGGCACACCTCGACGAGATCGGAGACCACCGCGGTGCCCGTGGGCATCATGCCGGCGCCGCGGCCGTAGTACAGCGAACGGCCGAGCGCGCGCGACTCCACGAGCACCGCGTTGTAGCTGCCGTGCACGCCGGCGAGCACGTTCGAGAACGGCACGAGCGCCGGGTGCACGCGCGCACGCAGGCCGCCGTCGACGCGCTTCGCGACCGCGATGCTCTTCACGACGCAGCCGAGCTCGCGCGCGGCGACGATGTCCGACGCCCGGATCCGCTCGATGCCCTCGGTGGGGATCGCGGTGGGATCGACCCGCGTGCCGAACGCGACGAGCATCAAGAGCGCGAGCTTCTGGGCGGCATCCTGGCCGCTCACGTCCATCGTGGGATCGGACTCGGCGAAGCCCGCCGCCTGCGCCTGCGCCACCGCGGTCTCGTAGCGCGCGCCCGTGCGCGTCATCGCGTCGAGCACGTAGTTCGACGTGCCGTTCACGATCCCGGTGATCCCCTCGATGCGATCGCTCGCGAGCCCCTCGCGCAGGATGCGGAGGATGGGGATGCCGCCGGCGACCGACGCCTCGAAGTGGATCGACACGCCGCGCTTCAGCGCCTCGGCGAACAGCTCGCGCCCGTGCGTGCCGAGCAGCGCCTTGTTCGCCGACACGACGTGCTTGCGGTTCCGGAGCGCCTGCATGACCCAGGTGCGCGCCGGCTCCAGCCCGCCCATGACTTCGACGACGACGCGGATGTCGGGATCGTCGAGCACGTCCTTCGGATCGGTGGTCTTCCAGCTGGTCTGCAGCTCGGTGGCCCGACGCGCACCCGGGTGGCGCACGAGCACGCGCTTGATCGCGATGCGGGCCCCCACCCGCTGGGCGATGGCGTCGGCGTTGTCCTCGAGGATGCGCACCACGCCGCAACCGACGTTCCCCGCGCCGAGCAGCCCGATGGCGATGCTGCGCATCCGACGACGGCACGGTAGCCGGGCACGATTTCCGGCGTCAACGTCGGGTGCTAGGCTTCGCCCCGCCATGAGCAGCATCGTCGATGTGCACGCCCGCGAGATCCTCGATTCGCGCGGCAATCCCACGATCGAAGTCGAGGTCACCACCGAGACC
>CAYXVR010000014.1:167520-205078 GCA_964468635.1 uncultured Nannocystaceae bacterium
GGCAACGTCGGTCGGGCGGCCGTGCCGTCCGGGGCGAGCACCGGCGAGTTCGAGGCCCACGAGCTCCGCGACGGCGACAAGGCCCGGTTCGGGGGCAAGGGCGTCACGCGGGCGGTCGCCAACGTCGTCGAGCGCCTCACCGAGGTGGTGATGGGGCTCGACGCGCTCGACCAGACCGGCGTCGACGCGGCCCTGCTCGCGGCCGACGGCACGCCGAACAAGCGCGCGCTCGGGGCCAACTCGATCCTCGGCGTGTCGCTCGCCACCGCCCGTGCCGCGGCGCAGGACGTCGGCGTGCCGCTCTATCGCTATCTGGGCGGCACGCTCGCGCGCACGCTGCCCGTGCCGCTCATGAACGTCATCAACGGCGGCGCGCATGCGGACAACAACCTCGACTTCCAGGAGTCGATGATCGTCCCCTTCGGCTTCGACGACTTCCCCGAGGCGCTGCGCGCCGGCGTCGAGGTGTTCCACGCGCTCAAGAAGCTGCTCTCCGAGGCGGGCAAGACCACGTCGGTCGGCGACGAGGGTGGCTTCGCGCCCGATCTCGGCAGCAACAGCGAGGGGCTCGGCCTGCTCACGAAGGCGATCGAGTCGGCCGGCTATCGCCCGGGCGAACAGATCGGGCTCGCGCTCGACGTCGCGGCCTCGGAATTCTTCGACAAGCAGTCCGGCGTCTACGTGCTCGAGGGCGAGGGCGGCCGTCGGCTCGACGCGGGCGGGCTCGTCGAGCTCTACGACGAGCTGTGCCGCAAGTACCCGCTCGTGTCGATCGAGGACGGCATGGCCGAGGAGGACTGGGAGGGCTGGAAGATGCTCACCGTTCGGCTGGGTGCGACGACGCAGCTGGTCGGCGACGATCTGTTCGTGACGAACCCGACCCGACTGTCGCGCGGGATCCAGAGCGGCATCGCCAACGCGCTGCTCGTGAAGGTCAACCAGATCGGCACGCTCACCGAGACGCAGGTCGCGATGCGCATGGCCCATCGCGCGAAGTACCGGTGCATCGTGTCGCACCGCAGCGGCGAGACCTGCGACGACTTCATCGCCGACCTCGCCGTGGCGAGCGAGGCCGGTCAGATCAAGACCGGCAGCGCGTCGCGCTCGGATCGCACCGAGAAGTACAACCAGCTGCTCCGCATCCACGAGCTGCTCGGCTCGAGCGCTCGCTTCGCCGGGCGCGAGTTGTTCGGAGGCGGAACCGGCCGCGGATGATGCTCGCGCGCACGGTGCTCGTCTGGCTCGCGCTCGCTCCGACGCCGAGCGAGCCCGTCGCGCCCGCCGACGCGTCCACGCCGACGACGCCGGCCCCCACGGAGCCGGAGGCCGACGCGCCCGCGGCCGCGCCCGACGAGCCGCTCGCGATCGACGTCGTGCTGCCGTGCGGGTTGCGGCTCGTCGCCGCCCAGGACAAGACGCTCCCCGTCGCGGCGGTCGTGCTCGCGGTCGAGACCGGCACCGAGGACGACCCGGCCGATCAGCCGGGCCTCGTGCACGCGCTCGCCTACCAGCTCCTGCAGGGCAACCGCGAGCTCTCGCCCCACGGCGTCGCGCAGCTCGTGCACGACGGCGGCGGCGTCACGGCGCTCGCGATCGGTCCGGCCCAGATCCGCTACGAGAGCCTCGTGCCGGTGTCGCTGCTCGACGACGTGCTGTGGGCCGAAGCGCAGCGGCTGCGCGCACCCACCGTGAGCGCGCCCTTGTGGAAGGACACGCTGCGGTGGGCGCGACGCGATCCCGGCCGCGAGCGGACCGTCCCCACCGCCGGGCTGGCGGCGGTGCACCAGGTCGACGGGCTCGCGCACGACGGCCATGCCACGCCGGCGGAGCTCGATGCCCTCGGCACGCGGGCGATCTCCACGGCGCTCGCCGAGCGCTTCACGGTGGAGCGCGCCACGCTCGTCGTCGTCGCGCCGATGAGCCCGGATCTCGTGCTCAACCGCGTGCTCCCGCTCGTCGCCGACCTGCCGCCCACGGCGCGACGCGCTCGCGACCGCACGACCGCGGTGCGCTCGGGCACCACGCCGCGCGAGCTGCAGGTGCGAGGCGGACGCGGCGTGCTCGCGTGGCCGATCGCGGGCGACGGCGACGGGCTGGCTGCCGCCGAGACGCTGTGCGGTGCGCTGGCGCGCCAGCGTCGTCACGCCGACGAGCCCGCGCGCGCGAAGATCAAGTGCACGATCGACGAAGACCCGCGTCGCGGTGTGCTCGTGCTCGACGCGCGCGGCACCGACGATCCCGTCGCATTCGTGCGGCACCGACTCGAGCGGCTGCGCGGCACCGATCTCTCGCTGCTCGAGACGCAGCGCGCCCACACCCGCGACGCGCTCGCGATGCGCACGCGCACGCCCCTCGCGCTCGCGCGGCGCATGGCGGCCGCCGAGCCGGTCGGGCGCGCGAGCGATGCACCGCCGATGCGACCGCTCGCCGAGCTCACGGGGGCCGCGAGCCTCGGGGCGCCGCTCGAGCCGGTGCCGGCCGAGCTCGCCGCGCTGCTCGACGTCGGCGCCGCGGTGCGACTCGTCGAGCCCGCGAAGTCCGGGGGCGCAAAGTGAAGCTCGCACGCGTCGCCCTCGCGATCGCGGTCTCGCTCTCGGCGTGCAAGCGCAACCGGGCCCCGCCGGTGCAGGAGGTGTGGGACGAGGAGCCCGTGCCCGGGGAGGCCGAAGCGATCGGCAACCTCGCACCGCCGTGGTCCGCACCCGTGCGCGGCCAGCTCGACAACGGCCTGCTGACGTTCTGGCTGCACGAGGCCGACACGCCCGCGCTGCACGTCCGACTGCTGGTGCCGACCACCGCGCGCCGTGGCGACGTGCCGAGCGCCGAAGCGGCCGCCGCGGTCGCCGAGCACGCGCGCGCCGAGCTGCAGAAGCGCACGAAGCGATACGACGCCACCGTCACGCTCGCGCACGCGCCGGATCGATTCGAGATCGCGATCGCCGGACGCACCACCGATCTCACCGGCATCCTCGGCGCCGTCGGGATCGTGATGGCCGCCCGTGCGCCCTCCGGCCTCGACGCCGCGCGTGATCGCGTCGCCGCCGGCCTCGACGCGCCGCAACCGGTCGAGCTCGCGACCGAGGCCGTGCTCGACACGCTTCTCGGCCACGGCGATCGCATCGACGGCGATCGCGTGCGCGCACTCGCCCGCTCGGATCTGGCGCTCGCGTGGGAAACGCTCACCGATCCGCGCGCGCTCGTGCTGCTCGTGCACACCGGCCTGCCCGCCGACGATGCGAAGGCCGAGCTGCGCAAGCTCGCGAGCGCGTGGCGAGGCATCGGCAAGCGCGACATCGAGAAGGAAGCGGTTGCGCGGCTCCGCCGGAGCGATCCACCCGAGCCGGCCAAGACGCGCTTGATGGCCGAGCCCGCCGCTGCGCTCGCCATCGTGCGCGCGAAGGCCCAGGGCCAGGCCCAGTTCGTGATCGGCCGCGTCGTCGCGACGCCCGACGCCCGCGCGCGCAGCCTCGCCCGCGTCGCGCAGCGGATCCTGCAGGAGGAGGTCGAGGCCTCGATCGCGTTCGCGGGCGATCGCGCCGTCTTGATCGTGCGCGCGCCGGTGGGCAGCAAGCCCGACGCGCGGGCCAAGGAGCTCGTCGCGAAGCTCGCCGAGATCGCGACGACCCGCCAGCCGCGCCAGCGCCTCTTCCAGGCGATCCAGCTGTGGCTCGGTGCACGCGTCGTCGAGTCCAGCCTCGCGGGCGAGGACTGGACCGCCCTGTTCTCCGCCGCGCTGGAGCTCGCCGATCGCGATGCGGACGCCGCGGCCGCGCTCGCCCGCGATGCCCAGCGCATGCTCGAGGTCGACGCGGACGCACTGCTCGCGTGGACGAAGGCGTGGCTCGATCCGCGCGGCGGTACTGCGGGATGGACGTGGGCCGTGGCCGGGGTCGGCGACAGCGAGGCACGCGCGCTCGCAGCGATCACGCGCACGCGCGACGTCGGGCGCTGACGCCCCTCTCGACGGCGGAAACGTGGTACGTCAGCGCGCGATGCCACGCATCGTGTCCACGCTCGGCCTCGTCCTCCTCGCATTCGTCGTCGCGACGAGCGGCTGCATCGAGAAGCGCCGCGGCAAGGCCAAGGCCGCCGCGACGGCGAAGTCCGGCCCGCAGGGCCCGTCGACCGCCGTGACGTCGCCCGACGAGGTCGACGACTCGCTGTCGCGGCTCGTCGAGGGCGAGCGCGTGCGCGCCACGTACGGCGCGACCGATCCGTGGAAGGGCGCGGCCGAGCCGCTCGTCACGATCGTGGAGTTCAGCGACTTCGAGTGCCCGTTCTGCGGACGGCTCGCGGCGACGCTCGAGGCCGTCGCCGCGCGCTATCCCGACGACGTGCGGCTCGTGTTCAAGCAGTTCCCGCTCGCGATGCACGCGCGCGCCGAGCCGGCCGCGCGCGCGGCCGTGGCCGCCCACGCACAGGGCAAGTTCTGGGAGATGCACGACCTGCTCTTCGCCGATCGCAAGAAGCTCGGCGACGCGGACATCGTGGCCCACGCGCGCGAGATCGGACTCGACGTCGCGAAGTTCGAGAAGGACTACGCCGACCCCGCCACGGCCGCGAAGGTGGCCGCCGAGATGAACGAGGGGCGCGTGCTCGAGGTGTCGTCGACGCCCACGTTCTTCGTGAACGGCCGCAAGGTGCAGGGTGCGAAGGACGAGGAGGCCATCGCGCAGATCGTCGAAGAAGAGCGCGCGGCGGCCAACAAGCTGATCGCCGGCGGCGCGAAGCGGGCCGAGATCTACGCGAGGTTCATGCGCGCGGCCGTGGGCGGAAAGGGCGAGGCCAAGCCGGTGGAGGCCGCCAAGGGCGGCGAGGCCGAACACAAGCGCGGCGAGGCGAGCAAGGTGGCGAACTACGCGGTGCCGACCGGCGCCGCGCGACCGAGCCGCGGGCTCGACACGGCGCCGGTGACGATCGTCTGGTTCGCCGCGTACGGCTGCAACGACTGCGTGACGACGGCGAAGACGATCGCCGACGCGACGGCGGCGTACGGCGACGGCGTACGACTCGTCGTCCGCCAGTACCCCGGCGACGACGGCGGTCGCGAGCTGCTCGCACGCGCCGCCATCGCAGCGCATGCGCAGGGCAAGTTCTGGTCGCTGCACGAGCAGCTGGTGCAGCGCGACGGACCGCTCGACGCCGCGGCCCTGCGCGCGCTCGCCCGCGATGCGGGCCTCGATCCCGCCCGGCTGCAGCACGACATGGACTCCGATGCGGCCGAGGCGATCCTCGCGGAGGACATCGCGATCGCCGACAAGGTGCGCGGCACCCAGGCCCCGCCGTTCCTGTTCGTGAACGGGCGCTGGCTGCCCACGAATCCGTCGCGCGAGGAGCTCGACGCGCTCGTGAAGGAAGAGACGGCCAAGGCCGAGGCCTTCGCGAAGGCGAACGGCACGGCGGGCAAGGACCTGTTCGAGGCGATGCGCAAGACCTGGCGCGGGCTCGCCCAGTTCGAGAAGGTCCCGCTCGGTCCGCCCGGCGACAGCGCGGGCAAGGACGCCCCTGCGCCGGCCGAGCGGCCGTAGATCGCTCACGCCTCAGCGTCGTCGAGCAGGCCGTGGCGCTTCCAGCCGACGCGCAGCAGCCATGTGCGGGGCGGTGACGTACCGAGGTCGCGCGTGGGTGGATCGCTGGGCGGACGCCGCCAGCCATCGAAACGCGGAGCGGTGCTGCGCGGGTCGAAGCGGTATCGCGGTGGCGGGGTTCCGGCCTTCTTGGCGTGGCTGGCGTCGTTGCAGAGGACGTAGCGCAGCGCGTTTCTCACCTCGAGCGGGGTGCGGAGGTGGCGAGCATGGTAGCGGCCATCGACCACGCGACCGGTGCGTCGAAAGTGCCTGTTGAGGTTCTTGCCCAGCCGGGTGTTCAGGCCCCGCATGCCGCGCTCGAGCGAGTCGTGGTCGTCGACCTCGACGATCATGTGGAGGTGGTTGCCGAGCACCGTGTACTCGATGACGTGCATGCCGAAGCGACCGCGGGCCTTGCACATGATGCCGACGATGACGTTCCACGCGTTGGCTTCTCGGAGGTCGGGCACGCCTTCGCAGATTCGAATGGTGACGAGCACCGGGTGACGGCGTTTGGACTCGGGCCGCCGCAGATGTGGAACGCGAGGCCGCGGCGCGACGCGCTTTCTTCCTGCGTTCGCGCGCTTGCCTCCCCATGTGCGGATGTCGAGCTCCAGTTGCTTGCTTCGCTTCGATCGCGCCACGTGCCACCTCGCGTGTGAACGAGTGGACGTACCGCATCGTGTCGCGCCGCGTAAGCTGTCCGCGAGGGACAGTGCGCTCGTCGCTTCACACTGTCCGCGAGGGACAGCGTGCCTTGTCCCCGAGGGACAAGGGGCGCTCGCGCCTTCGCGAAGATCGCCGATTCGAGATGATTCGGCGATCTTCGAGCGAGCGGACCGCGACGCGCGTTCGAGCCGCGTTGCTGGGAAGATCGCCGATCCGAGATGATTCGGCGATCTTCGCAGGAGACACCGCGACACGCGTTCGAGCCGCGTTGCTTCGAAGATCGCCGATTCGAGATGATTCGGCGATCTTCCCCCCGACGGGCGCGACGCGCGATGGAGCGTCGTTTCGAAGCTCGAGCGTCGAGCCGGCCTCCCCGACGACCTGCGGTGCCCTAGCGATCGAGCTCCGCCTCCGCCGCCCGCACGAGCGCGAGCTCCTCGTCGACGCTCCGATCGCCCAGCCGCGGGCGTACCACCAGCACGAACCACGCCGTGCCGACGACGAGCACGCCGGCCGTGACGGCGAGGCTCGTGCCGGCGGCGACGCCGTGCAGCACGCTGCCGACGAGGGCGACGAGCGCGAGCACGAGCGCGAGCGCGGGCGTGAACGGGGCGAAGGGCGTGCGATAGGGCCGGCGCAGCGCGGGCTCGCGGCGGCGCAGCACGAGGTGGCTCGCCATCATCGCGACGTACGAGACGAGCGCGGCGAACACGGCGATCTGCATGAGCAGGTCGGCGGGCGGCACCCCGCCGGTGCCCACCGCACGCAGCACGAGGATCGCGGCGAGCCCGACGAGCGCGGGCACGATCGTCGCCCAGTGCGGCACGCCGCGTCGGCTCGTGCGCGCGAGAAATCGCGGCAGATAGCCGGCGCGCGCGAGCGCGAAGATCTGGCGCGCGTACGCGTAGACGATCGACAGCATGCTCGCCGCGAAGCCGAGCAGTCCGACGATCGTGGTGAGCACGAACAACCAGCCCTCGCCGAGCGCGGCCGCGGCCGCGGCGGGCAGCGGGTTCGCGGCGGCTCCCATCGCGCGCGTGCCCGCGACCGCGGGCGCGAGCAGCAGGATTGCGAACGCGAAGACGACGAGCGTCGCCATCGCCCACGCCATCGCGCGCGGCAGATCGCGCTCGGGCGCCCGCGTCTCCTCGGCCGCGAGCGGCACGCCCTCGATCGCGAGGAAGAACCACCCGGCCGCCGGCAACGCGGCGAGCACACCGGACCACCCGTGGGGCAAGAGCGCGGTCTGGCCGGGATCGGCCGCGACGTCGCGCCAGCGCTGCGGATCCGCGTGGGGCACGAGCGCGATCGCCCACACGACGATCGCGATCGCGGCGATCGCCGTGATCGCGAGCAGCAGTC
Organism: uncultured Nannocystaceae bacterium; assembly: GCA_964468635.1. Lineage (GTDB taxonomy): Bacteria > Myxococcota_A > Polyangia > Nannocystales > Nannocystaceae > Xiheibacterium. Next base: position 175,119 of record CAYXVR010000014.1, read on the forward strand.
GCAGCGATGCGTGGGTGCCGAGCAGGTTGATGCCGACGAAGATCGCGTACGTGCCGACGATCGCCGCGAGCGTCACGACGCCGCCCGGATCGCCGAGCCAACCGGCGAGGTAGCCGGCGATGCCGGTCGCGATCACGGCCGGCGCGATCGAGTACTCGATCGCGACGGCGAGCCCGGTGACGAAGCCGGCCGCAGGCCCCAGGGCGCGACGCGCGAACGCGAAGGGTCCACCCGCGACGGGCATCGCGGTGGCGAGCTCCGCGATCGACACGATCATGCAGCCGTACAGCGTGGCCATGGTCACGGTGGCGATCGCCATGCCGCCGAGGCCGCCGGCCGCGAGCCCGAAATTCCAACCGAACCAATCGCCGGAGATCACATAGCCCACGCCCAGCGCCCACAAGAGCACGGGGCCGGCGGTCCGGCGCAGCGGCGCGGGCTCCCCGGGCGTGCTCACGAAGGGCGAGCATAGGCCCTGGCCCCAGCGAGCGTGAGCCCGCTCGCCTGTGCGACCCGACAGGCCCCGGGCGATTTCCGTGATGGGTCCGACCCGGGCCGCCATGCACCTTCGGCAAGGCACCTTCTGGGGAGAGGGACGATGCAAGAACGACGTGGATCGCGGCTGCGCTGGGGAGCGCTCGCGCTGGGACTCGTGATGGCCGCGGCCGTGGGCCCGCGCGCGGCGACGGCCGGCGAGAAGACCGAGCAGAAGGTCGAAGAGATGGCGAAGGTGAGCGTGACGCTCGCCGATGCCACCGGCGGCCAGATCTCGCTCGTCGATCAGCCGGTGCGGTGGAGCGAGACCGCGACGCTGATGGCGAAGGTCGGCGAGCACGAGCACAAGGTGCAGCTCACGCTCAAGCCCGGCGACGACAAGGCGTCGGTGAAGGCCGTGCTCAAGTACGCGAAGAACGGCAAGACCGTGATCCAGGAGAAGGACCTCGGCGTGCGGGTGACCGAGCCCAAGCGGGTCGAGAGCTCCGACGGCCAGGCGTCGGTGACCTTCGTCGTGAAGGTCCCGCGCGGCAACATCGAGGTCGGCGACACGACCGACCCGATCGCCGGCAGCTGATCCGCGCGCTCGGAGAGCGCCCGATGCGACGCGCCGTCCATCCGCGGTCGGCGTGCTAGGATCGTCGGGTGACGGACGGCAGCTCCTCGGCGCGTGACGAGCCGCGAGTCCGTTCCCGGCCGCCCCTCGGCCTCATCTCCACGGAGGCGGGGCCGATCGATTGGTCCCGCTGGTACCTGACCGACGAGGACGACATGGGTGAGGGCGCGGAGCAAGGCGAGATCATCCGCATGCTGCTCTCCTGCCTCGGCATGCTCGCACGCGAGCGGAACTGGCAGCGCCGATTGCTCGCGGGCGATCAGTTCTTCGCCTGGCGTCGCGACCAGCCCCAGGTCCGGGTCTCGCCCGACGTCTACGTGCTCGACGATGCACCGGCCCCGCCGTTGCCGCGATCGTGGCAGACGTGGCAGCCCGGTCATCACGCGCCGACGGTCGCATTCGAGATCGTCTCCGAGGACTGGGAGAAGGACTACGAGGCGCCGCACAAGTACGCGCAGCTCGGCTGTCCGGAGCTCATCGTCTTCGACCCCGAGGTCGCGACGGGCGCGATCGTGGATCCACGCCGCGTCGCCTTGCAGCACTGGCGGCGCGAGGCCGACGGAGCGCTCGCACGCGAGCACAGCGGTCCCGGCCCGGTGTACGTGGCCGGCATCGATGCGTGGGTCCGGATCGCGATCGGCCCCGGCCCGGTCGCGAGACTTCGAGTCTCCCGAGACGAGCTCGGCCGCGACGACGTCCCCACCGCCGAAGAACGCGTGGCCGAGCTCGAAGCCCAGCTCCGCAAAGGTGGTCGAGCCGAGTGACGACTCGGTGCAGTCGCTCGGGCCGTCGACCGGCTCGCTCGGGTGCACCGATGTCGACTCTTCTTCGGGCTCTCTTCGGGTCCTTGACGTTCGCGACAGGGATCGCGTGCGCGGACCAGAGCGACCCGGAAAACGACGGCGGCCACGCGACCACGGAAGGAACCGATGCCTCCGAAGGCTCGCAGGATGCATCCGGTTCGGAACCCGATCTGCCGTGGAACGAACCCCCCACGTGCGTCGGGTTGCAGCAGGACTCCGCGAACGAATTCAACGGAGCCCTGGCCGGCATCGTCAGCGAGTGCGAGGCGGGCCCCGATGCTCCGACCGAAGGTGTGCTCCATCGCGTCGAAGCCGTGGAGTGTACCGACGCAGCCGCGGTATGCCGATCGGACGCCGACTGTGGGCCGCAGAAAGCCTGTCTGTGCGCGTCGGCCTTCTACCGATCACCCACGAGCAAAGCAGAACTGGTGCGCGAGACCGGATGCTACCCGGCGTCCTGCCGGACGGACGCCGACTGCGTTGACGCGTTCTGCGGCGGGTCGCTCGGTTGCGGCGTCGTGACCGAGCTGCATTGCTTCACCGCGGCGGACGAGTGTCGGCGGTCCGCAGACTGTCCCGACACGCCCGGAGCCCGGGCGTGCTACTGGACCGATGGCTGGATCTGCGGACCCGAAGTCGACTGCGAGTGACTACTCGGTGCAGTCGCTCGGGCCGTCGACGGGCTCGAAGTCGATGAACTGGAACGACGCGCGGACCTCCGCGCCGTCGTCGTAGTTGTAGGCGATCGGGCCCACCTGCAGCTCGGTGGGGAGATCGGCGCGGGCGTACTCGGTCTGCAGCTGCCACGCGCCGCCGCCTTCGCGCACGTACAGGCGGAAGTCGGAGCCGATGCGGCAGATCCGGAGCTCGCCCTCGCCGCCCGGCCACGGCGGGCCGTTCCACTGCGACGCGCCGTTCACCGTCGTCTTCGTCTCGACCGACGGATCGTCGTCGGTGCCGAGCACGATGAAGACGTGGTTCTCGGGATTGCCGCTCGGGTCGCGCGCCATGATGCCGCCGAATCGATACTGGGGCGGCGGGGGCGAGCCCGGGCTCTGCACGCTGCGCACGCTCACCGCGGCGCTCACCTTGAAGTCGCCCGCGATCGTCCGGTGCACGAGCGTCGAGCTCTGGCCATCGACCCACACGGTCCACGCGTCGGGCACGAGATGCAGCGCACCGCCGTCGACCGAGATGTCGGCCACGGACTCGTTCAGGATCGACCAGCCCTCGAGGGGGCCGTCGAACTCGTCGTCGAACGCCTCGGGATCGATCGGATCGGTCGGATCCCCACTGTCGGAGGAGTCCGCGGGACCCGTGTCCGGATCGTCGTCGTTGCCGTCGTCCTCCGGGTCCGGGCCCGTGTCGTCGGGATCCGTGGAGGGGCCGCTCGGATCGTCGTCGTTGCCGTCGTCGTCGGCCGCGTCGTCGTCGTTGCCGTCGTCGTCGCCGTCGTCCTCGTCGGCCTCGGTGTCGCCACCGGTCGTGTCGGCGGCATCGGGCCCGCGACCCCCGTCGTCGCGGCACGCCGCGAGACCCACGCACACCACCATCAAGACACCGGATCGTCGCATCACGTCATCCAATCGAAGGGCTGGAACCGTAGCACCGGTACGACGGACGAGCCCGCGTGGGATTGCACGATCGCGGCGTGAGAAGGAACGCAGCCGCCGCGGAGCGTGCCCTCCCCCACCGTCGGTACGCCGTGTACTCGCGACCGGCGTCGCCTCGTCGCGATCGCGCCTATGATCCACGCGTGTCGCCGCCCGTGCCGTGGCCGTATCGCGTGATCCAGACCGGGTTGCGCGCGGCCGTGCGCGCGTTCTTCCGTCGCGTGGAGGTCACCGGCCGCGACTCGATCCCGCCCGTCGGCGGCGGCCTCATCGTGTCGTGGCACCCCAACGGCCTCGTGGACCCGGGGCTCGTGCTCACCCAGTTCCCGCGCCAGGTCGTGTTCGGCGCGCGGCACGGGTTGTTCCGCGTGCCCGTGCTCGGGTGGCTCCTGCGACGGCTCGGCACGGTGCCGATCTACCGCGCGATGGACGGCGACCGCGGCAACCCGCAGGCGCGCAAGAACGCGAACGCGATGAGCCTCGATGCGCTCGCGCGGGAGGTCGCGCGCGGATCGTTCTCGGCGCTGTTCCCCGAGGGCATCTCGCACGACGCACCGCACCTCACCGAGCTCAAGACGGGTGCGGCGCGCCTGTACTACCGCGCGCGCGCGCTGTCGGCCGCGATGACGCCGGTGATCCTGCCGGTGGGGCTGCACTACGACAAGAAGCAGATGTTCCGCAGCAACGCGATGGTCGCGTTCCATCCGCCGCTCGAGCTGCCCGAAGAGCTCGACGTCACGCCGTCGCCCGACGACGACGACGCGACGACGGAGCGACGCGTGCGCGCACTGACGGCGCTCATCGACAAGACGCTGCGCGAGGTCGTGCACTCCACCGACGACTGGGAGCTGCACCACCTCATCCACCGCGCGCGTCGGCTCGTGCGCGCGGAACGAGCCCATCGCGCGCACGCGGATCCCGGCAAGTCGACGATCGGCGAGCGCGTGCTGGGCTTTGCGCGCGTGCGCCACGGCTACTACACGATGCGCGCGAAGGACCCCGAGGCCGTCGACGCGCTGCGCAAGCGCGTCGAGCAGTACGACGAGGATCTCTCGGCGCTGCGGCTCGAGGATCACGAGCTCGATCACGACCCGCGCGTGGTGAGACCGGCGCTCGGCCTCGCGCTGCAGGCCGCGGCGGTGTTCGTGATCCTGCCGCCGCTCATCGTGCTCGGCTGGATCGTGAACCTACCGACCGCGCTGCTCTTGCGCGGGCTCGCGGCCAAGGGCGCGAAGCTCGAGAAGGACGAGGCGACGATCAAGCTGCTCGTCGGCCTCGTGCTCTTCCCGCTCACGTGGCTCCTCGCGGGCGTGCTCGCGACCCAGGGCGTGCACCTCTTGGAAGCGGACTTCCCCATCCTGCCCGACACCGCGTTCTGGACGGGCGTGGGCACGACGCTCGCGGCCGGCTTCGGCGGCGCGCTCGCGATCCGCTACGGCCGCATCGCCCGCGAGACCACCCACGCGCTGCGCGTGCGCCTCACGAGGCGCCAGCGCTGGGTCGCAGTGCAACGCCTCCGCATCGAGCGCGGCAAGCTGCACGACGCGATGCTCGCCCTCTCCGAGGGCGTCGCGCTGCCCGGCCGCGTCGACGACGTCGGCCGGGTGGTGCCGGGCTAGTCAGGCCGCGCGACGGCGGCGGCGCAGCCCCAGCAGCGCGAGTGCGAGCCAGCTCGCGTTCGACGGATTGCGGCCCGTCGTGCAGCCGCAGCCGCCCGCGTCGTCGCTGTCCTGGCCGGCGTCGCCCGAGCTCTCCGACTCGTCGCCGGCGTCGGCGTCCTCGTCGTCGCCGTCGTCGGTCTCCTCGGCGTCGTCGTCACCCGCGGTCGTGTCCGCCGCGGTGCCGCCGTCGTCGGTCGTGTCGGTCTCTCCGCCGTCGCTCGTGTCGTCGAGGCCCGCGGTGGTGTCGCCTTCGCTGCCGCCGTCGTCGGTCGTCGTGTCGTCGCCGCCCGATTCGTCGGTCTCACCGCCGTCGGTCTCCTCGACCGCTTCGCACGCGTCGCCGATGCCGTTCTCGTCGTCGTCGGCCTGGTCGGGGTTGTACTCGTCGCAGTTGTCGACGTCGCCGCAGATCCCGTCGAAGTCGTTGTCGTTCGCCGCGTCTTGCGGACACTCGTCGCACGCGTCGCCGAGGTTGTCGTCGTCCACGTCCGCCTGGTCCGTGTTCGGCACGATCGGGCAGTTGTCCGCGACCGTGCACACCGTGTCGTCGTCGCCGTCGTTCTGCGGGTCGCCGAGACAGATGTCGCACGCGTCGCCGATGTCGTCGTCGTCGTCGTCGGCCTGATCGGGGTTCGGGTCGGCCGGGCAGTTGTCCGCGAAGTTGTTGAACCCGTCGTCGTCGTCGTCGTAGTCCGCCGCAGCGCCCGACGCGACGTACGCGATGATGTTCGCGCGCAGGTAGTGCATGTCCGGCTGGGGCTGCCAGAAGTTGTCGGTGGTGAACCCGCCGAACATCGCGATGCCCTCGCCCCACGTGATCTCCGCGAGCTCCGGATCGCCGACGCCGTCGTCGATGAGCGGGACCGCGACTCCGCCACCGATGGACGCATGCGCGTAGGAGCTACCGGTGAAGTCGGTGGCGATCGGTCCGAACGGGCCGTTCCAGATCGGATGGTTCGTGTCCATCGCGGACCCGTTGTCCGCGTACTCGAACGCGTTCAGCGTGACGCCGCCGAACCCCCAGTCCTGATCGTCGCCCTCGCCGGAGCCGTTGTTCATGAAGAGGTTGCCACCCGCGCTCACCCACGCCTCGAGCGCGGGCTGGTTCGCGACCAGGAACGCCTGCAGCTCGTTCGATCCCTGATCCGCGCCCTCGAGGTAGATGAACGTGTACGCGGGGGACAAGAGCTCGTCGGGGTCGACGCTCTCGAAGCGCAGGTCGTCCCACCCGTCGGCGCCGAAGATCAGATCCATCGCGTCTTCGTTCGTGCTCTGGCCCCACGGCGCGCCCGACTGCGAGCGCACGTACGCGTGCCCCGACGGCACGAACTCGCACGCATCGCCCTCGCCGTCGTCGTCGCCGTCCTCCTGGCCCGGGTTCGGCGTGTACGGGCAGTTGTCCAGCTCGTCGCCGATCCCGTCGTCGTCGAGATCGCCGTCACCACCTCCGCCCGCGAGGTATGCGATGACGTTCGCGCGCAGGTTGAGCGCGTCGGGCTGCGGCGCCCAGAAGACCGAGTTCGTCAGCCCGCCGAAGATCGCCGTGCCGCTGCCCCACACGACCTCGACGAGGTTGGGCTCACCGCCGTTGTCGTTCTCGATCAGCCAGACCGCATCGTCGGCACCGCTGATGCTCGCGTGCGCGTACGAGCCTCCGGTGAAGTCGGTCGCGCACGGGAGGAACGGGCCGTTCCAGATCGGATGCAGCGGGCTCGTCGCGTGTCCGGCATCGGCGAAGTTGCCGTTCGTCAGGCCGATGCCGCCGAAGCCCCACACCTGATTGCCGCCCTCGTTCGGCGCCGAGTTGACGAGCAGCATGCCGCCCGCGCTCACCCAGGTCTCGATCGCGGCCTGGTTCGCGGTCATGAACGCGTTCAGCTCGTCGGCGTTGTTGTCACCGCCCTCGAGGTAGACGAACTCGTACGTGGCGGAGAAGAGCTCGTCGGGATCGACGGTCTCGTAGCGCAGGTCGTCCCACGCACCGACGCCGAGCGCGAGGTCCATCGCTTGCTCGTTCGAGTTGTCGCCCCACGGATCACCGACATTCGATCGGACGAACGCAGGAACCGCGAGGGCGTCTTGCTCGAGCACGTCGAGCACGCAGAGAGCCGTGCAGAGGCCGAAGCCGATCTGCGCCGAGGGGGGGATGCGACGGCGGGAGGTCATTGGCCGGCATCTTCGCAGGCCCTTGTATGTGAACGTACGTTCCGCGCAGCTAACTTGGTGGGCGCCGCTACGCAATGTGAACCAGTGGCCGTGCGATCACGCAACGCTCTCGGCGCCGCGATCGCGGCGCTGCGATCACCCGCCGTGACCGCTCGCGCGACGAGCGACTCAGACCTTCTCGCCGCGCGCGCGGATGTCCGCGACGACCTTCTCGATGCCGAGCTTGTCGATGATGCGCATGCCGGCTGCGGACAGGCGCAGGCGGACCCAGCGGTTCTCGCTCGGGATCCAGTAGCGCTTGCTGTGCAGGTTCGGGATGAGCCGCCGCTTCGTCCGCACGTGCGAGTGCGAGATGTTCATGCCGGTGATCGGGCGCTTGCCCGTGACGATGCAGACCTGGCTCATGGAAGGCTCCGGAGGGGCGGAGCATCGGGGCTCGCTCGGGGCCTGTCAAGCCCGGAAACGGCGGGTTTCGCGGGCCCGCGCTTCACGTTTCCGAGACCGTCACCGCCATGCGGTCGTTCTCGCGGACCGTCACGGCCCTCAGGGTCACCCGGGGCGGCGGCAGGGCCGACAAGAGGTGGCCCAGGCGGCCGTGGATGTACGCCGCCACGTTCTCCGCCGTGGGGTTGAGGTCCGTGAAGGGCGGCACCTCGTTGAGGAGGCGATGGTCGAGCTCGCCCACGATCCCCCCGAGCAGCCGGTGCAGCTCGTGGAAGTCGATCGCCATGCCGAGCGCGTCGAGCTCGTGCGCGACGACCTCGGCCTCCACCTTCCACGTGTGCCCGTGGATCCGCTCGCACGCGCCCGCATAGCCGCGCAGCACGTGGGCCGCGGCGAACTCGGCGTGCACTCGGAGGGCGTACTGGCGAACGCGGCCGCTCATGGACCCTTTCTGATACTCCGCGCTCGCGCGCGGGGCAAGCGGGACCAGCTGGGGTCCTACGCGGACGGCTAGCCTCACGGCAGCGCGCCGCCGCGGATCCAGTCCTCGACGAGCTGCAGATCCGCGGCGGACAGCACCTGGCCCGGCGGCATCTCCGTGCCGTTGCCGCCGACGTCGAGGTGCGTGTCGTGGGTCTTGTGCCAGAGGTAGCTCGCGTCGGGCTCGCCGGGCTCGATGCGCGCCATCGTCGGCACCGCCATCGACGGCGTGCCGACCAGCTCCTGATGGCTGAACTCCATGTTGAGCGTGAGCGTCGGCGCGACCATCGTGCCGCTGCCGCCCTGGAGGTGACAGGTGCACCACGCGTTCCAGATCGGCTGGATCTGCGTCGCGTAGTCGACGACCGGTACGTCGCCCGTCGACGCGCTCCCGCTCCCGCTCTCGCTCTCGCTCTCGCTCTCGCCCGACGAATCACCGCACGCGGCGAGCAGCATCGTCACCGGGACGATGAGCACGCACGCGCGCGACGGCGACACCACCTGCGCCCGAGTCTACTGGACGCGCGAGGGTGAGGTCGAGCGGCGCCTCGCAGGTACTGCGCACGCGACAGGTGCGACATCGGCCGCCGGTCCAGATCTCGTGGAAGCGGCCCTGGACCTCGTCGATGATCCGCTCGTCGTCGGTGAGCAGGCCCAGCTCGAAGTTGCGGCGATCCTCGGCCTTCGCCCCCAGCCCCGCGCCCGTCCAGTTCGCGCTGCCGAAGTAGACGAGCCGCGCATCGACGACCACGACCTTCATGTGCACGCGCGCGCACTGGCGCAGGGCGAGCCCGCCCTTGCACAGCCGGGGGAAGCGATCGAACTCGTCGCGGAAGGGCCGCGACGGCATGCCGGCGTGGAGCAGGCGCAGCTCCACGCCGTCCCGCGCGAGCCGATCGAACTCCGCGAGCACCGAGTGATAGCGGCGGCTGCGCGGGGCGCCGTGCGGGGCGACCATCAGCTCCTTGAGGTTCGCGGTGGAGATCCACACGCTGCGCGTCGCACCCAGCACGGCACGCACGACCTCGTCGTAGTGCTCCGCGCCCCAGACCGTGCACGCGCGGATCGCTCGCAGTTCCACCGACCGGCGATGCTAGATCGCGAGCGGCGGCGAACGCCAACTACCAGCGCAGCACGCCGGCGGCCCAGGTGAGGCCCGTGCCGAACGCGGTGACGCCCACGAGGTGGCCGTCCTTCAGGAGGCCCTGCTCCCGCGCCTCGCACATCGCGACGGGGATCGAGGCGGCCGAGATGTTGCCGTACTTCTCGAGCACGCTGAACACCTTGTCGGCCGGCACCTTCGCGCGCTCGCGCGTGGCTTCCATGATGCGGATGTTGGCCTGGTGCGGGATGAAGAGATCGAGGTCCTCGGGCGCGATGCCGGCCTCCTCGAACGCCGCGATGAGGCTCGAGCTCATCGCGGTGACAGCGTGCTTGAAGACCGTCGTGCCTTCCATGTAGACGGTGTGCGCACGCTCGTCGACGGTCGCGTGGCTCGCGGGCATGCGCGTGCCGCCGGCGGGCACGAGCAGGATCGACGCGAGCGTGCCGTCGCTGCCCCAGTTCGACGCGAGCAGGCCGGAGTCGCCCTGGCCCTGCGTGACGATGGCCGCGCCGGCACCGTCGCCGAACAGCACGGACGTGCGGCGGTCGTCCCAGTTGAGGATCTTCGAGAACACCTCGGCGCCGCACACCGCGATGTGCTTGGCCTTGCCGCCGGCGAGCCAGTGCGAGGCGACCTCGAGCCCGTAGAGGAAGCTCGAGCAGCCGGCCATCACGTCGAAGGCCGGCATCCCGCGGATCTGCAGCTTGTCCTGCACCCAACACGCGGTGGACGGGAAGAGCGTGTCCTGCGAGCAGGTGCCGACGATGATGCCGTCGAGCTGGGCGGGCTCGATGCCGGCGTCGGTGCACGCGCGGGCGATGGCGGCGGCGGCGAGGTCCGACGTGGCGGTGCCGCCCTCGACCACGCGGCGCTGGCCGATGCCGGTGCGCTCGCGGATCCACGCATCAGAGGTCTCCATCGAGTCGGCCAGATCGTCGTTGGTGACGACCTTGTCCGGGAGGAACCGACCCATGCCGATGATCTTGATGCGCTTCACGTGGTCACCCGTCGCCCGGCGGTGATTCACGCAACTACACCCAAGCCTACCGCTCGGTCAACTCTGGGGAGCAAGGGGGACCGCACGGGGGTTTGCGGTTGAATCGACGCGGGAGTCGATTCGGGCGACGGGGGCACGACCACGACTACGACTACGACTACGGCGACGGGGTCAGCGCTCGAGGAGCTTGTGCAGGTACGTGCGCTCCCAGAGCACCGCTTCGGCGTAGCGGTCGTACTGCGCTTCGGCTTTGCGGAACTCCGGCGTGTGATACACGCGGCGGCCGTCGACCACCGGCATGTCGTGCACCTCGTGCAACATCTCGTGATAGACGATCCAGGCGACGAAGAAGCGCGGCACGTCGGCCGCGTCGAGCACCGGGTGGATGCGGATGAGCTCGTCCTCGAACGTGTAGCTGCCCAGCTTGATCGAGTCGCGGACGCGGCGTCGGCGGGTGCGAGGCCCCCACGTGATGCGCGCGCGGATCTTGCCGGCGAAGTACTGCTCGTTGAGCGCGTCGAAGATCTCCTGCAGGTGGTGGTACTTGCCCTCCACGTCGCAGGGGATCGGCGCCGGCGTCTCGCGCCTGCGGATGCGCGTCTCGTTGTGATCGATGAACGCGCGCAGCAAGCGGGTCGACGTGCGATCGCGACGCTCGGCGTAGCGCGCGAGCGCACGCAACACCTGTGACGGTGCACCGACGAACATGTGGTGCAGGCGGAACGTGACGACCCCGTCGCCGCGCTTGATCGACACCATCGTGTGCAGGTTGTCGGTGAGCACGACCCGCGGGCGGCCCTTGTCGAGGTGGGCGGCCAGGCGCTCCTGCAAGGCCGTGCGCGCGGCCTCGTCCTCGAACGGCGTGTCCTCCTCGACGACGTCCTCCTCGAGCCGATCGCGCGGCGCCAGGGCAGGCGGACGCGCGGCGCCGTGCTCGTCGGCCCGCCCGTGGGGCAGCATGCGCGGCACGGAGCGCGGCCGTTCGGCGGAGGCTTTCGGGGGCGGGCTCATGGGCGCGTGCGACGACGGGGCTTCCTCGAGCGCGCGCCCCTCCACGTCGAAAGTGTGAACCATCTGGGGTGGGACGGTGGGTGGGACGGCGAACCGGGGCGCCGCGGCGCGGGATCGGGGTGACAGCGGCCATCCCCGAGCGGCCCGGCGGCAGCGCCGATGTCGATAGCTTATGATCGGCGCGCCCCGTCCCGAAAAAACCGGGATCACGAGGCGACCACTCGCGTGATCGCGAAAGTTTGCGCGAGAAACACCCGATCTGCTCGGGGTCGCATTCCACGCCATGTCGCGCGCCACCCACGACGTGCTGCTCTTCGCCGGACTTCGCGACGCGATCGGCGGTGATCGCCTCGCGGTCGATCTCCCGCACGGCGCAACGGTGGCCGCGTTGTTGGAGGAGATCGCTCGCGTCGCGCCACGGCTCGCCGACAAGCTCGCGCACTGCCGCGTCGCCGTCGCGCAGGAATTCGTGCAGTCCGATCGCGTGATCGCACCGGGTGAGGAGATCGCCCTCGTGCCGCCCGTGAGCGGCGGCCACGATCGCGTGCTCCTCTCGCACGCGCCGCTCGACCTCGGCGCCGTCGTGGCCGCGGTGGAGCACGCGGGCGCGGGCGGCATCGCGACCTTCACCGGCAACGTGCGCGCGACGAGCCGCGGCAAGACGATCGTGCACCTCGACTACGAGGCGTACGACGCGATGGCCATGCGCACGATGGCGGACATCGTCGCTCGCATCGAGCGCGAGATCGACGGGGCGAGGGTCGCGATCCACCACCGGCTCGGCCGGCTCGTCGTCGGCGAGACCGCGGTGGTGATCGCCGCGAGCGCCCCGCACCGCGCCGAAGCGTTCGCGGCGTGCCGCGCGGCGATCGAGGCGCTCAAGGCGGACGTGCCGATCTGGAAGCGCGAGGTCGCCGACGACGGGGCGGAGTGGCTCGGTCAGGGACCCTAGCTGGCGGCGCGCGCGGCAGGGCGCAGAACGACGGCATGCACCGCCTGCGCGTCGTGAAGGGCAGCGAAGATGCAACGCTGGACGAGCGCGAGTTCCGACGGCGCTTCCGCGAGCGCTTCGCGGACCCGGCGTTCGAGCCCCACGAGCGCGCGATCGATACGCTCGCCGGCGTCGCGTGGGACGCGTATCGCGACGGTCGCAAGGCCCCGCGCACGCGCAAGGCGGGCGAGCGGTTCGCCGATCCGGACTACGAGCTGTCGATCGACTGGCTCGACGCGCGCGCGCGCATCCTCGACGCGCAGGCGCGCCACGACGACCCGGCGGGCCGTTCGCGCGTGCTCGTCGTCGCGGGCTCGCCACGCTCCGACCAGACGTGTCCCGGCGAGGTCTCGAAGACGACGCGGCTCGCTGCGCGCGTGCGCGAGACCGTCGAAGCCGCCGACTTCGAGTGCGACACGCTCGATCTGTCGCGGCTCACCGCCGAGTACGGCAAGCAGATCCATCCGTGCAAGGGCTGCGTGTCCACGGCGATGCCGCTGTGTCACTGGCCGTGCTCGTGCTACCCGAACCACGCGCAGGGGCAGGTGCACGATCTCATGAACGACGTGTACCCGCGGTGGGTCGCGGCCCACGGCGTCGCGATCGTGACGCCCGTGCACTGGCACCAGGTGCCGAGCGTGCTGAAGCTGATGATGGATCGCCTCGTGTGCGCCGACGGAGGCAACCCCGATCCGACGACGACGTCGGGCAAGGATCCGAAGAAAGCGAAGGCGCTCGAGCTCGACGGCTGGCCATACCCCAAGCACCTCGCCGGTCGTGCCTTCGCGACCATCGTGCACGGCGACGTCTCGGGCGTCGATGCGGTGAGCGATGCGCTGACCGACTGGCTCGGAACGCTCGGGCTCGTGCAGGCCGGCCACCACGGCACGCTCGCGCGCATGGTCGGATACATGCGCCCGTATGCGACGAGCCACGACGACTACGACGCCGACGAGGCCTTGGACACCGAGGTGCGCAACACGACGCGCGCGCTCGTGGCGACGGTGACGGCGCTGCGACGCGGCCAGAGTTGCCAACGCGTGGACGACGAGCTCGCCGACCCGCGGCCCAAGTAGCCAGCCCGTGCGCGCGGGCGTAGGATCGCGGATCGTGGGATCCCTGCGTGCGACCGCGCTCGCTGCGATCGCCGGGCTCGCAGGCGCATGGGCGTGCGGGACGGCGGGCGCCTTCGCGTGCGAGGACGACGCGCAGTGTGCCGGCACCGGGGCGCTGGGCCTGTGCGAGCCCTCGGGGTACTGCAGCTTCCCCGATGCGGCGTGCCCCTCGGGCCGGCGCTACGGTGCGCGCGCGTCGGCCGAGCTCGCCGATGCGTGCGTCGAGCCGATCGATGCGACGACGGGGGGCATCGACGAGGGTGGCGACGACGACGGAGCGACCGTCGGCGAGTCGGACGGCTCCGCATCGGCGACGTCGCTCACGACCACGCCCGTCGATCCCACGAGCGACGGCGACGTCGACACGAGCGACCTCGACAGCGAGGGCGACGGACCCACGTCGAGCTCGAGCGACGGCGATCCGAACGACGACACGACGACGGGAGAGCCCGAGCCGCCGCCGTGCATGCCGGTGTTCGTCGACGGGTTCGACGCGGACGCGCTCGACCCCGAGTGGAGCACGTGGTCGAGCGCCGGGTGCAGCTTCGGGCTGGCGAGCGGGCACCTCGAGATGTCGATCGGCGCGTCGATGGACGAGTGGATCAGCGCCGGCATCCACACCGACGTGCACTCGTTCGAGGGCGGGCTCGTGCGCGCCGAGCTCGTGCCGTACGAGGCGCCGCTCGACGTCATCGGCGTGTGGCTGACGATCTACGACGACGGCAGCGCGTGCGAGGTGCAGATCGCCGCCGAGGCCGAGCGCGTGATGATCATGGTCGCGGGCGCGTACTTCGAGGGCCCGATGGTCGCGACCGACGCGCCGCTGTGGCTGCAGCTGCGGGTCGACGACGCCGACGTCGTCCACTGGGAGTACTCGAGCGACGGCGTCGACTGGTCCGAGGCCCACAGCGAGGCGTCGCCGTGCGACTTCACGAACGCCCGCTCGGCGCTGTTCGCCGGCGGCGTGCACGCTCTGGACACGCCGATCGTGCGCGCGGTGGAGTCGTTCGAGCGCTGCGAAGCGCAGTGAGCCCACGGCTCACTGCGAGCGGATCGCGAGAGCCTCGACCCAGCGAATCGGCTCGTGCAGGCCGCAGGACTCGCCCGTGCCGCCGACGTCGTCGTGTGCGTTCTCGACGAACAGCATCAGGTTGCCGAGCATCCCCGAGTTGGCATCCATCACGCTCGTGGTGTCGTCACCGAGCGCGAACGTCACCGCGAATCGACGGGGACATCCGCAGTCCTCGGTGTCCTGTTCGTCGTCGCACTCGGCCTCGCACGGGTATGCGAGCCCGAGCTCGAGGGGCGCGTAGAAATCGTCGGAGGGACTCACGACGGTGGAGGGTCGTCCGGGTGGGCCCTCTCCCGTGACCCACGCGAGCACGACCTCGCCTTCGGCATCGCGCAGCACGACGTACTCCTGCAACCAGTACAACGACCAGCTGAACACGTCCAACTGCACCGCGCCGCCCGGCACGAGATCGATCGCGACGGGTACCGGCGTCGAGTAGGTCACCATGACCCCCGAGCTGTTCCCGTCCACGTCGTCCACGCAGTCGAGCCCGACGGTCGTGGACGCTCCCGGCGCATCGATCGTATCCACGACGCACGCGGCACCCGATTGGTGGGGCGAGCTCGGATCGTGCGCCAGCGAGCCGGCGACCTCGAGCGTCACCTCCACGCGGGCGGGCGCCGGCTCGCACGCGGGCGGCGCGTCACCGGTGCTCGTGCCCGTCGTGCCGTGCGTCGTCTCGTCCGCGCCCGTCGTCGTCGTCGTCGTGCTCGTCGTCTCCTCCCCCGTCGAGGTGACGACACCCGAGTCGTCGGACGTCACCACGGCCCCGCTCGTGCTGCCCGTACTGCTCGTGTCCGAGTCCGCGAGCGTTCGGCCGCCGCACCCGGCGATCGCAGCGAGCACGACGATCCTCGTCGATCCCGGCATCGTCCGAGTGTACGTCGCACGCTCTACGCTGCGCGCGCGATTGAACCGATCGCGTGCGAGCGGCAATCCAGGGGGTGGGATCGCGGCCGTGCGGGGAGCCGTGCGCGCGAGCCCGGGGGTGGCCGTCATGAAGCACGCGATCGTCTGCGCGAGCCTGCTCGCGATCACACCGGCCGCCGCAGCCGCGCCGCCGGAGCGCGACTGCGGGCTCGAGCCGCCCGAGATCTCGGCGCTCGCGCCCCCCGTGCCGACGAAGCCCGCGTCGTCGCCGGTCGATGCGTTCGCGGCTCCGTTCGTGCGCCGGCAGAGCGCGCTCGTCGGTCCGGTCACCGGCGCGCTGTCGGGCAAGACCGTCTACCTGTCGGCCGGCCACGGCTTCGCGTGGACCGGCAGCGCGTGGCGGACGCAACGCGGCAACACGAACGCGATCGTCGAGGACCTCGTGTCGACCGAGGCCGTCGCGCAGTACCTCGTGCCGTATCTGCACGCGATGGGGGCGTACGTCGTCACCGTGCGCGAGCCCGATCTGCGCACCGACGGCGTGATCGTCGACGACGACGCGGCCACGCTCGAGGGCGCGCCGATGGAGCTCGGCACCGAGACCGGCTTCGGCATGGTCGCGCTGCCCATCACCTCCGACGCGACCGCGCCGTTCTCCGCCGGCTCCGCGCGCACGCTCGCGAAAGGCGACGGCACCGGCGGGCTCGTGTACGCCCCCACCCTGCCGAGCACCGGCTTCTACAACGTGTACGTCTCGTTCGTGCAGGGCCCCGATCGCGTCGCCGATGCGCACTGGGTCGTGCGGCACTCGGGCGGCGAGACCCACGTGCGCATCGATCAGCGGCGCCACGGCTCGACGTGGGTGTTGCTCGGCGAGTTCCACTTCGACGTCGATGCGGGGCCCGCAGTCGTCGTGCTCGACGACAGCACGGGCGACGGCGTGATCTCGGCCGACGCAGTGCGCTTCGGCGGCACGGCGGGCCTGCACGACCGTGGCGGCGGCACGAGCGGGCGTCCGATGTACGAGCACGCCGCGCGTTACTACGCGCAGTGGAGCGGCGCGCCGTCGTCGGTGTTCGCGTGGCTCGACGCCGACATGGACGCGGACGTGTCGACGCGCTCGCGCTTCGCCGCGTGGGAGCACGAGGAGGGCGAGGACGCGGTGTACCTCGCATGGCACAGCAACGCGCCCAATCCCCGCGTCGGCACGTCGACGTACACGTACGGCAGCAGCGCGCCGCCCGGGCCGTTGTCGAACTTCTCCGGCGTCGCGGGCTCGCGCGAGCTGCAGGACTTCGTGCACGGCGAGATCGTCGACGACCTGCGCGCCGCGTGGGCGCCCGACTGGGCCGACGAGGGCCGCTTCACCGCGTACTTCGGCGAGGTGAACCCGAGCCACAACCCGGAGATGCCCGCGATCCTCGTGGAGGTCGCGTACCACGACACACCCGCCGACGCCGATGCGTTGCGCGATCCCCAGTTCCGACGGCTCGTCGCGCGCGCGATGGCGCAGGGCATCGCGCGCTACTTCGCCGACGCGGACGGCACTGCGCTCGTGCTGCCACCCGAGCCGCCCAGGGCGGTGGTCGTACGCAACGACGGCGACGGTGGGCTCGCGGTGAGCTGGCGCGCGCCCGAGGCCGAGCCCGGCTCGGGCGACGCCGCCGACGGTTGGATCGTGCAGGTGTCGACGAACGGCCACGGCTTCGACGACGGCACCGAGGTCGCCGGCACCACGCACACGATCACGGGGCTGTCCGACGGCGACGTCCGGTTCGTGCGCGTGCTCGGCAAGAACGCGGGCGGGCGCTCGCTGCCGTCGCCGGTGGTCGGCGCCGCAGTGGCGCCCTCGGGCAGCGCGAGCGTGCTCGTGGTCGGCGGCTTCGATCGACTCGACGCGGGCCTGTTGCCCACCGAGGATCTGTCGGCATACGCGCTCGACGTCGTGCAGCGCATGTGGCTGCGCCGCATGAACGACGGCAGCTACGCGACGCGCCACGGCCTCGCGATCGCCGATGCGGGCTTCTCGTTCGACGGCGCCACCGACGACGCGGTGGAGCTCGCCGACGTCGAGCTCGCGGACTACGGCGCGATCGACTGGTTCGCCGGCGAGGACTCGGTGGGCGACCAGCCCCTCGCCCCGATCGTGCGCGACGCGTTGACGGACTACCTCGACGGCGGGGGGAGACTGATGGTCTCCGGTGCGGAGCTCGGTTGGGCGCTCGATCTGAACGGCGCGCCGGACGAGCAGGCGTTCTTCCGCGAGCGCCTGCATGCGACCTACGTGGGCGACGACGCGGAGACCTACGACGTCGTCGCGACGACCGGACCGTTCGAGGGGCTCGCGCCGCTGTCGTTCGCGGATCCCGAGGCCTACGATCCGCGCTTCCCCGACGTGATCGCGCCGGCCCGCGATGCCACGATCACGCTCGCGTATCCGGACGGCAGCGCGGCCGCGATCGCGTGGGGCGACGACGGCGAGCGCGGGATACTCATGGGCTTCCCGTTCGAGACGATCGCGGGCGCCGATGCACGGCGCGACGCGATGGCGGCCGCGCTCGCGTTCTTCGAGATCGTGGAGGCACCGGGCGGCGGTGACACGGGCGACGACGCGGATACGGGCGACGACGACGACGGCACCGCGGGCGACGCGAGCGGGAGCGCGAGCGCGAACGGGGACGCGACCGCGAGCGGGAGCGACGGCGACGGCACGGGTGGTCCGGGCGCGGACGAAGGCGATGACGGCTGCGGCTGCACGACATCGTCGTCGCGCGGCGGCCTTGCGCTGCTCGTGCTCGCCGTCGCGGCGCTGCGACGACGGCGTTAGCCCCTCCTGCGATCCTCGCTCGGCCCTCTCGTGCCCGAGAGGTTGCGCGCCGAGTTCACGAGGGCGATGTGCGAGAGCGCCTGCGGGAAGTTGCCGAGCAGGTGCTTCGCGACCGGGTCGTACTCCTCGGCGAGCAGCCCCACGTCGTTGGCCAGCGCGACGAGTCGTTCGAACAGCGCGTGCGCCTCTTCCCACCGGCCGCACAGCGCGTATGCGTCGACGAGCCAGAAGCTGCACGCCAGGAACGCGCCCTCGCCGGGGGGCAGGCCGTCGATCGCGGGATGCGTGCGATAGCGCAGCACGAAGCCGTCGACGACGAGGTCGCGCTCGATCGCCGCGATCGTGCCGCGGATCCGCGGGTCGTCCGGCGGCAGGAAGCCGACGGCGGGCAGGAGCAGCAGGCTCGCGTCGAGCCGCTCGTCGCCGTACGACTGCACGAACGACCCGATCCGCGGATCGAACCCACGCGCGCACACGTCGGCGTGGATCTCGTCGCGACACGCTCGCCAGCGCTCGATCGGGCCGTCGAGCCCGAACTGTTCGACCGACTTCACCGCGCGATCGAGCGCGACCCAGGCCATCACCTTCGAGAACGTGAAGTGGCGCCGCGGCCCGCGGATCTCCCAGATGCCCTCGTCGGGCTCCCGCCAGACGCGCTCGACGAACGTCGCGAACGCCCGCTGCACGCGCCACGTGGATCCATCGCCGCCGACGCCGAGCCGGCGCGCGAGGTGCAGCGTGTCGGACACCTCGCCGAACACGTCGAGCTGGAACTGCTCCGCCGCCCCGTTGCCGATCCGCACCGGTCGCGATCCTCCGTAGCCGGCGAGCCAGGGCAGCTCGAGCTCCGGCAGGCGCCGCTCGCCGGCGAGCCCGTACATGATGCGCGCCTGATCGGGTCGCCCGGCGACCGCACGCACGAGCCAGTCGTGCCACGCGGTCGCCTCCTCCTGCAGGCCCGCGTGCAGGAACGCGTAGAGCGTGAACGTCGAGTCGCGCAGCCAACAATGGCGATAGTCCCAATTGCGCGCGCCGCCGATCAGCTCGGGCAGCGACGTGGTGGGCGCGGCGACGATGCCTCCGGTCGGCCCGTAGGTGAGCGCCTTGAGCACGACGAGCGAGCGGAGCGAGAGCTCGCGATGGGGACCGGCGAGCTGCGCCTGTGCGGCCCACTGCTCCCACCACTTCGTCGTCTCGTCGAGCGCCGCGAACGGATCGAGCGGAGGTGGGGGCTCGAGATGCGACGGCGCCCACACGAGCTCGAACGCGACGCGCTCGCCCTCGCCGACGACGAAGTCGCCGAGCGTGCGGAAGTCCTCGCCGTGCAACGGCACGTCGGTGTGCAGCCGCAACAGATCGGGCCCCGCGACCGCGACGATGCCGGTGCTCGTGCGCCGCACCCAGGGCACGGACACGCCGTAGTCGAAGCGTGCGACGAGCTCGCAGCGCATCGGCACGCGACCGCGCCGCCCCTCGACGATGCGCACGAGATCGGGCGCGCCGTTGCGCGGGGTCATGAAATCGATCACGACGACGATGCCCGAGGCCGTCTCCAGCTCGGTCTCGAGCACGAGCGTGGCGCCGCGATACGACCGACGCGAGCGCACGACGGGCTCGGCGGGCGCGACGCTCCAGTACCCGTTCTGCGCGTCGCCGAGCAGCGCGGCGAAGCACGCCGCGGAGTCGAAGCGCGGCAGACACAGCCAGTCGATCGACCCGTCGCGTCGGACGAGGGCGGCGGTCTCGGTGTCGCCGATGATCGCGTAGTCCTCGATCGGAGCGCTCATGCGGACAGCTTAGCGGCGAATCGACGGAGTGCACGGAGGACCGGGACCGGGAGCAGGACTACGACCACGACTACGACTACGACTACGACCACGACTACGACTGCGACCACGACCACGACCACGACTGCGACGTCACGTGCCCTGTCCGTCCGGGACAGGGCACACACGTACAGTCGCGATCGATCGCTCACCGACGTGCAACACCGGCGCTCGACGGTCGAAGATCGTCCCGTGGCACAGACCAAGCTCGGGGCGCGCGCGCCCTCGCACTCGAAGCCCTCCAGCTTCGCCGCCGACGCATCGATGGCACGCAGCCGATCGGGCGCGCAGGCCGTGCTCTCGATGATCGGCCGCTCCCTACCCTTCCGCCGCCTCGAGCTGTCGCTGCGCCGGCTCGCCGTGCTGCGCCGCCCTGTGCTCGTGCGCGGCGAGACCGGCACGGGCAAGGAGCTGGCTGCCCGCTTCCTGCACGAGCTCGGTCCGCGCCGAGCAGGTCCGTTCGTCGCCGTCAACTGCGGGGCCATCGTCGCGGGCCTCGCGGAGAGCGAGCTCTTCGGTCACACGAAGGGCGCGTTCACCGGGGCCCATCGTCCCCACATCGGCGCGTTCGTGCGCGCGCACGGCGGTACCCTGTTCCTCGACGAGATCGGGGAGCTCCCGCTGGCGCTGCAGGCCAAGCTCCTGCGGGTGCTCGAGACGTCGCGCGTGCACCCGGTGGGCGCCGAAGCGCACGCCGACGTGGACGTGCGGGTCGTGTGCGCGACCCACCGCGACCTCGAGGCGATGGTCGCCACGGGCCAATGGCGCGAGGACCTCTATCATCGGCTCGGCGTGCTCGTCGTCGTCGTCCCACCCCTGCGCGAGCGCCCCGAGGACATTCCGCTCCTGCTCGAACGATTCGCGCGCGAGGCCTCCGACGAGCTCGGCCGGCGGGTCGAGCTGGAGCCCGGCGCTGTCGCGCTGGCGCGCGCACATCCGTGGCCGGGCAACGTGCGGGCCCTCAAGAACGCGGTCCTGCGCGCGGCTGCGCTCGTCGACGGCCCGATCGGACCGGGCGACCTGCTCCCGCGACCGGCCCCGTCCGCGGAATGCGTGGGCCTCGGCATGCGCGCGCCTCCGAACGAGCGCGGCGGCGCGGCCCTGACCGTGCCGCGCAGCGACTGGGTGAGCATGAACCGCGACCTGCTCGCGCAGGCGGTCGCGGAGCACGGCAGCATCCGCAGGGCCGCACGCGCGCTCGGCATCCCGCGCAGCACGCTCGGCGCGTGGCTCAAGCGCGGACGCTCCTCTTGCCCGTGATGGGATCGTCGTCGGGTGTCGCGAGCGCGCCACGTCGAGCGCGCCACGTCGAGAGTGGTTGAAACGTACCGCTCGGCTGGGCTACGGTCCCTCGGCTCGCGTCGCGAGCAAGGAGACCACGATGGGCCTTTTGTCCCGACTCACCGGCATGACCTCGACCAAGAAGCCGACCGACGACGTGCTGCTCGTGCACACGATGTTGCTCATGGCCGGGGCCGATGGCTACATCGACGACGAAGAGATCGCGACGGTCGAGGCGTTCGCCTGCACGTTGCCCGAGTTCAAGGAGCGCGACTTCGGCGACGTCGTCGGCGAGGCGCAGAAGATGGTGCGCAAGTACCCGAGCCTCAAGGAGTCGGTGAACGCGCTCGCCGAGTTCTCCAGCCAGGCGCTCAAGACCAAGGCGTTCGTGCTCGCGGCCGACATCGCGCTCGCGTCGGGCGACGTCGACGAGAACGAGGATCAGCTGCTCGAGACGATGCAGCGCCTGCTCAACGTCGACGAGCAGACCGCACAGACGATCATCTGGGTGCTCTCGCTCAAGTACGCCAAGTGACCATGGCGGTCTCGCTCTCCGATCCGACCATCTTGCAGGCGCGCCGCGACAAGCAGCTGCGCGCCGCACTCACGGCCGAGCGCGACGTCCAGTTCGCGCTCAAGAAGATCGAGGAGCTGTCGAGCGGCTGGGGCTTCGTGGCCCGCCGCTCGCTGCTCACCGGTGCGCTCCGGCTGTCGCGCTCGATGGCCCCGGAGGTCGCCGACTCGCTCGCGCACTGTCGCACCGTGCTCGGCTACACGCACCCCGTCGAGGTCTACATCCGGCCCGAGCCGGTGTTCAACGCGGGCGCGATCAAGAACAACGGCGGCGGCCCGCACATCATCGTGCTGAGCTCGCGACTGCTCGAGGTGTTCACGCCCGAGGAGCTGCGCTTCGTCATCGGCCACGAGATGGGCCACATGGCGTTCGACCACTTCGGGATCCCGATGCCGGGCACCGCAGCGGTGGAGGACATGGCGGGTCAGATGGTGTCGCGGCACAACGCGCTGCGTCTGTACCTGTGGTGTCGAAGCGCGGAGATCAGCGCGGATCGGGCCGGGCTCGTGTGCGGCGGCGATCCGACCGCGGCGGCGAGCGGCTTCTTCAAGCTCGCGAGCGGGCTCTCGTCTCCGCGCGTGAACGCGGATCTCGAGGCCTACGCGCAGCAGGTCGAGTCGCTGGCGTCCGCACCCGAGGCGCGCAGCAAGCCGCGCAACGACGACGACACGCTCGACTGCTTCTGCACGCATCCGTACAGCCCGGTGCGCGTGCGGGCGGTCGTGGCGTTCGCGAAGAGCGCGACGTACCGGCGCATCGCCGGGCTCGGCAACGACGGGTTCACCGACGACGAGGTCGAGGCCATCGTCGAGCGCGACCTGGATCTCATGGATCCGGGCTACCTCGAGGAGAAGACCGACGAGTCCAAGCTCCTGCGGCGCCTGCTCTACTGCGCGGGCGTCAGCGTGGCCGCGGCCAACGGCACGATCGAGGACACCGAGATCAAGGCGCTCAAGACCTTGCTCGGGGCCGACGACGTGTGGGGCCCGATCAACGCCGAGGCCGCCCGCACCGAGCTCGAGCAGAAGCTGAACGAGGCTGCCAGCGTGCCGTTCCCGCGGCGCGTGCAGCTCGTCCAGCACCTCACCATCATCGCGGCCGCCGACGGCAACGTCGACGGCTACGAGTGGCAGGAGATGATGCGCATCGCGCAGCGTCTCGGCGTCGACCCGCAGGTCATCGAACAGACCCTGCGTGGCAGCGCCCACCCCATGGATTAAGCACCCGTCCTCATCCCACCAGGAGAATCCGATCATGGGCCTGCTCGCGCGCATGCGGGGTGTCGAACCCCAGAAGAAACCCACCGACGACATCCTGCTCGTCCACGCCATGCTGCTCATGGCGGGGGCCGACGGGGCCATCGACGACGAAGAGATCGCGACCGTCGAAGCGTTCGCGAGCACGCTGTCGGAGTTCAAGGAGAAGAACTTCGGCGACCTCATCGAGGGCGCGCGCAAGATGCTGCGCAAGTACGACAGCCTCAAGGCGTCGGTCGCCGCGCTCGGCGAGTTCTCGACGCCCGCGATGGGCTTGAAGGCATACACGCTCGCGGCCGACATCGCGCTGTCGTCGGGCGACGTCGACGAGAACGAGGACGAGTTGCTCGAGACGATGCAGCGCCTGTGCGGCGTCGACGACCGCAGCGCCCAGACCATCATCTGGGTGCTCCAACAGAAGTACGCGTCGTGAGCTGCGCGTGAGCGACGACGACGACGCCTCCATCACCGCGGCCGGCGAGGCCACGCTGCAGTTCCCTGCAGACGTGGCCTGGCTGCATCTCGTGCTCGTCGAGCAGGCGAAGACCGCGAGCGAGGCTGCCGAGCGCAGCGCCGCGCGCGTGAACGTCGTGCTCGATCGCGTCCGCGAGACCGAGCCGCGCCTGCCCGAGAGCGTGTACGAGGTCGAGCGCAAGCTCGAGCCGATCTTCGACGACGACGGCGACTTCGTGGCCTTCCGCTACCACCGGGTCGTGCGTGCCCAGATGCCGGTCGAGCCGGCCGGCATGCTGTTCGACGTCGCGATCATGGCCGGCGCCGGCGCGGGCTCGCGCATCGTGTTCGGTGCGCGCGATCCTGCGACGGTGCGCGGCCGTGCCATCGATGCGGCGATCACCGTCGCGCGGGCGAACGCCCAGTCGGCGGCGCAGGTGCTGGGCGGCTCGCTCGGCGAGGCGACGGCGGCCGAGGTCGAGGCCGAGCTCGCGCCCGACTCGCCGGACCCGCTGCTCGTCGTGACGGCCCGCGCGGCCGTCTCGTTCGCGCGCAAGCGGTGAGCCGGCCGACAAAGCGCCTACATCGGCGCACGAGATTCGTGGACGCGACATCCCGTGCATGAACCCACGGCCGCGGTGCGGCACAGGAACTCCGGGGGGTTCGCATGGCGGGGACGAGGGGAGCCGGGCGCGCGCGCGCGCTGGGGCTGATGGGCATGCTCGCGCTCGGATGTGCGGTCGGGGACGGCGACTCGCCGTTCGCGACGGGCTCGGCGAGCGTCGGCGAGGGCGACAGCGGCGGAGGCGACGACGGCCCCGCGCCGAGCGACGAGGGCGACACCGCGGGCGACGACGCGACGCCCGCGACGTGCGGGGATGCGATCTGCGTCGTCGGCGAGAGCTGCGAGAACTGCTCGGAGGACTGCGGCGACTGCACGGCGTTCTGCGGCGACGAGTCCTGCGACGAGACCGAGTCGTGCGTCGACTGCCCGGGCGACTGCGGCGGGTGCACGATGTGCGGCGACGCGATGTGCAACGGCATCGAGACGTGCACGACGTGCCCTGCCGATTGCGACACGTGTCAGGCGTCGTGCGGCGACACGGTGTGCGTCGTGGGCGAGAACTGCACGGTGTGCCCCGAGGACTGCGGCGACTGTGCACCCGGCTGTGGCAACGACAGCTGCGACGGAGCCGAGACGTGCGACGACTGCCCGCAGGACTGCGGCGAGTGCCCTTCGGAGTGCGGCGACGACGTGTGCGATCTCGACGAGGACTGCGAGTCCTGCGACGACGACTGCGGCGAGTGTGCACCGGAGTGCGGCGACGACGAGTGCAACGGCGACGAGACGTGCAACTCGTGCGCGGAGGACTGCGGCGCGTGCGACTGCCCGTGCAGCGACGACGACGGGGTGTCGAATTTCTGCCACTTCGGGCCGCAGACCGACGGTTGCGACATGACGTTCCCGGGCGGCTACTGCGATCCGAACGTGCCGTACGCCGACTACACCGACGCCGACTGGGAGCTCGGCTGGTACGAGTACCAAGAGCAGTGCGCGTGAGCGATCACTTCACGCGGCTGAATCGACCTTCCATCAGGCAGCTCCACGCCGCGCCGTCCTTCGAGGTCTCGATGCGGAAGCCGATCAGTCGGGCTGGCCCTGGCACGCGGCCCAACGGTCGATCCAACGGCGGAAATCCACGTAGGCGCTGTCCTCGAACGTCTCGAACTTGTCGCCGCCGCCGTGCTCGAGCCCGCCGGCAGACTCGGCGAGCGGCTCGAGCAAGAGCAGGCTGTTCGCGGGGTCGCTCGCGTCGACGAGGCCCGTGTCGATCACGTTGCGCATGGTGGCCAGCGAGCCGAGGTTGCACTCGCCGATCGCGATCCACCGCGGCGCGTCCTCGGGGCTGCCGAGGTTGCTGTCGTAGTGGCACGGGGCACAGCGCCCGCGCCAGCTGTAGACGAGCTCGTCGAACGCGATCTCGAGCGTCTTGTCGCTGCAGTCGCCCGGATCCTCGAACTCGCGCGGCGGCAGGTCGTGGCCCGACGGCGGCACGTCGCACATGCCCGCGTTCGGTCCGTCGCCGCACGGGTTCTCGACGGGCTCGCACACGCCACGGTTGCAGCTCGAGTGGTACTCGATCCACTCGAGCATCGCGTCGTGCTCCGCCTGGATCACCTCTTCGGTGATGAGCTCGCTGTCTGGCGTGCCCCGGGTGATCCAGTCGAGCACGACGCTCTCCTGGGGATGGTCGAGGTCGACGATGCCCTCTTCCACCATGCACGCCATCGTCTGGCACTCGTCGCCCTGGGCGTAGAGCCCGAGCGCGACGCCGGCGAGGTGACACTCGTTGCACGTCGAGGGGTGGTCATCCTCGAACAGCGGCGCGATCCGCTCCTCGTAGTGCGAGCGGTCGCTGCCGTCGAAGCACGACTCGGGCACCGGCTCCTCGTGCTCGCACGACGACGCGAGGCCGAGCCCGCTCGCGAGCCCCAGGGCGAGCGACAGCCGAAGCGGGAGTGCCACCACCGTCTTCGCTAGCACGAACGTTACGCCCCGGCAACGACGGAGGGACTCGATTCCCGGGCGCACCCGCTTGCGGGCGCATGGCGGCCCTGATACGCGTGCTTCACAAGAGGTGTCGATGTTCGTCCGATCCGTCCAGCGCATCACGCTCGTACTCCTGACATCCACCGCGATCACCGTCGCTTGCGACGACGACGACGACGAGCACGGCGGCGAGTCCTCACCGATGTGCGAGGAGCTCGGCGAGGTGTGCCACGAGCCGGGCGAGACGAACGACATGGCGCAGGAGTGCCACGAGATCGGGCACGCCGGTGACGCGGCCGCGTGCGAGATGGCCTACGACGACTGCATCGCGCTCTGCACCGGCGCGGGTACGGGCGAGTCGGGCGGATCGAGCAGCGGCGGCTGATTCACCGCCGCGCGAAGTGGCGCAGGCACACGAGGAACCGCGCGTGGCTGCCCACCACCACCTCGGCGATGCCGTCGGCGTCGACGTCGACCGGCACGGGGGGAGCCTCGATCGTGTCGCCGACCTCGTAGGACCACTCGACCGCGCCGCTGCCCGCATCGAGCACGCGCAGGCGACCATCGTCGTCACCCACCAGGATCTCGTCGATGCCGTCGCGGTCGAGATCGGCGGCGACGATCGCGGTGGACACCGACACCGGCACGCTCGCGCCGCGATCGCGACGCCATCGCTCGGTGCCGTCGCGCCCGACCGCGACGACAGCACCCGTCGCCGTGCCGAGCACGAGGTCGAGCTCGCCGTCGCGATCGACGTCGCTCGCCGCGGCACGCGAGCGCGGGTGCCCCAGCCCCGCGAAGCGCCGGAGCTCGTGGCCATCGCGCGCGCGCAGCACGACAAGATCGTGCGCCTTGTCGCCCGCGCTCGTGACCAGCGCGAGCTCGCCGTCGCTCCACGCGATGGGCAGCGGCGCGAACACGTTGCGGGCCGAGAGCGCGCGCGTCCAGCGGGGTGATTCGGTGGCGCCGTCGAGCGCGAGCAGCTGTCCGTCGAGCAGCGACATGACGACCTCGAGTTCAGCGTCGTCGTCGAGCTGCAGCGCGAGCGGCTCGGCCCACGCGCCGGTGTCCAGCGTGCGCGACCACTCGAGGGTCAGCGTGTCGGCGTCGTGGACCCGCAGCTCGCGACCGCCGTCCCAGCTCACCGCGAGCACCTCCGGCGTGCCGTCGGCGTCGAGATCCGCGACGCTCGGCGACGCATAGCCCTCCTTCGTCGGGCCCTCCGCGATCTCCGACGCGTCGCGCCCGGAGAACCGGACGAGTCGGTGGCCGAGCGCGTGTACGATGTCGGCTCCGCCATCCGTCGCCACGAACGCCGGCGCCCGGATCACCGAGGTCGCACCGGCCTGCGCAGACGACTCGATGATGCCGCTCTCGCCGTCGAGCACGTGCAGCGTCGCGTGTCCGCCGAACGCGGCGAACTGCGCGAGGTCGACGCGACCGTCGCCGTTGAAGTCGCGCGCGATCGGCTGGGCGCGAATCGCATCCGCCGAGCGCCGGCGCCACAGGGTACGGGGGCCGAGCACGAGCTGCGGTCCGTTCGCTTCGAGGAGCAGATCCGAGAGCCCATCGCCGTCGGCATCCACCGTGGATGCGATCGCGTTGGGACGCACCTCGAGCCCGACGCTCGCGACCGCGCTCCCGTCGACCCGCCAGGCGACGAAGCCGCGCGCGGTCGTCATGGCGAGCTCGTCGCCCCCGTTGCCGTCCCAATCGACCACCGCGGCGCCCGCGACCACGTCCACCTCGTGCGCGAGCTCGATCACGGTGTCGCCACTCGCTGCATCGAGCACGAGCACACCGCCCGGTCGCTTCACGACCACGACGTCGTGGGTGTTCCAGCGCAACACGCCGAGCACGGCCGCGTCGTCGCGACGCCAGCGCTCGGCTCCGTCGTCGCCGTCGACGAGCGCGATACCGCCACCGTCGCGTGCGACGAGCTCGAAGGTGCCGTCGCGATCCACGTCGACGAGCCACGGGTCGCCGTCGGCGACGCGCCACAGCTCGGCCCCCGTCGCACCGGAGAACGCGAGCGTCCCACTCTTCGCGTGCACCACGACGTCCACGCCCTCGTCGCGATCGAGCGCGACGCTGCGCACGACCGGCTTGCCGCTCGCCTGCCGGCCCACCACGCGTGCGCGCGCCTCCGCGAGCGGCTCGCCCTGCAGCGGCGACGGCACGGACCACTGCGGCGTCGCGCGCGTGCGCGGCGTCGCGATCCGAGCGAGTGCTTGCTGGTCCAGCACGAACACGGAGCCGACCGTGTCGTCCGGCGCGAGCGCGAGTGGCTCGCGGGCCAGCGCAGCGCGCCAGAGCCGACGGCCGTCGCGACCGTCGAGCGCGACGAGCTCGGGGCGCCCGAGCCCGGCCGCCACGACGTCGACGTCGCCGTCGGCGTCGGCATCGACGAGCACCGGCGCGATCGTGGCGTCGTCGTCCACGCTCACGCGCTCCGACCACAGCTGCGGCGGCACACGTGCGTTCGTGCGAGACGACCAGGCGCCGAGCACTCGCTCGCCGCCGTCGTGATGAAGGGCGACGAGATCCTGCACGGCGTCGCCATCGAGGTCCCCCCAGCGCGTGTACGCATCGCGCCGGTCGCCGAACGAGATCCGCCACGGCCGCAGGCCCTGCCACGGGTCGTGCACCGTCACCGTGTTGAAGTTGCGCTGCGCGAGCTCGGGGCGCCCATCGCCGTCGACGTCGCCGATCCATTGCAGGTCGAGGTTCACGCCGGACTCCGGGCGGCTCCACACCGCGCCCGGGGCGAGCGCGACGTACTGGCGCGTCGTCTCGCCGTGGGCCACGTGCAGCGCGAGGCGGCGGTCGTACCAGCCGTCCTGCCGGATCCACACGTCGTGCTCGCCGGTGTCGAGCCGATGCGCGCGCAACGGTGATCCGTGTTCGACACCGTCGATCACGATCGTGGCACCGCGCGGCTCCACCTCGATGTCCACGCGGCCCTCTTCGTGGACGAGCGCGACGGGCACCTCGTGCTCGACGCCGCGCATGACGTCCACGATCGTCTCCGCGCGCACGAAGTCCGCGCGCACGACCCCGATGCGGTGCAGCCCCGCTTCCATCGCGAGCCGCCCCTCCCCGTCCGGCACCGCGGGTGCGCCGTCCACCCCGATCGCGTCGACGGCGATCGGCTGGCCGTTCCACGTCGGCACGACGTGCACGAGCCCCGGGCGCGTGTACGCCCAGATCTCCCAGCCGGCACCGACCACCGCGAGCACCGCGAGGCCCACGAGGGCGGTGCGACGCGCTCGCACGAGCGGGTCGTCGCCGAGTGCCGCGATGAGGGCGCTCATCGAGCGGTGGCGCGCGGCCGGATCGAACGCGAGCGCCTTCACGAGGATGCGATGCAACCACCGCGGCAGGGTGCGCGGGCGGGCGGGCGGCGTCTCGCGAGCGAGCAGCCACGCGCCCGGGCCCGCGCCCGCCGGTGTCGCGAACGGGCGCTGGCCGGTGAGCGCTTCGTACAAGGCGATCGCGAAGCTGTACTGGTCGGCGCGCTCGTCACCTGCCCCGCCCTGCAGCCGCTCGGGTGCGATGTACGCCGGCGTGCCCACGATCGCGCCGACCTCGGTGAGGCCGTCGGCGCGCGGCACCTCGAGCGCACCGGCCTCGAGCGCGTCCGGATCGCTCGTGTCGCGGCCCTCGAGCGCGCGCGCGAGCCCGAAGTCGAGCACGCGCGCGCGACCGTCTCCGCCGACGAGCACGTTGCTCGGCTTGAAGTCGCGATGCACG
>CAYXVR010000015.1:0-56631 GCA_964468635.1 uncultured Nannocystaceae bacterium
CTCGCAGATGATCGTACAGCCGACTGCGCGCGATCTTCAGCAGGTACATGCGGAAGGCACCGCTGTCGAGCATCTTGTCGCGGTGGCGCACGCAGGCGATGAGCGTCTGCTGCACGAGGTCATCGGTGGCGTCGCCGACCTTGTTGATGAAGAAGCGATAGAGCAGCGGGAAGCACCGTCGCAAGAGCAGGTCGCCCGCGCGATCCGATCCCTCACACCACTGCGTGAGCAGATCGAACTCGGTACTCCCGCTCGATTCCATCGAGTGCGCCCCATCCTCGCACCCGGTCGTGCGCGGCTCAACGGCCGTGATCCGCCGGCCGTGCGCCGGCGTTTCCCCCGGCATGCTGCACAGACTCACCACAGCCGTCGCCTGCCTCCTCGCGTGCCCGCTCGTTTTCGCCTTCGCCACACTCGTCGAAGCGGGCGTCTGCGGTCCGTGAACGGATCGGTTGGGTCGACATGGGGTCGGCGGCACCTCCATACTGACGTCGCATGAGGAACGCGTGGCTCGCTGCGGTGCTGGTGGCATGTGGTTCGCAGCCGGCCGCGCCGGTGCAGACACCCGTCGCAGCCGCAGAGCCGGCGCCGAGCGTCACGCCACCGGTGGTCGACGACGCGCAGCCGCCGATCGACTTCTCCATCGAGGAGGCGTTCGACAGCGCCGACGGCCCGGTCGTGATGGGCACGCTCGCTGCTGGACGCATCGAGGTCGGCGACGCGCTCGTGATCGCGCGCAGCGAGCCACCGATCGTGGTCACGGTGCGCGCGGTCGAGGCGATCCGCAAACCGGGCACCGCCCCCGTGGGGGGCGACACGGTGGGATTGCTGCTGTCGCTGCCCGCCGGCGTCGGCCTCGACGCACTGGTGAGCGGCGTGAAGCTCGAGCGGGCGCGCTGACGCGCGCCGGACGTCCGGGACGGATTCGCGGGCCGGCGCCCACCCACGCGCATGCGCATGGTTTCGCTCCCGCTCGTCGGGCTCCTCGTCGGTGCTTGCTTCGATCCCACGCTCACGCCCCATGGCGCGGATGCGAGCGGTTCCGCGGGCACCTCCAGCGAGGGCGACTCGAGCGACGGTGATACGCCGTCGTCGTCGGACACCGCGTCGTCGCTCGACGACACCGGTTCCACCGACGACGCGGGGTCGTCGACGGACGACGGAACCTCGTCGGACGATGGCTCGAGCGACACCGGCGAGGATCCCTACGCCGAGTGGGCCTTTCATCGCGAGGTCTGGGTGTCGAGCACGGACACGCCGCGCGTCGGCTATCAGGTGGAGGTACAGCTGCCCCGCGACGATCCGTTCGCTCCGGGGGGCAAGGACATCCGCGCTGTCGACGACGACGGTGTCGAGCTGCCGATCTGGTTCGACGACCCCGGGTTCGGCGACTACGCGTCGCTCTGGGTAAGGATGGATCTCGACGAGGTCGTCGACACCCGAGTGATGATCCACTACGGCAACCGCGACGCGCCGAGCGTGCTGGATCCCGTCGCGGTGTTCGAGCTCTACGACGACTTCGCCACCCTCGACCTCGAGGCCTGGACCATCGCAACCGGCGACTGGATCGCCGAGGACGGCGTGATCTTCACGGACATCGATCACGCGACGTCGACCTGGACGAGCGACGCGCCGATGGCCGTCGAAGCGCGGATGATGTGGGAAGGGGGAGGCGTCGAGCCGAGCAGCGGCATCGCGTTCGACTCGAGCATCGGCGCCCTCGGCATCGCGGGCATGCCGGTCTCGATTCTCAACGCCGAGTGGCCGATGGAGGTCCCGGGTTTCGGAGCGGGCACCTGGACGCGGGTCCTCATCGAGCGCGACGGGTACGGGCAGGTGAACTACTCGCTCGACGGCGGTGCGGTGTTCACCTGGGATGCACCGATCGACGAGGCGTACCAGATCCACCTCGGCTGGATTCACGGCGATCTCGAGCCCACCGACGTCGTCGCGATCGACTGGCTGTTCGTGCGCCAGGGTGGCCTGGCGCCCAGCGTCAGCGTCGGCCCGCAGATGTGAGCCCGCTAGGACGGTGGCCGTTCCTCCGGTGGATGCGGGCCGTGCACCGGCAGCGGTGCGGGCTTCGGCGGACGCACGAGGGAGACGACGACCGAGCCCGCGAGGAGGCCGGCGACGACGGCGAGCGACACGACGATCGGGATCTTGTAGAGGTCGACGATCACCATCTTCGTGCCGACGAAGGCGAGCACGAGGCCGAGGCCGTACTTGAGGTAGTGGAAGCGCCCCATCACCGCGGCCAGCGCGAAGTAGAGCGCGCGCAGGCCGAGGATCGCGAAGATGTTCGAGGTGTAGACGATGAACGGATCCTCCGTGACCGCGAAGATGGCGGGGATCGAGTCCACCGCGAAGACGATGTCGGTGGCCTCGATGACGACGAGCACCATCAAGAGAGGCGTGGCGCGCCACCCTCCCGCCTCCCGCACGATGAACTTGGAACCGCGATAGTCGTCGACGGCCGGGACGAAGCGCCGGAAGAGCCGGAGGATCGGGTTGCGCTCCGGATGGACCTCGGCATTCTTCTGCACGAGCAGCTTCACTCCGGTGATGACGAGGAACGCGCCGAACACGTAGATCACCCAGTGAAAGCGCTGGAGCAGTGCCGCGCCCGCGATGATGAAGGCCGCGCGCATCAGCAGCGCGCCGACGATCCCCCACAGCAGCACGCGGTGCTGCAGCTTGGCAGGCACGGAGAAGTACGAGAACACCACCAGGAAGACGAAGAGGTTGTCGACGGACAACGCCTTCTCGATGAGGTAGCCGGTGAGGAACTCGAGCGCACGTTCCCACCCGAACCAGACGTAGACGCCGACGCCGAACGCGAGCGCGAGCGCGATCCATACGCCCGTCCATATCAAGGCCTCGCGCGCACGAACGTCGTGGGCCTTGCGATGGAAGACGCCGAGGTCGAGCGCCAGCATGACGACGACGAAGAGGTTGAAGCCGAGCCACAGGGCGGGTGTGCCGACACTGTCGATGTTCACGCGGAGAGCCTTCCGTCGAGGCGAGTTGATCGAGTCGAAGCGAACGTGAGCGCAACGATCCGAGCGCCCACGGTCGGACGCGGGCAGCTCAGATCGGTCGAGCTCGACCGAGGTCGGCTTCGTCGTCGGGCGGTCCGGTCCTGCGCGGCAACGTCGTCTGCCGACGCACGTCGCGCGGCACGCTCGTGGGCTCTATCGTGCGAGGCACGCGTTCGAGGGCGCCGAGCGTCGACGCACCGCGAGCGGTGCGGTGAGCGCTGCGTCGCTGCGCGATCGCGTGGGTGGCCTCGGTCTCTTCCTCGATCTCGTTGCGCTCTTCCTGCTTCGACTCGTTCTCGCCGTACGGCACCGCGCGAGCAGGCGCGAGCGCACCGAGCAGGAACGCCGCGAGCAACAGGAGCTGCGCCGCCCCGCTGAACAGGCAGCGGCTCACACGACCTCGGCGGACCCGGAGCGGCACGACGCGCCTACGATACTCCAGTGCGAGCGACGGGTGGCGCGCGCTCGCGTCCTTCGCACCCTGACTAGGCGAGCACGGCGTCGAGCTCCTGGTAGCAGGCCTCCATGCCCTGATCCATGCCGGACTCGATCGCGCCGTCGCGGGCTTCCTTCGACGCGTACACCTGCGTGATGCGCATCGTCGTGATGCCGCCCCTCTCGGCGAACTCGTGCGTCTCCACCAGCTGGCCGATAACCTGACCGGATCCCAGCGCCATCACTTCGGTGTGCACGATCTTCTCGTGCATCACCACCTCCGTGAACTCGCCCTGCAACGTCATCGAAGGATCGGCGTTGTCGTCCTTCCACGCGAGGCTGAGCTTGCCGCCCACGCGGGGCTCGCACTCGCAGACGGTGAGCGTCAACCCGGGCGGAGGCAGCATCCACCGGCGCATCCGGTCGGGCGTGAACATCGCTTCCCACACGAGCCGCAGCGGCGCGTCGAACGTGCGCGTGAGCACGATGGTGGTGTCGGTGGGCGTGGAGATCTGCAGCCCTTTGGCGTTCATGGTGCGGTCCTTTCTCGACTGACTGACTAGCGGCGACGAGGACGAGATGCGTCCTCGGATTTCATCTCGACCAACAAGGAGTCCAATGCTTCGAAGCGCGCCTCCCAGAACTTGCGGAACTGCTCGGTCCACAGCGTCGCCTCCTTCAGCGGCGCGGCGCGCAGACTGCAGAGGTGCTGCCGCCCCTCGACACGGCGCCGCACGAGGCTCGCGCGCTCGAGCACGCGCACGTGCTTCGTGGCCGCGGGGAACGTCATCTTCAGCGGCGACGCGAGCTCGCTGAGGTTGCGCTCTCCGCCGGAGAGCTGACGGATGATCGCGCGGCGGGCCGGATGGGCAAGTGCATGGAACACGAGGTCGAGCCGGGCGGATCGATCTGATACCATGTGGTTTACTATACCGGTTGGTTTTATGACGTCAAGCCTTGAGCTCGGGGGGCGCGTCGTGTCATCATCGGCGGACGTCGCACATGGACAAGATCATCCTCACGATGGGTGTCGCGTTGGTCGCGACCGCGTGCGCGAGCGAGGGCTCGAGCGATGCCTCGTCGAGCAGCGAAGACTCGGGCACGACGCAGAGCACGAGCGTCACGCAGGGCTCGTCGGGGGGCGACGACGACGACGTCGGGCCGAGCGACAGCAGCGGCGCAGTCGACGGCTCATCCGGCACTTCCGGCAGCAGCACCGGCGACGGCGGCAGCACCGGAGGTGGTGCGCGCGGCTGCGCGGACTACCTCTTCTGCGAGGACTTCGAGATGGGCAGTCCTGGCGAGATGCCACCGGGCTGGACCGAGCACGGCGGGTGGGATCAGGGCGGCTCGCGGGCGGTGCTCTCCACCGAGGAGAGCCACGGCGGAGCGCAGTCGCTCAAGGGCGCGGTGGGGACCAACGGGCAGTTCCGCATCGAGCACGACCTCGACGTGATCGGCGACGCGATCACACACCACTGGGGTCGCATCTTCTACAAGGTGAAGACGCCCGTCGCGCTCGACGGGATGTACGTGCACAACACGTTCGTCGCGTTCGGCCACCCCGATCTCGGCAACGGCGGCGAGTCGCGCCTCGTCGACACGGTCGTCGATCCCCAGGGCGCCCACCAGTTCCTGTTCAACGTGCCGGACGACTCTTGCTGCGCGGGATCGTCGTACGACTACGCCTACGAAGGCGACTGGCACTGCGCCGAGTGGTACGTGGACGGCGCGACGCAGAGCTACCGCTTCTTCTACGACGGCACCGAGGTCGAGGACATCGCATTCATGGACGTCGAGGGCGCGCACATCGACGCCTTCGAGTCGATCATCGTCGGATGGATCAACTACCAGTCGCCGAGCACCCCGAACGAGGGCTGGTTCGACGACCTGGCCATCGACGACGCGCAGATCGGCTGCGACTGAAAAAACTTCGGTCACACGGCCGGGCTCGCCCCTCCGTTGGGGCATGAAGCTCGTCAAGCGCGGTGAGATCCCGGAGATGAACACCATCTTCGTGGATGGAAAGGAGCACGATCTCGGGGTCTTGAAGCACTGGCGAAAGAGCCCGCTCTTGAACCGGGTGCTGCCCCGCAGCATGGACGTTTCGCTCGCCTGGGTGCGCCTCGAGAAGGACCAGGTGCTCGACATCCACGTCCACCCGGTCGACTCGATGGTCGTGTGCTGCGCGGGGCAGGTCCGATCGATCGGCGACCGCGAGCTCGAGCTCGACGAGGGCGACATCATCGTGCTCCCCACCGGATGTCGGCACGGGTTCGTGGGCGCCGGTGAGCGCGGATTCTGGGGGATCTCCATCCAGTTCGAGAGCCTCGCGCTGTACGAGGATCTCGACAGCCCGCTCGTGACGTTCATCGAGCCGGAGCACGCGAGGAGCGAGCACATCGACGCCGTTACGCTGCTCCTGCAGAAGAACGAGCACCACCTGCAGAAGTTTCGCAACCACCGCGTGTTCGAGCTGCTCGAGCAGGGCTGGTTCGAGCAGGAGCCCGCGAGGTGGACGCGGTTCTGTCGGCTCTTGCAGCGATGGAGCGAGTGCTTCCAGCGGCTCCTGCTCTGTCGCGCCGCGTTCACGGAGAGCACGAAGTTCGCGGCGCTCGCCCGCGCGCACCTCGACGACGAGTTCGGGCACGATCGGCAGCTCGGCGGGTCCGACGAGATGCAGACGTGGGACCCGATCCTCGAGGCCACCGCGCAGTGGTTCGTCGGCCGCATGCTGACGCTGGACGACGCGGAGAAGACGGTGCTCGTGCACCTCGTGCTCGAGAGCGCAGGCGCCGTGTTCTACGAGCGCTTCGCTCGGCTCGCCCGTCGAACGTCGACGACGGGCGAGCACTTCGAGTCGCACGTCGACGAGGGTGGGTCGGCCGACGTCGCCCACGTGAAGATGGGCCTCGAGATGCTGCGTCGGGTGCCGCTGGCGGAGCACGCCCCGCTCGTGGAGATCCAGCAGCGCGGTTGGCAGATGTTCACCACCATGTTCGACCGCATGATGGAGCTGGCCCGCGCGTGAGCCCTGCTAGCGCCGCGGGCAAGCGACGCGATACGCCGTGGGGCCGTCGCTGGCCCAGTCGAGGTTGACGTACTCGGGCTCGTCGCGGTCCTCGTGGAGCGTCGAGTTGCGCCAGTCGCCGCGCACTTCGAAGCACGCGGCGCTCTGTCCCACCGAGACCACGATCGCGACCCGCCGCGTCGTGCCCATCGACAAGCCGAACTCGTTGACGAGCTTCTTCTTGGAGTCCGTTGCGGTCGCCTTGATGAACTTGACGTCCGCGACGTCGGCGCGGACCAGCGACTTCTTCGCCATCTCCGTGAGTCTCGCCGACGAGTCGCCTTGCTTCGGCGATGGCGCGGTCTTCAGGCCGGTGCGCATCTTCGCCAGGTTGCGCGTCGTCTCTTCGACGTCGCACCACTTCCCCGCGGAGCCGTAGATGTTGGCCATCATCCGCAGCGACACCTCTTGTTCGGCGCCGAACGCCTTCAGGTACGCCTCCGTGTCGCCGTCGGAGAGCTGATCGCATCCGCGTGTCTTGGCCGCGAGTGCCTCGGCCGCGGCCGCATCGGCGGCCGCCTTCGCCTCGGCGTCCTGCTTGGCCTTCGCCGTCGCCTCCGCGTTGGCGATGCGCTCCGCGGCGTACGCCTTCAGCGACGCGCCGGCCCCGAGCACGTTGACGGCGCTCGCCACCTCGGCCGCTGGAATCTGCGGATCCTGGGTCTTGAACGCACGCGTCGTCTGATCGATGACTCGCGTGTCTCCGGCTGGAACCGCGCGGAGCGTCAGCTTGATGTCGCGCTCGACGCGTTCCTGTCCGTTGACGACGACGACCATCATGCCGGCGTTGCGCGTCGCGACCAACGAGGCCTCCAGCACCACGTCGGCCTCCGCGTTGTTGCTCGCGAGCGCGTACCCGCCCTCGGTGAGCGCGAGCCGCAGCATCTCGCCGAGGTCGCCGAGATCGGTGTCGGCCTCCACTGCCTTCACGTCGACCGCGTAGGTCATGCGCAGGACCGCATCGTCGACCGCGGCTGCCGGCTCCGGCGGCTTGGTCGCATCACGCGACGTCGAGCAGGCCCCGCCGGCGAGCGCGAGCCCGAGCACGACGAGATGGGAGACGGAGCGAATTCGATGGAGTTGCATCGCGTTCATGTGCGGCGTGAACCGATCGAGAACGACGTGACGGACCGCGTCCGGTTGCACGGCACGCGTCGCACGACGAGGTGGTCGAGACCGCGCATCCTCACCTGCGCGTCGCGATGCAGCTGGTAGTGTTCCGCTCCGTGCTCGCCGTTCAGCTCGGATCTTCGTCGCGCACCGCGTGGTTGCTGCTCGTGGCATGCGCGTTCGCGGGCCTGCTCTTCGGGCTGATCTGGGCGACGCGGCGCGATGGAGTCGCGGCCGCCTTCTGCCTGGTGTCGCTCGCCGGCGCGGTGCGGATCGCTCTCTTGCTCCGCCGCCGGCACCGCTTGCAAGCGCGAGCGGGCGTCGTCGCCCGCGGCCGGACGTTCGTCGGCACGCGCCGCGACACGCCGTTCGTCAGCTTCGCTCACTACATGGTGGGCGCACGACTGCGCGACGGTGTGGTGCTGATCGGTCCGACGAGCGCCGCGTTCGTCCCGATGGCCGGCTGGACACACCTCGCCTGGAAGGCGCTCATGGCCCCGTTCGTCGCACGCTTCCGCTTCGTCGACCTCGCGATCGATCTCGTCGGCGACGGCGATGTCGATGCGGCGCTGCACGACGCGGTCGCGCGTCACGACGGCTTCATCATCGACTCGAGCTGGACGTACACGCATTCGCAGGGGTGGCTGTCGCGGCCCGGCGTGCAGGGCATCGTCTGGATCGAGCGTCGTCCGCCGGACTCCATCACGTCGCGATGGACCCCTGCGCCGCCGGCCTCGGCAGAGATGCACCGGACGATGCGCAATCGCGCCACTGCGGTGGGCGCCGTCGTCGTGGTCGTGCTCGGTCTGGCCGGCGTCGTCGCGTGGCGACTCACCGGCGACGCAGAGTACCTGCTCGCGGGATTGGTGTACGGCGCCTTGATCGCCGGCGCGGTGATCGGAGGCGTGATCCTGGCTGGTCGTCGGCACGCCATCGACGTCGCGGCGGCGCGCAGCAAACCGAGCTAGCGCGGCGCCGCACCCGGCGTCCGCGACTTGATCGAGCTCGCGCTTCGCGAGTTGCGTAGTACGAACGCGGGAGGCGTGTGCGTCGTCGAGTCTGCGTATGATGATCGACGGGCATGCCGTTTCGAGCACGCGTTCTCTTGCTCGGCCTGGTCGCGTGCCACGCGGGACGCGAGCCCAGCGGTCCCGCGTGGTCGGGCGACACGAGCTCGAGCGCGGGTGCCGACGCAGACTCGACGTCGACCGGCATCGTCGATGCGTCGTCGACGTCGGCGAGCTCGCCGGCCGACACGAGCACGGGCGTCGCGACCACGAGTGGAGACGATGGCAGCTCCACCGGGCCCGCGATGCCGACCGTGGATTGCTCCTCCATCGCGCACGTCGGGGACAGTCTCACCGCGTACACCGTGCGCGAGCTGACGGCCGCGTACGCGGCGGTCGGCGTGGACGCGACGATCGATGCGTTCGGTGGGCGCGCCATCTTCCAGAAGCTGCCCGAGGACCCACAGACCGGTGAGCAAGCGGCGATGTCGCTCGTCACCGCCGGGTTCGAGGGGTGCTGGGTCGTCGCGCTCGGCACGAACGACACCGCGAACGTCGCCGCCGGCGCAGGCTACACGCGCGGCGAGGCCATCGACGCGATGATGACGGGGATCGACGCGGCCGCGATCACCCCCGTGATGTGGGTGAACACGTTCACCACGAGGTCGGACGGCTACTGGGCGAACGACAACATGATCCTGTGGAACGAGGCGCTCGTGGCCGCCCAGGCCCGATGGCCCAACCTCGTGATCGACGACTGGGCCGCGGTCGCGACGACCGGGATCGCGCCGTACAGCGACGGCATCCACCACACGGCCGACGGCTATGACGTCCGCAACGCCCACATCGCGCAATCGCTGGTCGGCTTCTTCCCGCTGCCGTAGCCGCCGCGCGGCGGCTCACCCCGCCGGTGGGGGCAGCGTGTCGCACGAGAACGTGATGAGCTCGAGGGCGTCTTGCAGCGCTTGGGTGAGGTCGCCCTCGCAGATGTCGCCCATCAGGCCGTTCGGCACCGAGCCCGTGAGCTCGTGCAGGCGCGGGGCCGGGGCGGCTTCGCCGAACGCGGACTCGCATCCGCCGTTCTGCGGGCCGGCGACCGTCACCAAGACGTAGCGATCTTCGCCCTGCGTGAACGCGTCGAGCTCCAGCTTGGTGGCCGCCGGCGAGTGATCGGATTGATCGTCCTCGTCGGTGAGCGTCACGATCACGAGCAGCGATTCGTCACCGCGGTAGAACCCGTCGTTGGTCTCGCCGGCCGCGTTCTTGTCCGCGAATCCGACCATCGCGTCGAGCGGGCGCTCGCGTCCGAGATCGGTGCAGCTGTTCGTGCATGCCTTCGGGTTGTCGGCCAGACACGAGAAGTTCTCCGAGATCCCCGGGGCAGGACCGTCGAGCCAGACGACGCCACCGGTTCCGCAGTCGTCCTGACCGGCGAAGCCACCGTTGGCGACGAGCGCTCCGTCGAGGCCGGTGGTCGATCCATCCTCCTGGAAGCTCGAGTTCGTCACCCCGAGGCGGTAACCGAGCGCGCCCTTGCTCGGGTCGGCGACGTAGTCGTCCAGCACCTGCACGAAGTCGGGGAAGTTCGCGGCGAGGTTCGCCTTCTCTTCGGACATCGAGCCCGAGATGTCGACGACGAAGACCATGTCGAGGTACTTGCAACCCTCGCCGTCGCCGCCCCCGTCGCCGCCTGCAGTGAGATCGCCGGGCATGCCGATGTCGAACTTCGGATCGTTGCCGCTGTCCTCGTCGGAATCGGCACCGCTCGGATCACCACCGGTATCGTCCGCTCCGTCGTCGGCGGTCCCGTCGTCCGCGGTGTCGTCGTCGTCGTCGTCGTCCGCTGCGCCGCTGTCCGCGAGGCCGCCCTCACCGAACAGGCCATCGTCCGCGCGATCCGTGGGCGTGCACGCCATCGCGCCCAGTGCGAGCGTGCACGCCATGGGGGAGAGATCGGTCCGCATGCACCCCTCTCGTTGGCCGCCGACGGCCGTGATCGTGGCTCGAATCGACCAGCCCGGAGAAATCGGTCCCCGGGGGCGGTGTGCGATCGGGCACGATCGTTCGTGCAACGAGCGACACCACCTCGACGACCATGAACGCCCGCCTCGCGCATGCGCTCCGCTCCGCCTCGCTCGTGGTGGCGCTCACCCAGCTCGCGGCCTGTCCGGCGTGGTTCGGCGGGGGCTCGGCCGAGGGCCCCGGCGGCGTCGAGATGGGCGGGGAGTTCGCGCTCGATCCGAGCTGCATGCTCGACGACGCGCTCGCCGTCGAGCTCGGCGATGGCACCGAGGGGTTCACGCCGCTCGCCGACGGCGAGGGTCCGATGCTGCACTTCGGACCGCAGGGCGGCTCGCACTTCTGGCTCGGCCTTCGCGTCGGCAACCTCGTGCTCGATCGCTACGACCTCGTGCGCG
Source organism: uncultured Nannocystaceae bacterium (assembly GCA_964468635.1). Taxonomy (GTDB): domain Bacteria; phylum Myxococcota_A; class Polyangia; order Nannocystales; family Nannocystaceae; genus Xiheibacterium. Next base: position 11,081 of record CAYXVR010000015.1, read on the forward strand.
TGACGACCGGCATCTTCGATCCGACGCAGTGCGAGTCGAGCGACGCGCCGTGCGTCGGACCGCCGGCGTGGCACTCCGGGGAGTGGGTGCTCGGCGACGTGATCCCGCTCGACCCGATCGACGAGCACACCATCGAGCAGGACCAGCTCACCGCCGTCGTCGACGGCATCGAGGGCGAGGAGGTCGTGGTGCAGGTGCGCGTCGAGGACCCCTGCGGCCAGATCGGGCTCGACGAGCGCCGTTTCGTCGCCGACTGAGCGCGATCCCTTGGCCATGACGAGCGGTCACTCGTCGACGCGGCCCTGCAAACTCACGGAACCGGCGCTCGAGGTCGGTCGATTCGGCACCTGGACATCCCTCGATCACGTCGCAGACAATCTCGAGATGACGCTGCGCACTGCCCCTTGTCTCGCCGCCGTGCTCGGCGCAGCCGCCTGCGCAGCGCAGGACGACGCGGACCCCTCCGGATTCCGCAGCACCAGCCGCCAGACGTTCGACCAACGCGACGATCCCGACAGCGGCACGTGGATCAACAACGGGCTCGAGGATCCGGACGTCACCGGCATCGATCCGAGCCACGCGCTGTCGAGCATCGAAGGTCTCGATCCCGAAGGAGCCCTGCTCGCCGACGAGGCCAACCACTCGCTCGTCACCTATCTGACCGAGTGTGCGCTGCCCGAAGGCGCGAGCATCACGAAGGTCGTCGACGGCGAAGCGCTCGAGTTCGAAGGACGCGTCGGTCTGGCCCCCGAGTGGGAAGACGACGCGTGCGATCAGGACTGCCAGGAGTGGGTCTCGGCGTGTCTGCTCGCGCGCACCAACGTCAGCGGACAGGACGTGGAGCTGTGGCTGCGGGCCGAGCACGACGCGATCGGCCGCGGCAAGAGCCTCGCGTTTCCCGTCTACGAGGCGAGCTTCTTCGGCAACCTGTTCGTGCCCGACGGCGGGCGCTACATCTGCCGCGGCATCCTCGTCGGCCCCACCGTCGCGTTCCTCGACGGACGCACGTGCTCGAACGAGCTCGGTGACGGGTGCGGCTTCACTACGTTCAACGACTGCCGGCTCGTGCCGCGCTGCGACTACCAGGGTCTGCTCGCGCCGATGGCCGACGACTGCGCAGCGCCCGGTGGCGCGCCGCAGCACACGATCACGACGTACGTGCACGCGGTCCTCGATCTCTGAGGAAACGTCGTGACGCGCGCGGCACCGGTGACGTGGGCCGACTTCTTGTCCGACGGACCGGCGGTGGGCGCATCGGTCGGGCGCTATCGCATCGTCGATCGTCTCGGCGCGGGCGGCATGGGCGTGGTCTACAAGGCCTTCGATCCCCAGCTCGATCGCCTCGTCGCCCTCAAGGTGCTGCGCGACGAATTCGCCGACGGCGCCGCCCTCGACGCCGGCAAGACCGATGGCACACCGCGCCTGACGGAAGCGCGGACGCTCGCCCGGCTCGCGCACCCCAACGTCGTCAGGGTCTTCGACGCCGGAGTCGCGGGCGACGTCGTCTTCATCGCCATGGAGCTCGTCGACGGCATCACGCTCGACGAGTGGCTGAAGACACCGCGCACGATCCGGGCACGGATCGCCGCGTTCGCGCAGGCGGGCCGCGGGCTCGCGGCCGCCCACGCTGCCGGCATCGAGCACCGCGACTTCAAGCCGGCCAACGTGCTCGTGGACGGCGCGGGTGGGATCCGCGTGGTGGACTTCGGCCTCGCCGCCATCACACCGCGTCCCGAGCACGATGCCGATGCGACCACCGAGCACGACCTGCACGGCGCGCGGATCGTCGGCACGCCGGAGTACATGGCCCCGGAGCGGCTGCGGGGCGAGCACGGCGATCACCGCCAGGATCAGTTCTCGTTCTGCGTCGCGCTGTACACCGCGCTGCTCGGCGAACCGCCCTTCCCCGATGCGAGCCTGGGTGAGCTGCGCGCGGCGGTGTGCAAGGGTCTCGACGATCGCGCGCGCGAGCGATTGGCCGTCGCGCGGAGCGTGCCGGCGCGGGTGCGACGAGCGTTGGTGCGCGGGCTGTCGACCGACCCCGATCGGCGCTTCGCCTCGATGGACGAGCTCGTGCGCGAGCTGGAGGAGCGCCGACGGTGGCCGTGGGTGCTCGCCTCCGGGACGTTGGTGGTGGGCGTGGGCCTGGGTGCACTGATGGGCGGCGTCACCGACGAGGCGTGCGACGATCCCCACGCCGCACTGCAAGGCGTGTGGAGCGACGAGGATCGCCAGACGCTGCAACGCACGTTCGAAGCGACGTCCGATCCCAGCGCGACCGAGCTCTTTGGACGCACCGCCGAGCGACTCGACGCGTACGGCGAGGCATGGACGACCACCCACACGCGGATCTGTCGGGCGACATTCGTGACGCGGGAGCAGTCACCGCCGTTGCACGACGCCCGCATGGAGTGTCTGGCCCGCGGACGCAACCGCTATCGCGCGTCGATCGGTGCGTTGGTCGAGCCCGCGCCGCTCGAGGTGCTGCAGTCGCGAATGCTCGCGGCCTTTCGACTACCTGCGCCGGACGAGTGTGCCGAGCTCGAGGTCGCGCCCGATCGCGTGCCGTTGCCCGACGACCCCGAGCTGCGCGCGCGCATCGAGGCGCAGCTCGCTCGCGTCGACATCGCGGCGACGCTGCGCGACGCCAGCGACGTCGCGCACGGCATCGAGGTGGCGAACGACGCAGTGGCCGCGGCCCGCGAGCTCGACCATCCCCCGCTCCTGGCCCAGGCGCTCGAGACCCTCGGCCACCTGCAGGCGGACGGTGCGAAGGGAGAAGCCGCGGAGGCGACGCTGCGCGAGGCGATCGTCGTCGCGTCGCGCAGCCACGAGCATGCCGTCGAAGCGCGCGCGTGGGCGTCGCTCCTGTTCGCCAAGCTGTCGCAGGGCGACGCGTCCGACGGGCTGTTGCTGTCGTTGGCCGCCGAGGCGGCGGTCGAGCGGGCGGCGGACGAACGGGCGCGCGCGTGGTGGCTGAACAGCCGCGGCACGCTCTTCGCGGAGTCCAAGCAGTGGGACCGCGCATTCGAGGACCTGCACGCCTCGCTGGAGATCAAGCGCACGCTCCTCGGCGACGAGCACTTCGACGTCGGGATCGCGTGGTTCAACCTCGGCACGACGTTCGTGCTCTCGCACCGCGTCGACGAGGCGAAGGCCGCCCTCGAGCGCGCGAAGCAGGTCTTCGCGGCCACGGTGGGGCGCGACCACGACTATCACCAGCTCGTCGTCGCCAGCGAGTGCTCGGCGGAGCTGGAGCGCGAGCGCTTCGCCGAGGCGCTCCAGCTGTGTCGCCAGGTGCTCGATCACTTCGAGCGCTCGCCGTCGTCGCCGCGCACGATGGGGCTCGTCCACTTCCGCACCGCGAAGGCGTTGGTGGGGCTCGGACGGATCGAAGAGGCCACGCCGTTGGCCCGCCGCGCGCACGATCTGCTCGTCGACGAGGACCCGCGGCGCGCCCAGGCGATCCTCGCGTGGATGGACGAGGCCGCGGGGGCGCCGTGACTCTCAGGTGGGCAGCCACACGCGCATGCACGTGCCGCCGCCGTCCCGAGCAGCCGCGGTGATGCGTCCCTCGTGCAGCTCGATCACCCGCCACGCGATCGCGAGGCCGAGCCCGACGCCCCGCTCCTTCGTGCTGACGAAGGGCTCGAAGATCACGTCGCGCAGCTTCGGGTCGATCCCCGGGCCGCGATCGCAGACCGACAGCTCGACCCCCGCGTCGAGCGTCCGCACCTCCACCAGGACCTCGGAGCCCGCGGGCGCGACCTCGAGCGCGTTGCGGACGAGATTGTCGAGCACGCGTCGCAGGCGGAACACGTCGCCGCGCACGGTGGGCACGTCACCGTCATTGGACATGCGCAGCCCGACGTCGTGCTCGCGGGCGAGCACGCTGCATTCCTCCACCACGAGGCGCCCGAGCTCGGCCGGATCGACGCGGCCGACCGCGAGGGTCAGCGGACGAGTGAAGTCGAGCGTCTCGGTGAGACCCTCGAACACGCGCTCCAACGCGCGCATCGCCTCTTCCACGGACTCGCGATCCGATCGATCGACGCGACCCGCCCGCTCGATCATCTGCAGGTTCATCTTCACCGCGCTCAGCGGATTGCGCAGGTCGTGAATGAGCGCCGCCGAGAAGGTACCGAGCGTGGCGAGACGCTGACGCTGCTCGAGCTCGCGGTACAGCCGATGGGTCTCGAGCTTGTGGCCGAGCAGGTCGGCGAAGCGACGGACGTCGCGAACCAAACCGTCGTCGGGCGCATCGTGGCGCACGAGCAGCGCGCCGTACACGACGTCGCCGCAGGCCACGGGGACGAGCAACGTGCCGCCCAGCCGCTCCGCTTCGGCGGCGGCAGTGGTCGGGAGCGTGTCGACGTCGTCGAGCATCAGCACGCCGGCGCGGCAGACCTCGGTCACGAGCCCATCGCCGATCTCGCGCACCGCCGACAGCAGCCCCTGCGGCGCGCTGGCGCTGCGCAACAGCACGAAGTGCCCGCCGGGAAACATCTCGTCCAGCGCTTGCACGACCTGCGTCTGTGCGGCGAGAGGATCGGTGAGCCGCTCGATCACCATCAGGGTGCGGCGTACCGCTGGCGCGAGCTCGTCCGTACGCGCGGCGGCGGGGAGCGAGCGCCGCGGCTCGAGCACCAGCGCTGCCACGGCCACCGCACCGCTGGCCACGAGCACGACCACCCACGGCACCAATGGCATCGCCGCGAGCAGCACCGCGCCGCTCGCAGCCCCCATCGCGAGGATCACGAGCGCCGCCCCGGCCCGCCCCTGCACTTCGCGACGTCCCGTCACCGCGCCGACGATGGCCCATGCTGCATAGGCCACGAGTGCACCCGTCCGCGCGCGCTCCGGCACGCCGTCGGCCATCAGCAACAACGCCGAGCCCACGGCCAGCGCCTCGCCGATGTCGGCGGTCCATCCCTGCATGCGGCCCGGCATGCGCCACGTCAGGCTGCACGCGAACGCGACGAGCACAGATGCGAGCCCGGCGGGCGCCCCACCCACGAGGGCGAGCGCCTCGAACATCGCGGCGCCACAGAACAGCAGCTGCACTCGCATCCGCATCGCGCGTCCGAGCGTTCGAGCGCCCAGCCGACCGCACAGCGCGGCGAGCAGCGCGAGCACGGTGAGCGCGACGGCGAGGCCCATCGCGCAAACCGTAGCGGGCCCACGACTCCCGCACCAGCCACGGACCGCGGCGCGAGATCTTGCTCACGCGCGCCCGCCTGCTCGCGCGCCGATCCTGCCCGTCTCCCATCCTCGATGTCCAACCTCGACGACGTTCTCCTTCGCCTCACCGACCTGCCGCGAATCCTCCACATCGAAGAGTGGGGCGATGACGCCGACGGCGATCCGCTGTCACGCGTCACGATCGATCGCAGCGCCGATCGACTCGCGATCTCGTTCCACGCCGGATCCCTCGATCACGCCGCAAGGTGCATGGAACTGGCACGCGAGCTCGCACCCGTCCTGACGGAGCTGACCCTCACCGGAGAGGACGAGGGCATGAACGGCACGCGTGCGTGGCCGCTCGAGCACTTGCTCGGACCCGAGTACCCGCGGCTGCGCCGCGTGGATCTCGAGGGCAACAAGCCCGGTGATCACAACCGATCGATCGTCGTGTTCGAGGACTCGTACGACGAGAACGGCGCGCTGGGCCGCCTGCTCGACGCTGCGCCACAGCTGTTGCACCTCGCCGCCCCGTCGGCACCCGCATCGCGGTTCTTCGAGCGAGCGCGCCACCCTCTGCGATCGCTCGCGATCCAAACCGGCTATGCGCACCAGGGCTTCGTGCAATCGCTCGCCGACAGCCGCTGCTTCCCCGATCTCCGTGTACTGATGTTCGTCGACTACTCCGAGACCTATATGGACGACCTCGGCCCGCACCTGACCCCGGCCACCGCGTACGAGGCTCTGTTCGCCGATCCGCGGGGTCTGCCCGCGTTGCGAGAGGTGCGGCTCGTCAACGCGACGAACGCCGACGCGGCGAAGCTGCGTGCGCTCCCGCTGGCGCGGCAACTCGAGGTGCTCGAGCTCTCGACGGTCGCGTGACCGATCGGCATCGTCGTGGACGCGGCGAGCGCTGTATCGATGTGGCCGTCCAAGGTCTGGACGCGACCGATGCGAATCCGATCGGCGTGGTGTGCGACCGCGCCCGCTTCGACAAGGCGGTCGACCGATGGCCCTGCGCGAGGCGGGGTGATCCGAGTGCGCAGAGCTTGCGCCGCGCGGAGAGGGTCGCCGAGGAAATTTGCATAGGGCTCGTCGGCCCCAGGCGGTCATGGTCCGCGGTGATGGCACCGCACAGATCGGCCCTTCCCACCCTCTCCGCCGTGGCGCTCGCGCTGGCGTGCGGTCCCAAGAACAACCCCGAGCCGGCCGCTCCGGAAGCGTCCACGCCCCAGGCCGAAGCGCCCGCGACCGACGGGGGCGTCCAGCTCGTCGACGCTTGGTACAGCGACCGCGACGACGACGGCGTGCCGGACTTCGTCGAGCTCGAGCAGAACTACGATCCCGCGATCGACGAGTGCATCGTCGAGGCCTGCGGGGCCGATGCCGCCGACGGCAAGCTCGTCACGCAGATCGACACGCTCATCGTCCTCGACGTGTCCGGCTCGATGGCCGGCAAGGTCGAGGGCAAGCGTGGGAACAAGCTCGATCTCGCTCGCAAGGCCGTCGCGCGGTACGTCCAGAACATGCCCGATGTCGAGCCCATGAAGGTCGGCCTCATGGTCTTCGGGCACGAGGGGAGTCCGACCCCGGCGGGCAAGGCCAAGAGCTGCGCCGCCGTCGACACGCTGCGCGCCATGGGACCCGTCGACGCGAAAGCGATCACCGCGGCGATGAAACCGCTGAAGCCCTCCGGTTGGTCGCCGATCGCCGGCGCGCTCGAGGCGTCCGCGAAGGTCGTGCCCGAACAGGTGAGCGCGATCAATCGCGTCATCCTCGTGACGGACGGATTCGAGGCGTGCGATGGCGATCCCGTCGCGGTGGCTCGCCAGATGAAGGAGACCAACCACCTCACGTTCGTCCACGTGATCGCGTTCGGTGCCGGCGCCAAGGAGAACGCGAGCGTTCTGCAACAGATCGCCGGCGTGACGGACGGCAGCTATCAGGAGGCCTCCACCGGAGAGGAGTTCGACGCCGCGATCGACTCGCTCAACCTCGACCTCTGGGAAACGCTCGACAAGTGGATGTGCGCCGTCGGCAGCGAGCCGCTCATGGCGTGCTACCAGAAACGCTCCGCAGAGGCGATCGCGCGGACCGAGAAGGAGATCGAGGCGATGGCCAAGCGCGAGTCCGGAGGCGGCAGGTACACCGCCGACTTGGAGAAGATCAAGGCACGCACCGAGCTCACGCGCGACGGTCGCAACCGCGTGGTCACCACGTACAAGGTCAAGCTCGAGGAGATGCGTGAGGCCACCGCCAAACGCCGTCCGAAGCCGACCGCGCAGGACTGATCCGATCTCGAACCTCACGGAGCCCGCGGAATCACGGTGCTCGTGGCTCGCGACACATCCCACGCGCTGTTCGTGAGCTCCGCGGCCAACGACCACAGACGCTGGGCGAGCTCGGGCTCGCGAGCCTTTCGCGCGGGCGACACCGGGCGCGTGTCGACGAAGTAGGCGCCGCTCGTGGTCGCGAGCTCGGGCTCGCACGCCAGGTACAACGACGTGCGTGCGGCCTTCTCCGGGCTGCGCAGGATGGGCGTGGCCCAGCCGAGCAGCCGACCGACGCGGCCGGCGGTGCGCACCAAGGACGTCCCCGCGACACCCGGATGCAGCGCGTTGCTCGTGGGCGCCGGCGGGGGATGACGGCGCGCGAGCTCGCGAGTGAAGCAGAGGAGCGCGAGCTTGGACGCGGCGTACGCGAAGAACCCGTGGTAGCGGCGCCGCTCGAAGTGCGGGTCGTCGAAGTCGAAACGCGCTGCCACGTGGGCAACGGAGCTCACGTTGACGATACGCGCACCTGCTCGCTCGCTCAGGCGCGGATGCAAGAGCGAGGTCAACAAGAAGGGCGCGAGGAAGTTCACCGCGAGCGTGAGCTCGTGTCCGTCGCGCGTGATCGTGCGTCGATTCGCGTACACGCCTGCGTTGTTCACGAGCACGTCGAGCTGCGCGTGCTCGTCGAGCACGCGCGCCGCCAGGTCGCGCACCTGGTCCATCGAGGCGAAATCCGCCCCGTACGGGTGGACCCGAGCCGTGGCCACTCGGGTGACGACGGCTCTCGCCGCGACCTCGGCCTCGGCGAGGCTGGGCCCTGCCAGGAGTACCGTGGCGCCACGCTGCGCGAGACCGACCGCCGACGCGAGGCCGATTCCCGACGTCGCGCCGGTGACGAGGCACGTTCTGCCCTCCATGCTCACGCCGCACCCGCCGGATCGTCGAGCACGCAGCGGATGCCGCCCATGTCCATCGCCGCCACACACGCGTTGCACGCCGTGCAACGCGTGCGCTCCAGCTCTCCTCGCTGCATCGCGAACGGCAGGTGTGGGTCGCAGATCAACGCGCGTCCCATCGCGACGAACGCGAAGCCCTGGGCCATCGCCCACTCGACGCCGTGCCTCGATACGACACCTCCGAGCAGCACGATCGGGACCCGAACTGCGTCGAGCAGCAGGCGGGCCTGCGGGGCGAAGAACAGCTCTTCGAACGGAAGGCTCCGGATCACCCGCGGCCCGAGCAGCCGCAGGGCCCACCGCTGCAAGGGGTGGCGCTCGGCGGCGATCATCTCGGAGATCGGGGCGCGGCCGCGCAGGAGATAGAACGCGTTCTTGCTCGTGAAACCGCCGCTGCCGATGATCGCGTCGACGCCTTCGTCGCGCAGCGCGTGCGCGAGGGCCACCGCGTCCTCGATCTCGGCTCCACCCTCGATGCCATCGCTGAGGTTGATCTTCGCGAGCACCGCGAGGTCGGGAACGGCCGCCCGCACGCGTCTCACCACCTCGACGGGGAATCGCATGCGAGCCTCTCGACTGCCGCCCCAGGCATCCCGTCGACGATTCGTGGCGGGGCTGAGGAACTGACTGAGCAGATACCCGTGGCCCAGGTGGAGCTCGATGGCATCGAACCCCGCCTCGCGGGCATGTCGAGCGGCGCGCTCGAACGCCTCGATCGCGTCCGTGATCTCGCCCGGCGTCATCGATCGCGCCAGCGGGAGCCCGTGGGCGATCCCATAGACATTGAGCCCCGGCGACGGACCGCGAGGCATCCCGGACGCGCGGAGCTTCGTGAACGCGCCGCAATGGCCCAGCTGGATCGAGGCGGCTGCGCCCTCGCGATGCACGGCATCCGTCAGTACGCGTAGTCGAGCCACCGCCCCATCCGACGCCACGATCTGATCGGCGAACGTCCGAGCTTCGGGCGCGACTGCGACGTACGCGAGCGTCGTCATGGCTGCGCCGCCGCGCGCGATCGTTCGATGGTGCTCGACGAGCGCCGGCGACGGCACACCGTCCGGACTCATGCCCTCGAACGTCGCGCTCTTGAGGATCCGATTGCGCAGTCGCAGTGGTCCCAAGCTCGCGGGCGCGAAAGGGTCGACCGCTGCCGCCATCGCCGTGCGTCGCTCAGCGTACCAGGTCTCGGATGAATGGAACCACTCGACACCGGCCGGCCTTGCGTATCCGTCCTCGCGGCGCACGCTATCGCGGTGACCGAGATCCGCAGCCTCGTGCCGGCTCGCATGGATCGGCTGCCGTGGAGCGGCTTCCACTGGCGAGTCGTGATCGCGCTCGGGATCACGTGGGTGCTCGACGGCATCGAGATCGGGCTCGCGAGTGCCATCGGCGACACGCTGCGGCACGAGGAGACGCTCGGACTCGACGCGGAGACCATCGGCATGAGCGCCGGGGTCTATCTCGCCGGTGAGGTCGTCGGCGCGCTCTGGTTCGGTCGCCAGGCCGACAGGCTCGGACGGCGGCGCCTGTTCATCGTCACGCTCGCCCTCTACCTGATCGCGAACGCGCTCACGGCGTTGTCGTGGACGACCTGGTTCTTCGTCGCGACGCGGTTCATCGCGGGGATGGGGATCGGCGGCGAGTATGCGGCGATCCACAGCGCCATCGACGAGCTCACGCCGGCGAAGTACCGCGGCCGGGTCGACATCGCCGTCGCTGGCACGTACTGGGGCGGTGCCATGCTGGCTGCGGCCGCGCAGCTCGTCGTCCTCGATCCCGACATCGTCGCGATCGACTGGGGCTGGCGACTCGCGCTCTTGATCGGGCCGATCATCGGCCTCGCGATCTGGCCGCTGCGCAGGTTCATCCCGGAAAGCCCACGATGGCAACTCACGCACGGCCACGCAGAAGAGGCGGAAGCCACCGTCGCGCGCATCGAGGCCGACCTGCGTGCGAGGGGCGTGGAGCTCGACGACGTCGACCCGGCCCATGAAATCACGCTGCGGCGGCACGAGATCGGGCTCCTCGAGGTGGGCACGGTGCTCGTGACGAAGTACCTGCGGCGGCTGTTCCTCGGCGCGACGTTGCTGATCACGCAGTCGTTCCTCTACAACGCCATCTTCTTCACCTACGTGCTCGTGCTCCGCGACTTCTACGACGTGCCGAGCGCATCGGTCGGGTGGTACATATTTCCGTTCGCGGCCGGAAATCTGCTGGGTCCGTTCGCGATCGGGCGGTTCTTCGACACGATCGGCCGTCGCAAGATGATCGCAGCGACCTACTACGCGTCCGCGATCCTGTTGGCGATCACGGCATGGCTCTTCGCTCGGGGGCTGCTCGACGCCCAGACGCAGACGCTGCTGTGGTGTGTGATCTTCTTCGTCGCATCCGCTGCAGCCTCGTCCGCATACCTCACCGTCAGCGAGATCTTCCCCGTGGAGCTCCGCGCGCAGTCGATCGCACTCTTGTTCGCGATCTCGCAGGGCGTCGGCGCGTCGGCGCCCACGATCTTCGGGGCGATCATCGGCGCTGCGAAGGATCCGGCGACCGGCGAGGTCGTCACGCGACTCCCGCTGGCGATCGCGTACTTCGCCAGCGCCGGGCTCATGTTCGCCGGTGGCGTCGTGGCGTGGTTGTTCGGCGTCGACGCCGAACAGCGGTCGCTCGAGGACGTCGCGCCACCGGTCACCTCGGTCGCACCCCCCCACGTGACGCCGACGGAATCCGCGACTGGCCCGCATCCGCCCGGCACCGGCCCCGAATGAGAACAGCCGGCGTAACGAATCGCGGGGCTCCGGCCACTCACGGCGACCGCGGCGAGCACCCGCCGCGGGGAGGTCCTCGTGCGGCGCCGGTCTTCGTTCCTCGTCCTTGCTCGCGCGACGCGACTGGTCGTCGTCGCCTTCATCGCAGCGTGTGGTGCGGAGAATCGCGGGCCCGCGGTCGGAGACGGCGACGACGGAGGCACCGGCACCGCGTCGTCCACGGCCTCCACCGGTCCGGAATCGGCGAGCGACGGATCCTCGGGTGATGGTGACGACGGTTCGGCGGACTCGTCCAGCGGCGAGCCTCCACCCGTGCCACGCTCGTGCGACTCGCCGCCCGAGTTCGTTCCCGAAGCGCAGCCGGCGATCGCCGCGCTGAAGGCGGCGGCGACGTTCTTCCGCGAGCAGGTCGCGACGCACGACGGATACGTGTGGCGCGTCAGCGAGGATCTCCAACAGCGTTGGGGCGAGGGCGACGCGACGCAGGATCAGATCTGGGTGCAGCCACCGGGCACGCCGGCCGTGGCGATGGCCTATCTGCACGCGTATCAGGCGACGTGCGACCCCTGGTATCTCGAGGCCGCGCACGCGTCGGCCACCGCCCTGCTCTACGGCCAGCTGCGCTCGGGTGGCTGGGAGAAGGCGATCGACTTCGACCCCGAGGGATCACTCAGCGCCGACTATCGAAACGGCATGGGCAGCGGCAAGAACAACTCTCAGCTCGACGACGACACCTCGCAGTCGGTGATCCGTCTGTTGTCACGCCTCGACGCAACGATGGGCCACAGCGATCCGGCGCTCGAAGAAGCCGTCGGGTACGCGCTGGATCGGATGCTCGCGAACGGTCAGTACGCCAATGGGGGCTTCGGCCAGATCTGGCTCGACGAGCCCGTCGAAGTGCGGCCGGTGATCGAGGCCCGCTACTACGACGGCCCGTATCCTGCCACGTACCCGGGCGGCGACTACTGGTGGCACTACACGCTCAACGACGCGATCCCCGGGACGTTGGTCGGTGCCCTCGTCGCGGCCCACGAGGTCTACGGACGCCCGGCGTACCGCGACGCGCTGATCGATCTCGGCGAGTTCCTGCTCCTGTCGCAGATGCCCGATCCGCAGCCCGCGTGGGCGCAGCAATACGATGCGGACATGCATCCCGCGTGGGCCCGCAAGTTCGAGCCCCCGGCGGTGACGGGCTGGGAATCGCAGGACGCGATGGAGGCCCTGATCGCGATCGCCGAGTACACGGGCGACGATGCGTGGCTCGCCCCGGTACCCGAGGCGCTCGCGTATCTCGAGCAGAGCCTCTTGGTCGACGGGCGTCTGGCGCGGTTCTACGAGCTCGAGACGAACACGCCGCTCTACATGACGAGCGACTACGAGCTCACCTACGACGACTCGGATCTCCCGACGCACTACGGCTTCAAGCAGCCGTCGCGGCTGCCGGAGATCGAGGCGGAGCTCGAGCGCGTCGCGAACGGGGAACCACCGCAGTCGCCGAGCTGGCAAGAGCTCCAGGCCGGAGCCGACCTCGTCGTCGACGCGCTCGACGACCAAGGCCGCTGGGTCGAGGACGGCGAGATCCGTAGCCTCACCTTCAACACGAACGTCGAGCTGCTCGCGGCGTTCATCGCCGCCGCGAGGATCTGATCGGGCTCACGTGGCGATCAGGTCTCGCCGAGCTTCGCGTCCATCGTCGGCGACGGGAGCCACTCGCTCACGTCCTTCGCGACGGCCTTGGCGGTGCGGTGCAGCAGCGAGCACGTGCCCTTGTACCCGCCGAACGCACCGCCGGTGACGGTGGTGCGCTTGGCCTCGAAGGTGCCCTTGACCTGACCGCCTTCGGTGAGCGTGCCCTTGACCACGATCTGCTTCGGGCCCGAGTACAGACCTCCGCCGAAGCCCATCACATGGGTGATCTCCATCGTGAGCACCTTGCCGGCGGCCGCCGCAGCGCCCGGGGCTGCGTTCGGAGCAAACTCGTTCAGCCACGCCGGCAGCTTGCTCTGCAGCTCGCACTCGGCGATGACCTTCGGCGCTTCGACCGTCGAAGCGAACGTCGCGGGCGGGACGGCGATGTCGGCAGCTCCGGGGGCCTTCGTGTCCTTCTTCTGGCATGCGGTGAGAGCTACGAGGAACGCGAGCACGGGTACGGCAGGGATCGATCGGCGCAGGTGCATCGGCGCGAGCGTATCACGCACGCGTCGGCGAACTCGCGCATCGAGCCGCAGTCGACGGCCGAAGTGATTGCGACCACTGCTCACCCCGTACCGTTGGCACCAGTCGCGCGCGATTTCAGCGACAGCGCCCGCAGGCGCGCTTGTCCTTGCCACAGTCGAGCGGCACATCGCCGTCGGCACAGCTCAGCTCGCAGCGCGTGTTGCCCTTGCAGCCGACCGTGCACGCGCCGCGGCAGTTCACGTTGCACCGACTCGAGCCCTTGCACTCCACCTTCGCGTCGTCTCCGACGTCGATCGTGCACTCGGATCGGCCTTCGCACTCGACCTTGCAGTCTTCGCCGCACTGCAGCCTGCACCCGAGAGCGTCCTTGCACTCCATCTTGCAACCGTCCCCGCACTGCAGGTTGCATTCGTCCTCGTCCTCGCACTCGCACTCGTCCCCGCGGCACACGTCCACGCCCCGCGCCATCGGCCGCGAGGCCGGGGGCTCGGCGGGTCGGGCCACCATGGGCTCGCGCGGTGCAGCGATCGGCGCAGCGTCCGATGTCGGCGTCGGTGTGCTCGCCCCGCGAAGGGCGAGCGCGATCACGCCGACGACGGCGACGGCGAGGAGCGCCCCGGCCGCGAGGAGCTGCCGCGACGAGAGCTGTCTCGATGAAACGTCTCGCAGGGGGAGCTCGTGGGTCGGCGTCGTCGGTGGGGCGATCGGCGGCGTCGTCGGCTGCGTTCGCGCGCGCTCGAGTGCGGCCATCGTGTCCGTTGCGCTCGCGAAGCGATCGGCGCGGCTCTTCGCGAGCAAGCGCATCACGACGGCGACGAGTGCGGGGGGAACGCTCGCGGGCAGATCCGGTGGAGGCGTCAGCACGTGCATGCGCATGATCGCCCCGACGTCCTCTGCCTCGAAGGGAGGGCGTCCGGCGAGCATCTCGTAGAGCAGCAATCCGACGGCGTAGAGATCCGTGCGCGCGTCGACCTTGCCACCCCCGGCTTGTTCCGGACTCATGTAGCGTGGCGTGCCGAACATCATGCCGGTGCGCGTCAGCTTCGGTTCGGATTCGTCCTCGCCCTCGAGCAGCTTCGCGATCCCGAAGTCGACGAGCTTGACGCGTTGCTTCCCGCGATGGTCGACGTCGAGCAGGACGTTCTCGGGCTTGAGATCCCGATGCACGACACCACGTGCGTGCGCGTGTTCGAGCCCGTCGAGGATCTGCAGGCCGACATCGATCGCGTCGGCCGGATTCCACGGCGCACCGAGTCGGCTCCGTAGCTCGTCCCCAGCCAGCAGCTCCATCACGAGGAACTTCGCGCCGTCCTCGAGCTCGCCGAAATCCGTGACCCGCACGCAATTCGGGTGGTCGAGGCGCGACGCGCTGCGGGCCTCGCGCTCGAACCTCGCCGGTGCGATGTGTCCGGAGCGCATCCCCGAGCGGAGCACCTTGATCGCCACGTCGTGTGCGAGACCCAGGTGTCGCGCCCGGAACACACCGCCCATGCCGCCCATGCCGAGCAGCGCGTCGATGCGGTAGCGCCCCTGCAATGTGCTGCCGACGAGGGCTTGGAGCGCCGCACGTTCATCTGCGTCGGTCACGCTCGTCACGCTCGGCGCGCGATGTCGCAGCACCGCACGCGAACGAGGATCTTCGAACTCTCCGGCGCCTGTCAAACCGGGATACCGCGACGAACTCGGCTATCCTCGGTGTGGGTTCGCGTGCGGGTCGGCGACGTTCTTCTCGATCGCTACGAGGTCGTCGGCATCGTCGGCGAGGGCGGCATGGGCACGGTGTACCGCGCGAACGATCGCACGGGTGGGGTCGTGGCGATCAAGCGCCTTCACGCCGAGGTCGCGGCGACCTCTGCTCTGATGATGCGCTTCGAGCGTGAGGCCTCGGCGCAGGCGATGCTGTCGCATCCGAACATCGCATCGCTGCATGCCGTCGGCGCGACCACGGGTGGGGAGTTGTTCTTCGTGATGGAGCTCGTGCAGGGCGAGCCGCTCGCGCATCTGCTCGATCGCGGTCGGCTGCCGCGCAACGAGGCGATCCGGCTGGCCAAGCAGATGCTGAGCGCCCTGCATTACGCACACCAGCTGGGAATGGTGCATCGCGATCTCAAGCCCGACAACGTGCTGATCGATCGCAGCTCCGGATCCGCCGCCGCGAAGCTCATCGACTTCGGGCTCGTGAAGATGATGCAGAACGTGCTCGGTCCGGCCGAGTGCCAGCGCCTCACGATCACCGGCATGGTGTTCGGGACGCCGGGCTACATGCCGCCGGAGCAGATCCTCGGCCACGAGGTCGACGCGCGGACCGACCTCTACTCGATGGGCGTCATGTTGTTCGAGATGCTCACCGGCAGACTGCCCTTCGAGAGCGACGAGGTGCCGGTGATGTGGAACCTGCACCTGCACGCCCCCGTGCCGTCCCTGGCCGAGCGCTGTCCCGACGCGGCGTCCTCCGAGCTCGACGCCATTCTCGAGGCATTGCTCGCGAAGACCCCCGACTGCCGCTTCGACAACGCGCTCGCGGTGATCCGCGCGCTCGAGTCGGCCCAGTCCTGACGCCGACCGAGCCCGGGAACGCTCGGGTCCCCTCGGGGTACCCCACCCGCATGCCGCTCCTGCCGATCACTGCCGCGCTGGTCGTGTCCGCCGCCGTCTCCACCACCGACACCGTGCCCCGCACCGTCGAGGCCGAGGGCAAGGCGTTCGCGGTGGCCACGTTGAACGGGCTGACCAATCCCGCGCTCACCGGATTCCGACTCCGTTACACGAACGGGGACCACGAGGTCAAAGCGATCGCGATGATCCAGAAGGATGGCCAGGCCCGTGGCAAGCTCGCGGATCAGAACGGCGACGACGACATGAGCATGCGGGCCGGCTACGCGGGCTGGGACTACTACCGCTGGTTTCGCACGCAGGGCGACTGCCGCGGCACGTGCTCGCTCGCGGTCAAGCCGCCTCCGAGCGAGCTCGCGGGGTCGAAGCGGCTCGTGCTCGTGAACTTCGACATCCTCACGAAGAACGGCGAGGACCACCGCGTGAAGGTGTTGTCCATCCGTCCGAGCGCCGACGAGCGCACGTATCGCGTCGAGTTCCGCGGCAACGAGCCGATCGACTACTGGGTGACCCTGGACTACGCGTGGATCGCGAGTGGCCACAACGGCAAGACGAGCGACACCGCGAGGCGAACTTCCTCCCAACGCACCGCCCAGGTGAAGATCGGACAGCCAGCCACCACGCTCACGTTCCTCGCCGGCTTCTCGGTCGAGTTCACCAACGGCGAGCACAACCTCGGCGACATCGCGTTCGAGAGCGACGCCACGCGCCAATACTACGTGCGCTTCAACGATGCCAACTACGACGACCCGATGACCGCGACACTCGACCGCGTGTGGATCCGCGAGTAGTCTCGGACCGGATGCCGCACACGTCGACGCACCCGCGTCTCGCGTCGATCGCCGCCGCAGCGCTGGCGCTCGCGTGCGCGTCCGAGGAGGAGGCGCCCGTGCGCCCCGATCCCTCGGGCTCCGCGCGGCTCGTGCTCGCGGGCGACGCGATGCTCGGGCGCGACTTCAACGGCATCTACGAGGCCGACCCGAGCTACCGCGCGTTCCGTGATCTCGACGATGCGATGAGCGATGCCGACGTCATCGCATTCAACCTCGAGACCACGATCACCGTCTCGGACGACATCTGGCTGGGCAAGAACTTCAACTTCAAGCTCGACCCCCGCCACGCGACCTCGGCCCTGGGCAGCATCCCGGGTGATCCCGATGTGCCGCGCGTCGTGTCGCTGGCGAACAACCACATCCTCGACTTCGGTGTCGCGGGCCTGTTCGAAACGCTCGAGTCGGTCGATGCGAACGGCTTCCTGCGGGCCGGCGCGGGCGCGGATGCCGACGAGGCGCGTGCGCCACTCGTCGTGACCACGGCCGACGGCGTCACGATCGGTTTCATCTCGGCGTCGAGCGTGTGCAGCTGCGACACGACGTGGGCGGCCACCGCCGACTCGCCGGGGATGTTCCAGTTCGACTCGGACGATGCGTCCGAGCTCGTCGCGGCGGTGCGAGAGCTCCGTCCGCACGTCGACTGGGTCGTCCTCATGCTGCACTGGGGGCAGAACTGGGTGACGGAGTGGCCGATCGATTGGATGCAGGCGCAGGCGGTGGATCTCTCCGACGCCGGTGCCGACGTCATCGTCGGCACCAGCGCGCATCACATCCTTCCGGTGGAACGCCAGGGACCCACGCTCGTGTTGCACGGCACCGCCGATTTCATCGACGACTACACCAATCCCCACGAGCCCTTCCGCAACGACCTCTCGATCCTCGCACGCGTCGAGCTCGAGCCCGGCCGCGAGCCGGCGCTCGAGATCGTCCCGCTGCGCATCGAGCACGAAGGCGACGACGCACACTGGGTGCACCCGCTCGACGAGTCCGATCCCGACTACGCCGCGGTGCTCTCGGCCGCCGATCATCTCGTTCCGTGAACACCTGACGCCGCGCGGCCATGGCGCCGGGGCGGGACCGAGCCGCTGCCGGGAGGGGAATGCGCCCCTCCATTGGCGCTTGGCCGCCGATCGGGGTATGTCCAGACGGGTGACCGACGCTGCGCACCGACGTCGATGCGCTCGTGCCGGAGTGCTGCGGCGCTTCGTGCTCGGCCCGGTCGCGCGGGTCGCCCTGCTCTTCGGATTCCTCGTCGGCACATTCGCGCCGGTGCGGCCAACGGCCCGCGAGGCCGAGGCCGAGAAGGAAGTCGTCGAGGAGTGCGGCGAGCGAGGCGAGGGCGAAGCGGCCCACGTGCGCACGACCGGGCGCGACCATTCGCGCCGTCATTACGCGAGCGAAACCGCGATCCAGATCGCGTTCGATCGACCGGCGATGCGATCCCCCGCTCCGGCCACGCCGATGCGCGTGCGCCCGCAAGTCCGAGTCCCGCGATCCGCAGCCCCGCCCGACGAAGATTCGATCGGTTGATCGTACGGAGCCGCAGCGCGTCCTCGTGAACGCGCTGCGCCGCGACCGTTCGTCCCGTGTCGTCGCGCGTTCGCCCTCGGGCAACGCGCGGACCTTCGTCCATCACCCGCGCCGAGAATCGGCGGCGCGGCCCAAGCGGCAACCGCGAACATGTACAAGCTCATCCAAGGCCTCCATCACTTCCAGAACCACATCTTCGGCAACCAACGGGCGCTGTTCGAACGGCTCGCCCGCGGACAGTCGCCCGAGGTCCTCTTCATCACGTGCTCGGACAGCCGAATCGTGCCGAACCTCATCACGCAATCGGCTCCCGGCGAGCTGTTCTGTATGCGCAATGCAGGCGCGATCGTGCCGGCATACGGCGCCGTCGCGTGCGGAGAGGTCGCGACCATCGAGTACGCGGTCCAGGGGCTGAAGGTCCGCGACATCGTCATCTGCGGTCATACCGGCTGCGGGGCGATGAGCGCGCTCTTCGATCCCGGAATCCGGGCGCAGATGCCGGCCGTGGATGCGTGGCTCGGGCATGCGGAGGCCACGCGACGGTTGCTGCTCGAGCACTACGGCGACGTGCAGGGCGATGCGCTGCTCAACGTCGCAGCCCAGGAGAACGTGCTCGTACAGCTCGAGAACCTGCGCACCCACCCGGCGGTACACTCCGCGATCGTGGCGCAACGCGTGAACCTCCACGGTTGGGTCTACAAGATCGAGACCGGTGAAGTGCACAGCTATCGTCCCGAAACGGGGGCGTTCGCGTCGCTGGGCCAGAACCACGCGACTGCAGCGGTCGGGGAGTGAGCGCGGCGTGAACGACGTGGGCGCAGCGCCGCCGAGCGCATCGTGGATCTCCGCCAACCTGTCTCCGAGGAGGAACTTCCGCCACGACGGTCCCGCCGGCCTCGTCGTCTTCCTCGTCGCACTCCCTCTGTGCCTCGGCATCGCGCTCGCGTCCGGCGCCCCGCTGTTCGCGGGTCTCGTCACGGGAATCGTGGCGGGATTGCTCGTCTCGTGGCTCTCCGGCTCGTCGCTCGCCGTCAGTGGACCGGCGGCTGGCCTCACCGTGATCGTGTTCGACGGCATCCAAGGCGTCGGCTTCCCGGCATTCCTGATGGCGCTCGTGATCGCCGGCGTGCTCCAGTTCCTGCTCGGATGCGTGCGCGCGGGCGTCATCGCCTACTACTTCCCGTCCACGGTGATCAAAGGAATGCTGGCCGCGATCGGCGTCATCCTGGTGCTCAAACAGATCCCGCACGCCGTCGGCTGGGATCCGGACTACGAAGGCGACTTCTTCTTCGAGCAGCTCGACGGGCGCAACACGCTGAGCGAGCTCGTCGCAGCCGTCGAGCATCTGCACTGGGGCGCGTGCATCATCGCGATCGTCGGCCTTGCGATCCTCGTCGGACACGGTCGTCTGCCGCCGAATCGCAAGCCGAACTGGTTGCCTGGCCCGCTGCTCGTCGTCGTTGCGGGCATCGGTCTGAACGAGGCGTTCCGCGCATTCGCGCCCGCGCTCGCGAACGAGCACGAGCTCCTCGTGCAGATCCCCATGCTGCGCGAGGACGGGTTCGCAGGCACGCTGAGCTTCCCGGACGTCTCGGCGATCTCGATCGGGAAGGTGTGGAAGCTGGCGGTGGTGCTCGCGATCGTCGCGAGCATCGAGACCCTGCTCTGCATCGAGGCCGCCGATCGGCTCGATCCCTTCCGTCGCCAGTCCGACCCCGACCGCGAGCTGCGCGCGCAGGGCATGGGCAACGTGGTGTGCGGGCTCATCGGCGGCATCCCGATGACGGCCGTCATCGTGCGCACCTCGGCGAACGTGCACTCGGGCGGTCGAACGCGGATGGCGGCGTTCATCCATGGCGTGCTGTTGCTGGTCAGCGTGCTCGCGCTCGCCGGCGTCGTGAATCGCATACCGCTCGCCGCGCTCGCGGCGATCCTGCTCCACGTCGGCTACAAGCTCACGCCGCTGCACCTCTTCCGTGAAATGGGACGGCGAGGACTCGATCAGTTCCTGCCGTTCGTGATCACCGTCGTGGCGATCGTGTTCACGGACCTGCTCACGGGTGTCGCGATCGGCATGGCGGCCGGCATCTTCTTCATCCTGCGCGCCAACGCGAAGACTCCGTTCTTCGTCACGACGCTGCGAGAGAGCGGCGCACGGCGGCGCACTCACATCCGGCTCAGCGAGAACGTCACGTTCCTCAACAAAGCCGGGGTGAAGCGGATGCTCCACGACCTACCCGACGGAGCGCACGTCATGGTCGACGCTTCGGAGGCGCGCTGGCTCGACCGTGACGTCCTCGAGATCATCCACGACTTCGCAGAGAACGCGAAGTCGCGTGGGATCGAGCTCGAGACCATCGACTTGCCGGCTCCGGACGCCCCCGCCGCCGAGCTCGAGGAGCGCAGACCGATCGTATCGCGCGCGAGCGAGCCGGCGCCGAGACGGGAGCACGCCGGGTCGCGGTAGGCTCGGGCGATGCGTGCTCGCCCTGCTCGACCGGCCAGGGATGGCGCGCTCGGTCAGAGCCGGTGGTAGAGGATCGAGTCTTTCCACTCACCACCGTCCGGCGTGAGTCGAAGCGTGTAGCCCCACTCGTCCGCGCCGAGCTGGAAGTCGAACACACCGTCGTCGGGCAGCTCGTCCGATTCCTCGGCGGTGCCGCACGCGTCGACGAAGAGATGCGACGTCGTCGGATGCAGCACGATCGCGTCGCCGCTCACGGTGTACTCGCCCGACAGCTGGTGCGTGTAGAGCGTGTAGCAGCCGTCGATGGGCCCTTCGCCCTTCCGCTCCTCTTGATACGTGCCGTCCGTGAACAGATCCAGCGTCTCGAGGTGGGTCTCGCCGTTGCCGGTGTACCAGGACCCGACGAGCTCCGCGGGGATGTCGGTCGGCGGGTCGTCGGAGCCGTCGCCGCCGCTGCTGCTGTCGGCTTCATCAGCACCGCCGGATTCCCCGTCACTCGCCTCGTCCCCGGCCGGCTCCTCGCCGGCGGAATCCTCGTCCTCGCCGTCGTCGTCGTCGTCGTCGGATTCTCCACCGTCGTCGTCCTCGGCCGAGGTGGGATCGTCCTCGACGTCGAGCAAGTCGCACGCAGCGAGCGGCGCGCAAAGGGCGAGCAACAGCAACCTCGTGGCGTTCATGCCCCCTGAGTGGGAGCCGTCCCCGCGATCCGTCCCGTCGACGACGTGGTCGCGGCGACGTTCGCTGCCGGCTCGATCAGCGTGCTCTTGGCCGCGCCCTGAGCCGGCTGCGATGCGGTCGGGAACCTGACGCCCTCGGGTGCAACACCCCTGGGGATGAGTCGACGCAGCACCGTGGCGCTGGGCCTGCTGCTCGCGTCCTGCGGCGCGGGCGAGCGCGTCGTGGGGCCGGGACCGACGAGCATCGGGCCAGCCCACGACTCGCAGAGCGACGACGCCGAAGGCGACGAAGAGACCGGTGGCGAGTCCACCGAAGACGGCGACACGAGCGGCTCCGAAGACGCGGGCACGACGACCGCCGACGCATCGAGCACCTCGGAAGGGAGCGTCGACGACGAGCCGCCGATCGGACAGTGCGATCCACTGTCGCCCCAAGCGTGCGTCGAGGGATACGTCTGCGTGTACAACGACGTGTTCGTGTGCGTGAACGATGCCGGGGGTCCGTATGGTGGGCCGGGCGAGGTGTGCGAGTTCTTGAACGTCTGCGATCCGGGACTCTTCTGCTCCGCGGGGCGCGACGTCTCGTGCCCCGAGGGCCTCGAGAACTGCTGCGTTTCGTTCTGCGACTTGACCGTGGGCGCGAACGCATGCGCGGCGGGGAGCTGCGTGCCGTACTTTCCCGACGGCAGCCCGGCCGCTTGGCTCGACGATCTCGGCCATTGCACCGCCGTGTGACGCGCAATCGCGCGGTGTACCATGCATTCGATGCACGACACTCTCGCATCGATGCCCTTCGCGCATGCCCGCCGTCGCGCCGGCGTGGCGTTCTCCATGCTCCTCGTCCATGCGCTCGCCTGTGGGCCGTCCGCGGCCGAGCGGGAGCAGCACGAAAAGGCGCTGGCGGAGGCCGAGGCGAAGAATGCCGCCACGCAGAAGGCGGCGGTCGAGGCCGAAGGGATCGCGAAGACCGCCGACCAGCATGTCGCGAAGGCGCTGATTCCCTTCGCGGACCTCGTCGGCGAGGCCCAGCTCGCCGGCGTCCCCGAGTGCACGAGCGCGCTGCTGTCGAAGTCGCCCAAGCGTCCGCTCGCGATCGGCGGCGGTACGGTGGACACGCTCGCGTCGTCGAAGGGCGCCACGGGCTGGAAGGTCTCGGCGTACGACTCGCACACGGTCTGGCGCGCGCTGGAGAAGCGCAACCCGAACGGCAGCGACGACGAGGGGATCGCCAAGGCAGTGCAGACGATCAAGGACACGAAGCAGCTCGTGGTGATCCGCGAAACCGGCATCGTGCGGCCGGAGACCAACGAGACGTTGCAAACGTACAAGGCCGGCAGCGTCGACGTCGTCGGCGTGTTCGTCTCGGAGGGAGCTCCCGTGTGCAAGCTCGCGGTGCACACCGAGACGCCGAAGGAGATGACGATCTCGGAGCGGGACGTGAAAGGCATCGCCGACCTGGACCTCGAGTCGCGGCTGCGGACGCTCGGCGCCGAGGCGCTCTCCAAGCGGCTCGCCGAAGTCTCGGGCGGTGCGATCGAGAGCCTCGATCTCGACTTCAGCGAACCGAAGTGACTCGCGTGACCTGCGAAGCACCAAGACGATCCTCCTCGGCCTCGCCATCCCCGCGCTCTGTCTGCTCGCCGGCCTCGGCCCGTCGTCGATCCCGCCGGCCCGATCGACGAGTCGACGCGGAGGCGACAGCGAGTGCGGCATGGCGGCAACGGGTCGCGGTGCCGCACGCACCTAGGGCCCGCTGATAGACTCGGTTCGGCGCGATGGAGCCCAACGACCCGCAGCTGTCGGACGACGCCGAGCCCGCGGGCGGCCCCCCCGACGGCGAGACACTGGGGATGCTCGAGCCCGGCGACGTCGTCGGGCGCTACCGGATCGTCAAGTGCATCGGTGAAGGCGGCGTCGGAGTCGTGTACGCCGCCGAGGATCCTGGGCTCGCGCGCGTCGTCGCGATCAAGGTGTTGCGCCCCGCCGAGGGGCGCCAAGCCGAAGCGCAGCAGCGCCGCATGTTCCGCGAGGCGCAGGCGCTCGCACGCGTGTCGCACCGCAACCTCGTGATGGTGTTCGACGTCGGCATGCACGAGGGGCGCGTCTGGATCGCGATGGAATACGTCGAAGGCGACACGCTCGATCAGTGGCTCGAGCGCGATCGCAGGACCTGGCGAGAGATCGTCGAGGCGTTCATCTCCGCGGGTCAGGGGCTCGCGGCGGTCCACGCCGCGGGGCTCGTGCACCGCGACTTCAAGCCCGGCAACGTGCTCGTGCGGGCGGACGGCACCGTGCAGGTGCTCGACTTCGGGCTCGCGGCGCGCGTGGGCGAAGCGATCGAGCCGACCGAGCCCGACGACCGGCCACCGCTCACGATCACCGGCCGCGACGCGCTCCTCGCCACGATGACGCGCAGCGTGCACGGCACGCCGGCGTACATGGCACCCGAGCAGTTCCTGCTGCAGCCCACCGACGGTCGCACGGATCAGTTCGGCTTCTGCGTCGCGCTCTACGAGGCGCTGTACGGCCACCGCCCGTTCAAGGGCGAAGAGGTGCCGGATCTCATGCACGCCATCGTCGAGGGCTTGCCCGGGCTGCCGCCCGAGCTGCCCGGCTTGCCGGAGGTCGTGCGACGCGCGATGGCGCGTGGCCTCTCGGTGAAGAAGGACGATCGTTTCCCCGACATGAACGCGTTGCTCGACGCGCTCACGTCCACGCGTGCGTCGAACGAGCGACGAAGCGGCGGCTGGATGCGATTCGCGCTCGGCGTGATCGTCGGTGGTGGCGCGCTCGCGGCGGTGAGCGTGTGGTTGGCGCGCGAGAACGACGACGCCACGCCGGCCGTCGACGCGACGCCGGATCCCGCACCGCCGACACCGGCGAGCGAGCCGACGCCCGAGCCCCCACCGCGGGAGCTGCGAGAGCTGCCGACGCTTGCGGAGCCGGACACGCCGGAGCCCATCGAGGTCGCGCCCGACCCCGCCGTGCCGACGCCGTCCGAGCCCACCGCACGCGTGCGCGAGCGCGAAGCGGGTCCGCTGCCGCGCGTGCCGGTGCCGACCGCCGCGCCCGCGACGACGACACCGTCGCGGCTCCCGAGCGTGTCCGAGCTCGACGACGGCGAGTCGCCCGTGGCGGACCCGCCTCCCGCGACGCCGAAGCCCACGCCCGAGCCGTCCGAGCCCGAGCCCGACCCGTCGCCGCCCGATCCGCCGCCCGACGATCCCGCACCACCGTCGTGACGCATCGACTCCGCGTTGCGGCGCACGAGCAACGCGCCGGGCCGAAGACGGTCAACGCGGGAGCTGGCCGGCTCGAGCGAGCGTCGCCGGCACGATGAACAGCGCACCCATGGCGCCGAACGTCAGGCCGAACAGCTCGAGGAATCGGAAGCCGTAGCCGTTGATGCCCAGCGCCTTCGGGGTGGCGCTGCGATCCGCGAAGCGCTCGGTCGTGGACAGCGACGCGAGCTGCGTCGACGTGTCGAAGTACTCGAAGAAGCCCATGTCGCTGGGAGCGTTCTGGACGTACTCGGTGACGACGAGCACGGCATACGAGGCCACCATCGCGAGCACGATGGCCTTCAGCATGTGCGTCGTGAATCGCAGACGCAGGAGGAACCACCCCGCGATGCCGAACCCGGAGCCCGCGAGGATCCCGATCAGGAACGCTCCGGTCGGCATCGGCACGACGATGCGGTGGTACGCGTAGAGCCAGTCGATGAGGCCGGTCGTGCCGCTCAGCACCAGCGTCCCGATGACCGTGCAGAATCCCGCGCACATCACGAGGAAGCGTTTGAACTCCACGCTCATCTCGTCGTCGTGCATCGGTGGATGTCCGATGAAGAGACGGACGGGCTGCGACCAGGTTGCAGCCGACGGTCGACGGTCACGCGTCCATCAACACGTCGACGAAGTGGGCCCAGCAGGCGCGCTCCTGGCGAACGCCGAGGAACATCGCGTCGGGATCGTCCGCGGGCGGAGACGCATCGGGGCACGCCTCGGTCGGCAGGAACAGGCGCCCGCGCACGTTGCCCTGCGAGCCGCGCTGCTGGCCGATGCCGCACGCCCACAGACTCGGCTCGATGGCGTTCATGACGGTCTCCCAGTCGTCGGCATCGGTGCCCTCGACGAGCGAGAAGAAGTACGCCTGCGGATCGACGAGCACGCCGTCCACCACACCCACCGTCGCCGCGCAGGGCGGCGGGAGATAGGCGGGCCCACCGTGATCGATCCACGCCCAGTCGAACGTGTCACCGCCCGTCTCCGATCCGCCGGGCGTGCCCGTCGACTCGCCGTCGTCCGTCGTCGGTGCGCTGTCGGCAGTGAGGGTCGCGTCCGTCGGATCGGTGGTGCTGCTCGTGTCGTCGGCCGAGGTCACGACGCCGGTGCTCGCGTCGTCGCAGCCCATGCACATGCCGAAGCCGAGCCCGTCCGCGTTGCAGACCTGCACGCCTTCGACTTCGCCGCCCGGGCACGCGCAGCTCACCTGCTGCCCGGGCGCGCAGGCTCCCCCATCGGTATCCGCACGCGTGTCCTCGCTGCCGGAGCAACCCGCGACGACCACGAGGAAGGCCACGGATCGGAGCAAGGGACGCATGTTCACTGCTACCAAGGTTCGAGCGCCCGTGGTTCCGCCGGTGGCGGACCGCGCGGCATGACCATCCTTGACTTTTACTAAAGTATTAGTAAAAGTGTACACAACGATGCGAGCGGCCATGTACACGCGCTTCGGGCCCCCCGAGGTGCTCGAGCTGCGCGACGTCCCCAAGCCCGTTCCCGCGCGCGACGAGGTGCTCATCCGCGTGCACGCGACGACCGTGACCTCCGCCGAGGCCGCGATGCGAAGAGGCGAGCCGCTCTGGGGCCGCGTGATCATCGGCGTGTTCCGACCGCGTGCGCGGATGCGGGTGCTCGGCATCGAGCTCGCGGGCGTGATCGAGTCCGTCGGCGCCGCGGTCACTCGCTTCGCGCCCGGCGACGAGGTCTTCGGTTTCGCCGGCTTCTCGATCGGAGCGAACGCGGAGTACATGTGCCTCCGCGAGACCGCATCGCTCGCGCGCAAGCCGGCGGGCAAGAGCTTCGAGGAGTCTGCCGCTGCCGTGGACGGCGCTTCGACGGCGCTCTTCTTCCTGCGAGACAAGGCGGCGATCCGCACGGGCCAGCGCGTGCTCGTCATCGGCGCCTCGGGGAGCATCGGCACGTATGCGATCCAGCTCGCGCGGCACTTCGGCGCGCACGTCACGGCGGTGTGCAGCACCGCGAACGTCGAGCTCGTCACGTCGCTCGGCGCGCACGCGGTCGTCGACTACACGCGCGAGGACTTCACGGAGTCGGGCGAGACGTGGGACGTCGTGTTCGACACCGTCGGCAAGAGCTCCTTCTCCCGGTGCAAGGGCGTGCTCGCCGAGCGTGGCTGCTTCGTGGCCACCACCGGGCTGCACAACTACGCGCTCGCGGCCTGGACCAAGCTCTGGGGCGGCAAGCGGGTGCTGACGGGGATGTCCGTCGACAAGCGGGCCGCGCTGCCGTTGATCGACGAGCTCGTCCAGGCCGGCGCTCTACGCATCGTGATCGATCGCCGCTACACGCTCGAGGAAATCGTCGAGGCGCACCGTTACGTCGACTCCGGTCGCAAACGCGGCAACGTCGTCGTCACGGTGCAAAGCCACACGTGATCACGACGCGATCGGGATCGCGTATCCTCGATGCGTGGTGCGTCGCGTAGCCCTCGTCTCGTTTGCCATCGCGAGCGCGTGTCGACCGGATCCGTCCGCCGGTGCGCCGACGCTCTCCGAGCAAGCGACGACGTCGACTCCCCGGGCCGCGGGCTCGGCGACGACGCCAGCGCCCGTCGTCGACACGCCGATGCCCGATGGGCCGGCGCTCGTCGTCCGCAATCGCAGCAACGCGTCGATCGAGATCCACGGCGCATATCTCGTCGATCGAAAGGGCGAGCTGGGCACGCGCAGATTGTGGCCGCACCCGTCCGATTGCCCCGACGTTCCGCTGCCGCCGCGCAAGGTCGACGCCGGCGGCACGTTGCTGCTGCCGCCGCCGACCGATGCCTACGTCGAGTCGTGCAAGCCGGTGAAGCTGCCAGCGGGCGACTACGTGCTGCGGCTCGACAGCGGGTACGGTCAGCAGCTCTACGCAGCGGCCCCGATCACGCTGCCGCTCGACCGGCCCGTCGAGCTCGAGATGAAGAACCACGACGAGAAGCCGCCGTGCGACCCCGTGATCGCTCGCCGCGCGGCCCGCCTCGCGTTCGCGGACGCCGCCCCGCTGCCGCCCGGATGGGCGCGCGAGTGCGACGTCGATCTCGCCGGCTGCGGAACGCTCCCGCTCCAGGACACGCCTCCGCCGAAGCGCTGCACGATCACGCTGCACGAGGATCTGCTGCGGGTAGAGCGAGCGCCGTCGAACGACACGCCGCGCTTTCTCGTGGCATGGATGGACTCCGAGGCCGTGTACGTGCAGCGGCACGATCTCACGCGCACGAGTGCGAGCCGGGTCGTCGTGGACGGCAAGCCGGTCGTGATCGCAGGCGAGACGAGCCATCATCGTCACGAGCACGGCGGCGACTCGGCCAGGATCGGCGCGGCCACGTTCACCGCGTTCAACCCTCACGCCCGCGCGCTCCGCCTGCGGGTGCGCGGGATCGAGTTCCTGGGGGACTCCGAGTGCGGAGCACCGTCCGAGGTGAAGTCGCGCTTGAAGCCGACCGCCGACGCACCGACCAAGCTCGCGCCGGGTGAAAGCGAGCTCGTCGTGGGCTTCGAGCCGCAAGGGGCCTATCAAGTGCACTGCGATCGATTCGCCACGCGCGTGACGTTCGAGGTCGAAGGCAAGCGCCTCGTCGCCACCACCGAGCACGAGGTCATACGCTTCGAGCCGATGCGCCGCTGAGCACGACGCTCGCGGACAGGCGATTGGCCGACAGCTTGTTCGCCGTGCCGATCGCGAGCGCGAGCACGAGGGTGAGGACGGACGCTGCGCGGATCATGCGGTCCTCGTCGCCGCGTCGCGCTCTTCGACAAAGCTCGCGATCGCCTGCCATGCACGCCGGCTCTCCTCGAGCCAGGGCAGCGTGAGCGGCCAGTCGTGCTGCATGCCTTCGCCGATCAACAGTCGGGCGTCGGTCGCGTGGGCCCGGGCGCGTGACGTGATGCGGCGCGCATCGCCGATGAGCAACTCGTCGGCCCCGACGAGCACCAGCATCGGGCATAGGTCCGCGAGATCAGCGAGCGCCGGGGACACGCGGGGATCGTGAGGGTCGGCGTCGCCGACGTA
The DNA here is from genome assembly GCA_964468635.1 of uncultured Nannocystaceae bacterium. Lineage (GTDB taxonomy): Bacteria > Myxococcota_A > Polyangia > Nannocystales > Nannocystaceae > Xiheibacterium. Next base: position 39,846 of record CAYXVR010000015.1, read on the forward strand.
GTGGCGCGCCCAGTGATCGAGGTGCGTTGGGGAGAGCCAGAGGTCGCGATGGTGCACGGCCGCTTCGCGCGCGCCGAGGTCCGCCCACGGCGACAGCAACACTGCCCCGCTGGGCTGCACGTCGCCGCGTCGGCGGAGCTCCACCAACAAGCCGAGCGCGAGTCCACCGCCCGCGGAGTCTCCCGCCACGAACATCGGCCGATCGCACACGAGCCCGCGCAGGTAGAGCCACGCTGCCACGGCATCGTCGAGCGCGGCGGGAAACGGGTGCTCCGGTGCGAGTCGATAGTCGGGCACGAACACCTCCGCATCGCAGCGGTAGGCTAGACGTGCGGCACGGCTGCGATACGACGCGGGCGAGCCCATGACGAACGCGCCGCCGTGCAGATAGAGCAGCGCCCGTCGCGGTGACGCGCTCGCGCGCACGCTCTCGATCGCCAACCCTTCGACCACGTGATCCGTGAAGACCAGATGGGGATGCCGATGCAGCAGCGTCTTCCGCGCCGTGGTGCCGAACCGCTCGAAACGCCGCCGCATCGCCTGCGGGGACGAAGAGGCCCGAAACAGGGAGCTCGTGAGGACGCCATAAGCGCGCAACGACAACCAACGAACGAGTGCGTCGATCATGGGCTGCCCACAACCTACGCGGGCAACCGCTCCGAAACCCCATGGTCAACCTGAGGCTTTGCTGAGGATTTCCTGGGACAGGAATCCTTCGACCTCGGCCACGAAGCGGTGCCACGCCGGCTCGCCCGGGACGAGGACGTGGTTGGCGCTCTCTAGCGGCACGAACCGCGCGCCCTCGATGCCGGTCGCGAGCTCGATGCCGTCCGAGACCGGCACGGTCGCATCGTCGCGCGCGTGCAACACCAAGGTGGGGACCTTCACGCGGATCATCTCCTCGCGCACGTCGATGTCACCGAGACACGACAACAGGTCCGCGGCGTTGTCCGGCGTCGTGGTGCGCCGCTGCAAATCGTCCCACCAATCCGCGAGCTCGGGCGTCGCATCCGGGAAGAACGCCTTCGTGAAGATCTGGCGGAACGCCGGGTTGCGCCCGCCCCAGCCCTGGCGCATCAGCACCATCATCGCTTCGAACCTCTGGTCGAGCGTGGCGTGGCCCTTCACTCGCCAACCGCGTGCGCACCCGCCCACGAGGATCAACGCGGACACGCGCTCGGGGTGGCGCGCCGCGAAGGCCACGGCCACAGCGGCGCCCTGCGACAGGCCGACCACGGGCGCACGCCGGACGCCGGCGGCGTCGAAGACCGTCGCGAGATCCGAGACGAAGTGCTCGAACGAGAGCGCTGCCGGATTCCAGTCCGACAAGCCATTGCCACGCGCGTCGTAGCGCACGAGCGAACGACGCCGCCCGAGCAGCGCGAGCCAGCTGGGCCACACCGGGCCTTGCCAATCGAGCTCGAGGTGGCTCAACCAGTTGGCGACCTTCACGATCGGCGGGCCTGCTCCGAGCGTGGCGTACGCGAGCCGCGTTCCATCCGCGGCTTTGCAGAAGTACGTGCGCTGGGCCGCACCTCGCAACGCGCCAGGATCCGGCGCGGCCTCGCCACCCGTGACCGTCGCGAGCAGTCGATACCCCTGCCCTCGCACCGTCTGCAGCTCGACGCCCGCAACGCCCTCGATGGCACGTCGAACGAGCGAAACGTTCGACTGCAGGCTGTTCGGCTCGACGAAGGTATCGGGCCACAGACGATCCATCAGATCCTGCTGGCGCAGGAGCGTGCCCGCGTGCTCGACGAAGATCACGAGGGTGTCGAACGCTTTTCCGGCCAGCGGCACGACGACTCCGTCCTTCGAGAGCTGCCGCTCGCGTGTGTCGAGGCGGAATGGCCCGAACGTGTAGATGGTGCACGCCACCGCGTCGAAGGATACCACCGCCGTCAGGGCGAGCAGACCTCGAACTGTTCGAACGAGAGCTCGGCGACCAGGGCGATCGCGCCCCAGTTGCCGGCCGACATGCTCACGAACATGTCGTCCACCGCGTACTCGAGCTCGTAGCTCGCGAGCTCCTCGAACACCTCGTCGTCCGCGGCCACCTCGAAGTGGAGCGTCGCATCGTCGCCGCGGATCTGCAGCCATCGATGCGCGTCGGCGTCGAACTCGGTCTCGAACACGTCGATCCACTCGCCCTGTCCGATCGTCTGGCGGCGCGCGATGAGGAGGTCGCCCTCGAGGAACCAGTGCACGATGTCGCTGCGATCCGCGACCGGCGACACCGTGAGGAACAGCTGCTCCTGCGCCTGCGTCGGCGGTGCCCCCACACGCGCGCGCACCCATCCCTGCGTGAGATCCCACGACTGGGCGAGTTGGGTGGTCGGATACTCGTCGCGTGGCTCGGTGCTCACGACGAAGACACGCGCGCCGCCCTCGTCGGAGATCAGATCCGCGAGGAACACCTGCCACTCGGCACCGATCACGCCGTCCTCGAAGTCGTCGACGTACGTCGCGCACTCGGGCGGCGCGCCGGTGCTGCTGTCACCGCTCGTGCCCGGTGCGCTGTCGCTCGTCGTGCTCTCCGCGTGCGTCGTCGACCCGTCTCCACTCGTGTCGACGCCGCTCGTGATCGGCGTGGTGGTGGTGAGCGTGGTGTCGCTGCCGTCCTCGGTCGTCGTGGCGTTCGTCGTCGGCGGCATCGTCGTGGGCCCGTCGTCGGCCACGCCGGTGCTGCCGTCGTCGACGGGCACGCACATCCCCGCGAGCCCGTCACCGGCGAGCTCGCCGTAGCGCTGGCCCGAGGGGCACGCCGCGTCGGGAAAGCTGCACCACCCCGGCGATTGGCACATGCCCGCGATGCCGGCGTCGAGGCACTGCACGTCGGCATCGCACGGATACTCGGTCGCGGCCGAGCACGCGCCCAGGAGACCCCAGGCCAGCGATGCCGAGACTGCACAGCGACCGAGCATGGGCCAACGTCCACCCTACCACAGCGCCTCGGTGACCCCACGGCCACACGACGAACGACGATCACGGCGTCGTGCGAGCGTCGGCGGCCGATCGTGCGCGGAACCACGACGCGATGCCCTTCATGTGGGGCTCGAAGTCGCCGGGCACGGATACGTTGAGCACGCCGGCGCGCTTGTTCGTGCGGTTCTCGAAGTCGTGCGTGACGCCACCCGGCACCAAGACGAACGCGCCCTTTCTCGCCTCGATCCACCGGTTGCCGACGCGCACGCTCATCGTGCCCTCGATCACGTAGAAGACGTCGTCTTCCTCGTGCGAATGCGCTCCGGGGCCCTTCGTGCGCGGCGCGAGCCACCACTCCGAGATCGAGTAGCGCCCCGCGGTCTCGTCGCCGTCGGCCTTGAACACCGCGCGCACCGGCCCCATCGCGTACTCCCGCCCGCCGCCCGGCTCGAGGCGCACCGGCCGACGCGCCCGCTTCGTGTTCGTTCGCAGCTTCGCCATTAGTTAACCGTAGAGTGAACTAAATTTCGGACCTCGTCAACGACCGGCGAGCGAGCACCGTTCCGAGGTGTTACAGTCGCAGTCGAGGCGCCAGCGTGGGTCGCGAACGAACGGCACGCAACCTCGCAGCATGGCTGCTCGCCCTATCGGCGATGCCGGCATGCGGGCTCGTCGTCGGTCCCGGCGGCAACCAGTGCACCCGCGACGAGGACTGCCCGGCGAACGACACGCCGCTCGTGTGCGTCGAAGGGCTGTGCGTGGCGGGCGAGACGGGCGACTCGGCCACGAGCTCCGACGACGGCGATCCGTCCTGCGGTTCCGGGAACGAGTGCGTGCCCATGGCGCCGCCGGGCTGGTACGGCCCCGTGCTCGCGATCGCGACCGAGACCGAGCCCGCGACTTGCCCGTCCAGTGCTCCCACCACCGTCGCGACCGGATACGCGGGCCTGAGCGCCGACGAGCCCACGTGTGTCTGCGAATGCGAGGCGACGAACGTCGGCTGCGACATCACCGTGTTCGGTTCGGTCGGCGAGTGCACCGAGGATTTCCCGACGAGCTTGATGGAGGACATGTGCACCCCAGTCGCGCTGGGCTTCTTGCCGCCGACCGGCCAAGGCGTGTTCCCGGCGATGTTCGACGGATGCATACCCACGGTGGACGAGCAGGTACCGCCGCCGGTGTGGTCCGAGCACCTTCGCACGTGCGAGGCCCCGAGCGTCGCGTGCGGCGACGGCACGTGCATGCCGATCCCGAATCCACTCAACGGCGGATCGACGTGCATCTGGGACGACGGCGAGCGCGATTGTCCCGAGGGAGAGTACTCCACGAAGTTCGTGTTCCACCGCGGCGTCGCCGACACACGGGAGTGCACGCCGTGCACGTGTGGCGATCCGTCGAGCTGCAGGCTGAGCGTCCATCAGGATTCCGCGTGCATGGACGAGCCGGCGTTCGAGACGCTGCTCGACGAGCCCCAGTGCATCCCGTTCGCCGAGCTCGTCCCGCCGCCGATCACCACCGTCGGGCTCGTCGTCACCGCCGTGACGCCCTCGATGGGCGCATGCGCGGCGGCGGGTGGCGAGCCGACCGGAGCCGCGACGGGCGTCGACGCGTTCACGGTGTGCTGCCGTCCGTGAGTCACTTCTTCCACGGCGAATCGCGCTCGATCGGCAGCGTGTCCGCGCGCGCACGCGTGCCCGTCCGGCGCGAGCGTGCTCGCGGGGCCGGCGGCGGTGACAGCTCGAGCATCACGTCGCGATCCCTGCCCGCCACGACGTCGGTCGCACGCGTCTCGTAGCCGTCGGCGCGCGCTTCGATGCGATGCACCGCGTCGTCCTGCGGGAGACGCACCACGGTCGGGTTGCCGTCGAGCCGCTGTCCGTCCATGTAGAGGATCGCCGAGCGCGGCCACGCAGCGGCACGGACCTCGGCGTGCACGACGGACGCAGGCGCGACATCGGGGCGCTCGAGCCGGATCCATGGACGCAGCTCCGTCGGCGGTGTGGTGTCACGGGACGACACCACGACGACTGCGAGCGCGAGCGCAGCGACGGCGCCGAGCAGCCACGCCGAGCGCGAGCGCCGACGTGGCCGCTCGCCGGGAAGCTCCGCGAGCAACGCATCGAGGTCGGGCCAACGCTGCGACGGATGCTCGCCGAGGCCGCGACGGAGCGTATCGATCAGCTGCGGCGGGATCGCGGGTGTGGTCGTGGGTGGCGTGGGTGGCCCCGCGGCGATCGCCACCGCGAGCTCCATCACGTTGCGTCCGGCGAACGGGCGCTCGCCGAACAACGCCTCCCACATCGACACGCAGAACGCGAACTGATCGGTCGACGGATCCGCGGGCGCGCCGAACAAACGCTCGGGCGCCAGATACGGGAGCGTGCCGACGATCGCACCCGGGGCCGTCGGTGGCAGGCCGAGCGTCGGGGCATCGAGCTCGCTCGCTCGCTCCGTCACGAGCTCGCGCGCGAGGCCGAAGTCCGTCACGCGCACGCGCCCGTCGCGGCCGACCATGACGTTGTCCGGCTTGAAGTCGCGATGCAGCACGCCAGCGGCATGGGCTGCGGCGAGGCCTCGTCCCGCCTGCTCGAAGCGCCCGACGATCTCCTGCCACGGCCGGGGCGTTCGCAGCCAGTGTGCGAGCGTCTCGCCGTCGACGTACTCCATCACGAGAACGACCTCGTCGCCGTCGAGCTCTAGGACGTCGTACAGCGCGACGACGTTCGGGTGGGACAGCTTGCCCATCGCGCGGGCCTCGGCGACCAACCGGCGGGTCCCGAGGTCGCCCAGCCGATCCCGACGGACCTCCTTGAGCGCGACGTCGCGATGGAGCTTCGCGTCGTAGCCGCGCAGCACGCGGCCCATGCCGCCGCATCCCAGCTCTCCGCGGATCACGTAGCGACCGACGCGATGACCGATGTCGACCACGGCTCCACTCCACAGTATCAGAAGCGGATCGCGACCCCGGCGGACGGCTCGATGCGAAGCCGATGGGCACGGCCGCCCGAGTGCCGGTTGCGCTTGCGCAGCACGAGCGCGGTGACGCCGGTCGCGATCGTCGCCACGGAGAGCACCACCGTCGCGGCGATCAGCCCGTCCGTGGCCGGCACGAGCGTGTCGCGCCGCTCTCGTGCATCGGCGACTGCGGCGGGATCCGCGGGATAGGTGTCCAGCGCTCGCTCGAGATCGTCGTCGGCCCGCAGCGCCAACACACCCGTCGCGATCGCCCCCGCGCCCGTCGCCACCGTCAGCCCGAGCGTGACGAACGTCGAGATCTCGAGACCCCGTCCGACGCGGGGTTGCGCGGGCGCGTCCGCGGTCGGGTGCGTCGCCGCTGGCTGCACCACGAGCACCACCTCGAGCGTGTGCGACTGACCACCCGCGAGGATGATCGACTCGGCCGAGCGAACGTATCCGGCCGCCGACACCTCCACACGCGTCGTGCCGGCGTCGACGACGATCGTGTCGTCGAGCGGCGTCGTGCCGACGAGGTCGCCGTCGATCCGCACCTCGGCGCCGTCGACGTTGCAGCGCACGATGAGCTTGCCGATCTTCCGCGCCAGCGTCTCGAGCCGCTCCTCGACCTCGGCGCGCCGCTGCGGATCCACGGTGGCGCCGCCTTCGTCGAGGTAACGCGTCAGCGATCGCGTGGCCGCGGCGTGGTCACCCATGTCGAGCTGTACGACGCCGATGTTGTAGTGGAGATGCGGATGGGGCTCGAGCTCGTACGCGCGCTGGAATGCCGCGAGCGCCTCGGCGAGATCACCGGCCTCGTAGCGCGCCACGCCGCGCTCGAACTGGGCCTGGGCCTGCTCGTCCGGCGGCGGCTCCGTCGCGATCACGCGCATGCACAGCGCGAAGACTGCGGCCGTCACTTCCACGGCGACTCCCGCTCGATCTCCAGCTTCTCGTCCTTCGCCGTCGGCGACTTCGCTCGACGCGGCCGCACCTTCGCGCGCTTCGGCGCGCTCGGTTCCACCGGCGCTGGTGCGCTCGCGTCGACGGGCTCGACCGATGCGGGCACCGGTGCCGCGACGGCCGGAGGCGCGCTCACCGGTGCGATCGCGCCTTCGTTCGTCGTCGGCGACTCCGTGGGCGGCGTCGGTGGGCGTGGCTCATGGAGGATCCACGCGAGCACGAGCGCCGCCGTGATCGCGCCGGCCACGGCGATCCACGCGGAGCGGGGCCACGCGCGCGTGGGCTCGACCACGTCCTCGGTGGCCGATCCGGCCGTCCAGATCGCAGGCGTCGACTCGTGGCTCGGCGCCTCGAGGGGCGCGCTGCCTTTCTCGGCGAGTCGCTCCTGGATCGCTTGCGCTCGCTCTTGCCGCTGCTCGCGGTAGTTCTCCACCACCACCGCGGCGAGCGAGTCCGTCGTGGGAGCCGATGGCTGCGCGCGCAGGAACTCGTCGAGCTCCCGCCGCAGCTCGGCCGCGCTCGGATGCCGTGCCGAAGGATCGGGCTGCAGTGCCCGCCGACAGATCGCGACGAGCTCGCGGGGAATCCCGCCATCGATCGCGGCGACGTCGGGGATATCGTGGTCGGCCAGCCGGCGGAGGATCTGCAGCGGGCTCATGCCCTCCCACAACGACTTCGCCGTCGCCAGCTCCCACAGCACGACACCACACGAGAAGACGTCCGCACGACGATCGATCCGACCGGGCTCGCCCACCATCTCCGGCGCCATGAAGCGCGCGGTGCCCTTGATCGCGTTGCTCAGCGTGTCGTCGGCCGCCGTGGTCGCCTTCGCGATGCCGAAGTCCAGCACTTTCACCTGGCCTTCGAAGGTGACGAAGATGTTGCCGGGCTTGATGTCACGATGGACGAGGCCGAGCGGCTTGCCGTCGTAGTCCTGGAACTCGTGGACGTGGTGCAGGCCGACGAGCGCCTGCGACAGCGCCCCCAAGAGCGGCAGCCGGTCGATCCAGGTGCCGCGGGCGAGACGCTTCGCGAGGGCGGACAGCGCCACACCGTCGAGGTACTCCATCACGATCAGGGGAACGCCCGCGTCCACCTCGACCGTGTAGGTGTGCACGACGTTGGGATGGTTGATGCGCGCCGCGATCCTCGCCTCGTCGAGGAACATCCGCGTGAAGTCGGCGTCGTCCCACAACGCCTCGCGCACGCGCTTGATCACCACGAGCTTGTGCACGTCGCCGATCGGGCTCCTCGACAGCGCGAGGTACACGTCGGCCATGCCGCCCCGACCCAGCCGGCCGAGCAGCTCGTATCGGCCGAACCACCCCTTCGGAGGGCGCTCGAGCGACGAGGACGATCGACGCACATCGCCCTCGGCCGCGTGCGCACCGCCTTCGGCCACCCTGTCGGTCGGTCGATCTTGCAAGGACGCGGACACGGGCCCCAGCGCAGTATACCCCCGAGCGCGCCGCGCTGGTTTGGCCACATCCGACAAGTCGCCTACCCTGGAGAGATGGGGCGACTTCGCGTGGTGGCGACGATCGTCGCGGTGACGAGCTCTTCGTGCGTCGGGGCGGGACTCATGGGAGCGAGCACCGACGCGAACACGGTGGCGGACGCGTCGGCGGAAGGGACTGGTAGTGGCGACACGACGGATCCGACGGCACCGACGTCGAACGATGCGACGCAGGATCCATCCGGCGTCGACGACACGAACGGGTGTGCGTCGGCGGCGTGGGACGACGCGCAGTGGGACGAGGCCTGTTGGCAGTGAGGGAGGCGGACATGGACGACATCTACGAGCGCATCGCGGATCTCGAGCACCGGCTGGCGGCGACGCAGCGCAAGCTCGCGCGCCGCGACCGAACGCGGACGTGGTGGGCCCTCGTGGCGGGGCTCTTCGCCCTCGGGCTGCCCGCGCTCGCGTGGACGTACGCGAAGCCGCATCCGGACTTCCAGCCGGGCACCCCGATCTCGGCCGCGCAGGTGAACGAGACGATCGACGATCTGTATTCGGCGCTCAACACACTCGACGGCGAGAACGCGCGCGTGGCCGGACAGACCCCGATCGACGCGGTGGGATCGCTTCCGCTCGAGGGCGGCTTCGACTCGCAGGGCGGCACGGTGATGCTGTTCGTGTCGGGCTCGGCGTACCGCGGGGCGATGGCGGGAATGGTCGGCGTCGACGTGCTCGTGGACGGCGCTGCGGTGGGCTCGGTCCGCGCGTACACGAACGAGATCTCGAGCCACAAGGCGTTCGTCTCCACCCCGTTCGTCCTCGACCTGCCCGAGGGCGCGCACACCGTGCAGCTGGTGCCGTTGCCCGACACCGCGAGCGACTTCAACGACCCCTACGTGGTCGTCGCGCTCGAGCTGCCCCGCTGAGCAGGCCGACGAGCGCTATGCCGGCCTGCGTACCGGCGGCCGTGCGTAGCGCATCACGACGTACCCGACGATCGCGCCCACGAGCGCACCGGGGAGCATGATCTTCCAGAAGTAGCTCGCGTTGTCGTAGTGAGTCGCGTTCATGTACGCGATCGGGAACGTGACCACCGCGGCCACGGCGATCCCGACTGCGACCGAGACCCGCGACGAGCTCAGCTTGCGCGCGACGAGCCCGATGACGAGACCCGCGACCAAGCCTTTCATCGTCGATCCCACCACGATGCCGCCGATCTCGCCGGAGAGCTCTGGCGCAGACACGAGCGCGGACAGCCCATCGAACGCGCCCAACAGCGCTCCCGCGGCGATTCCGAGCAAGGGTCGATTGAGCATGGACGTCTCTCGCTTCCGGGGCCGGCACACGACCCTCTCGAGTCCTCTTCAACGCCGGCGCCGTTTCCTTTTCGAGGGTCCCACGATTAGGATGAATTGCGATGCCGAGCCCCTTGGCTGGCCGTTTTCCGACGACCCACGTCTCCGCGCTCCTTGCGCTGCGTTCGGCATCGGTCGGCGACCGGCAGCGAGCGTGGTCCGCACTCGTGGCCGCGTACTGGCGCCCGGCGTACAAACACGTACGCGTCCGGTCGCACCGTTCGCGTGAGGATGCCGAGGACCTCGTGCAAGCCTTCTTCACGCGCGCGCTCGAGAAGGAGTTCTTCGCCGACTACGCACCGGATCGAGCGCGCTTCCGGACGTACCTACGCTTGTGCCTCGATCGCTTCGTCGCGAACGAGGACAAGGCCAGGCTCCGCCGGAAGCGGGGCGGCGGTGCCACGATGCTCGAGCTCGACTTCGATGCGGCCGAGCTGGAGCTCTCCGCACTCGACGCCAGCATCGACGACGTCTTCGAACACGAGTGGCGTCGCACGATGTTCGCGCTCGGTATCGAAGCGCTGCGCGAGCATTGCCTCGCGACGGGACGGGCTGCCTGCTTTCGCACGTTCGAGCGCTACGACTTGAGCGACACCGACGAGCGCCCCACGTACGAAGCACTCGCGCGCGAGCTGGGCGTACCCGTCACGACGATCACGAACCACCTCTCCCTTGCCCGTCGCGAGCTGAGGCGTCTGGTGATCGAGCAGGTCGAGCAGCTCACGGCGAGCCACGCCGAAACCGCGGCCGAGACCCGCGAGTTGTTCGGCCTACAGCCGCGACGCAGAGCGTGAGGCAGCGATGTTCGTGCCCGATCGCGTCCTCGCCCACATCAGCTCCGTCTCCGACGCGCCCGACCTGAGCGCGACGAAGTATCGCCTTTCGCGACCGCTCGGGAGCGGCGGCATGGGATCGGTATGGGCTGCGCGCGACACCGAGCTGGATCGCGAGGTCGCGCTCAAGGTCTCGACCACGTCCGGCTCGACGGACGAGCTGTGCGCGCGGCTGCGACGCGAAGCCCAGGTGATCGCGAGCCTCGAGCATCCGGGCATCGTGCCGATCCACGACGTCGGAGTGCTGCCCGATCAGCGGGTCTACTACGCGATGAAGCTGGTGCAGGGCGAGCGCCTCGACGAGTGGCTCGCACAGGGTGTCGAGATCGGAGCGGTCCTACGCCTGTTCATCCGAGTTTGCGAAGCGGTCGCGTTCGCCCATGCGCGCGGTGTGATCCACCGCGACCTCAAGCCGCAGAACATCATGGTGGGACCCTTCGGCGAGGCGCTGGTGATGGATTGGGGGGTTGCAAAGCTGCTGCGCGAGCCGCCGGATGCCCGACCCGGGAGCTCGTCCGCACGGCTCGGCGCGGACCCCACGAGCGCTGTCACCACCGCACGGGGCACCGTCCTCGGCACGCTCGCCTTCATGCCTCCCGAACAGGCTCGCGGCGACATCGATCGTCTGGATGCGCGCGTCGACGTCTACGCCCTGGGGGCGATCTTGTACTTCGCGCTCGCGGGTCGTCCTCCATTCGCAGCGGACGACGCGGCCGCCTTGCGACGCGCGGTCGTCGACGAGCGCCCGCGACCGCTGGGCGTGCTCGCGCCCCACGTCCCCAAGCCGGTCGTGTCGATCTGCGAGACCGCGATGGCGCGCGACCCTGCCGCCCGCTACGGGTCCGCGACCCGACTCGCGGACGACGTGGCCCTCCACCTCGACGGGCTGCGCCCGCACGCTCACCGCGAGTCGACGTACGAACGAGCCGTGCGGCTGGCGACGCGCCATCGAGCGCTGCTCGCTCTGCTCTCGGCGTACCTGCTCGTGCGACTGCTGCTGGCCGTCTCGTGGGGATGAGCGCTACGGGGCGCCGCGCTCGTGCGGCGTCGGGGACGAGAGCCAGCGCGCGACCTCGCGACGCGGCGGATCGGCGCGATCGCTCGTCTCCTTCGCGTACTCGTCACGCGCTTCGCGGGCGAGCTCGAGCGCTCGCTCGCGCTGGCTCGGCGTCGACCACAACACCTTCGCCAACGTGAACGCCGCCTCCGCGCGCGGCCCGGCGGTGGTCTGCTGCGAGTGCCGGAGATCGTAGGCGCGCTGCGCCGGCTGGATCGCATCCGCATCGCGATCCTGGCGCGCGATCGCCTGCGCGAGACCGATCCACGCGTTCGCGATCTCGAGGTGATCGGGCCCGACCGCCCGCTCCCACGTCGCCACCCCCTCGCGATACGAGGCCTCGGCCTCCACCAACCGTCCGCGCTGCAGCAGCGTCGTGCCGAGCGCGACGTGCGTGCGTGCGACGTCGGGATGATCGGGCCCGAGCGCGACCCGTCGCAGCTTCGCCACCTCGCGCAGCTCGGACTCGGCGTCCTCGAGCTCGCCGGCGTCGGAGCGGGCGCCCGCGAGGTTGTGGCGGAACGTCAGCGTGAGCGGATGCTCCCGACCGAGCGCACGCGCGGCCGTCTCGAAGGCGAGGCGGTACTCGGCCACCGCGTCCGCGATGCGACCGGTGGCCTGCAGGAACGATCCGAGGTTGGAGTGCGCGATCGCGGCATGCGGATGCTCGCGACCGAGTGCGCTCTCGATCCCGATCACCGTCGCACGGAGCTCCTCTTCGGCCTCGTCGAGCCGCCCCAGCGACTGCAGCACGTTGCCGAGGTTGCCGCGCGCCTCCGCGACCTGCACGTTCTCGGGGCCGAACGCCGCCAGACGGATCCGCAGCGCCTCGCGGAACGACGCCTCGGCCTCGGTGAAGCGGCCGGCCGACATCACGACGCCGCCGAAGCTGCTGTGCGCGACGGCGACCTCCGGATGCTCGTCGCCCAGCCGCTCGCGCAGGATCGCGAGCGCGAGGCCGATCTCCACCTCCGCCTCGTCGAGCTTGCCTTCGCTCGTCAACACGTTGCCGAGGTTCAAGCGCGACGTCGCGACGTCGTAGTGATGCTCGCCGTGGGCCGCGATGCGGGTCGCGAGCACCCGGCGATGCTCCGCCTCCGCCTCGGCATGGCGCCCCTGGTGGAGGAACACGTTGGCGAGGTTGTTGCGAGCCGATGCGATCGTGGCGGAATCACCGGCGTCGCCTTCGGCGAGCGCCACGGCGACGTCCGCGAACGCGAGCCCCTCCGCCGCGCGACCGAGCCGGTCGCCCACGACGAGCGTGAGCCCACTCGCCAGCCACGCCGCGTCGCGCAGCTCGCCGATCTCCAGCGCGGAGCGCAACGCTTCGCGCAGCACCGCTTCGGCCTCCGCGAATCGCCCGAGCGCCATCAACGCCTGGCCGTGCGCGAGTGCGAGATCGATGGCGAGCGGCGTGTGATCGAGTGCAGTGGAGCTCGCGATCAGCTCTCCGATCCGATCGAGCGCGACGGCGGCCTTGCCGGCGCGCGTCAGCGCCGACGCATCGGCGATCCGATCGCGAATCGAGTCGACCTCCGCTGCGACCGCGGGATCGCTCGGCGCCGGAACGTCGCCCTGCAGCGCGACGACATCGGCACAGCGCTCGAGGTCCGGCAGACCGTCGACGAGCGTGTGCGCATGAAGGACGACCTCCGCGTCGGCGGAGACGAGCATGTCCGTCACCGAGCGCAGCTGGCCGTGCGCGCGCTGCAGACAGGTCATCCGCAGGTCCAGCACGGCCGCCGATTGTTCGCCGCGCACCGCCGTCGCCTCGCAGGTGTCGGTGTGCATGCGGGTCCACGCCGCACCCCATTCGTCGAGCGCTGGCGCGACCGCGGCCCACGCATCAGCGGCGTACACCTGCTTCGTCGCCAGCATCGCGGCCTCCGCCGACGCGCGACGTTCCGGATTCCACACCTCGGCGAGCCGCTCGTCCGCTCCGGTGCACAGGTCACGACCAGCGCTGCGAGAGCCGGCGATCGCGAACGCGGCGCTCGCCGCCGCGATCACGGCCGCCGCGGCGAAGGCCCGGCGCCGTGCGGCTCGAACCGGATCGTCCGCGAGCGCGTCGACAAGCTCCGTCATCGTCGCGAATCGATCGCGGGGATCCGGCGCGAGCCCACGCCGAATCGCCTGGCTCACGCGCGCCGGCACGTCGTGCTGCCTCGGCCACGGCGGCGGCCCCTGCACTTTCATGCGTGCGAGCGCTTCGTGATCCTCGGCGTCGAACGGGCGGGTCCGCGTGAGCGCCTCCCACAGCGCGATGCAGAACGAGTACTGGTCGGCCGCGGGCCCCGCGGTCTCGCCGACGTGCTGCTCGGGCGCCATGTACAGCGGCGTGCCGAGCACGACACCCGCAAGGGTGAGCGGATCGCCCGACGGCGGATCCACGGCATCGAGCACGTCTTCACCGCTGTCGATCGACACCGCCGGCTCGCCCGCCTCGATGCCGCGCGCGAGACCGAAGTCGGTCACGCGCACGCGCGAGCCCGGCGGTTCTTCCACGAGCACGTTGGCGGGCTTGACGTCGCGGTGCACGAGCCCGGCCGCGTGCGCAGCCGCGAGCCCGGCTCCGGCCTGGCGGAACGCATCGAGGATCTCGCGGCGCGATCGAGGCTCGCGCAGCCACTCGCGCAGCGTCGATCCACGCACGTACTCCATCGCCACGAGCACGCCCCACGGCACGGCTTCCACGTCGTACACCGCGACGACGTTGGGGTGGCTCAGCTGCGCCATCGCCCGCGCCTCGCGGACGAGTCGCGCTTCGGCCTGCTCGAGCCCCGCGCGTGGGCGGAGCCGCTTCACGGCGACCTCGCGACGCAGTCGCGGATCGTAGGCCCGTACCACCGTGCCCATGCCACCGCGTCCCACGACCTCGAGCACGACGTAGCGACCCAACAACGTGCCCGGCAGGATGACGTCCGGGAGCCCAGCGAGCTCGAGATACGCCTCGCGCGGGGAGGGCGTCGCAGATGCGACCGGCGTCGCGTGCAGACTCGCATCGGCCCGCTCGACGACCGTGTCGTCCCCGCCCTTCGGCGCCGACGACGAGCTCGAGCCGCCTCCGCTCATCCCATCCGATGATACGCGATCATCGCTCGTGCGGTCGCCCGGGAACTCGCGGGTGCTCGCCGGTGTGTCATGCGGCGTGCTGTCGCGTCGTAGTGTCGTTCGAGCCACGCTCGTCTGCGTTCCGTTCGTCGGTTGCCGACGTGATCGCGCATCGCCGCGCGAGCCCGCCGCCGCGCAGCGCACGATCGTCCGCGGCGGTGACGTGCTCGCACCCGACGGGCTCGGTTTTCTCCCGGACCACGTGGTCGTCGTCGAGCGCGATCGCATCGCGAGCGTGACGCCACGTGCAGAGCTCGCGTCGAGTGCGAGCGATGTCGTCATCGATGCGACCGGTGGATTCGTGGTGCCCGGCTTCGTCGACGCGCACGGGCATCCGCCGGACGCAGAGCCCGAGGACGCGATCACGATGGCGGAGTATCTCGCGCTCGCTTCGTCGGCGGGCGTCACGACGATCCGCAGCTGTCGAGGCACGCCGGCTCAGCTCGAGCTGCGCGACCGGATCGCCGCCGGCGACGTCGAGGGGCCCCGGCTCTTCGTCGGTGGCATCGTCGATGCGGCGACGCCGGCCGGCGGAGCGCAGCAGGTGGAGGCGATCGCCCGCGACGGCTACGACTTCGTGAAGCTCATGCACTGCGAGGGCGACGGCACCTACGATGCGATCGCCGCCGCAGTCGCGGAGACGGGACTGCCCTTCACCGGCCACGTGCCCGCAGGCGTGCCACTCGCACGCGCACTCGCAGCGCGTCAGTCGATCGAGCACCTCGATGGCTATCGCAGTGCCGTGCGCGGGGGCGCGAGCCCGCGCGAGCTCGCGGATGCCACCGCAGAGGCCGGCGTCTCCGTGTGCCCGACGCAGACGTTCCTCGAGCGGGTGTGGCAGCTCGCCGAGCCGGCGCAGTGGGAGGACGCGCCCGGGGTCGCGCGCGTGCCCGCGGTGCAACGCGATCGGTGGCGCGCTTGGACGACGGAGCGCCGCATCACGGAGGAGGAACGCGCGGCCGCGGTCGCGGCGAACGAGCTGAGTCGGGAGATCCTCGGCGCGCTGCATCGCGCCGGCGCGAACCTGCTCGCGAGCGCGAGCCACGGTCCGTGGATCGTGCCGGGTTGGTCGCTGCTCGACGAGCTCCGCATCTTCGAGCGCGCCGGTCTATCCAGCGCCGCCGTGCTCGCGACGGCGACGCGCACGACGGCGCAGTTCCTGCCGGGCGAGGCGCCGTGGGGCCGCATCGCACCGAGCCACCGCGCAGACCTCGTCGTGCTCGCCGCGGATCCGCTCGCGGATCTCTCCGCCGTGCATCGCATCGTGGGCGTGATGAGCAACGGGCGCTGGGCGGCGGCCGAGCGCGTGTCGTAGACTCCCTCGCGTGGGAACGCGCGCGGTCCGGCTGCGATCACATCCGCAGACGCCATGCGCCGCGGTCGACGAAGTCGTCGCGGACGTCGACGTCACACGCGGCGTCCTCGTCGTCCGCTATGCGATCGTCGGCGATCTCGATCGGATGCGGATCCCCGCAACGGCGCTCGATCCGGAGCGGTTGTGGGCGCACACGTGCTGCGAGCTGTTCGTCGCGCCCAGCCCGGGCGAGGGCTATCTCGAGTGGAACTTCTCGCCGAACGGGCAGATCGCCTGCTTCGCGTTCACGGCGTACCGGCAGCGAGCTCCGTCGGCGCCGACGTCGTCGGCGACCTCGACCGTGCGCGTGGCGGGGCGCGAGCTCGCGCTCGAGGCCCGTGTTCAGCTGCCCGCCGACGTCGGCGAGCTCGCCCGGATGTCGCTCACCGCGGTCGTCGAAGACGATGGCGGCACGCTCTCGTATTGGGCACTTCGCCATCCCGGCGCTCGCCCCGACTTCCACCACGAGGCCGGCTTCGCGTTGACGTTGACGCTGGCCCCGTCGATCGCGATCGTGGACCGATGAAGCTCGGCATCGAACGCGTGCTGGACGAGCCCGATCTGCGGCGTCGCCTCGCCGGCCGTCGGGTCGCCCTGCTCGCCCATCCCGCGTCGGTGACGATCGAGCTCGTACATGCGCTCGATGCCCTCGCGCCGCACGTGCGGCTCGCGTCGGCGTTCGGACCGCAGCACGGACTGCGCGGCGACAAGCAGGACAACATGATCGAGTCGCCGGACTTCAACGATCCGGTGCACGGCATCCCGGTGTTCAGC
>CAYXVR010000015.1:56641-201156 GCA_964468635.1 uncultured Nannocystaceae bacterium
CCGATCCGGTTCACGGGATCCGGTGTTCTGCCTCTACGGCGAGGTGCGGCGTCCCACCGACGCGATGATGGACACGTTCGACGTGCTGCTCGTCGATCTGCAGGATCTCGGCTGCCGCATCTACACGTTCATCACCACGCTCCGCTACGTGCTCGAGGCCGCGGCCCGGCACGGCAAGGCGGTGTGGGTGCTCGATCGCCCGAACCCCGCGGGCCGGCCCGTCGAGGGGCTGCTGTTGCGCGAGGGCTGGGAGAGCTTCGTCGGGGCGGGCCCGCTGCCGATGCGACACGGCATGACGATGGGCGAGCTCGCGAAGTGGTTCGTCACGACGTTGCGACTCGACGTCGAGCTCGAGGTCGTCACGATGCTCGGATGGCAACCCGATGCGGCCCCCGGATACGGCTGGCCGACCCACGACCGCACATGGGTGAACCCGAGCCCCAACGCGCCGCAGCTGTCGATGGCGCGCAGCTACGCGGGCACGGTGATGCTCGAGGGCACCACGCTTTCGGAGGGGCGCGGCACCACGCGTCCACTCGAGCTGTTCGGCGCGCCCGATCTCGACGCACGCGAGCTCCTCGCGACGATGCAGGACCTCGCGCCGCAGTGGCTGCTCGGCTGTCGCCTGCGCGAGTGCTTCTTCGAGCCGACGTTCCACAAGCACGCGGGCACGCTCAATCGCGGCCTGCAGATCCACGTGGACGCGCCCCACTACGATCACGACGCGTTCCGCCCGTGGCGCCTGATGGCGCTCGCGTTCAAGGCGCTGAGACGGCTGCGACCGGACTATCCGCTGTGGCGCGACTTCGCGTACGAGTACGAGCACGATCGACTCGCGATCGATCTGATCAACGGCAGCGAGCTGCTGCGCACGTGGGTGGACGACCCGGACGCTGCGCCCGGCGATCTCGACGCGTCGGCCAGCGCCGACGAAGCCGCGTGGATCGAGACCCGCCGCGCGTCACTGCTCTACTGAGCCTTCGTCAGCTCGGCCTCGTGACCGCCGACGCGCTCGAGCTCGGCGACCACGTCGATGTGCCGCTGTTCCCGTGCCATCGCGTCGCGGAGCCTGCACGCGCCTTCGCGGTATCGAGCATCGGTGAGCACTCGCTCCACCGCGCGGCCGATCGAGCGCGGCGATGCGCTCGGGGCGATTCGTACGCCGGCGCCGGCATGCACGACCCGCGCGGCGGTGTCGTCCTGATCCCGGCCCACTCCAGTTCTGTGCGGCGATCGAATTGCACTACCCGTGACGTCGACGAGCGTCGCGGTACCGTGTATCGATCGCGATCGCATGAAGGTCCGGATCGCCCTCGCCTTCCTCGTGCTCGTCGCCGTCTCGGCGGGCGCTTGGGCGCTCGCGCGTCCGGATCGCCCACCCGAGAAGGCGTCGACCGTGCAACCACCCTCGGACCCGCAGGACCCGTGGCCCTTCCAGACGAATCCGCAGTGGCCGCGCGGATGCCTCATCGAGAACGTCGCGATCCACCCGCAACGAGCATGGCTCGCGGCGGCGTGCACGAACGCGGCGGACGAGAGCGGCGCCGTGCTCGTGATCGACGCCGAGTCGGGTCGGCTGCACTCGGCGACGGCGCTGGAGGGGTACGTCGGCTGGTCGGAGAACGCGGACCTGCTGCGCTGGCATCCGGACGGGCAACGGCTCGCCACCAACGTCGACACCAATGGAATCGCGTTGCTCGATCGAGGTCGACTCGTCGGCAAGGCGTACCCCGACGACTCGAGGGACAGCGGAGCGCGTTACGTGTGGGTCGACGACCGCATGTTCTCGGACACGGGTGCGCTGTTCGAGATCCGCGACGGCGACAACCGCTTCGACCTGGAACCGATCAGCCCGCTCGAGTTCGACGTGATCGAGTGGAACGCGGCGATCGGCGCGGTCGTCGGCCGCGTGGGACAAGGCATCGGCGCGTTCGATCCGATCGGGCGGAAGGTCCTCTATCACGAGCCCATGCCGGACCTCCCCCCCAACTTCAGGATGCGCTGGTCGAGCGATGGCCGGTGGTGCGCGCGGCGGCACTACGGGCAATATCCGGCACCCGACGAGATCCTGATCTTCAGCGGCGACGACGGCAAGAAGCAGTGGACGGTGCAGCCGTCGGCGCCGCGCATCGACGAGATGTGGTGGAGCCGCGAAGGCGTTCTGCTGGTCCAAGCTGGAACGCGCCTCGATGTCGTCCGCAGCGGGCGCATCGAGCGAACGATCGACGTGGCCCCACGCGCGATCAAGACCTCGCACACCATCCCGGAAGTCGCCGGCGTCGCATGGTCGCCCACGGGCGACGGCATCGCGCTCTTGCTCGACCGACAGGAGGTCCAGCTCCGTGACGCACGCACGGGCGCCGTCCTCTCCACCTTCGCAGCTCCGGCCCCCGCGATTCCCGACGGCCTCCGCCCGAGTACCGCAACGGCCACCGCGCGCCCGACGGCGTCCCCGGCGACCTCATGTGGGTCGCGCCGCAACGCCTCGTGCGCCTGGCCCCCCACTTCGTCGCGGTGTGGTCGATCGACGGCACGAAGCTCGCCGAGCTCGTGGTCCCCGATCGACCATGACGCGACGCCTGCTCAGCAGAACTCGGGCACCTGCTGACAGATCGTCGCGGGACAGCTGATCGGTGTGCCGTGCGAGTAGCAGCCACCCGTCGTGGTGCCGCTGCTGCACGAGATCGACAGCGACGTCGAGTACGGGCTCGTCGATCCCTCGAGGGAATTGACGACGCCGTAGCAGCTCGTCAACCACTTCTCGCCCACCTGCACCGTCATCGCAGGGCTGCTGTAGTAGAAGCGATAGACCTCGTTCGCCGGCAGCGCCTCCGCCTCCCGAGGTACCAATGCGACGGCGCAGCACGCCACCGCGATCGCAGAAACGATCGTCGTCCACGTCTTCATGGGGTCTCCTCGTGGCGAGCACCCGCCACGAAGCTGTAGACAGCGACGAGACGAAAACGATCACGGCATCGTGATCGTTTTCGTCTCGTCGACGTCTCCCACCTCACGGCCGACGAGCCCGACGCCGTCGAGCGCGCGCGTCAGCGCAGCGCGGCCGCGCGCTCTTCGGCGCGTTCCCACATGCGGATGTAGGCCTCGGCCGAACGGAAGAGTGGCTCGAGGTCGCTCTCCGTCACGGCGTCGCGGCGCGCGTCCTCGAGCAGCTCGGGCAACAGGCCGATGTGCACCATGCCCTCGGTGTTGAAGTCGATCACGCGGTTGCCGACCGACGGCTCGGTGAACTCGACGTCGCCCGCGTACGAGAGGAACGGATACGTCACCGGGTCCTCCTGCGGAGTCTCGCACGCGCCCTCGGCGAATCGCGGGCCGGGAGCGCCGGCGAATCCGTTGAGGTCGAAGCCGAAGCCCTCGCCCGGATAGCCGCCATTGGCCTCGATCAACGCGATGTGCTCGGCGAGGCGCTCGAGCATCGTGCCCGGATTGGCGGCATCGCGGCAGCGCCCGAGCCCCGTCTTCGAGATCCCGCCGAGTGCGTACAGGCGGCCGTCGAACACACCGCCGTGCGTGCCCGCAGCGGGATAGTCGGCCTCCTCGAGCAGCTCGTACGCGCGCTCGTACGACCGCTGCGGCAGGTGATCGACCTCGATGATCATGCCGCGCGCCATCATCTCGTGCATCAGCGTCTCGCCCAGTGGGGTGAGCCCGGCGTTCTGGCAGTACGCGCCCACGAGCGGCGGCGCCTGGATGTCCTCGAGGAACGGGAACGCGGTCGCGAGCGGCGAGTTGGGGAAGTTCGAGAAATCGTGGGGCGGCGGCGCGTCGTACTGCTCGCGCGGCATGTTCAACCCACCGAACTGCACGTCCCCGTGATCGAAGATCGCCGGCACGTCTTCGGGGCAGTCCAACGTGAAGTTCGACCAGTGTCCGCTGTTGAAGAAGTTGCCCAGCTCGATGAACGCCCGGTCCCCGTCACCCGCGGAGAACGCGTTGTCGTACTTGTGCACGGGGAAGATCGCGCGAACGCCGAGCTCGTAGTACGCGTCGAGCTGCTGGGCGACGTATGCCTCGTCGCACACGGCGTCGCCCTCGTACGGCGTGATCCGGCACTGGAACAGGTCCGACGTCTCGATGCCGAGCACCACCGCCATCTTGCCGGCGGCGATCACCTCGCGCGCTTCGGCCGGCGACATCACGATGCGGAACCACCCCTGCCCTTCACCACCGAACTGCGCGTCGATGTAGCGCTCCATCGCGTAGCTCTCTTCGATGATGCGATCGACGGCGACCATGTCGTCGCACGAGTACCGCACCGGCTGGATCCCGCTGCCGGCCGTCATGTGACAGATGACCGAGTTCGTGGTGGCATGCAGGATCTCCAGCCGCAACCCCGCGAGGTACGCCCGCTCGAGCCAGCGCCAGTACTGCGTCTGGTGCGTGGACCGTCGCGGCCCGTCCGGCCACTCCGTGAAGTCCGGATAGCCGGCGGTGAGGTGGTTGTCCATGCTGAGCTCGCCGGCGAGCAGGTCGGGCACGAGGCTCGCGATGTCGGCCCCGTCGGCGCCCGCGCTGTCGAACGCGTAGCCGAAGAAGTCCTTGCGTCCGTTCTCGCCGTGGTAGAGCGCGCAATCCGGCAGCGCATGCTCGACCCCGAGGCGATGGAACGCACCGCCGTGGAAGATGCCGCCGCCGCCGAACGCGAAGTTCGAGTGGATGTGCGAGTGGGTGTCGACGATGCCGTAGAGCGTGCCGTCCTCGAACTCGGTCAGCGTGATCTCGCCGCTCGCATCGAGCGTGAGCTCGGGGTGCTCGACGCAGTCGGTGGCGGGCTCGAACGCCACGGCGATCGCATCGGACTCGTCGACGACGAGCCCATCGGCCCCGAGGAAGCCGCCCGTGCGGCGATTCACGAGCTGGACGCGCGCCGGATCCACAGGCGATTGCGCGAGCACCCACTCCGCCCCGGAGACGTACGAGTCGTCGACCAACAGCACGTCCGATTGCAGGCTCGTCTGCCGCAACATCGGCCCGGTCTCCGCGACGAGATAGCCGCGCTCCTCGTCGTAGAGGAGGAACGTCTCGAGATCCGAGGCCTTCAGGAAGAAGCGCGCGGCACCGTCGGCCGCCCACGCGTATCCGTCGCCCGCGGCGTTCTGCGCGAGCACACCGTCGTCGCTGCGCAGTGACCAGCAGCCGTTCGCGAACGCATTCGGATCGACGGGCACCGGCGCGCCCGTCTCGTCCGCGGTGGCGTCGCTGGTCGACGGTTGCTCCGTCGTGGTCGTGTCCGCGTCCTCCGACGATCCCGTCGACTCGGCAACGGAAGCGTCGTCGCCGGAATTGCAGGCGAGCACGAGGATCGCGACCGCCGCGGACCGAACGGGCATGGGCATGGCGGCGCATGTTAGTACGACCGGCCGAAGTTGTGGCACAACCGGCGTCGAGCCAGTGCCACGCAAGACTCCTCCCGAACGCGCGACTGCGCCCGCGCTGCACGCCGCCGATCAGCACGATCGGATCCGCGTGCACGGGGCGCGTGAGAACAACCTCAAGGACGTCAGCATGGAGATCCCGAAGCGGCGGCTCACCGTGTTCACGGGCGTGTCCGGCTCGGGCAAGAGCTCGCTCGTGTTCGGCACCATCGCCGCGGAGTCGCAGCGGCTCATCAACGAGACGTACAGCGCGTTCGTGCAGGGCTTCATGCCGACGCTCGCGCGCCCGGACGTCGACGTGCTCGACGGGCTCACCACCGCGATCATCGTGGACCAGGAGCGAATGGGCGCCCACCCGCGCTCCACCGTGGGCACCGCCACCGACGCGAACGCGATGCTGCGGATCGTCTTCAGCCGGCTCGGCAAGCCGCAGATCGGCCCGCCCAACGCCTACTCGTTCAACGTGCCGTCGGTGAAGGCGACCGGTGCCATCACCGTCGAGCGCGGCGCCGGCAAGACCACGACGAAGAAGGCGACGTTCAACCGGCTCGGCGGCATGTGTCCGCGCTGCGAGGGCATGGGATCGGTCACCGACTTCGATCTCGGTGCACTCTACGACGACAGCAAGTCGCTCGACGGCGGCGCGCTCACGATCCCCGGCTACAGCATGGAGGGCTGGTACGGCCGCATCTTCCGCGGCTGCGGCTTCTTCGACCCCGACAAGCCGATCAAGAAGTACAGCAAGAAGGAGCTGCACGATCTCCTCTACAAGGAGCCCACGAAGATCAAGATCGACGGGATCAACCTGACCTACATGGGGCTGATCCCGCAGATCCAGAAGTCGTTCCTCTCCAAGGACCCGGAGGCGATGCAGCCGCACATCCGCGCCTTCGTGGATCGGGCGGTCACGTTCACCATGTGTCCGGATTGCAAGGGCACGCGCCTCGCCGAAGCGGCGCGCTCCTCCAAGATCGGGAAGATCAACATCGCGGACGCATGCGCGATGCAGATCAGCGACCTCGCCGAGTGGGTACGCGGGCTCGATCACCCCCAGGTCGCGCCATTGCTCGCCGCGCTGCGGCACACGCTGGACTCGTTCGTGGAGATCGGGCTCGGCTACCTCTCGCTCGACCGCCCGTCGGGCTCGCTGTCCGGCGGCGAGGCGCAGCGCACCAAGATGATCCGCCATCTGGGCTCTTCACTCACCGACGTCACCTACGTGTTCGACGAGCCCACCACGGGTCTGCATCCGCACGACATCCAACGGATGAACGACCTGCTGCTCCGGCTGCGTGACAAGGGCAACACGGTGCTCGTGGTGGAGCACGAGCCGGAGACCATCGCGATCGCCGATCACGTCGTCGACCTCGGTCCCGGCGCCGGTGCGGCCGGCGGTACCGTGTCCTACGAAGGCACCGTCGCGGGGCTGCGCAAGAGCGGCACGGCCACGGGCCGCCACCTCGACGACAAGGCCACCGTGAAGAAGACGGTGCGCAAGCCCAGCGGCAAGCTGAAGATCCGCGGCGCGACGAAGCACAACCTGCGCAAGGTCGACGTGGACATCCCGCTCGGCGTGCTCGTCGTCGTCACCGGCGTCGCCGGGTCGGGCAAGAGCTCGCTCGTGCACGGCTCGATGCCCGCGAACGCCGGCGTCGTGTCGATCGATCAGAGTGCCGTCCACGGCTCGCGCCGCAGCAACCCAGCGACGTACACGGGGTTGCTCGATCCGATCCGCAACGCGTTCGCGAAGGCCAACGGCGTGAAGCCGGCGCTGTTCAGCGCGAACTCCGAGGGCGCGTGCCCCACCTGCAACGGCGCGGGCGTCATCTACACCGACCTCGCGATGATGGCGGGCGTCGCCACCACGTGCGAGGACTGCGAGGGCAAACGATTTCAGGCGTCGGTGCTCGAGTACCGATTCGGAGGTCGCAACATCAGCGAGGTGCTCGCGATGTCGGTGACGGAAGCCACCGCGTTCTTCGGCGCCGGCAAGGCGCGCACCCCGGCCGCGCACGCGATCCTCGAGCGGCTCGCCGACGTCGGGCTCGGCTACCTGAGCCTCGGCCAGCCGCTCACGACGCTGTCCGGCGGCGAGCGTCAGCGCCTCAAGCTCGCGACCCAGATGGCGGAGAAGGGCGACATCTACGTGCTCGACGAACCGACCACCGGCCTGCACCTCGCCGACGTCGAGCAGTTGCTCGGCTTGCTCGATCGCCTGGTCGATTCCGGCAAATCGGTCATCGTCATCGAGCACCACCAGGCCGTGATGGCGCGCGCGGATTGGATCATCGATCTCGGCCCCGGGGCCGGCCACGACGGCGGCCGCATCGTGTTCGAGGGCACACCCGCCGACCTCGTCGCCGCTCGCTCGACCCTCACCGGCAAGCACCTCGCAGCGTACGTCGGCAGGTGACGCGAAGGCTCCGTTCCAGCGGCGCGTTCGTGTGGCGACGCGCCACGTCTTGCCGCATGCTGGCGGGCGCATGCCCTGCTCACTCGTCGCACACACGCGAGCGCTCGCGCTCGCATCCAGTCTCCTGTCGATCACCGGTTGCGACGGCGCCACCGAGACCAAGTCGACCCCGGGGACCAAGGCCAACGACACGAAGTCGACACCGGAGACCAAGTCGACTGCCGACACGAAGTCGACTCCCGAGACGAAGTCGGCGCCCGACGCCGCCGCCAAGGGCTACGCCGCACCTGCGACGCCGTGCGGCATCGCGGACCTGTCGCTGCTCGGGCCCGACGTGGGTACGGCCAACGAGGGCACGGTCGAGACGGAGGGCATCGACACGAAGCTCACCGGATGCACGTACGATCTCAGCGGCGAGACGATCAACACGTTCAAGCTGCTCGTGAACGTGGGCGCCGACGCGGAGACTCGCTTCGCGCTGTCCGAGCAGGTGTGGTCGCAAGGCATCCCCGGCTTCGTATCCGAGCCGGTCACCGGGCTCGGTGCGAAAGCGATCTACGCCGTCCGCCTCACCGCCGAGAACCAGCGCATCGAGAGCACCCTCGCGATGATCGACGGCGAGCTCTATCTCGAGGCCCGCTTCATGGGCGGCGGCACGAAGGCGTGGGACGGCGCCGACATGCGCGAGCGACTGACGAAGGTCGCCCGCGCGGCGATGACGAAGCTGGCCAAGCCGTGATCGACTCCGTGGGTGCCTTCGCCGCCCGACGCAGCAGGGCGGCGAGGGCCTTCTCGTCGATCTCGCCCACCGCGCGCACCTTCACGTGCCGCCTGAACCACACCCGAACCGATGCGTGGCGCCGCCGCGCTCGGTTGGACTGCAGGTCACGCATGTGCTTGCTGCGCACCTCGGTCGCTTCGCCGCGGTGGTCACCCAGCTGGGCCCTCATGTGGCGATCCACGGCGCGTCCACTCGCGTGACCATCGGCGCGGTCGCGAGCGTGTCCGGCTTCGTCTCGTTGCGCGACGGAAGCGCGGTCGGGCTCGAGACCGGCTGGACGCACGACGGGTCGCGCACCACGGTCGAGCTGCTGCCGCAGGTCCACTGCACGGTGGAAGCTGCAGATCGGCATAGGCGTACGCGCGAGGATCGACGCCCCCTCGCTCGACGCTATCGCAGGCATTCGAGTGATCGTCGAGCGCTGACCAGTGCGCGCGTGGCCACGGGTTTCCACCCACTCGGCCCTGCGGTGTTCGACGTGACCACCGAGCCGAACACCGCGCGTCCGTCCCACCTCCGCCCTTTACAAGCACCCGATCCGCCGCTACACGGCATGCAGTGAAACGAATGCCGCACCACGAGGTGGCGGCGGTCGCGGCGGCTCCGGCCCGATTTGCGTCCGCTTCCCTTCGTCGTGTCGCGCAGCCGTTTCTCTCGTTGTGGGTCTGCATCTCCTTCGCCATCGCGATGCTCGTCGCGGCCGCGGAGCCCAGGGCCGCCGTGCGCAGCGACGACCATGCGCACGTCTCCGATCACGGCTCTCCGATCGCCGCCGTGGTGGAGCCGGAGCCCGAGCCCGAGCCTGAAGACGCGTCCGAGACACCCACGGCGATCTCCGATCTACCGCCGATCTCCGCCGGCGTCGTCGATCCTCCGCGGTCATCCGCGACGATCGATTTGCGCCGTCCATCGATCTCGACCGGCCTCGGTCGCGGTCCGCCGCGCTGACGTCGTGTAGCGCAGTCGCGTCGCGAATTCCGTCGCACGGATCGTGACCGCGCCCGCGCGTGCGCGCGTGATCACGGCTTCGACGAGCGTGCGGTGTACCGCGCGTCCTCGCGATGCGCCGTCTCCCGACTCCCCCTCGATCCCCGACGAACACGACCGTGAACGACATCATCACTCGAATCTCGACCCGCGCGATCGGGCTCGCCACGCTCTGGCTCTGCGCATGTCGGCCTCCTCCCGAGGTGCACGAGGAGCACGGCGTGTTCTCGGTGACGACTCCGCTCCGCGACGACGTCGAGCTCACCCACGAGTACGTCGCGCAGGTGCGAGCCATCCAGCACATCGAGGTGCGCGCGCAGGAGCGCGGCTACCTCACCGAGATCTTCGTCGACGAGGGCCAGCAGATCCGAGAAGGCAAGAAGATGTTCCAGATCATGCCGCTCATCTATCGAGCGGAGGTCCGCCGGGCCGAGGCCGAGGCCGACATGGCGAGCATCGAGTACCAGAACACGAAGATGCTGGCCGACAAGGACATCGTGTCCCCGGCCGAGCTCGCACTCGGAGCCGCCAAGCTGAACCGCGCAAAGGCGGAGCTGTCGCTCGCCGAGACGCACATGCGATTGACGGAGATCCGCGCGCCGTTCACGGGGCTGATGGATCGATTCGAGGTGCGACTGGGCAGCCTCGTGGAGGAAGGCGAGCTGCTCACGACGCTGTCCGACAACCGCACGTTGTGGATCTACTTCAACGTACCCGAAGCCCAGTACCTCGACTACATGGCGCAGTCGGCCGCCGACGGCATGGAGGTCGACTTCATGATGGCGAACCACAAGCTGTTCGACCAGAAGGGCAAGGTCGAGACGATCGAGGCGGACTTCGACAACACGACGGGCAACATCGCGTTCCGGGCGACGTTCGCCAACCCCAAGGGGCTGCTGCGTCACGGCGAGACGGGCAACATCGTCGTGACGACGCCCTACCCCAACGCGCTGCTCATCCCGCAGAAGGCGACGTTCGAGATCCTCGATCGCCGATACGTGTTCGTCGTGAACGAGGAAGGCGTGGTGGAGCAGCGACCGATCTCCGTCGCTGCCGAGCTACCGCACCTGTTCGTGGTCGAGAAGGGTCTGGCCGAGACCGACAAGATCCTGCTCGATGGCCTGCGCAAGGTCCAGGACGGCAAGGAGATCGAGACGAAGTTCGAAGAGCCCTCCCAGGTGTACTCGCACCTCGAAGTCTGGGCGGAGTGAGGAGCTCGTCATGGGAAAGATCCTGCACCGACCGGTTCTCGCGATCGTCTTCTCGGTACTGATCGTGCTCCTCGGGATGCTGTCGATCCGCGAGCGGCCGATCTCGCAGTTCCCCGACATCGCGCCGCCCCAGGTCACCATCGCGATCGCCTACCCTGGCGCCAGCGCGCAGGTGCTCATCGAGTCCACGCTCATCCCGCTCGAGCGCGCCATCAACGGCGTGCCCGGGATGCGCTACATGATCTCGGATGCCACCAGCGCCGGCGAGGCGGTGATCCAGGTCGTGTTCGACCTCGGCACCGATCCCAACCAGAACGTCATCAACGTCAAGACGCGCATCGATCAGGTGATGAGCCAGCTACCCGAGCTGGTCCAGCTCGAGGGCGTCGTCCTGCAGCGCGTCCAGAACAGCATGTTGATGTACGTCAACGTGTACAGCACCGCGGAGGATGCCGACGAGAAGTTCCTGTTCAACTTCGCGAACGTGAACATCCTGCCGGAGATCCAGCGCGTCAACGGCATCGGCCTCGCGCGCATCCTCGGCACGCGCCAGTTCGCGATGCGCATCTGGCTGAACCCCGATCGCATGCGCGCCTACAACGTCTCGGCCGAGGACGTGATGAAGGCGATCGAGGAGCAGAGCCTCATCGGACGCCCCGGCCGCATCGGACAGGCCACCGGCATCGAGGCCCAATCTCTCGAGTACACGCTCGTCTACGCCGGGCGCTACAACAAGCCCGAGCAATACGAAGACATCATCATCCGCGCCAGTCCCGACGGCGAGAGCCTGAAGCTGAAGGACGTCGCCAAGATCGCGCTCGGCAGCGAGTTCTTCGACATCTACTCCAACCTCGACGGCCACCCGTCCGCCGCCATCGTGTTGAAGCAGAACTTCGGCAGCAACGCGCAAGAGGTGATTGCGGACGTCAAGTCGAAGCTCGAGGAGATCAAGAGGGACTCGTTCCCACCGGGGATGGACTACGCGATCAGCTACGACGTCTCCTCGTTCGTCGATGCCTCGATCGATCAAGTGCTCCACACGCTGGTCGAAGCGTTCGTGCTGGTCGCGCTCGTCGTCTTCGTCTTCCTGGGGGACTGGCGTTCGACGCTGATCCCCACGCTCGCGGTCCCGGTGTCGCTGGTCGGCGCGTTCATCCTGATGTCCGTGCTCGACATCAGCATCAACCTCATCACCTTGTTCGCATTGGTGTTGGCGATCGGCATCGTGGTCGACGACGCGATCGTCGTCGTCGAGGCCGTGCACGCCAAGATGGAGGCGAAGCACCTGTCCACGTACCACGCGACCAAGGAGGTGATGGGGGAGATCAGCGGTGCGATCGTCGCCATCACGCTCGTCATGACGTCGGTGTTCGTGCCCGTGGCGTTCATGCCGGGCCCGGTGGGCGTCTTCTACCGCCAGTTCTCGGTGACGATGGCGTCGTCGATCGTGCTGTCGGGTTTCGTGGCGCTCACGCTCACGCCGGTGCTCACCGCGATGATCCTCCGGCCGATGCACGGCCTTGCCAAGACGCGCAACCCGATCACGCTGTTCATCCACGGATTCAACCGCGTCTTCAACTGGGTCACCGAGCTCTACGTCGCGCTCATCCGACGGATGCTGAAGAAGTTCTACGTCACGATCGCTCTGCTGGGCCTCTTCGTGTTCGGCGTCTTCCAGGTCGACGCGGTACTGCCCGCCGGTTTCGTCGCCAACGAGGACCAGGGGATCATCTACGCCATCATCCAGACGCCGCCCGGGACGACGCTCGAGCGCACGAACGCCGTCGCGCGGGAGCTGCAGGACATTGCGAAGGGTGTCGAGGGCGTCCAGTCGGTGTCGTCGCTGGCGGGCTACGAGATCCTCACCGAGGGTCGAGCCTCCAACGCCGGCACGTGCCTCATCAACCTGAAGGACTGGTCCGAGCGTGACAAATCGGTCAACGAGATCATCGTCGAGCTCGAAGAGCAGGCGAAGGACATCGGCGCGGTCGTCGAGTTCTTCGAGCCACCCGCAGTGCCCGGCTACGGCGCCGCTGGTGGCATCGCGTTCCGAATGCTGGAGCGCACCGGCAACACCGACTACTACGAGTTCGATCGCGTGAACCAGGAGTTCATGGCGGCGCTGCGCGAGCGCCCCGAGCTCACCGGTCTCTTCACGTTCTACGCCGCCAACTATCCGCAGTACGAGCTCGTCATCGACAACCAGAAAGCGATGCAGAAGGGGGTCACGATCAAGGCAGCGATGGAGAACCTCGACCTGATGATCGGCAGTTCCTTCGAGCAGGGCTTCATCCGCTTCGGGTTCTTCTATCGCGTCTACGTGCAGGCTTCACCCGAGTTCCGCGCGCTCCCGAGCGACGTGCTGCAGATGTACGTGAAGAACGACCAGGGCGAGATGGTGCCGTACTCCTCGTTCATGACCATCGTGAAGCGCCAGGGTCCGAACGAGATCACGCGCTACAACATGTACAACTCGTCCGCCATCCGCGCCGGCAACGCGCCCGGTTACACCACGGGCGACGCGATCAAGGCGGTGAAGGAGGTCGCCGAGGCGACGCTGCCCCGCGGCTACGACGTCGCGTGGGAGGGCCTGTCGTTCGACGAGGCGAAGCGCGGCCACGAGGCGATCTACATCTTCGCGATCGTGCTCGTGTTCGTCTATCTCGTCCTTGCCGCCCAGTACGAGAGCTTCTTCCTGCCGCTCGCCGTGATCACGTCGCTGCCGGCCGGCGCGTTCGGATCGTTCCTGATGCTGAAGCTGATGGGATTGGCGAACGACATCTATGCGCAGGTGGGGCTCGTCATGCTCGTGGGACTGCTCGGGAAGAACGCTGTGCTGATCGTGGAGTTCGCGATCCAGACGCGACGAGCGGGCGCGACCGTGTTCGAGGCCGCCGTCGCGGGCGCGCGCGCCCGCTTCCGCGCCATCCTCATGACGTCGTTCGCGTTCGTCGCGGGTCTCTATCCGCTCGTGGTGGCGAGGGGTGCCGGCGCGGTGGGCAACAACACGATCGGCTCGTCGGCGCTCGGCGGCATGGTGATGGGCACCGTGTTCGGCGTCCTCATCATCCCCGGCCTCTACTACATCTTCGGCAACCTCGCGCGCCTCGAGACGTTCCTCCGCATCGGTGGCGGCGGCTCGCCTCCGCCACCGCCGGCTCCGGAGCTGCCGCGTCCACCGGACACGCCGGAGCCGATCGACTCCGTGAGCGAGACTCGAGCCTGGTACGCGGAGGTGAATCCCGGTGAATGAGCGACTGCATCGGCTCGCACGGATCATGATCGCGTGCACTCTGTCGCTCTCGCTCGGGTGCTCGTACCTGCTCGGCAACAACAAGGCCCGGGAGGCGAAGACCGAGGTACCCGCGGGCTTCGGCGCGCTCGATCACCCGAGCGGCCCGAGCGCGGCGACGCAGAAGCAGTGGAATGCGTTCTTCGCCGACCCCGATCTGCGAGCGCTGATCGAGCAAGCGCTGGAGAACAACCAGGAGCTCGACATCCGGCTGCAGGAGATCATCATCGCGCAGCAGGACGTCGCGGCGATCCGTGGCGACTACCTGCCGCGGTTGGATGCGGGTGTGGGTGCGGGCATCGAGAAGGTCGGCGAGCACACCACGCAAGGTGTCAGCGACGCGGCGCACGGTGTCCCCAAGCACCTGCCGGACTTCCGCTTCGGCTTCAAGGCGTCGTGGGAGACCGACATGTTCAGCCGGTTCCGGAACTCCCGGAAGGCGGCGAAGGCCCGCTACGAGGCGACCAAGCAGGAGCGGAACTTCCTGCAGACGGAGATCATCGCGGAGATCGCGAACTCGTACTACGACCTCGTCGCGCTCGACAACCAGATCGACATCCTCGAGCGCAACATCGGGATCCAGAAAGACGCCCTCGAGATCGTCAAGCTCAAGAAGGCCGCCGCGCGCGAGACGGAGCTGGGCGTGCAGCGGTTCCAGGCCGAAGTGGTGAAGAACCAGGGCCGGCGCTACGACCTCGAGCAGCAGCGGATCGTCGTGGAGAACCGCATCAACTTCCTGGTGGGCCGCTTTCCCCAGAAGGTGAAGCGCAACTCGGCCACGTTCGACGCGGCGAAGCCGACCGCGCTCGCGACCGGGCTCCCGTCCGATCTACTCGCGAATCGACCCGACGTGAAGGCGGCCGAGCTGCGACTGCAGGCCGCGAAGCTCGACACGAAGAGCGCGAAGGCGGCGTTCTTCCCCTCGCTCAGCCTCGAGGCCGGCGTGGGCTACGAGTCGTTCAATCTCGAGCACCTGATCGACACGCCGCAGTCGCTCGCCTACAAGCTCGCGGGCAGCCTCGTCGCTCCCCTGCTCAACCGCGCGGCGATCAAGGCGGACTATCGCGCGGCCAATGCCCGCCAGTTCCAGGCGGTGTACGAGTACGAGCGCTCGATCCTGCAGGCATACACGGACGTCTACAACCAGCTGACGGCCATGACGAACCTCAGCGAGCGCTATGAGCGGATCTCGCAGCAGGTCGCGTCGCTGCAATCCGCCATCGAGGTGTCGAACGTCCTGTATCGCTCGGCGCACGTCGACTACTACGACGTGCTGCTGACGCGGCGCGACTCGCTCGAGGCCGAGATGGATCTGGTCGAGACGAAGCGAGAACAGATGCAGGCGCTCGTGTCGCTCTATCAAGCGCTGGGCGGCGGATGGAGGCGAACGAAGTGAACGGCGTATTCGGCAAGGTGGTGGTTCCCGTGGAGCTCGAGCCCGCGGAGCCGGGGCAGCTCGCGCTCGACCGATCCGTCGCGGTGGGCGACGACGACTGGATGTCCATCGGCGAGGCGACGGTGTGCGCCCTGCAGCTCGCGGCTCGGCTGGCGAAGGGTGGCGACGTGTACGTCGTGCACGCGACGCCCGACTTCCGCAGCTACGCCACGTGGATGCCGCCCGCGCGCATCACGGAGCTCGACGCGGCGGCGAGCAAGACCACGACGCAGGCCCTCTCGGCCATCGTGGAGCGACTCTGCTCCGACGTGACGCTCCACTACGTGATCGCACCCGGCAAGCCGCTCGACGTCATCCTCGCCGCCGCCGCGCGTCACTCCACCGACGCGATCGTGCTCGCTGCGAGTACGCGCCGCAGCGTGAGCCGAGCCTTCCTCGGCAGCACGACCGACAAGGTGATCCGACAGGCGATCTGCCCGGTGCTCGTCGTCCCCGCGGGCGCAGCGTGAAAATGGACTAGAAGCGGACCTTCACGCCTTGGGGGCCGGCCTGCATGAACACGCGGCCGCGGGCTTCTTCGACGGCGCGGCGCTTCTTCACGCCGCCGGTGGCGAGCAGGATGATGCCGGTGACCGCGACGACCGCCGACACGCCGGCGATCACCTGCGCCGCGAGGATCTTCTGGTTGCGCTCTTCCATCAGCGCGCGGCGGACCGCGTCGCTCGACGCCTCTTCCACCTGGATGCGCGTCATCCTCGCCCACGACAGCGAGGTGAGCAGCGCGAACGAGCCCACGCCGAGCATCACGCCGCCACCGATCATCATGTTGCGGCCCGAGCGATAGCGCGGCGCGAGGTAGGGGTCGTAGCGCAGCAGGTTGCGAACGGCGGCCTTCGCCGAGATCTCCGGCGCGGGCGCGGGTGCAGCTGCGGCCGCCGCCGGCACTGCGACGACGGTCGTCGTCGTCGCGGTCGTCGTGGTGGTGGTCGTCGTGGTCGTCGTCGTCTCCCACGGATCGGTCACGACCGCGGTGGGCGCCCCATCCGACACCACGACCGTCGAGCCTGCGGGTGCGACCACCGTGGGCGCCGCCGCCGGTGCGACGACGACGGGCGCCGCCGCGGGGGCGACGACGACGGGCGCCGCCGCGGGGGCGACCGCGACGGGCGCCGGCGCAGGTGCTTGCACGACGACCGCGGTCGGGGGCGGAGCCGACTCGGGCGCAACGGCACGCATCTGCGCGAACGGAGTCGCGGGCGAGAAAGCGAGCGGGCCCAGGAGCGCGGTCACGGTGAGCTCGGCGAGCAGCGTCATGTCGAAGACATCTTGCTCCCGTTCATCGCGCGCCGCAGTGCTCGACGCCACACCGCTCATCGGCGGATTCGGGCTCGGAGCGACCGTTGCAGGGCGCTACAGCCAGCTACAGCCCATCGTTGCAACTCGCCACACTTCGTTCGATCGGAGCGCCTCGATCTGCCCTTGCCGGGCAACGATCGATGCGCCTCATTGCGCGATCGAGGGTGCGATGCTAAAGCCAGTGGCATGGTTTGGTTGGATGGGTCGGGTAGAGCTCGAGGGATCGTGTTGGTTGCGGCCGCGTTGGGCCTCGCGATGCCGAGCGGATGCGCGGAATCGGAGGACGGCGACGCGCAGGACGATGCGGCCGGCGAGACCGGGGACGACGGCGTGTACGACGACGACGGCGGCGACGGCGACGGCACCGCGTCGGGCATCACGAGCGCGGGCGAAGACGGCAGCGGTGCCGGTGACGGCGACGACGGATCCGATCCGAGCGGCGGCGGCGGTGGCAGCGGTGGCGAGCCGGGCGACGACACCGGCCCCGAGCCCATGCCCGGCCAGCTGACGGCGGGCGAGTGGCGCGACCTCGATCACTGGGACTTCTGGCTCGCGCTGTTCGGACCGGAGTCGAGCTGGGGAACGATGGACGAGCACTGGGGCTTCTCCGCGACCGCCGACCGCGTGCCCGTCGATCTCACGCAGGACGGCGTCGCGATCGCAGACGTGCCCGTCGAGCTGCGCGATGGCGATGCCGCCGTGGTCTGGCGCGCGCGCACCGACATCGACGGTCGCGCCGAGCTGTTCGCCGGGTTGGTCGGCGACGCGCCGATCGGTCCGCTGTCGGTGGCGGTCGGTGCGGGCGAGAACGTCGTCGTGGTCGACGCGGTGGAACCGAATGCACCCGTGCCGGTCGAAGGCGTGGGGCTCGAGCCGCCGCCGGCGGTGCTCGATCTGATGTTCGTCGTCGACACGACGGGCTCGATGGGCGACGAGCTGTCGTTCCTGCAGGTCGAGCTCGCGAACGTGATCGAGCAGGTGCGCGACGCGTCCGGCGATCAGCTCGACATCCGCCTGTCGGTGAACTTCTATCGCGACGTCGGCGACGAGTACGTCGTGCGTGCGTTCCCGTTCACGCCCGACGTCGACGAAGCGCTCGCTGCCCTCGAGGCGCAGAGCGCCGACGGCGGCGGCGACTTCGAGGAGGCGGTGGAAGAGGCGCTCTTCGACGCGATCCACGGCCACGACTGGAGCGAGAGCGCGCGTGCTCGCCTGCTCTTCCTCGTGCTCGACGCACCGCCCCACAACGAGGAAGACATCCGCAGCGAGCTGCACGGACTCGTCGCCGACGCAGCCGCGCAGGGCATCCGCGTGATCCCGGTAGCAGGCAGCGGCATGGACAAGTCGGCGGAGTTCCTGACCCGCTTCCTCGACATCGGCACGGGCGGAACCTACGTGTTCCTCACCGATCACAGCGGCATCGGGGGCGAGCACCTCGAGCCGTCGATCGGCGAGTACCAGGTCGAGCTGCTCAACGAGCTGCTCGTCCGCCTCGTCTCCGAGGCCGCCGGCTTCGGCTGACGCGACCGGGGAGCACCGTCCCGGCGTCGACTCACGCGAGCTTCGCCGGGGCCCACTGGACAAGGATCGCGCCCGTGTGATCCTGACTCCATGCATGGTCGTATTCGCTGCGTCGTTACATTGCTGACACTCACGGCTTGCCCCGACGACGCGGCCCAAGAACCGTCGACCGGATCCGACACCGGCACGCCCGACGACGACGGCAGCGAGGACGATGGTCCGCAGACGATGTCGGGCTCGTCGACGTCTGGCGACGATTCGAGCAGCGGCAGCGGCGTCGCCTCCGTCGACAGCACGTGCGCGGAGGAGTGCGCGACGACGACCGACATGCCGACCACCAGCGGCGAAGAGACCACGACGACCACGGACGACGACGACAGCGAGAGCAGCAGCAGCGAAGGGCCCATCGGCGTGTGCGGCGACGGCAACGTCGGCGGCGACGAGGAGTGCGACGAAGCCGGCGAGTCCGCGACGTGCGACGACGACTGCACGTTCGTCGACTGCGGGGACGAGAACGTCAACGAGGTGGCCGGAGAGATCTGCGACGAAGGCGGAGAGTCGTTCGTCTGCGACGGGGACTGCACGCTGCCGGAGTGCGGCGACGGCATCACGAACGAGAGTGTCGAGGAGGAGTGCGACGACGGAGGCGAGAGCATGACGTGCGACGCCGACTGCACGCCGGCGTCGTGCGGCGACGGCACGCAGAACCTCGCGGCGCTCGAGACCTGCGACGACGGCGACAACACGTCGGGCGACGGATGCTCCGCGACCTGCGTGATGGAGGGCGAGTTCGGCGGGCTGTGTCGTGTGGTCGACGGACGGCAGTGGTGCTTCGACAACGACTCGTGCGGACAGGCGTGCGAGGACGTGTGCGACGTGCTGAACCTGACGCTCGAGCCCGACGACGGTGCGTGGTTCGCGGCGCAGGACAGCCTGGCCGAGTGCCAGGCGATCGCCGATGCGTTCGGCATGAGCGACCCGGCGGACTTCGGCAATCACGCGCTCGGCTGCCTGCAGGACGGCGGCGTGAACGATCTGGTCGGCGGCGGTTTGACGGGCAGCCTGATGTGCTCGTCGGACGCGAGCTGCCCCGCCGCGCATCGCACCGCCATGGACGAGCTCGGCCTGGACTGCAACCTGGTCGGCGCGCGTCGTTCGGTGTGCCCGTGCGCCGGCGAGTTCTGTGGCAACGGCGTCGTCGAGGGCCTGGAGATCTGCGACGACGGCAATCAGATCAACAACGACGGCTGCACCACGGGCTGCATCGTGTCGGGCTGCGGCGACGGCGACGTCGACGAAGACGAGCACTGCGACGACGACACCGGCTTCGTCGGCGTGGATTGCTCGACCGACTGCCTGTACGACTTCTCCACGGTGCCGCAGCTCTACTGCAACGGCAGCTGCTCGTGGGCCGGCGTGGCCGACTGCGACCAGGCCGACGCGGACATCTACTGCAAGCTGATCACCGGCGATCCCGACAGCGTCGCGACCGACTTCTCGATCGTCATCGCGCTCGACGAGGTGGGCTTCTCGTGCCCCTCGTACGGCGTCAACCTCGGCACGTTGTCCGAATTCGTCGACGTCGACGTCTGGTACCAGGACAGCAGCATCTCGCTGAACCACGGCCCCGGCAACGTGATCACCGACGCGACGTGCACGTGATCGATCAGCTGCGATCGGACAGCAGCAGGCAGAGGTCCTGGCCGGGGCCGAGCGGCGCGACGAGGTCCGGTACGCAGTCCTCGTTGAGGTCGCCGATGTCGACGCTGCGCAGGTACGTGGCGCACGCGAACGGGATCGGGTCGGCGAAGGTCTCGTCGCCGTTGGAGAAGCGGATCTCCAGCGTCTCGTTCGGGTGCGTGACGAGATCCTGCACGCCGTTCGCGTCGATGTCCGCGACGCGGACGCGGCCGAGCGATCCGTCGATGACCGTGCCGGGCGTCGACGAGACGCCGCCGCCGTCCTCGCCGTAGAACACGCGCAGGTCGTCGTCGGTCGTCAGCACCAGGTCGAGGTTCTCGTCGTCGTCGAGATAGCCGACGTCGGCGCCCGAGATCGGCGAGCCGGTGACGAGCGTGGGCTGCTCGGTGAAGCTCCCATCGCCCTGCCCCCCGTAGATCTGCAGCTCGTTGTCGCCGAAGCCCGCCGTGACGATGTCGAGATTGCCGTCGCCCGTGATGTCGGCGATGCGCGCGACGTTGCCGATGTTCTGCCCGTAGAGCACCGCATCCGGATACGTCTCGGTGGCCTGGCCGATGCGCACCTCGAGGTTCGAAGCGCCGACGTACGCGAGGTCGAGCACCGCATCGCCGTTGAAGTCCGCCATGTCGAACGCGCGCACGTACGTGCCCGTGTAGACCTGCGGGTTGGGCCAGTTGCCGGCGCCGTCCCCTCGCACGACGTACAGCTCCACCGGACCTTCCATGTGCACGAACAGATCGAGCGTATCGTCCGCGATCGCGCCGAGCCGGACCAGGTCGGGGTAGCCGTCCATCCGGAGCATCACGGTTCCGTCGCTCGTGAACGCGCCGGTGCCGTCGCCCCACAGCGTCTCGACCGAGGTGTCGATGCGCGAGAGATTGACGAGATCGAGGTGGCCGTCGCCGTCGATGTCGCCGATGTCGACGTCGTCTGTGTCCTGCAGCGCGGCGACCGACGTCGCGACGTACGGCGCTTCGCCGGGGGTGGGGTCGCCGCCGGGGCAGTTCGACGGCTCGCCGGTCGACGAGTCGGGATCGGGCCCGGTCATCGTCTCCTCGCTCGTGCTGCCCGGCTCGGTGGACGACATCGTCTCGTCGGCCGTGTTCGACGGATCCGTCGCGGTCGCCGTCATGGTCGCGGTGTCCGTGCCCGACATCGTCATCGTCGAGGGCGACGAGTCCGTGGTGCCTTCGGAGCCTTCCGTCGCGGCGTCGGTGTCGGAGTCCTTCGGGTTGAAGCAACCGCCGCCGACCGCGAGTAGCGCCAGGACGAGCTGCGAACGGAAACGCGCGCGCGCAAGAGTCATGGGGTGCAGCATAGCGCAGCGCCGCACGCCGCGGCGCTGCGCTCCCGCACTGCGCGAACGAGATTTAAGAGTGCGCTACATGCAGCCCGGCCAGTAGTGGCAACGGACGTCGATCAGCTCGTCACCGGTGTCTCCGCCCGTCGTGTCGTCCGACGGGATCACGTCCCCGACGTCGACCGGCGCGCAGTACGACGGCAGATAGCCGTCGGGCGCGTCGGGACAGTAGCTCGCGCAGAACGATTCCACGAAGCGCGGGTCGTCCTCGAGTGTGTCCTCGTCGAGTCCTTCGACGGCCTCGGACTTCGGCGCGGTCGTGAGCAG
This sequence comes from uncultured Nannocystaceae bacterium, assembly GCA_964468635.1. GTDB lineage: Bacteria > Myxococcota_A > Polyangia > Nannocystales > Nannocystaceae > Xiheibacterium. The sequence goes on from CAYXVR010000015.1 coordinate 78,323, forward strand.
ATCCATGTCGCTCGGGCACCCGCCCTCCTCGGCCGGCGCGCCCTCGCCGTCCTCCGTCGCCGGCGCGCCGCTCGATCCGTCCGACTCGCTCGAACCACCCGAATCGCTCCCGGGGTCGTCGTCCTCACTCGGTCCGCATCCGGCGAGGCCCACGCAAGCCAACCACACTCCCACTGCACGTCTCCAATCCATCGCGCCCGATGGCTGCAGAGACCGTGCCCGCCACCACCACGAACGACGACGCGGCATCGCCCCGTCCACCCGCGACATCCGTGCCCGAGCACCGCGCAAGTTGCCTGTCACGAAATCGGGCATGGATGCGTTGGTCGCTCGGTTGGAGGCCCCGTCGCGCTCACTTCGCACGCGCGACCGCCGTCCGCAGCGCCTCGATCTCGCTCGCGGGGCGATCGAGATCGATCGCGAGCGCGAGCGCTTCGTCCAACATCCGCAGGCCGTCGGCACGCTCGCCTTGGACGATGCGGACCTGCGCCGCGCCCCGCAGCGCCTCGACGACGTCGGGGTGCTTCGCGCCGCGCGTGCGCTTCAGGTTCGCGAGTGCGCCATCCAGCGCTTCGCGGGCGGCCGGCAAGTCGCCACGCGCCAGCGCGATCTGGCCCAGCACACCGAGCGCCGCGCCGACGCCGGGATGGTCCTCGCCGAAGTGCGTGCGGCGGATCGCGAGCGCCTTGCGGGCGGCCGCTTCCGCTTCGACGTCGCGGCCGAGCTCGTGCAGCACGATGGCGTGGTTGTTCGCGTAGCCGGCGACCTCGGGATGCTCAGCACCGTGCACGTGCTCCGCCGCGGCGACGACCTCGCCGAACGCGTCGACGCACGCCGCCGCGCCGCGCAACGCATGGCACGTCGCGGCGAGCGAATTCTGCACCTGCAGCACGTCCGGATGGTGCTCGCCCTTGTGCTCGACGAACGTGTCGCGCACGCGCACGAACTCGCTCTCCGCGTCCGCGTAGCGCCCGGCCGTGAAGTGAGCGATGCCGAGGGCCTGGCGCGCGCCGGCGTTGTGCAGGTCGTCCTCGCCCCACAGCGCGGCGGCGAGCTCCACGGCCCGAGTGCACTGCGCGAGCGCGAACGCGACGTCGCCGCGGTCTGCGAGGATCTGGCACATCGTCTCCGCCAACGCCTCGTCCTCGGGCCCACCGAGCCCGACGCGCTGCACCGCGGCCGCGGCCTGCCTCGCCCACAACAAGCCCTCGTCGTAGCGCGACTGGCCGATGCCCACTTCGCCCGCCAGCTTCGTCGCGGCCGTCGCGAGCACGGCATCGTGGCCCACCGCCAACGCCTCGACCGCGGCATCCACCAATCGCCGCCGCCCGTCCTCGTTCCGACCGGCGAAGCGTGCGAGATCACCCGCGAGCAGATCGAGCTCGGCCAACAGGGGCGCGTAGCCGAGTGTCACGGCGCGATCACGCAGCGCTTCGACGGCGACGAGGCCCTCGTCGTAGCGGCCGAGTCGTCCGAGCACCTCCGCGGCCGCGGCCTCGCGGCGCAGCTCCGCGACCTGCTCGGCCTTCTCCGCGTCGTCGGGTGGCGCGAAGGCAGCGAGCAACGCATCGTGATCGGCACAGCGATCGATCTGCGGAAGTGCTGCGACGGCATCCACCGCACGCACGACCGTCGCCGAGTCTGCCTGTTCCAGTTGATTCGTCGTGGCGGCGAGTGCATCGCGGCGGTGCTGCAAGCACGTCATCGCGCGGTCGAAGAGCTCCGCCGACCGCTCGTGGCGTTCGTGCGTGGCGACGCACGCCTCGTGCCACGCCGCGGTCCACTGGGTCTCGTACGCGTCGAGCGTCGCGGCCACGCGTGCGCCGGTGTCGGGTCCGATCGTCGACCCGCTACCGGCAAACGCGGCGAGCAGCGCGGCGCGGCGCTCGGGATTCCACGCGCTCGCGATGTGCCGCTCTGGCGAAGCGCACGGCGACGACGCCTCCGTGTTGGTCACGACGATGGCACCGATTCCGACGGTCGCCAGCGACGCAGCGGCGATCCACGGCAGCCGCGACGGCTCCACGCGGAGCTCGGCGAGCAGCGCATCCATGCTCGCGTAGCGATCCGCAGGCTCCACGGCGAGCCCACGTTGCAGCACGCGGCGCCATGCGGCAGGGATCCGCGGCTCGGGGGGCATCGGTCGCCGCGCGCCGCTCACCACCGCCATGCCGATCGACAACCGATCGGTGCCGGCGAACGGACGCTCGCGGAACAACGCCTCCCACAGCGCGACACAGAACGAGAACTGATCGGTGCGCGCGTCGCCGGGCAGGCCCTGGAACTGCTCGGGCGACATGTACGCGGGCGTGCCCGCGAGCACGCCGGTGCGCGTGATCTTCGTGTCGACGCGTGGCGACGACCTGCGCAGTTCCTCTTCGGGCGCGGGCACGACCGGCTTGCCGATCGTGCGTGCGAGCCCGAAGTCGAGCACACGCGCACGGCCGTCGTCGCCGACGATCACGTTCTCCGGCTTGAAGTCGCGGTGCACGAGCCCCTCGGCGTGCGCCGCCGCCAGCCCGCGCCCCGCTTGCACGAACATCTCCACCTTCGCCCGGGCGTCCGGCGATGTCTCGGCGATCCAGCGCGACAGCGTCCGCCCACGCACGAACTCCATCGCCACGAACACGCGACCGTCCCACGTGCCGACGTCGTGCACCGTGACGACGTTGGGATGGGTGAGCCGCGCGAGCGCCTGGGCTTCCCTCAAGAGGCGCGCACCGCCGACGCTCGTGCGCTCGTCCGCGACCTGCTGCACCTGCAGCAGCTTGATCGCGACCTTGCGATCGAGCTCCGGATCGTATGCGGCGTACACCACACCGACGCCGCCCATCCCGATGCGCTCGAGCACGACGTAGCGCGACACGCTCGCGCCGGCATCGACGTGCGCGACGGTGCCCACGAGCTCGTCGGTGTCGGCGAGTGTGCCGGTCGGCGCCTGCGAGCTCGGGTCCGACGCGGGCGGAGGCGCCATTCCCCTCCATCATACCCTGCGCAGGCCGCTATTCCTGCGTGTGCTCCTTGCCGTGGCACTTCACGGGCTTGTCCCACGTCGTCCAACAGCCGGTGACGGCCGCACCGCACTCGGTCTCCGCCTCGCCCTCGCTCTTGCCCTTCGCGACCTGGCCGTCGATGCACTCGTCGCACGAGCCGTACTCGGTGCACAGGTTGCCGCCGTCTCCGTCGCCCCCGTCGGGCGAGTCGCTCTTCTTCTTCTCGCAACCACCGGACACGCCGAGGCCGAGACCGAGCGCGAAGGCGACGAGGGTGGATGCACGCACGAGGGCTCGAATGGGACTGTTCACGCGGGCGAGACTACCCGCGCGCCTCGGGGGTGTCCACCTGACGCGTGCGACAGATTCGATCCCAGAGGAACAGCGCTTCGCCGAAGTTCACCTTCACGTGCGAATGATGCACGTTGTGGAATGCGGACGTGTTGAGGAACGCCCGCGGCAGCGTGGCCTCGGCAAGACGCCAGGTCACTCCACAGTGCAGATAGAAGTTGAGGACGATGAAGCCGAGCACGAGCCCGAAGTAGAGCGGCGCCCAGTGCGTCGCGGCCGGAATGCACAGGATCAGGATCGGCCAGAACGTCATCAATGCCTCGACCGGCGCGACGGCGAATCCAGCGAACGGCGTGGGATCGCGGAACGCGTGGTGCGGGCTGTGGAACGGGAACAGCCAACGCGTGTGCAGCAGCCGATGCTTGAGGTACAGCCACGCATCGATCACGAGCACGCCGAAGAAGGTCTGCGCGGCGATCAGCCGCCAGTCATAGCCGTCGAGCGACCACACCATCGCGGTCTCGTGACCGAGCTGCCACTGCGACAGCGGCCACGCGGCGAGGCACGCCGCCACGTACATCGCCCGGGCGGTCTCGAAGGCCTCGGCCCCGATGCTCGCCGGCTTCACGCGTGGCCCCTGGATGCGCGTGCCGACGTGGCGCGCGACGACCATGACGATGCCCGCACCCCCGAGCACGACGGTGGCGAGCACGGCGAACGCGCCGGCGAGACACGCGAAGAACGTCGCGGGACTCTCGGGGTGCAGGAAGCCGACGGCCGTCAGGACGATCGGCAGCGCCCCGTCGACGATGCGCGCCCACCCGCGGCTCGAGGACATCCTCACATGATACCCAGAATCGCGCGTCGCAATCGAGTAGCGTAGTGGGATGAAGCGAATCGGCCTCGTGCTCGCAGTCGCGCTCGGTTGTGGAGGCGACGCGTCGAGCGACGACGACTCCAGCACCGGCGTCGAAGATTCGACGGACGGATCGGACGATCCGTCGTCGCCGTCGACCGATCCGACGCTGCCGGCCGATACGGGCGGATCGAGCTCGGGGAGCGAGCCGCCGGCCACGAGCGACGGTGCGGGCTCGAGCGACGACGGCTCGAGCACCACCGGCGCGGAGCAGCCCACCTGCCCACCCACGGGACCCGCGGACGTCGGCGTGCTCGACGAGTCGCTGCTCGTCGACAGCGAGCGCATCGTCGTGTCCGAGAGCGGCACCGTCGTCGAGAACGTGCACGTGCACGGCGACATCGAGATCGTCGAAGGCGCCACCGACGTCACGATTCGCAACTTCCGCATCACCACCGACGGCTACTGGGGGATCTTCATCCGCGACGGATCGAACGTCGTGATCGAGGACGGCGAGATCGACGGGCTCGATGGCATCGACGACGCGATCCGCGGGGCCAGCTACACCGCGCGGCGGCTGTACATCCACGACATCGGCGGCGACTCCTTCAAGGCCGACGGCGACAACACCCTCGAGTGCAACTACGTCACCGCGATCGGCCAGGCGAAGGGCGCCCACGGCGACGGCGTGCAGATGATGGGCAGCGGCGAGATCTACATCACCGCGAACAACTTCGATCTCACCTCGGGCGAGCTCACCGCGTGCATCTTCCCGTTCGGCACCGAGCCGGTGTCCGGCCCGGTGTATGCCGACGGCAATCGCCTCGTGGGGGGCGCGTACATCGTGTACTGCCACGAGAACCTGCACATGACGAACAACGTGTTCGGTGACCAGTACGCCTACGGTCCGGTCACCGACACGTGTGGCACGTGGCGCAACAACACGTGGGAGTCCAGCGGCGATCCGGTGCCGAACTGACGCCCTTCAGCGCGCACGCATCGCGACCATCACCCAAGCGCCGACCACCAGTGCGGCGAGCACCACCGACGTGGGCGCGAGGAGCTCCCCGACGGCGATGCCCACGGTCGCGCCGACGCCGATCAGCGCGAGCCAACCCGCGAGGCACAGCGGGCACTTCGGCACCAACACGGCGACGAGCCCGAGCGCGACACCGGAGCCGAGCCACCACCCCGATCGAGCCGGCCGCGCGGCGCAGCAGTCACCGGGCATATTCGTCCCTCCGGCGCAGCCAGCCCATCGCGCCGACATTCGCCTCGTTGCGGCCCTTCGGCACGAGATCGATCCACTGGTACGCGCCGTTGACCGACTCGATCCCGCGCGCGTGGGCCGAGTACGTGTGGAACACGTCGCGACCGTCGCGGGCGAAGACGCTGATGCCCGGCAGGTCCGAGCTGAACTCGGGGTCCTTCCCCTTGCGATACGTCTTGTAGTTGTACGCGATCTCCCCGCTGGCGAGCTCGTCGGGCGTGAACGAGACGTGGAAGTCGTAGTTGAAGGAGTTGCCGCCCGACGAGACCCACGGGAACGACCAACCCAGGCGCTTGCGATAGGCCTCGAGCTTCTCGAACGGCGCGCGAGAGATCGCCGCGAACGCGATGTCGCGGGCAGCGAGGTGCACCACGATGCGGTCGAAGTTGTCCGCCCAGAACGTGCAGCTCTTGCAGGCCGCCTCCCACTCGGGGGCGAACATGAGGTGATACACGGCGAGCTGCGAGCGCTCGCCGAACAGATCGAGCAGGCTCACGCGGCCCGATGGGCCGTCGAACACGTAGTCGTTCTCGACCCGCTCCCACGGCAGTGCGCGGCGCTTCTCGGCGAGTCGATCCTGCGTGCGGGTGAGCTCCTTCTCCTCCGCGAGCAGCTGCTTGCGGCGCGAGAGCCACTCGTCGTGCGACACGATGGTGTGCTTCGTGGTCATGGGCCCGGTCTAGCGCCCATCGACCGGGGGTGTGGAGTGACAACGGTGGCGGGATTGCGGCGCATGCGGGATGGGAGGAGACAATGGCGCGAGCACCATGGACGCACAGATCAACGCCGCGGCGCGGGCGCTGGCCGCGGGCAACGTGCTCGACGTGCTCGACCGCGTCGCGCTACGCGACGATCCGGCCGCGCTCGCGCTGCACGGCATCGCGATGGCGCAGCTCGGCGAGCTCGACCGCGCACGCGAGCTGCTGCGAAGCGCAGCCGCGAGATTCGGGCCACCCGAGTCGGTGGCGCGCGCGCGGTGCATCGTCGCGGACGCGGAGATCGCCCTCGCGATGCGCGACCTCGGCGGCAGCTCGGCAGCGCTCGTCGCCGCGCGCCGGATTCTCGAGGCCAAGGGCGATCGCGTCAACGCCGTGCATGCGCGCTGCGTGGAGATTCGGCACGCGATCGTGCTCGGCCGTGTACCGGAGGCCGACGGCGCCCTCGCATCCCTCGACCTGCACGGCATGCCGCCGGCCATCGTCGCGGTGGCCGAGCTGCTGCGCGCCGAGGTGGCGATCCGTCGCATCGACACCGCGGCGGCGACCACAGCGATCGAGCGCGCGGACGCGGCGGCGCGACGGACCGGCTTCGCCGCGCTCGGGGCCGAGGTCGCCGCATTGCGCGGTGCACTGCAGCGGCCGGCCGCGCGACGGATCGCCGCCGGCGAGACCCGTGCGCTGATGCTCGCCGAGGTCGAGGCCGCGCATCGCTCCACTGCGGTGGTCATCGACGGCTGTCGTCGCATCGTCCGCGAGGAGCGACGCGTGGTGTCTCTCGCCCGCCGCCCCGTCCTCTTCGCGCTCGCGCGCATGCTCGGCGAGTCCGCGTCCACCGAGGTGTCGCGCGAGTCCTTGATCCGCGGCGCGTTCGACGTGACCAGGCCCAACGACTCCCATCGCGTGCGTCTGCGCGTCGAGCTCGCCCGCCTGCGGCGCGCCCTCGCGGAGCTCGTGACGATCGAGGCCACGCCGTCGGGCTTCGCGATGCGACCCCGACGCGCTGTGGAGATCGTGGTGCTCGCGCCACCGCTCGACGACGAGCACGGGGCCGTGCTCGCCCTGCTCGCCGACGGCAACCGGTGGTCGAGCTCCGCGCTCGCGCTCGCGCTCGGGGCCAGTCAGCGCACGACGCAGCGGGCGCTCGTCGCCCTCGAGCGGGTCGGCCGCGCTCGCGCATTCGGACGCGGTCGCGCGCAGCGGTGGGTCGCGCCGCCGATCGGCGGATTCACGACGGTGTTGTTACTCCCCGCCCCCGTCCCGGTTGCGTAGGCTGGTCGCGATGAAGAGCGCCGCCGAGATCGTCCGCGAGTATGGCCCCTTCCCCGACGCGAGCGCCGTGCACGGTGTCACCGTGGCGGACGGCGAGGTGTGGTTCGCCACCGGCGATCGTCTGCAGGCGTTCGCACCGAGCACGGGCGAGCCGACGCGATCGATCGCGATCCCGTCGGACGCGGGCACGGCATTCGACGGCAAACAGCTGTTCCAGATCGCCGGCGATCGGATCCTCGCGATCGATCCGAAGAGCGGCCAGGTGCTGCGCACGATCCCCGCGCCCGGCGGCGGCGGCGACTCGGGGCTCGCGTGGGCCGACGGCTCGCTTTGGGTCGGGAACTATCGCGAGCGTCGGATCCATCGCATCGATCCCACCACGGGCGCGATCCAGCGGACGATCGAGTCGAATCGATTCGTCACGGGCGTCACGTGGGTCGACGGCGAGCTGTGGCACGGCACCGGCGAAGGCGACGAGTGCGAGCTGCGACGAATCGACGCCGACACGGGCGAAGTGCACGAGACGCTGACGATGCCGCCCGGCGCGTTCGTGAGTGGCCTCGAGTCCGATGGCGCCGACCGCTTCTACTGCGGGGGCGGCAAGAGCGGGAAGATCCGCGCGGTTCGCAGGCCTCGCAATCGAGTCGCGTGAATCACTTCCGCAGCGGGACGCGGGCGACGCCCGCGTCGAACGACGTGCCGTCCGCCGTGCCGTAGATGAAGTACATCCAGGTGGTGCCGTCGTGCGTGCCGAGCGACGGCTCGCCGAGACTGACCACGGTGCCCTCGAACGCGGCGCTGGCGATCGACAGCTCGACGCGCTCGGCTCCCCACGTCGCGGGATCGGTCGGATCGCCGCCTCCCTTGCGCTCGGCCGAGAGCATGCGCTCGAACTCCGTGACGAAGTAGAGGCGTCCGTCGTGCTCGTGGGGTTGATACTCCGCGCGATCCGGCTGACTGAGCGCGACGGTGCCCTGCGGGCCGAGCGGACCGTCGATCGCCCCCGGGTAGTAGAGGATGTCGAACTCGCGATCGGACGCGTCGTGTTGATCGAAGTACACGCCGTCCGCGACGACGCAGGGGTTCGACTGCAGGTCGTCGAAGCTCGGCTGCTGCAGTCGCACCGCGGGAGGCTCGAGCGCGAGATCGGGGAAGGTGCCCGTGAGCGCGCCGAGATCGTTGACGACACCCAACTCGAGCGTGGCGGTGATGAGATCCCCGTCCGTGGCGGGTGCGCTGGGATCGAGCCACGCAAACACGACTTGCACGTCGTCGCCGTCCGGCGCGCCGACGAAGTCGAAACCGAACGGCGCGCCCGTGATCCCGTGCGCGTCGTAGGCGATGGCGAACGGCTCGGCGAACGTGCCGTCGGGTTGGCGCCGGAATCCGTAGCCACCGACCGGAGGCAACGGCGCGTTGCCGATGATCTCCTGCGTGATGCCCAGCCGCGGAATGGCGTGCAGGATCTCGGTGGGCGACAGGACGCGCTCGCGTCCCGCGAGATCGGGTCGCTCCGGTGCGTCGATGGGGCCGAGCACGTCGTTGCACGGCGGCAACGAGCTGTCCGGCACGTCGGGATCCTGCGCGATCAGGCACCCGAGCAGATCGATCGGAGAGTAGTTGCTCACGATCAACCACTCGCCGTCGGGGCTGATGTCGCTCGAGTCCTCGTACGCCGGCGTGTTCACGAGGCCGGGCACGAGCTCGGGCTGCCCCCAGCGCTCGTCGATGTCGACGAGCACGAGCGCGGTGCGCTCGACGGTGACGTCACCCATCGAGACCTGCACCGGTAGCAACGTTCGCTGACTCGCGGGCACGAGCTCCGCGCGATACACACCCGGCTCCTGCTCCACCACGTCGGCGGCAGTGCCGTCGCCGACGATCGAGACGTCCGCCCCGCTCGCGGGCGCACCGGCGTCGAACACGATGGCGACGACGACGACGTGATCCGCACCGTCCGCGGCCACGCGTTCGAACAGCACCGAGATCTCGACGTCGCTCGCGGCACCGGTGGAGCTCGTGTCCGCGGTGCTCGTGTCGGCGGGCAGATCGCCCGTGCTCCCCCCGATGGACACGGTTCCGCTGCTCTCGGCGCGCGTGGTCGCCTCCGAGGAGCTCGTCGACCCGTCGCCGTTCGTGTGGGCCTCGTTGCACGCGAGCAGCGCGAGCGTCAGTGCGAGGGATGCAGTCCGGATCACGCTTCGATCCTAACGCGAGCCTGCGGCCATCGCATCCGTTCACGCAAGCGCGCGGGCTTGCTAGCCTGCTGTCGTGGCGAAGAAGTCCGACAGCGAGCTACCGATCGAGTCCGTCGTCGCATTCGCGCCGTTCTCCAACGGCGAGTACATGCCGCTGCCGCCGACCGAGCGCGCGCGCGAGGCCGAGCGACGGTGGCGCGAGATCGTCGAGGTGCAGCACAAGCGGCTCGGCGTGAGCCGGCGGGAGTTCGCCCGCAGTGCGTGCGGCGTCGCGGCGTCGTTGGTCGTGCTGAACCAGGTCGCGTGCGGATCGGGCTCCGGATCGGGCGACGGTAGCGGTGGGAGCAGCGGTGGATCCGGAGGCAGCAGCGGCGGCGGCGGGTCGAGTGGCGGCAGCGCGTCGGGCTCGACGACGGGCGGCGGGACGACCGACCCCGACAGCTCCGGTGGCTTCTACGACGTGCCCAACGACACGACCGGCGAGCCGGAGTGCGCCGAGGAGCTGCTCTACGATCCGGACGAGTTCGTGTTCGACGTGCAGACGCACACGCAGACCCCGTTCCGCGAGGGCTGGGGCGACGCGACGCCGCCGGAGATGGCACTCGACTACCTCAAGCAGATCTTCGTCGACGGCGGCACGACGGTGGCGTGCATCACCGGCATCCCGGCGGCGCGCAATCCCGGCGAGGGCAATCTCCGCGCGATCGAACAGCTGAAGGAGATCCTCGAGCTCATCGGCGGCGATCGATTGCGCCTGCACTGCAACATCGACATGAACCTGCGCGGCGAGCTCGACTACATGCAGATGTGCGCCGAGACGTTCCCCGTGAGCGCGTGGAAGGTGTACCCGTACGACGAGCCGTGGCTCGCGAGCGAGTCCCTGGGCGCGCCGTTCATCGACAAGGCACGCTCGCTCGGGATCCCGCTCATCGCGGCGCATCGCGGCATCACGCAGACGAACGGCGACTACCTGCACGCCGGCTCGCCGCGCGACCTGGTGGAAGCGGCGAGCCAGAACCCCGACGTCACGTTCCTCACCTACCACTCCGGCTGGGAGAACGGCAACGACGAGAACCATCCCTATGATCCGGATGCGGCGCCCGAAGACGTGCGCGGCATCGACCGGTTCGTGCGAGCGCTGCTCGAGTTCGGGATCGAGCCGAACACCGGCAACGTGTACGCCGAGCTCGGCTCCACCTGGTTCAACCTGCTCGCGGATCCGGCCCAGGCCGCCCACGCGCTCGGCAAGCTGCTGCTCTACGTCGGCGAGGATCGCATCATCTACGGCACGGACTCCGTCTTCAACGGCAGTCCCGAGGGACAGATCGCCGCCCTGCGCACGTTCCAGATCCCCGCACGCATGCGCGAGGCGTTCGGCTATCCGGAGATCACGCCGGAGATTCGCCGCAAGATCCTCGGGCTGAACGCCGCACCCGTGTACGGCGTGGATCCGATGCTCGTGCGCTGCCGCTTCGGGCTCGACGAGATCGAGCAGCTACAGATGGCCTATCGCCACGACCCGCGCTCGGTGGAGATGCCGCATCCGCACAAGTATCTGGGGCCTCGCAACCGCCGAGAGTTCTTCGCGTTCCATCGCGCGGAGAAGCGCGATCAACACTCGCTCGGATAGCCGCGCCACAACCAGCGCAGCGTGTCGGGCAGCGTCTGGCGCAGCACTCGACCATCGACGTGCCCCGCGTCCACTGCGTAGTCGTAGCGATAGTGGTACGTCTTCGCCGCGAGTGCGGCAGCCATCGCCTCGTTGGCGGCGACCCAGTCGTGCATGCCGTCGCCGAACGCGTCGTCCAGGTTCAGATCGAACTCGCCGACCTCGAGATACACGCGCAGCGGCAGCTCCTCGCTCTCGGCGATCAGGTGCTGGTGGTACTCCCACGCGCCCCCCGGGTACTCGTCGGTGGAGTGCTGCCGCACGAACGTGCCCGAGTAAGTGAGGATGCGGCGGTAGAGATCCGGCCGCAGCCAGCCCATCGTGAATGCACACGCACCGCCCGAGCTGCCGCCCATCGATGCGCGGCCGTCGGGATCGTCGGTGAACGCGAGGCCCGGGTACGCCGCGGCGATCTCCGGCTGGGCCGGGATGATCGGCAGCACCTCGGTCTCGATGAAGTTCGTGTAGTCCTCGGACACGCGGTCGTACTCGAGCCCGCGCTCGCTGCCCATGCCGTCGCCGGGGCCGGGATTGATGAAGATGCCGATCATCACCGGCACCTCCTGCGCCTGGATGAGCGAGTCGAGTGTGGCCGTCGTGAGATCGAGGTAGCCACCGCCGTCCTGCACGACCATGAACGGCGCTGCGGTGCCGTCGACGTACTGCTGCGGCACGTAGACCCAGACGTCGCGCATGTACGGCCCGGTCACGCCCGGGAAGATCGCGCTGTCGGCCGAGTCCATCGTGAAGTGGTAGATGGCGCCGCGCGGCACGTCCGGGCCCGGCACGATCTCCGGCGCGTCGGCATAGTCGGGTCCGATCTCGAAGTCGCCGTCGCCCTCGGGGCCGGGATCGTCGATGCATCCGGTGGTGCCGCTGCTGCTGCTGCCCTCGCTGCTGGCGGCGCTGCCGTCGTCGCTGGTCGACGCCACTTGGCCGTGCGTCGTGTCCGCCGAGCTGTCGGGGCCCGGATTCGTGCTGCTCGTGTCCATCGCCATCGTGGAACCGCCCGTGGATCCCGTGTCGCCGTCGGCGTCGGAGGGGTCCGAACAGGCGGTTGCGAGGAACGAGCACGCGATGAACAGAGGTGCGCGCAACATCAGTCGCAGCATACCCCACGGTGACAACGCGACGCGGTTGGACGACGATGCGAGCGGTGATTCCGACCGACCCTGCGACGGTGCGCGAGCAAATCGCGTGTGGTGCGTCGACGCCGTTGCAGTTTCGTAGAGCGCTCATGGCCGTGCCGGCGGACGAGCGCGACGCGTGGTTGGACGCCGTGCTCGGCATCGACGGCATCCCGGCCGACGAGCCCGAGCTGCCGCGCGGGTGCGTGCCGTACCTGCCGTGCGCCGTCGCGACGCTGTTGGAGGCGGTCGAGCGCGCGGACATCCGAGCCACGGACGTCGTCGTCGATGTCGGCTCCGGGCTCGGACGCGCGACCGCGTTCTTCCACGCGCTCACCGGCGCGTCGACCATCGGGCTCGAGATCCAGCCCGGGCTCGTCCGCCGCGGACGCGAGCTCTTCGCGCGGCTGAAGCTCTCGCGCGCCACCGTGATCGAAGGCGATGCCGCCGAGGTCGGTCGCCTCATGGCGCTCGGCACGGTCTTCTTCCTGTACTGCCCGTTCAGCGGCGTCCGCCTGGCGCGCCTGCTCGACGACCTCGAGGCCATCGCATGCACACGCGAGATCCGGGTCTGCTGCGTCGATCTGCCGCTGCCCGAGCTCTCTTGGCTCGCCCCGATCTCGCAGCCGTCGACTGACCTGACGATCTACTCGAACGCTCGTCACGCTTCATGGAAGAACCACTGACGCTCACGGCCCGACGTGCACGTGCTCGCCCGCGATCACCTGGGCGACCCAGTCGGCGAGGCTCGTGCCCTCGACGCTCGTCGTGCCGTAGCCCGAGCGCAGCGCGGTGTGGCCCAGCCCGTTCACGTAGAACGTCGACGACACGTCTTCGTACACGGCCCGCATCGCGATCAGATCGTTGTTGTACGTGTCCATCGGTACCGGCGTCGCGAAGCCGGTGCAGTCGTCGTACTGCCCGTTGCCCCATCCGAAGCCCATGTACGTGCGGATGACGAGGTCGGCCGTGTTCGAGAAGAGACCGAGGCGCACGTCGGGGTAGCTCGTGACGAGCTCGTCGAACAGGTCGGTCGCGAAGTCGTTCGGGTCGCAGTCGGGACACGCCGCGAGCGCGGTGGCGTCGAGGTTCCACGTCTGACGGAAGGTCTGCTGCAGGCATGGTGGGATCACGTCGCTCGACAGCGGCGGGCCCGAGTCGTCGACGACGACGAGTTGCACGTCGTCGCCCCACGCGTTCGCGACCTGCATGGCGTTGAGCGCGGCCCCGAATCCACCCGCGCTGATGCCGGTGAGGAGCACGGTCTCGGTCTCGGCGAACGTCGGCACCCACGTCTGCAGGTAGCGCGTGATGTTGCCGTAGCCACGGAACTGCCGCATCTTCCCGCCGAGCTCCGCCTCTGCGTCGCCGGCGTGGATGTCTCCGGTGCAGTACGGCACGTAGATCATCGTCCAGTCGGCGACGGCGTTCGCGTCGTTGTCGCGATCGAAGATGCCGTCGCTCGGCGGAGCGAACGGAGCGCTGAAGGCCGTGAAGTCGCACGCGTCGTTGAAGCACGCGCCCCCGCCCTCGAGATAGATCATCACGTTCGGCGAATCGGGCTGCCAGCTGACCCCGAATCCCGCCGGCGACCCATCGAGGCACTGCGTGCCCTCGATCTCGAAGTACGTCCACTCGAGCGGCGGAGGGTCAATCAGCGGAATCGCGGTGCAATCGGGCAAGCACCCATCGTTCGGATCGTCGTTACCGTCGTCACACGCCTCGCCGGCATCGACGATGCCGTCCCCGCACCCGGGCATCGCAGGCGCTCCACTCGTGTCACCTCCCTCGCTCGTGGAGTCGTCCCCGGGCTCGCTCGTCGTGGGTCCACCTTCGCTCGAGCCCGCGGTCGTCGCTTCGCTGCTCTCGTCGCCCTTCGCGTCGTCGGGACTCTGCGGCTCCGCGCCGCATGCAGCGAGCACGGTGCCGAGTGCGATTGCCCGGTGGGAAGCGATCGTGGCCATGGGCCCACGACACCGCATTTCGCCGACGCGCGCTTGTCCGGTTGGGCCAGTCGCGGATCGCCGCGCTCGTTGCTACGTCGAACGCCGTACACGGACATGCCTATCTCGCGATCGCTGGCCGCAAGCGACAAGTGTTTGGGCTCGGATGACATGGGAAGGTGTTCTCGTTCCATGTCAGAGACACGAGGACATGAACGACACCACCGTGCGTCGACATCTCGTGCTCGGTGCGCTCGTCGCGATGACGAGTGCATGCATGGAAGAGCCGCTCGGACGCGAGCCGGACGCAACCGAGGACGACGGCACCCAGGACGAGCTGCCGGTGTCGCCCGCCCTGTCCCCGCAGGTGCTGCGCGATCGGTGTGACGAGATCAAGGAGACCGCGGCGGCACGCGGGATCACCAATCCGCTCGTGATCGCCGGCATCGCGAATCACGAGACGCACCTCGTGCAGTGCCTGTCCGAGTGGCCGATCCACTGCGCCGGGCCCCACTCGGACGATTGCAACGGTCCGGTGCTCGCCGGCTCCGGCGACGGCCCCTGCCCCAACCGGCAGGGCGGACTCGGCATGTTCCAGTTCGACGCGGGCAACTACGACCAGACGCTCGCGCACTACGGCCACGACATCCTCGACGTCGGCGGCAACGTCGACGCCGGCATCGACGTGATCATCCACAAGGTCCGCGTCTGTCAGCACACCTCCGCGATCGCGACTTCGGATCAGGCCGCGATCGACTTCATCAACAGCGCGGTGCCCGGCACGCAGGCGTACGAGGCGTACATCAGCTCGATGGCGAGCTGCTACAACGGCTGCCAGCCCCACTTCAACACGTGCAGCCACCAAGGCATGCGCAACAACTACAAGGCGGGCGTGCAGGGGCTGCGCGACGCGCTCGGCGACGAGTACTGGAAGACGCTCGAAGGCGACGAACCGCGCGGAACCTCGAGCGCGCGCGTCGGCACGAATGCCGACGGCCGGCTCGAGCTGTTCGCACTCTCCACGAATCACGAGCTCGCGCACCGCTGGCAGACCAAGCCGAACCATCCCTACGCCGGCTGGGGCGACCTCGGCGGATCGCTCGCCCACCTTCCGGTCGTCGGCACCAGTGCCGACGGTCGGCTCGAGATCTTCGCCGTCGACACGAACGGCTCGCTCGCGCACCGCTGGCAAGAAGGCGCGGGCACGTGGAGCGACGACTGGGGCACGCTCGGCAGCGTCGACGCGGCGCTCGTGGGCGAGCCCGCGGTCGCGCAGAACGCCGACGGCCGCATCGAGGTGTTCGTGCGCACGGTCGACGGCCGCATCGTGCACAAGTGGCAGCAAGCGCCGAACGAGCCGTTCGTCGACGAGTGGTTCCTGCTCGGCGAGCACGTCGTCTCGGATCCCGTCGTCGCGATGAATCGCGACGGCCGCCTCGAGCTCTTCGTGCGCGCCGACGACGACGCGCTGCGCCACGTGTGGCAGCTCGAGCCGAACGGAAAATGGAGCGGATGGGGCGGGCAAGGCGGCACGCTCGCGTCCATGCCGTTCGTCGGCACCAATGCGGACGGTCGGCTCGAGCTCTTCCACATCGACGACACCGGCGCGATCCATCACAAATGGCAGCTCGCCGGGCCGGGTTGGGCGGCGGAGTGGGCCACGCTGCCGGGCACGGGCTTCGTCGGTCGGCCCGTCGTCGCCTCGAACCAAGACGGTCGCATGGAGATCGTCGCGCGCACCGACGACGGCGACCTGCTCCACATCTGGCAGACGAAGCCGAACGAGGCATTCGTCGCCGCATGGGAGGACTTCGGCGACGACGCCACCTCCGATCCCCAGTTCGGCCGCAACGCGGACGGACGCCTCGAAATGTTCGTGCAGCGCGGCGACGGCCGCGTCTGGCATCGCTGGCAGACCGCCCCGAATTCCGGCTGGTCCGCATGGGAGGCGTTCGACGGAACGCTCGGCGCCCTCTGAGAAAGGAAACGAGATGTACACGCAACGTCGAATCCTGATCACCACGCTCGTGCTCGCTGCGTGCTCCGACGTCGGCGACGGTCGCACCGTCGCTTGGGGTGGCGACGACGACGACCTCGACGTCGAGCCGCTCGACGAAGAATCGGGCGACGAGCCCGAGCTCGAGCTCGCGAATCGTCCCAACTTCCTGCTCCCGTTCCCGTGTGACGCCGACGTGGAGTTCGTCACCTATTTCGGCCACAACCCCGACGACAAGAAGATGGACATGCGCCGCATCGGCATGCCGACGGGCAGTCCGATCGTCGCCGCGGCCGCCGGCGTGGTGCACGAGCAGTTCCATCCCGGCGGCATCGAGATCCGTCACGGCGACGGATGGTTCACGACGTACATGCACCTGAAGTGGCACGTCGAGGTGGGCACGTGGGTCGAGCAAGGCGACGTCGTGGGCGAGATGGGCAACGTCGCGTCGCCCGACTATCACCTCCACCACGAACAGCTCTACGCGCCGGGGCAGAACAATGCCCACACGTCCGACATGGTCCATCCGGTGATCCAGGGCGAAGGCCCGATCGTCCTCGTGCCCAACAAGAAGTACGTGCGCAAGAGCATCAACTGCGGCGACGGAGGATTGCAGCCCTACGGACAGATCGGTGCGAAGTGGAACGCGCTCGGCGGTGCGGGCAGCGTCGTCGGCAACCCGATCCTCCCCGAGCTCGATGCGTTGTTCGGCGGTCGATTCCAGGACTTCGAGCGCGGCATGATCATCTGGCACCCGCAACGGGCTCCCGGAGCCTGGGCGGTGTACGGGCGGATCTTCGAGGTGTATCGCGAGAGCGGATCGGAGGAAGCGTGGGGCTTCCCCACGATGGACGAGCGCGACGCCGCGAAGTCACCCGACGGCACGCTCGGCCGCTATCAGTACTTCGAGAACGCACTCTTGATGTGGTCGGCCGAGACCGACGCGCACATCGTGCACGGTGCGATCCACGACGCGTTCGTCGACGGTGGCCGCGAAGCGGCCCTCGGGTATCCCGAGACCGACGAGATGCCCGAGGGTGTCGACGGCTTCGTGCAGGAGTTCCAGAACGCGACGATCCACTGGAACCCCACCGACGGGGCGACGATCGAGTAGCGCTACTCGTAGACGCAGCGCTCGAAGTTCATGAAGATCTCGACGCACGTCATGCCCTCGGGGCACGCGACGCCGTCGGTGCAGTCGAGCGCGCAGATATCGGTGCCGGGCGGGCCCTCGCACACCGGCACCGCTTCTCCGGACGTCGGCACCGGGCAGTCGTCCTCGCTCTCGCACTCGAGCGTGCAGTAGTTCGGATCGCCGAAGTCCTCCGACGGCCAGCACAGCGTGTAGGGATCGCTGCACTCGTCATCCATCGTACATGGCGGGTACTCGCCGCCCGGCGAGGTGCCGCTCGAGCTGTCCTCGCCCGTGCTGTCGTCGGTACCGGTGCCCGTGTCGTCCGGATCGGTCGTCGAGTCGCCCGTCTCGGTGCCGGGCCCCGTGTCCGTCTCGTCCGGCCCCGTGTCCTCCGGTCCACCCGAGCTGCTGCTGCCGTCGACCGAGACCCCTGTGGGATCGGTCATCGTGATCGCGGTCGGGTCCGTCATCGTGTTCGTGTCTTCGCCCGAATCCGTGCCGGAGCTGCCGTCGTCATCGTCGTCGGCCTCGTCGACGTCGTCGCCGCATGCCGCGAGACCTACCGTCAGGACCAAGAACGATCGCAGTACAAGTCGAGTCATCGTGAAGTCACTCCCAGGGTCGACGGTAACCGCCCGGCGCGGGTAGGAGCAACGTCCTCGTCGAGGAGATGTCGTACGCGCGCTCGCACTTGTTCTTCCCACGGCGCTCCGCGCCTATTTTTTCACCCTCCTCGAGCCGCTGGGCGTGTCCGGCCCGTTCCACCCGCGCTACGCTCGTCCGGCGAATGAGACCACCGCGGCTGGCCCACGTCTTCGTGTTCACTTCCGACCTCGAGCGCATGGCGGCCTTCTACGCCGGTGCGATGGGCCTCGTGCGCGAGAACAGCTCGGATGCCGGGTTCGTGATCATGCGGGCCGCGAGCGGTGCCGACGTCGCGCTCCACCAGGTGCCGGATCACATCCTCAAGCTCATCGACATGCAGACGCCCGCGCGCTGGCGCGACGACACCGCGCTCAAGATGACGTTCGAGACCGACGACCTCGACGCGCAACGCCAGCTGATCCTCGATCACGGCGGCCAGGCGAAGGAGCCGTGGTCGTGGGAGGACAAACGCTTCTGCGAGTGCACCGACCCCGAGGGGAACGTGGTGCAGATCTTCCAACGAGGGGTCTCGGCACCTCAGTAGACGAACGGCACGATGCGGTAGCGGACCTTCTCGCAGTAGCGATCCCAGTCCGCACCGTACTTCCGCTTGCACATCGCGTGATCGCGGCGCTCGCGATTCAGGAGCAGCGGCGCGAAGTACAGGAAGTAGAAGTACGGCACGACGCTGCCGAACCCGCACGCCAGACACCACGACAGTGCCATCGTGAGATCTCCGAGATAGTTCGCGTGCCGCGCGAGCCCCCACCAGCCCGACATCAAGAGCTTCGTGCCGCGCGCGGTGTCCATCGTGACCGGCGGCTTGCCCCACACCGGGCGCGAGGGGTCGCGCCGGAACCGCTGCTTCTGCAGGTTGGAGTCGCGGAACACGAAGTAGCCCGCGAAGTTCAACACCACCAGCGCGATCGCGGCGACGGTGGGCAGCTCCGGACGCGCCGCGAGCACGTACTGCTGCTGCAGCGTGAAGTTGAACGGCATCCACACGAGGAACGCGAACCACAGCATGAAGCCGAGGTTCTCCTCGATGATGTCGATCATGGACAAGAGCAGCGGCTCGAACACGAAGAAATCGACGATGTAGAACAGCTGGCACAGCGTGACCACCAGCATCGCGGTGGAGAGCGTGCCGGTCGCCTCCAGCTCGGCCGCGGGCAGCAGGATCGCGAACGCGCCCCACGCCCCCATGCCCACGCGCGACTCGAAGAAGAACTTCACGTCGTGGCGGCCGATCCGGGGGTTCAGGATCGTGCCCATGTAGAAGTCGTAGACGACGTTGCCGGTGCTGCGCTCGAGGTGCGCGCGACGACGGCCCGCGACGTAGGTGAGGAGGGCAGCGACGACTGCGAAGATCGTGCAGACCGAGAGCAGCGGGCCGAACTGCGCGACGACGGCCCGCGGCGACACGAGCTCGAACGCGATCGCGGCGACGAGCACCGCCGCAGAGATGCCGAACGCGACGAGCCCGTTGATGCGGTACTCCGCCCGTTCACCATGCTCGGTCGGCCAGCCCTGCACGACCTTCGCGGGCACGACGACGTACAGCGCGGCCTGCAGCGCGACCCATGCAAAGAGGAGCAAGGCGGCATCCCACGTGGGCAGGGGCACCATCGCAGCGAGCTCGCCGAGCGACGACGGCAGCCACAGCGATCCACCGTGCTGCGCCACCGCCGACCACAGGTAGAAGCTGATCGTCGGCATCACGACGCACAGCACCAGCGCCCCCACGGGGCCGCCGAACTGATCCGGACGCGTGCTGCTCATGGCCGGGACCATACCACCGGGCTCAGAGCTTCGCCTCCAGCACGAGGTTGAAGGGGGTCTGCACCGCGCGCCGGAAGCGGGTGAAGCCGGCCTTGCGGAAGACGTCCGCGAGGCGCTGCTCGCCCGCTTGCGCGCCGAGCACGGCGTGACCGCCCTCGGAGATCGCGTGAGCGCAGCAGATCATCGTCGACGCCGCGTAGTACATGCGCGCGACCGGGCTCGGCTGATCGCCGAGCCGGTCCTCCGCGAACGGCTCCACCAACATCACCGTGCCGTCGGGCGCGAGCGTCTCCGCGGCGTGCCGCGCTGCGGCGACGGGATCGCCCATGTCGTGCAGGCAGTCGAAGAAGCAGATGAGATCGTATCCGCGGCTCGGATACGCGTCCGCGCGGGCCGTCTCGAACGTCGCATTCGCGGTGCCCAGCTCGGCCGCGACGCCGCGTGCGGTGACGATCGACTCGTCGTGGGCATCGAAGCCGACGAATCGCGACTGCGGGAACGCCTGGGCCATCAGCGTGGTCGAGTGCCCGTGGCCGCAGCCGACGTCCGCCACGAGTGCGCCCTTGCGCAGCTTCTCCACCACGCCGTCGAGCGCGGGCAGCCACTCGGGCACGAGGCTCGCGCGATAGCCGTTGCGATAGAACGCCGCGACGCCGCAGTAGAGCCGATCGTGGTGCTCGCCCCATGCGATGCCCTCGCCGCTCTTGAACGCGGCGACAGCCTTGTCCTCGTCGAAGAACATCGATGCGGGTACCGACCACGCGAACGGCATGAACACCGGGCTGCTCTCGTCGGCCAGCACGAGCGCCTGCTCCGGCGTGAGCTCGTACGTCTCGCTCGTGGGGTGGTACAGCACGTAGGCGCCCGCGACCTGCGAGCCGAGCCACTCGCGCACGTAACGCTCGGCGCACTGCGTCCGCGCTGCGAGCTCGCGCGCGCTGAGCGGTCCCGCGCCCGCCATCGCCTTGTACAGGCCGAGACGGTGGCCGATGCTGACCATCACGCCGCCGTACGCGGCGGAGATGTCGGAGAGCGCGCGGCCGACGAATGCTTCGAGCTTGGTGGGATCAATGGAATGCTCGGGTCGGATGGGCTGGGTTCGGATGGTTTCCATGGGTCGGAGCATTCCAAGGACGACCCGCCGGCAGCAGAGCCGGTCTGTCCAGAACCGGTCCATTCGTGCCACGATGCGGGGCGATCGATGCCTCGCGCCTCTTCCGCCCGCACCGGCTCCGCACCGACGCACGTGAGCCTCGTGGCGATCCCCGAGGCGACGATGTCGACGCTGAGCGGGATCTTCGACGTGATGAACGCGTTCTCGATCCTGCCGCCGTCGGACGACACGCCGCGCGGCGGCCCGCCGTTCCGCGTGGAGATCGTCGGCCTGCGTCCGGGCCCGCTCGAGCTCGCGAGCCGCGTGCCCGTCTCGGTGCAGCGCGGCATCGACACCATCGACACGACCGACGTCGTCATCGTGCCGTCGGTCGTGCTCGGGCCGGACGGGTGGCGCAAGGGCGCGCATCCGCAGATGGTCGCGTGGCTGCGCGCGATGCATCGCAAGGGCGCGCTGCTCTGCTCGGCATGCTCGGGGATCTTCCTGCTCGCGGAGACCGGGCTGTTCGCCGGTGTCGACACGACCGTGCACTTCGGCTACGCGCGTGCCTTCGCGGAGACGTATCCCGACGTGCCGTGTCATCCGGATCGTGTGCTCGTGATCTCCGGGCGCCGCGAGGAGCTCATCACGTCCGGCGCATCGATGACCTGGCACGACCTCGTGCTGTACCTGATCGCTCGCCACGCCGGCGCGACCGCGGCCCAGGCGGTAGCGCGCTTCTTCGCACTGCAATGGCACCAAGACGGGCTCGCGCCGTACATCGTGTTCGAAGGGCGCAACGATCACGGCGACGCCGCAGTGAAGGCCGCGCAGGACTGGGTCGCGCGCAAGTTCGCCGTGCCCAACGCGCTCGAGGAGATGGTGCGCAAGAGCGGGCTCGCCGAGCGCACGTTCAAGCGGCGCTTCACGAGCGCCACGGGGCTCAGCCCGATCGCGTACGTGCAGCGCCTGCGCATCGAGGACGCCAAGCGCCGGCTCGAGCGCACCGAGGCGTCGGTGGACGACATCGGCTGGCAGGTGGGCTACGAGGAGCCGGCGTTCTTCCGGCGCCTGTTCAAGCGCGTCACCGGTCTCACGCCCGGCGCGTATCGGCGGCGCTTCAACATCCCGGACTACGCACGCTCGTCGGCGCGCGCGACGACGCGGCCGTAGATCACGAGCGAGATCGCGGACACCACCGCGACGCCGACGAACACGTACCAGAGGTAGTGCGCGTGCGCGTAGGCCTCGGGCATCGAGCCGTTCCCGGCGAGCGCCGCCAATCTCTGGGCCTGATCGGCCTCGGACAGCGTGCTCGGCTCGGGGCAGTAACGCTCGAGCAGGAAGCCCGACATCACGAAGCCGAGGAGCAGCGACAGGAACGAGTGCAGGTGGGAGAAGCCGAGGTAGAGGCCTTCTTCGCCCTTCGGCGCCTGCAGCGAGAAGTACTCGAGGTAGCGCGGCGAGATGAAGCTCTCCGCGAAGCCCTGGAAGGCGATGCCGACCACCATCATGAACGCGATGGGATGCATGCCGAGGATGTCGCCGCCGCCGACGAGGTTGCCGGCTGCCATCGCGAACGCGGAGATCGGCATGATGAACATCCCGACCGTCATCGAGACGAGTGGGGTGCGGTTGCGCATCATCGAGGTGACGAAGCCGACCGTGAGCACGACGACGGCGGGGTTGACGTTCGCGTACCACGACGGGGCCGAGTCCTCGCCGGCCATGCGCAGCACGTACTTCGGCATGCTCGCGTAGAGCTGGTGCTGCACCATCCAGAAGCCGGTGATGATGAGGATGAGCACGACCAGCCGACCGCGCGAGAGCACGGCGCGCAGCGCGGCGCGGATCTCCGCCATCGACTTGCCGTGGCCGTCGGTGTGCGTGGTGCGGTAGAGCAGGAGCACGAGCACGAACGCAATCGCCGTCATCGCGGCGGCGAACAGATTCAGCACGACGAGGCCTTCGTTGCCCATGCTCTCGCGCAGGGGCTGCACGATGGTCTTCCCACCGAATGCGCCGATGTTCACCATCGCATAGAAGATGGAGTAGCCCTTGGCGCGGGTGTCGGCGGTGGTCTCGTTCGCGACGGTGCCGGTGATCACGGACTTGATGAACGAGCCGCCGAGCATCACGAGGATCGCCACCGGCACGAACAACCACTTGTAGCCGGTGTGCTCGAGCCCGGTGAACGTGACCTCGCGGCCGTAGACGACGAGCCCGGCCGACTGCAGCAGCGCGGGCAACAGCCACATGCCGCCGTAGCCGAGCGTCAAGAGTGCGAACGCGACGAGCAGCGCGCGCCGGAAGCCGATGCGATCGGCCCAGGCGCCGGCGAACGTCGGGAGCAGGTACAGGCCAGCCGAGAACACGCCGGAGACCGACGCGGCCTCGATGTCGGTGAAGCCGAGGATGCGCGAGAGGTATAGCGTGATCGCGACGAACACCCCGTACCAGGCCGCGCGCTCGAGCAGCTCGACGACGTTCGCGGTCCAGAACGCGAGCGAGTAGCCGCTGCGCTGCGCGCCAGTGCCGTCGGGGCCACCATCCGCCATGACGCACGCACGCTATCACGACTGCGCGCCGTGGTACGGTGCCCGCGTTCGATCGTGGCCGCCGTCGTCCCGAATCCGCGCCGCATCAAGTCGTTCGCGAACGAAGCCGCGTTCGAGCGGTGGCTCGCCGCGCACCACGACACCGAGTCCGAGCTGTGGATCAAGTTCCACAAGAAAGGGTCGGGGCTCGCGTCGGTGACGCCTGCGGAGGCGATCGACGTCGCGCTGTGTTGGGGATGGATCGACGGGCACCGCAAGGCGTTCGACGAGAAATCGTTCCTGCAGCGGTACTCGCCGCGCGGGCGCAAGAGCGGGTGGAGCCAGATCAACCGCGACAACGTGGCGCGGCTGGTGGCCGCCGGGCGCATGACGCCGCACGGGCAGAAGCAGGTCGACGCCGCGAAGGCCGATGGTCGGTGGGACGCGGCACATCCGCCGATGCGCGAGACGACGGTGGAGAGCGTGCCGGAGGATCTGCGGCGGGCAATCGCGGCGAACCGCAAGGCGGCGAAGACGTTCGCGACGCTGAACAAGGCGAACCTCTTCGCGCTCGCGTACCGCACGAACGCGATGAAGACGGCGGCCGGGCGGGCGAAGAAGATCGCGACACTCGTCGCGATGCTCGCCCGGGGCGAGACGATCGCGCCGAATCCCCGCCCCCGAGCGGGCACCGCGCGGCCCGCCAAGAAAAGGTGATCGAGGGCTGTCGATCCCCGGCAGGGTCGTTCGACGCCGGGATCAGAAGGAGAACCCAGCCATGAAACACGTGATCCTCATCGAGATCGACCCCAAGCAGTACGGCCAGACGATCCCGCCCGCCCTCGAGGCCGCGATGGGCGAGCTGCTCGGCGACATGGGTGCCAAGGGCGTGCTCGTCGGCGCCGAGGGGCTGCGCCCGCCGAAGGAGGGCGTGCGCATGCGCCTCGCCAAGGGCAACCGCGCGATCACGGACGGCCCGTTCACCGAGGCGAAGGAGGTGATCGGCGGCTTCTTCCTGCTGGAGACGGCGACGAAGGACGACGCGATCGCATGGACGAAGCGCGTGCTCGACCTCCACGTGCAGCACTGCGGCCCGGACTTCGAGTGCACGCTCGAGCTGCGCGCCTGCGACGTCTGAGGCCGGGCCGCCCGCGATCACCTCGCTTTAGGAGCGTCGCGGGCGGCTCGCTTGTCGACGCGCCGCTGATGTGCCTTCGCGCGCACGCAGTTGCCGTGGCGGTCTTTCACGTAGCCTTCTTTGCAGACGCTCGCGGTGCAGACGCGACGCGATACGGTCTCGTTGCCGTTGAAGAAGTACTGGGTGTCGTGGCTGAGACAGACCGAGCAGCCGGTGCTGCCGAAGGCGACGCAAGCGAGGAGCGCAGCGCCGAGCCACCGAGCGCACGCACCGACCGAGTTCCGAGGGACCGCGTTCATGAGCGATCCCGGTGGTCCGTCACGGAGCCGGTTCGATCCTCGGAATTCTCGATTTCGGGGGCCGGGCCGGTGGCCGCGTGCTAAGCCGGATGCTCGATGTCGCTCGCATCGCTCTCCGACCGGCTGGCGCTGGGTGATCTGCTCGAGGTCTTGCGCCGTGATCGCGGCGGATACGAGCTGCTCGATCACTGGCCGCAGGGCGAGTTCCACCACGACACGGTGCTGCGCGTGGATGCCACGCGCGCGGGGCTACCCGGGCCGGTGCTCGTCGTCGCGACGAACTGCAACGGGGGCGTGAAGGAGCTCTTGTGCTTCGGCGAGGCACCGCAACGCGGAGCGCTGTGGCACGCGCGCTGCCCCGACAATCCGGAGTTCGAGGGCGAGCTGCCGCCGTTGCTCGCGTCGACGCGCACGCAGCATTGGTTCGACCCGTGCGATCTGTTGCGTCCCGACGCGCGGAGCGAGCTGCGACCGGAGTTCCGCGAGCGTCAGCCCGGCGGCGGCTGGCGGATGAAATCGTAGCTCCGGGTCGGTCGTTGATACCATCGCCGATGGTGAGACCGACGTCACTCGTCTTCGTCCTGGTGCTGGGCGCGTGCACCTCGTCGACGCCGCCGCCGAAGAAGGCGGAGACGAAGGACGAGCCCGCGAAGGTGGATCCACCGAAGAAGGCGGACCCCGTCCCCGACGAGTCGCAGTGGACGTGCACGAAGGACGCCGACTGCACGCAGACGTGCGCGCTCGGAGCGGTGAACCTCGAGTGGCTGCGCGCCCACAAAGACGCCGACGCCTGCGAGGACGGCTGCAGCTGGAAGGGCACGCAGGTCGGCTGCCGCGACGGCGGTTGCGTGACGCTCACGAAGGACGGCGACATCGACCGCGAGTGCACCCGCCGCACGAAGACGTACGGCGAGTAGCTGCGGACCTCGACCGCCTCAGCCGCCTCGCCGCAACGCTGGTGCGGCGGGCCCAACGCCACGCCTGAGCCCAACTTGAAAAGGCGGACTTCGAGGATCGCCCTTTCGAGTCGTCCGCCGATCTCGGAGCGGCCTCTCAGCCGTCGGGATCGAACGGCATCCGCCAGAGCGTGGCATGGTCGCCCTCGCGGCGATTGACGAGCACGTCGCCTTCGAGGTCAACGAGCTCGGCGTTCGACGCGTAGGGCCACGGCCACAGCACCGGCGCCAGGAGGGACGCATCGTGGGCGAAGACGCGGTCGCTGCCATCCGGGTTGCGCACGCGCACGTCCCGCGACGGCGTTTGGTCCTCGAGCATGGGGGTGTAGAGCACTCGTCCGTCGGAGGCGACGGCGTAGCCGTACCAGAGATCCTTGACAATGACGCGCACGTCACCCGAGCGCGAGATCCTCAGAAGGCGCATCCGATCTTGCGTGACCTCGTCGTCGTCCGGGTGATCGTCGAGGATCTCCGTGACGAGAATGCCATCGCCGTGCGAGTCGATCGCGATCTGGTTGGCGCTACGAATGTCGGTGAGGTACGTCGCGCGATCCTCGAGGAGGTCGATCCGATAGACGCCCGACTGGAACTGCCGCTTCGTACTCGCCGTCAGCATGATGATCGAGGCCGAGTCGCGGTCTGCACGAACGACGGCCACGTCGATCGGAGTGTGCACGGTCGAACGATTCGCAGTAGCGACGTCGAGCAGGGTGGTCGTGGACCAGGTACTGACGATGACTAGCCCGGGCCAGATCCCACGAACTCCCCCCGCGATCTCGACGACGTCACCGGCCGCGATGCGATGGATCGACGTCGTACCCGGATCGAAGTCGTCCAGCACGCGCGTCCATACGACAGCATCTCCGCTAGGCGTCCTCTCGAGACTGGCGACGCGGTCTGCCAGGACGATGCGTTCGCCGGTCACCACGTCGACCCGTTCCAGGGTTCCGTCCGTCTGGACGTACCACACGAGATCGCCATCGGTGACCCACAGCGGATCGGACCCGCCCGGCTGGAACTCCTGCGCGACGTCCGTCGCGATCACGCTCGGCTCGCTCTGCGGCGATCGATAAAGGAGCAACCTCCCCTCGAGATCGTCGATGAGCACACCATGTTCGCTGTCGGCCGCCTGCATGCAGTGCTCGCTCGCCACGAGGGGCACCGCGGGGGCGCCTGGCGCCTCGACCCACCCCACTGGCGCATCTGCAGCGCAGCGCAGGTGTCCATCGCCGACGCGGTGCACCACGGTGCGCTCGAGCACCTCGATGTCGCCTGCGCCGCAGGGATCGAAGAGCACGGTGTCGATCACGCCGTACGTGTCGTCGATCCACCGCCCGGAGCCGATCGCCCACGCGTCTCCGATCGCTGCAAGGTTGTACGCGCTCCCCGCTCGTGAGCTCAGCTGGATCGGATCCTTCGTGTCGCATGCGCGTGAGACGAGCTCCGGCTCTTCCCAGTCGCTCTGCGGTCCGCACGCGGCGGCGAGCGCCAGCGCCGGCACGACGAGACGTGCGTCCATCGGAGACGAGGCTATCAGCTCGCGCAGCCGCTGGCCGCGCAGCGGCGGGATCGCTGGCCGAACGGGCGCGCGCGTTTGCGCCGTTGTCATTCGCGCGCGTGCGCGTGAAGATGCGCGCCGCCGCCATGACCGACACAGCGCGACCGTTCGTTCGGATCTACACCGATGGTGCGTGCGACCCCAACCCCGGCATCGGGGGGTGGGCGGCGATCCTCGTGTCGCCCGCGCACGACGAGCACTCGCAGGTGGTCACGGGCGCCGAGCCGAAGACCACGAACAATCGCATGGAGCTCGCCGCTGCCATCGGTGGGCTCGCCGCGCTGAAGCGCGCGTGTGTCGTCGAGCTCTCCACGGACTCCCAGTACGTGCAACGAGCGTTCTCCGATGGGTGGCTCGCGAAGTGGAAGGTCAACGGCTGGCGCACGTCGGCGCGCAAGCCCGTGCTCAACGACGACCTGTGGCGCGAGCTCGATCGCCTGTGCGGTGAGCACGACGTCACGTGGAAGTGGGTGAAGGGCCACAACGGCCACCCGGAGAACTCGCGCGCGGATCGCCTCGCCGTCGAAGCGCGCCAAGAGCTGCGCCGCCGCCTGCAAGCGGGCCGCGAGAGCTGAGCTCAGATCCAGGGATGCTCGAGCAGGTACGGGATCGACACCGACTCCTCGACCTCGAGGTGTGCGCGCAGTAGCTCGTCGAGCTCGCGTAGCGCCGCGCTCGCGTCGTCACCGGCGGCGATCACTTCTCGCACCGCCTCGATCGCCGCGAGCAGCCTTCGATGATCCCCTTCGAGATCCGGCGCCGCGACGCCCGCCTCCGCGAGCCGCGGGAACAAGAGCACCTCCTCCGCATGGTGGTGGTGGTGCAGCACGCTCGCGAGCTCGCCGAAGATGCTACGGATGCGTCCGCGACTCGGCGACGCGCTCGCCGACTCGGCGACGAGCGCCGCACTCGCGCGCCGGAACCCGTCGTGGATGTGCAGCATCATCCCCGCCGGCCCATGCGCGTTGGGATGTCGCTCCCACTCCTCGCGGCTGGATGCGGTCGCCATGACGACGTCGATCGTCGCCGACGCGCCGATGGTTACGCAACGCTCCTCTCTGGTAGCGTACGCGCGTGCGTCGACTCGCTCTCGCGCTCGGCCTCGTCGCCTGCGGCGGCTCGCCCCAGGCCGCCGACTGCTACGGCGTCTGTGGTGCCGGCACGCGGTGCCAGGCCGAGCGGTGCGTCGCGATCGCCGAACCGTCGCCGGCACCGCCGCCCGAGCCCGACGATGCGAAGGGGCGCAAGGGCAAGCGGCGCGCGAAGGCCGGAGCGGTGGACGGCAGCGCGAGCGCGTACGAGCCCGTCTCCGATCGACACATCCCCGCGTACGACCCGACGAAGACCACTGCGATCGGCGAGGGCAGCGAGCGGCTCGACGATGCCACCGTGCGCAAGGAGCTGAGCGAGCTCGAGCCCGCGTTCGATCGGTGCATCGCCGATGCGGCCGCTGCGGGCGTGCCGATCGCGAACGGGCGCGTCGACTTCGTCTTCGGTCTCACGCCCACCGGCAAGGTCGATGGCGTGAACGCGAAGGCGCCGCAACCCATCCGCGACAGCGGCATCGTGTCGTGCCTGCGCAAGGTGATCTTCGATCACCGCTTCCCGCGCTACGACGGCCCGCCGATGGGCGTCGACTACTCCTTCGAGATCGGCTGACGCCAACGTGATCCCACGACTGCATCGATTGCTCGCCCTCGCGCTCGCCGGTTGCTCGCCGGTCGCGTCGACACCCGCGAGCCCACGAAGTGCGAACACGCCATCGGACCCGACGCCGAGTCGCTCACGCCCGGAGCGCGGCACGGCGGCCGAGCTCACGCGCGCGCACAACGACGTGCGCGCGAAGGTCGGCGTGGGCCCGCTGCGCTGGTCGGCCCCGCTCGCTCGCCACGCGCAACAGTGGGCCGATCACCTCGCCCAGAAAGGCTGCGCGCTCGAGCACCGCCGCACGGACGCGTACGGCGAGAACATCTTCTGGAGCTCCGCACCGTCGAGTGCGACGGAGGTCGTCGCCGAGTGGGCCGCCGAGGCCTCGAACTACGATCACCGCAAGAACTCGTGCAAGGGCACGTGCGGCCACTACACGCAGGTCGTGTGGGCCGAGTCGCGATCGTTCGGCTGCGGCTCGGCCCGCTGCGGCGAGGCCGAGCTCTGGGTGTGCAACTACGATCCGCCCGGCAACGTGGTCGGGCAGTCGCCGTACTAGTGCCGAGCTTCTGGCTTCGGACGGCACATGATCGTGTCGTCGTGCACCATGCACTCGGCGGCGTTCGAGTCCCTGCACGCGCCCTTCGACGCGCTGCAGTCCTCGCAGCCGATCTCCGTGCACGTCGTGCAGCACGCGTCGTACCACTCGTCGGGCTTCGGCTTCTTGCCCGCGCAGCCGAGGCCGAGGCCGAGGCCAATCAGGACGCCGATGAGAGAACTGACGTTGGACATCGTCGACGAGCCTCCTTCGGCCCCACGATACCAACGCCAGACGCTCACGGCCACAGCTGCCCGGCGAACCACGTGCTCGCCTCGACCCAGTCGCCGCTGCCGCCCTGCCCCCACCCTTCGTTCAGGTAGAAGCTGCGATCCGTAACGACCTCGTCCCAGCTGTGCAGCCGCGTGCCGCGGCGTACGGTCCGTTTCTGCCACGCGTAGCCCCACGCGAGCGGATAGTGGTCGAACCACCCGATGCCGACGATCGCAGGCGTACGGCGGTTCACGATGGAATCGATCACGCGGTCGCGGAGATCGTCCTGAGGGATCGCGGCCGGGTTCCAGCTCGCGCGCGCCTCGGCGCTGGTGCGGCCCTCGAGGTACTCGAACGCGCCGGGCATCTTCCACGGCGACGTCGCGCCCGAACCGAACGCGCAGAACGTGTCGCACTGCTCGTGCAGCTCCTTGATCACGTTCTCGACGCCGCCGTCCTGCAGAATCGGTGCGAGCGCATCCTCGCCGCGCCCGCCGTTGAAGCGGTACAGCCCCGTGCGACCGGCCCAGTACGTGTTGCCGGTCGCCGCCTGACGATCCGCCCAGCAGAACAACATCGCCCATGCGGTGGGGCCGCAGCCGACGAGGCAGCGACCGAGCTCGAACTGCGAATAGGCGGGCTGTGCCGAGCTGCCGCCCGCGGCCCAGTGATACGTCCAACTCATGGCCGACCTCCTCGGAGCTCGGCGAAGTGGGGCAGCGTGGTGCGTCGATTCGACGGTGCGTCCTTCGGCACGACGAAGAACTCCAGCGTCTCGACGTCGAGCTTCTCGTAGCGGATCACGATGTCGAAGGGGATCTCGGCGGCGCCCGCGGGCACGTCGCCGATCGTCAGCGTGATCGCCGGCGGTCCACAGTCGTTCGGCGTCGCGGTGACGACGCGCGCCCCCTCGCCGCAGACCGAGACCTTGCCGGGTCGCAGCAGCGGGATCGTCAGCGACTCGCCCTCGTGGATCCCCTCGCCGTGCTCGGCGACGAGGTCCTCGATCTCCCACGCCGCCGCCGCACGCTCCGCGAGCGCGGCGAGCTGCGGACGGTACTCGCGGGCGTAGCCGCGACGGAGCGCCTTCCACGACGACCATGCCGCGAGTCGCGGCTGCGCCGACTCGCGACGCAGGCGGCGGAGCTTTGCCGGTGCACCGTCGTCGTGCGCCTCGGTGGTGCGCACGGCCTTCGCCGAGGCGATCTCGGTGCGATGTTCGGCCCGCACGTCCTCGAGCCGCATCGGCATCTGCCCGACGTGCGCGATCAACCCCGCGTCGCGATCCTCGGCGGCGTACGTGAGCGCGTCGAGCTTGATCATGCGATGAATCGGCTTGCCGTCGGCGCGCCCCTCGAGCGCGCGACTGGGCGGCTCCATCGTGAGGCTCCAATGTGGGATCGGGACGTCGTGTCGACCGGCCGTCGCGAGGATGAAGCCCGTACCGCTGCTCTTCTCGTTCTGCTCGCGCGGCGCGGTGGCGGGCAGACCGATCACCTCGAACTCCCAGTACGCGACACACTCGATGTCCGGCCGATGGATCGGGCACACCTCGTCGGCGAGCCGCGCATTCTCGGCCCCCTGTCCCAACGATCCGCGCACGGCCTCCAGATGCCGGGCGACGCGTCTCCACGTCTCTCTCGGAACTGCGTCCACGCTCACTCGCATCGCTTCCCTCCTTGGATCGACTCGCACTCCGATGTAGCGCGATGCGACCACGCTGTCCAGCGACTACGCGCGTCGCCCCGCGATGTCCTCGATCGTCGCGATGTCGGCGGGCTCGAGCGCGAGGCTGGATGCCGCGAGATCCTGCTGCATGTGCTCGCGGCTCGACGTGCCCGTGAGCGCGACCATGCCGACGGCGTTCGCGAAGCGGAACACCACCTGCGGGATCGTGGCGTGCAGCCGACGCGCGATGGCGACGACGGCCGGACGCGCGAGCTCGGTGGCATTCGCGGTCAAGAGCGAGAAGCCCTCGTACAGCATCCCGTGCTCGCGACACACGGCCCGCACCTCGCGATCCCACCCGGTGCGCGCGTAGCAGCGGTTCTGCACGAGCGCGGGCGCGATGCGAGCCTCGTTTGCCAGCGTCGCGAGCTGCTCCGCGGAGATGTTGCTGACGCCGAGCAGCCGCACGGCCCCCGCATCGCGCAGCGCCTCCATCGCGCGCCACACCTCGCGGTCCGGATCCGTCCATCCGCGCCCGGACGCCGGGCCGTGCAACACGTAGGCATCGAGGTGCTGCACGCCGAGGTGATCCAGCGAGCTCGCGAACGACTGCTGCACCTGCACCGTGAGCGACGCTGCGGGATCGTACGGCAGCCGCTCGTCCTGCCCGCGCAAGTACGTGAACTTCGTCTGCAGGAACAATCGCTCGCGCGGCACGCCGGCCTTCGCGATCGCCTCGCCCACGCCTGCCTCGACGTAGTGCTTGCGCTGGTTCGCGGTGTCGATGCCCACGAAGCCGGTCGCGAGCGCGAGCTGGGTGAGCTCGGCCGTGCGCGCTTCCTTCCACGCGGTGCCGTACAGGAGCCCCGGCACGCGCACGCCCTGCACTTCGAGCTCGATCGTCATCGTGTTCACAGTCTAGCTACGGTCCCGCGCGCGCGGTATCGTCGATGGGTGCGGAGGTCGCTCGCGCTGGCCGCGGTCGCGTTGCTCGCGTGCGGCGAGCCGAAGCCGAAGCCGACGCCTCCGGCGGAACTGCCGACGACGGCGGTGCAGCGGCCCGAGCGGCTGCGCGGGAAGTTCGTCGACAGCTTCGCGCCGTACTCGTTGTCGTTCGCGATCCCCGACGGCATCGAGCTCTCGCTGTCGAAGCAAGAGGACGGCGGCGGTGGCTACGACTGGGTGTCCACCGGCGATCCGGGCGCCGTCATCGTGCGCTGGATCTCCGCGCGGCGCGGCGACGAGCTGCTGCGCACCGGCGATCCGGCGGGCGCGATGTCGGTCGTGCTGATCCAGTCGTTCGGTGGCACCGCGGAGAACCTCGTCGATCGCAAGGTGCTGCGCACGCCGAAGGAGATCGTGGGTGCGAGCTGGCGCGTCGAGGCACCGACGCTGAGCGGATGGATCGCGATCTACACCAACGATGGCGCGGCGAAGTCGAGCGCCGCGACCGTCGACGTGTTCGTGATCATCGTGCTCGGCGCACTGGGAACGCCCACCGCGTTCGACGGCGCGGCGTCAACCGCCATCCGCGACTCCGTGCGCTTCGATCCGCCGTAGCGTCTCCTCGCTCGGGCCGCGGATCCATCGATGGCACGCACGCGTGACGGCGGCCACGGGTGGGTTCGCAGATCGGAACGTCGACGAACGCGGGCCGGTACGGATCGGCACGGGCGCGTGCCCCGTTGCCCAACGATCCTCGGCGCACCAGCGCGTGGCCGGGTTCGTGCACGCAAGGAGTGATCGATGACGCTACGCACGTTGGGTTCCTTGCTCCTCTTCGCCGCCGGTTGTCGTGCCCACGCGGATCGGGCCGTACCTCCTGACGACCCCGCACCCACGCCGACCGCCGACGCGGCGCCGCCGAGCGAGCCTGCGGCCGAGCCCACGCCGCCGCCCGCCGTCGAAGCGCCGCCCCCGAGCGAGCCGCCGCCGCCCGAGCCCGTCGCCGAGCCGCCTGCTCCTCCGCCCGGTCCGCCGCCGCTCGTCGAGGGTGCGAACGTCACCGTCGACTCGATCGCCGCCGACGGCCTCGAGCTGCGCGAGCTCGCCTGTGCGGTCGACGGCGGCATGCCCCTCTTCGGCACGCTCGCGATCGCGGGCACGCTCGCGAAGCAGAAGAAGTCGATCGATCGCTGCGCACCGAAGGGTCAGGCGTTCGTCGTCACCTGGACGTTCGCGGCCGGCAAGGTGAAGTCGCCGACCGCACGCGGAGGGACGGCGGCGCAGAACGCCTGCATCGCGAAGGCATTCACGCGCGCGGCGGCACCGCTCGACGGCCGCTGCGGCGCGGTCGTGCTCGCCGGCGATCCGACCCACGCGGCGACGACGGTCGACGCCGCGCGGGCGACCGAGTGATCAAGTCGTGGCGGCCCAGCCGTCGCGCACGAGCGAGTCGAGGATCGCGCGGCTGCGATGCCCCCAGATCGGATGGGGCACGCGGCCGGCCTCGTCGGCGAGCGCGTTCGCGGCGGCCGCCGTCGTGATGCCCTCGCGCGCGGCGCGTTCGAGCACCTGCGTCGTGATCGTGTACACCGAGTTGTCCCAGCTGCGTCCGAAGTGGCGCTCGATCGCGGGGTCGTTCGGCAAGCTGCCGTATTGCTCGTTTGCGCAGCTCACGATGCCCATCCGATTCGCGACGAAGTCCGGTACGTACACGATGCCGCGCTCGGCCAGCAATCGATCGTCGCGGCGATCGTCGAGCAGCTGGTTGTTCGCCGCGCCACACACGATGCGCGTGCGCAGCATCGCGATGCTCTCGGGATCGAGCACGCCGCCGAGCGCATTGGGGGCGAGCACGTCGCAGGGCTCGGCGAAGATCGTGCGGTCGCCGGCCGCCACGTGTCGAATCTCCACGCTGCTGCCGTGGCGTGCGCGCACCTCGGCGCAGCGTTCCGCGGAGATCTCCGTCGCCACGATCCGCGCGCAGCCCTTCGCGACGAGCTCGTCGATCATGAAGCCCGCGACGTTGCCCGCGCCCTGCATCGCGATCGTCTTGCCCACGAGCGAGCCGAGCCCCAGGTGATCGAGCGCGGCCTCCATCGCACACACCACGCCCTTCGCGGTCGGATGCGAGGGATTGCCGCTGCCGCCGACGGCCGGCGGCACGCACGTGACGTAGCGCGTCGTCTCGAAGATCGACGCCATGTCCGGGGGCGTGGTGCCGACGTCCTCGGCCGTGATGTACACGCCGCGCAGCGACGTCGTGAACTCGCCGTACTCGCGGTAGAGCGTGCGGCGATACGCCGGGTCGCGCCAGTCGACACCCTCGCGGCGTACGACGATGCCCTTGCCTCCCCCCCACCACAGGCCGGCGAGCGCGTTCTTTCGCGACATGCCGAGCGAGAGCCGCAGTCCGTCGCGCAGGAAGTCCTCCACCCGCGCGTACGGCCAGTGCCGCAGCCCGCCCGCGCCCTGCCCTCGGACGGTGGAGTGCACGAACGCACCGAAGAGCGCGCCGCTGGTCGGCGCGACGGCGAGCAACACTGCCTCGTGCTGCTTCATGTCGCGATCGTCCGCGTTCGCCCAATCCGCCACCGGTGCGAGCCAGTCGGCGCTGGGCACGAGTCGATCGGTGGCCACATCGCGGATGAGCGCCGCGCGTCCGCCGTGAGCCCGTAGCTCCGCCGCGAAGTCGTCAGGGGACAGGTCGAGGGGCCGCGCCATGACGCCTTGGGTAGCACGATCGGACCGTCACGCGCGAGTTGACGATCGACGCGGTGGGTGCTCCGATCGCGCCATGACGCGCGCATTCGTACTCTCCGCCGCGATGGTCGTGCTCGGTTGCGGCGCGGGCGGCGGTGAGGGCGACGAGCCCAGTCGCCTGCGGATCGAGATGCGTCCCGTGAGCGCGATCGCATCGACGGGCGTCTTCGAGCTCGACGACGACCAGGTGTTGCGCGCGACCGACGTGGTGGCGTTCGCGTGGGGCGGCGACTATCCGGACGCGCTCGAGATCGCGTTCGATGGCGCTTACGCGACGTGCGGTCCGCTCGTGGGCACGTTCACCCTCGACGAGGTGGAGTCGATGCACGAGGCGCTCGACGTGGAGGCCACCGGTGCTGCGTCCTTCCGACTCGCGCCGACGGCCGAGGGCGACTTCGCAGCGATCGTGCGCGGCACCTTCGTGGCCGATCCCGACGTCGAGTCGTGCGGCACGCAGGTGCCGGTGGAGCTGCAGTTGACCGTACCGGTGCGACGACCGGTGGGCGTGCAGATCGATGCGCCCGCGCTGTGCGGCGAGGCCGACGCCTTCCGCGTGGAAACGGACGGCCGACTCGCGTCCGGGCTGTTCCAGCAACTCGTCGACGCCGACGGTATCGCATTCCGCCCGCGCAACGCCGCGGACACCCATCCTGCCACGCTGGAGCTCGTCGCCGATGTCGGGACGGAGCTCTCGCTGCACACGCCCGACGAGGGCCTCGGCGCGCTCGTCGTGTCGGGGGCACCCGGCGCGGTGTCGGTGCTCGCCTTCGGGGACGAGCAGCGCTCGATCGAGCACGTCGCGCCCGCGGACATCGACGTCGTCGGCGTCGCGTTCGCGCTGCAGGGCAACGCCGGCGGACCCACGCCGCTCGAGTCCGGGCAGACCTATGGCGAGGGCGGGTGGGCGCGCACGACGGCGTCGATCGGGATCGTCTCGTACGGCATGGAGGTCGACGGCGAACAGATCTGCACGCTGCCGCGCGTCCAGAGCTTCGCGCTCGAGTCGTCGACGCCGCAGACCTGCGTCGCCGTCGAGGCGCTCGGCCACGGCATCGGCCCGTACGGCGAATCCCTCTTCGATCCGCTGCTGCCGCTGTCCGGGGAGGTGGTCGCCTCGGGCGCATGCACGCTCGAGCTGAGCGCGCCGAGCTACTCCGACGGCGCGGGCTTCTCGGCGGAGCTCGACGTGGAGATCATGAACGCAGAGAGCCTCGCGCACTTCGAAGGCCGCTGACGTCACGCGTCGTCGACCAGATCCTTCGCGAGCTCGCGCAGGCGCGCCTTCACCCGCTCGAAGCGCTTGCGCAGCGTCGCGCTCAGCTGCTTGATGCGTTCCGGCGTAGGCGCGTCCGGCTCGACGATCGTGGCGATCTCGTCCCACCCGAGGCGCCGATCGATGCGCAGGATGAGCAGCGTGCGATCGTCCTCCTCGAGCTGCTCGCGCAGGCGCATCACCTCGTCCTTGATGTCCGTGCGCAGGTGCGGAAGCGTCCGTGTGCGCACCTCCTCGACGATTGCGTTGATCTCGGGCACCTCGGCGAGCGCGACGATGCGCTTGCGCTCACGCACTCCCTTCCGCCCGCGCCGCGCGAGCGCGTGATAGGCCACGTGGTACGCCCACGTGCGAAAGCTGGCCTCGCCGCGAAAGCCCGGCAGCCCGCGCCACAGGTCCTCGCAGAAGTCCGAAAAGACCTCGGCGCTCTCCTCTTCGCGATGGGTCGCACCGTAGAGGTAGCCGAGGATCTCCGGGCCGTAGCCCTTGATCGCCGCAGTCGCGGCCGCGGCGTACTCGCGCGCAGCACAGTGGGCGGAGATCACCCGCTCGAGCTCCGCGCGCTCCTCCGTATCCACTTCACGCATGGTGCCGCAGCCACGCACGCGACACCACGGCGATCAGGGCGACGCCGGCTGCGCATGCGCGCGCGCATCCTTCGCTTCCGCGTGGCGGCCGGCCGCGGTCAGCCCCTCGGCGAGCATCGTCCACGTGCCGATCCGCTCGGCGTGATCCGGGGGAAGGATCTCGTCGGCGAGCTCGGCCGCCCGTCGCAAGCGATCGATCGCGGCATCGCGCCGCCCGCCCGTCTCGAGCAGCTCCGCGTGGGTGCGCACGAGCGCGACGCGCTCGGGATGCTGCGGTGGGAGCTTCTTCGACAGCGTGTCGGCCGCGTCCTCGAACAGCGCGAGCCCCTCGTCCACGCGGCCGGTCTTCACGTAAGCGCGCCCGAGTCCCATGCGCGCGACCGCGATGTTCATGTCGTCGGCTGGCAGCTCCGCATCGAAGATCGCGAGCGCACGCTCGAGCTGTGTCACGGACGCGGAGAGATCGCCCTGCGCGACGCTCACGTCGGCCCGATTGACGAGCAGCTGTCCGATCCGCAGCGCGCGCGGCCCGAAGGCGCGCTCGCCGTACACGATGGCCTCGTCCATCATCCGCGCCGCTCCGGCCACGTCGTCGTCGAGCGACTTCAGACGGGCGTAGTTGCCGAGCACGAAGAACAGGCCGACGTCGTCTTCGGCAGCACGATGGATCGCCAGCGATCGTTCGTAGTGTCTCGATGCAGCGGCGTAGTCGCCCGCTTGCATCTCTGCGTCGCCGAGCTGGCGGTATGCCTCGCCCACCACGGGCGCGTCGGGGCCGAACACCGCGGTGCGGATCGCGACGACGCGATCGAGCGAGCGACGGGCCTCGTCGCCGCGCGAGAGCATCTGGAGCGCATGCACGCGATTGCCGAGCACCATCGCGACCTGCGGGTGCTCGGGGCCCCTCGCGCGTTCGACGAGCGCGAGCGCCTCGTCGTGCAGCGCGACCGCTTCGGCGAAGCGCCCGCGGAACTCGTGCGTGCGTGCGAGCAGGGACATCGCGCGGATGCGAATGCTCGAGTCCTCGTCCACCGTCGCCAGGATCTCCGCAGCGACGCGCTCGACCTCGTCGTGCCGTTCGCCGAAGTAGTGGATCTCGAGACGCGCCTCCGCGAGGTCCTCGCGGCGGCGCGCGGACCACTCGAGCTCGTCGGCCAGCGAATGCGCGGCCGCGAGCCAGCGCGTGGCCTCGTCGAAGCCCTGGGCCGCACGCCCCGTCGCGCGCGTCAGGTCGATCATCGCCCGTGCCGTCGCGTCGCGATCCGCGAAGCGCACGCTCAGCGCGACCGCAGCTGCCGCATCGCCGATCGCCTCGGTGCGGTGACCCATGTCGAGCTCGACGGTCGCACGCACGCGGCGCGCCTCCGCCGACAGGCGCTGGAAGCCGGCCCCATCGGCGTCGACGATCGCGGCATCCAGGGCCGCCTTCGCAACGGCTTGGCGGCCGGCCGCGGTATCGGCGATGGCGCGATCCAGCGCCGCAGACAACCGCGCGTGCTCGGTCTCCTGGGCGGGCGCCACCGGATCGACGTCGATGGATGCATCGCTGCGCGCACACATCTGCACGTCCGGCAGGCTCCGCGTGATCGCCTCGGCGCGCACCATCGCCGCCGCGTCGGCCTGGCCGAGGAGATCGACGACGGCGACGAGCCGCTGGCGCGCGCGACCGAGGCAATCCATGCGCTGATCGAGCCGCTGCTCGGACTGCTCGCCGCGCACGCGCGTGGCCTCGCACGCTTCGCGGGCACCGTCGCGCCACGACGTCGCCCATTCGTCGAGCGCGGGCACGACGACGCGCGCCGTCGCGTCGGCGACCGCCGGCGCCGCGGTCATGAACGCCTCGCGCATCGCATCGGCGTGGGCCGCCGACCACGTCTCGTCGATCGCCGCGCCCGCATCGCGGCACGGAGCGCCCGCGGGATCGTCGGTCGCGAGCCATCCGCCGAGGCGCAGGAGCACGAGGCCCGCGAGCGAACCGCCGACGAGCACCGACCACCACGCGCGCCGACGACGATGGGGCGCCGCGTCGAGCGCAGCGACGAGCCCGAGCATGTCGGGGTGGCGTGCGTTGGGGTCACTCGCGAGCCCACGCTCGAGCACGGGCGCGATCCAGGCGGGCACACCGGACGAGTCCGCGGGGATCGACTCCCGCACCGCTGCACCGTCGCGACCCGTGGGCGCGGTCGTGCCCTCGCGCCGCGACGGCCGCGTGCCGTGCAGCGCCTCGTGCAGCGCGACGCAGAACGAGTACTGGTCGGAGCGCGCGTCGACGTGCTCGCGTCGCGCTTGCTCGGGTGCCATGTAGGCCGGCGTGCCCATCGTCAGCCCGGTGCGCGTCGCGTCGTCGCGCGTCGAGCCGGAGTCCACCGGTCCCTCGATCGCGTGCGCGAGCGGCAGCGCGATGCCGAAGTCGGCCACGCGCACGCGTCCGTCGCTGCCGATGAGCACGTTGTCCGGCTTGAAGTCGCGGTGCACGATGCCGACCTCGTGCGCGGCCGCGAGACCGATGCCCGCCTGGCGATAGACCTCGAGGACCTGTTCCCACGTGCGTGCCGCGGCGTCACGCCACACGCGTGCGTTGGTGCCCTCGACGAGCTCCATCGCGATGTACCCACGCGAGCCGTCGATGCCGACCTCGAAGACGGTGACGACGTTGGGATGGGAAAGTCGCGCCATCGCCCTCGCCTCGCGCCACAGGCGAGCGGCGCGATCGCTGCGCCCGATCTCGTGCACCTTGAGCGCCACGCGCCGCGCCAGCACCGAGTCGGTGGCCTCGTACACGACCCCCATCGATCCCGCGCCGAGCATGCGCTGCACGACGTAGCTCTGCCCGACCACCGTCCCCTCGGGCAGCCGCGGCTGTCCGAGCGCGATCGGGGGCGCGACCGCGAACCTGCGCAGCAGCGGATCGTCGAGGTCGTCGTCGTCGCTCGGCTCGGACATGATCTTTGCGCTCAGCGCCGCGAGGCTATGGGGCGTGACTCTATGGAGGTCACGCTCGCCCGTTGTGACCCGGATTTTTCGCGGCGCGCGGATACCCCACGAGATAGGTGCCGTGCAGCGGCGCGTTCCCGAGCTTGATCGTGCCGACGTCCCATTCCCAGTCGGGGGCGTCGAGGTCCGCCACCAGCGCGCGCAGCTCGTCGACCGAGTAGATGCGCAGCCACGACACCAGGCCGTCCCACAGGACGAACGCCTGCATCACGGGCACGAGCCACGTCCACACGATCCAAGACCACCGGAACGGCCGCCACCACGGCATCGTGAGCGTGACCGTCAGCGGCGTCGCGAGCAGGCCGAGCAACATCGGCAGCTCGCGACTGACGACCTCGAACACCGCGATCGGTCTGCGCTGGGCCACCGCGTCCGCGAGCACGCGCCGCGCGAGCACGGGCGGGAAGTGATGGAACGCGTTCCAGATCGTGCGCACGCCCACGAGGTCGGCCGGTACAGCGGTGGCGTCGACCGGCGTCGCACGCCCGTGCACACGCCCTTCGCTCCGGCGCGCGGCGTGCTCGAACGCGGCGACGTTGGGGTACAGATCCGTCAGCGTGACCGTCACGTGGCGGCCGCGCTTCGCGAGCTCGTCGGTGATCGCGGCCGCCGGTCCACCACCACCGGAACACAGATCGACGATCGCCGTCTCGCCGGTCGCATCGAGCACGCGCTCGAGCGGCGCGACGAGCATGCGGCCGTGACCGGACATCCGCTCCGCCAGCTCGAGGAACGCAGTGCCGCCGTCGCGCAACGTCTCCGGGAACCACCGCAGGTCCTCGAGCTCGACGAGCTGCATGCGCGGCACGGAGCAGGAGGATAGCGTTGACCAGCGCCGTTCGTCGCGGCGTGCACTTTGTTTCACCCGCCCGGCCGCCCGGTGCGATCGTCGTCGCATGCGGCCGTCCATCCTCCTCGTGTGCGCGCTCGTCGGCGCCTGCGCGGACGCGAGCGCGGGCGACGAGGCCGGCTCGGACAGCTCGAGCGGGGCACCGCCCGCGACGGACCCCACGCTCGATCCCGGCAGCACCGACGGCGACACGACCCTCGGCTCGAGCGCGAGCGACGGATCGAGCGGAAGCGATCCGGCGAGCAGCAGCTCGGGTGCCGTCGACGACTCGGAGAGCACCGCTGAGCCACCCGCTCGCGACGCGATCGCCGTCGCGGTCGGTTACGGCACGCGACGCGTGCGCTCCGAGGACGGGCTCGAGTGGACCGATTTCGTCGAGGTGGATCCCGACGGCGGCGACGACGAGAACCTGTTGCGCGGCATCGGCTACGGCGACGGGATCTTCCTCGCGGTCGGCGGCGCCGGCATGGGCTTCTCGATGCGATCGTTCGACGGCATCACGTGGCAGGACGAGAACCACGATCTCGGCGGCTTCGTGTCCGACGCCGCGTGGATCGAGGGCACGTTCGTGGCCGCCGGCGGCAACGGATTGCGCGTGCGCTCGCTCGACGGCGGCGTCACGTGGCAGGACGAAGGGCCGTACTACTCCGGCCACTTCCGGGCGATCGCGGCGGGCAACGGCGTGGTGGTCGCGGTGGGCCACACCTACGGCGACTCGAACGTCGGGCTCGTCGACACTACCGTCGATGGCGCGAGCTGGAGCGGCGAGCAGCTCGTGGGCGCGCCGTACTCGGGGCTCGGCCTCGCGTTCGGTGCCGGTGTGTTCGTCACGCGCGATGCCGAAGGCGCGGTGCGCAGCTCCACCGATGGACAGACGTGGAGCGCCGTCGTGCACCAGCTCGAGGGCGGCGGCGCGATGCTCTACGCCGACGATCGCTTCGTCACCGCGGGCAACGGCGCGTACTGGACGTCGACCGACGGCGAGACGTGGGAGGAGCTCGTGGCCGACGACGTGCGCTCGCCGGTGGGCTTCGTCGCGGGGCAGTGGCTGACGTTGGGCTGGCCCGCGACGATCGACGCATCCGCGGATCTGCTCGCGTGGCAGAACGTGTTCGCCCCCGGTGGCTCGGGACTCACCGACGTCGCGGTGGGATCACCGGGCACGTGAGAGCGATACCCGTACGACCGGCACGTCGTACGGGTACGGCACCGCGCTCGGCACCGCGTCGATCTCCACGCTCGCGATCTCGTCGAGCGTGACCGCGGCCTCGATCGCGTCACAGAGCGGTCGCCCGTCGGCGTTCTCGCAGATCGAGGCATGCAGCCACACGACGCAACGACCGCCGCGGGCGGCCTCCACCAGCGCCGCCGGGGCGTGCACCGCGAGCCAGCGCGCGGGCCCTGCCGTGCTCGTCGGCATCGCATACCACGGCACGTAGTGCACGCGCTGCCCTGCCCGCGTCGTGCTCGCGACGCGACACGCGGGATCGAGTCGCGCGAGCTCGTCGCGCAACCAGCGGTACTCGACCTGCTCCGTGGTTCGCGTGCGCAGCGGCCAGCCGAGCACGATCGCGAACGCGATCGCAGCCGCAGGTAGCACGAGGCGCGCCCGCCCCGCGACCGCTGCCGACGGCAGGATCGCGACCGCCGCGAGCACGGGAACGACGAGGAACAGCCGATCGAAGCTCGCCTGCCACGCCTCGCTCTGCCCGTAGATGGGGCGCAGCACCGCGTCGAGCGCGAGCGACAGCGCGGCCACGAGCACGAGCGGCCACTCGCGCACCCGCGCGATCACGGCCGCGATGCCGATCGCGATCATCACCAGCGGTCGCGCCACGCGGTGCGACGTGCCCTGCAAGTAGCGGCTCGCGTCGGTGGACACCGCGTCGAGCCACGCACCCCTCGTGAGCGCGAGCGCGACCGCGAGGAGTGCGGCCGCCGCGAGCAGCCCCGCGAGC
This sequence comes from uncultured Nannocystaceae bacterium, assembly GCA_964468635.1. GTDB lineage: Bacteria > Myxococcota_A > Polyangia > Nannocystales > Nannocystaceae > Xiheibacterium. The sequence goes on from CAYXVR010000015.1 coordinate 121,290, forward strand.
CGGCGCTTCGTCGACACGCGGGGGAACAGGGCGGCGAGCGGCACCATCGCGACCGGGATCCACGCGACTGGATGGATCCGGACCGCCTGCGTCGCCAGCAGCACCCCGACGAAGAGGCCGACGAGCGCACCGATCCGCGAGGGCGCCCGCACGCTGGCCGCGATCGCGGTGCTCGATCCGAGCGTGAGCACGATGATCGGCACGAAGTACGACTCGCTCGCCGACAACCGCACGGCGATGGGATCGATCGCGAGCACGATCGCGGCGAACAGCGCACGCGTGCGCTCGAGCCCGGCGATGCGCGCCAGCACGAACGCCAGCACGGGCACCAGCGCCGCCGCGGTCGCGTTCGTCGCGAAGATCGCGAGGTCCGGTGCGCCGGGCAGTGCTGTCAGGGCGGCGAACACCTCGGGGTAGCCGGGCCCGTAGCCGACCAGCATGTCCGGGCGCACCGCTGCCGCTCCGATCCACAGTGGGCCCTGCCCGTTGATGTGGATCGGCGCCCAGACGCCGAGCGCGAGCCGCAACGCGAGCGCGCCGACGAACACGAGGGCGAGCGCCGCTCGATCCGACACGCCCCAGGATAGCCCGCGTCAGCGTCGCGCGACGCACTGGGCGAGCGACACGAGGAGCGAGCGATTGCACTGCGCGTGCGCGGCGAACCCGGGCTGCCGCGCGAGCCGGCCGTGCAGGGCCGGCAGGTTGTAGAGCGGCACGCTCGGGTACCAGTGGTGCTCGAGGTGGTAGCCGATGTTGCGCGGCAGCACGAAGAACCGCGCGAGCGCGCCCGGGATCGTGGTGCGGGTCGCCGCGTAGCGTGGGTCGGCGGAGCGCACCGCGGAGTGCTCGCACACGAGCCGGATGTACTGCGCCGCGGCGTGCCACGTGCAGTACGGCAGCACCCACCACGTCGCGAACGCGAGCCATGCGTCGACTCGCGTGAGCACGACGACGAGCACTCCGAGCGCGGCCAGTCGAGCCACGCGCTGCGTCGCGGGCACGCCGTACATGAATCCGCCGACGAGGCCGCGCGCCATCCAGAAGAGTCCGGTCACGACCGCGGCGCGACGCACGATCTTCGCCGCGAGCTGCCCCCACGTCTTGGGGTAGCGCCACTCCGGCACGAGGCGGCCGTCGGCGTCGTGCGTGTGCCACAGCACGCGATTGCCGTCGCGCGGCTCGCCGAGGTAGCGGTGGTGATCGCCGTGGAACCACCGGAACCCCTGCACGGAGATGAACATCGGCCACGCGAGGAACACGTTCGCGACCCAGTCGTTCCATCGACGCGATCGCAAGAGGCGATAGTGCGAGGCGTCGTGCGAGATCACCGTGAGGGCGTGCTGGCGGGCGCCGATGACGAGCACCGCGAGCACCGTCACCGGCCAGCTCGCCACCGACGAGGCCACCGCGATCGTCGCCGCGATGATGCTCCACTCGCTCGCGATCGCCACGACCGCGCGCGTCGGCGAGATCCTGGACAGCACGCGCAGCTCGTCGACGTCGAGCCGGTCGGGGACCGGCGCGACGCCGTCGTGGGGATGCACCGCGCTCACCGGTCGTCCTCCGGGTACAGATCGCGGAGTGCGGCGAAGCCGGGGGCACACGCGTCGTCGAGCGCACGCATCGTGGCCGGATCCACGTCGTCGAGCGTCGCCGCCGACGCGCGCACCCGACTCGCCACGCGATCCACCCAGCCCTCGTCGGCGCACTCCGGGCCCAGGAAGTCGGCGACGCGCGCGATCGCGGCGCGGGGCGCCGTGACGAAATCCTCGTAGCGCATCGTGAGCACGCGATCGGTCGGCACCACCGCGAGCTCGCGCAGGCCCTGCACGATCTCGCCCGACCAGTAGTGCCCGAAGAGCGGCAGCGGCAGACGATGGCGTCGGAACGCCTCGCCGTCGAAGCGCTCGGGCAGGAAGTCGAGCAGCTCGTCCGGTACGTCGGAGATCCACGTGCGATCGCTCGACTCGTACGGATCGGCGCCCAGGATCTCCGCGAGCTGCATGCCCACGAGCGCCATGCGGAACCCGAGGTGCTTGCTCATCGACAGCGCACACGCTCGCCCGTCGCGCACGAGGTGGAGGAAGCGCGCCTGCGGGAACGCCTCGACCAGCCGCTGCACGACGCGCAGCGATCCACCCGAGCGCTCGATCCACGTGCGCTTGCCGAAGCGCCGGGCGATCCACCCGAACAGGCGCGCGTAGTGGGCGGAGATGGGCGCGGTGGGCTGCGTGGCGACGTACGACTCCACCTCGACGAAGAGCGCGTCGGGATCGCCGGTGAGGTGCGGCAGCATCGTCTGCAGGATCGCGGGCACTCCGGTCGTCGCCGAGAATCGCGACGACGACGACGGCCGATAGAGCACCTCCGGCATCGCGACGCCGTGGCGCAGCATCGTGGTCTGCTTGGGGTGCGCGCCGGCGACGATCGACCAGAACGTCGACGCGTCGATCGGATCGGGCGAGAAGCCCTCGGCGATCCGCCCGCCGAGATCGGTGGTGAAGCTGAAGAACTCCGACAGGCTGAGCACGTGGGCGTGCTCGCGCAGGAGCTCCGACAGCATGGTGGAGCCGCATCTGCCGGTGCCGACGACGAAGAACGGCGCGATGGCGTTCATGTCAGCGGGCCACCGGCAGCGCAGCGCGCTCGCGCTCGAGACGGGCGAGGTACCAGCGGCCGAGCGCCTCGATGCTCGCGCCGTCGTACTCGGCGTCGCTACCGCGGCGATCGCCGAGCGCGGCATCGGTGCGGCTGCGATCGAAGTGACGGTTCGCGGTGATGTACGAGCGATAGAACTCGAGGCGCTCGTCGAGCTTCTGATCGAGCCAGCCGAGCTCGCCTGCGTCGCGCACGAACTCCGGCTCGTGCAGGCCGAGCATCGAGAAGACCGTGCGGACGGCGAGGCCGATCAGCGGCGGTGCGGCGTGGGTGAGGTGGTAAACGCCCTCGCTCGCGTCCGTCATCGCGATCGCCACGGCCTCGCGCGCAACGGTATCGATCGGCACGAGGTTGATGAGACCGTCGGGATCGATGCGCAGCTTCACGGGCGAGCGCTCGAGCAGCCCCTTCTGCACGCGCTCGACCATCCCGCGGAACTGCACGACCTGCCGGACGAAGCCGTAGTACCCGGAGAACGTCGTGGCCGCGAGCGTGCGGCTGTGACCCACGACGACGCTCGGACGGAACACGCGGATGCGCGGGCCGTTCGTCGCGAGCACGAGCCGCTCGGCCTGTTGCTTGCTCGCCTCGTAGAAGTTGTTGGGCTCGACGTCGGTCACCGGGTGCTCGGCGATGAGGCCGTTCCTTCGACCCGCGACGTACGCGGTGCTCACGTAGTTGAACGTCTCCGCGCCGAGCGACGACGCGAGCGCGAGCACGTTGCGGGTGCCGTCGACGTTGGTGGCCTCGATCTCGGCGGCGTAGCGATCCTCGTAGCGCAGCGACGCCGCGCAGTGCCACACCTGCGTCACCCGACCGAGGTGCTCGCCGGCGACGCCGCAGCAATCGGTCGCGACGTCGCCCGCGACCACGCGACATCGCGCGAGCGCGTCCTCGACGGGGAGCGTGCAGCCATAGACCTCGAGCGCGTTCGCGATCGCGTCGCGGAACCGCGCCCGCGCTCCCGCCTTGCCGGGGCGCACGATGGCGACGACCGCGTCGGTCGTGTGCTCGAGCAGCTCCACCACGATCGCGGCCCCGACGAACCCGGTCGCGCCGGTGACGAGGTGGGTGGGTACGCAGGGGAGCTCGCCGTGGGCCATCACGGGGTTGGAGTCCCCGTACGCCCGTTTGTGACGCGCGGCAGTCTTACGAGATCGACGCGGTCGGAGCGAAGGTCCCGAAGCGGTCGGACCCTTTGCGCGACGTCCATGCTAGCGTTCCGCCGTGATCGCCCCACTGCCTCGTCGTCTCCTCGCCGGCGTGGCAGCGCTGGCGACGTTCGGCGCGTGCGCCGACGATCCATATCCCGCGACCGGCGAGATCACGGTGGAGTCGTTCGACTCCGCGGCCGTCGACGACGAGTACAAGCTCAGGATCCGCGTGCCGCCGGACTACGACGACACCGCGAGTTATCCGCTGCTCGTCCAGCTCGACCCGACATTCGTGAAGCTGCGCCAGTTCGACGTCACCGTGGGACTCGTTTCTCACTACGCCGCCGACGGCGAGTGGCCCGAAGCGATCGTCGTCGGCGTCGACTACGACGATCCGTACCTGCGCGAGCGCGACTATGCGCTGCCCGACCCGCCCGTGGAGGACTTCGGCGGCGACGGAGCGGACCGCTTCTACCGCATGCTCGCCGACGAGCTCGTCCCCTATCTCGAGGGTGCGTACGCGATCAATCCGGCGCGTCGGTACATGCTCGGCCACTCGAACGGTGGCGTCGTCGCGTGGTACAGCGCGTTCCGCCACGACCCCGCCGTGGGCCCGCCGCTGTTCGCCGGGGTCGTCGCCGCCGACAACGGCTACGAGGAAGCGCTCTTCACGTACGAGCGCTGGCATGCCGAACGCGCCGACGATTTGCCGATGACGATCTACGCGACGCGTGCGGTGTACAACGGCGCGATCCAGGAGGTCGTGTTCGACGCGATGGTCGAGCGCGTGCGCGACCGCGACTTCGCGAGCCTCGTGCTCGAGACCGACGTGCTCGAGACCGACCACGCCGGCGCCGTGCAGCCGTCGTACGAGGACGGTCTCGATCTGCTGCTCGGGGGTGGCGAATGATCGCGACGTCGCTGCTCACGGTGGCGCTCGCGAGCGCGCCGCCACCCGCACCACACGTGGCCGAGGACGGCAGCAAGTCGGGCCGGACGCACGTGCAGCTCGACGGCGACGCGACGTTCGGCATCGGCGGCCAGATGTTCCTCGGCATGCAGATCCACGCGGCCGCGCTGGTCGAGCACTGGACCACGCGTCATGCGATCGGCACGTGGGACTTCGGCGGAACGTTCGCGTACCAGAACGAGCCGATCTTCCTCGCACCGTACATCGATCCCGACGAGGTGAGCGGCGCCGGCCATCGCACCCAGCTGCTCGCGACCGCGGGCCACACGGTGCACATGGGCAACCGTCGGCGCGTGGCGCTCGGTCTACACGTGTTCGGGGGGTGGAACGCGTGGCGATCCGACTACACGGTGAGCTACGCGAACGAGGACGTCCACGGCCACGGGGTGGTGGTGCGGCATCGGCCCGTGATCGGGGCCGAGCTCCGCTTCGACTACCGCTTCCATCGGCACGTGGGCTTCAACGTGATTGCGGGCGCGCCGATGCCGACGACGTCGAGCTACCTCATCACGTACGGCCACCTCGGCATCGGACTCTCGTTCTACCTTCGTTGACGCGACGTGCTCGATCTCGAGGTCGGGATCGAGGAAGTAGCCGCTGCGGCGCGACAACAGGTGCGCGCGCAGGCCCATGCTGCGCAGAGTCGACAGCGCGACGTACACCCGGTTCGCCGCCGCGGTGGGGAGCACGCGCTCGCCGGGCCATCCGATCGCGACCAGATCGTCGACGGTGAGGACGCCGCCCGGATGGACGAGTCGGCGCTCGACGAAGCCGAGCAGGATCGCGCGCAACGATCGACGTCGGCGGAGGTCCTGCGGCGGGGCGCCCACCATCGAGAACCATTCGGCCGCTCCGATCAGTCGGAGCCGTGGCCTCGAGCTCGTCGCGAGGTGCATGTCGTGCCGTCCGCCAGAAAGAGACTCGCCAGCGGCCGAATCGATCACGGGCGCGAAAGAACCCCCCACTGCGGGCGCGAAAACGACGAAAGCCGCGGAGCGATCGCTCCGCGGCTTCCCGGCACGCGCCCGGTCAGGCGCGCGACCGCATGCGGTGGACTACCACTCGCAGCCCATCGACGCCGTCGACTGCTTCGCGGCGTCGAGCGCGGCCTTGCAGCCTGCCGCCAGCGCGTCCTTGCCCGGACCCGCGGCAGCTTCCTTCCACGCCTTCTGCGACGCGATCATCGCGTCCTTCATCTGCTGACGAGCGGCCTCGGGGACCTTGGACTCGATGCACTTGGTGTACTTCTCGATGTACTCGTCGCACTCCGCGACGCCGATCTTGTCGCCACCGCCGCCGCCCTCGGCCGGCTTGGCCTCCTCGGCCTTCTTCTCCTCGGTCTTGACCTCTTCCGTCTTCGTCTCGGTCTTGGTCTTGCCGTCCTTCGTCTCGGTCTTCTTCTCCTCGGTCTTCTTGTCGCCTTCCTTCTTGTCGTCGCACGCCGGAACGGTGGCGAGGCAGAAGGCAGCGATGGTTCCGAGGATGGTCGAGGTGATCTTCATCGTTGAACGTCTCCGTGTGGTGGGGCCGTAGCCACGGGAACGCTAGCGAGGACGCGCGTTCGCGAGCATCACGGAACGGTCATCGAACGGCCACCGCGGGGGCGACCCCGGGTCAGCTCACTGAACTGTCCAGCAGGACTCGTGCCGTTCCCGCGGGTTGCGCTACGCGGCGCGCGGGGGTTCTGGAGCCGCACGACACGCCGATCCCGAGACGGGCAGGTTCGATGAGGCGATCTCCCATGACGAATTCCCGCGACGGTCGGCCGCGAGGAGGCGTCCTCCGGGCCCGTGGGAGCGCGCTCCCACGAGGAAGGCCCATGCGTACCACGATCTCCACCCCTTGGCTCCGCGTCCACACCCTCGTCTTCGTCGCGCTCGCGACGAGCTGCGAGAGCAGCGACGTGGAAGGCAGCGACTCCGCGGCCGACGACGACGACGGCGACGACGGCTCCGGCTCCGCGACGACGCCCGACGACGACGGCTCCGCGACGACCCCGGACGACGACGGCGACGACGGCTCGGCGGACTCCGGCGTCGATCCGGGAAAGATCGATCAGTGCGAGGTCGAGTGCGATTTCATGCTGTCGACGGAGTGCATCGTCGTCGACGAGCACGAGGCGTGCTTCACGGCGTGCAGCGAGCGCTCGCTGGACGAGATCGACCTCTTCATCGCCTGCGTCTCGTCGGCGCCGTACTGCAGCGAGGACGTGAACCCGCGGCGCGAGTGCCTCGCGAACTTCCTCGACATCGACCCACCCGACGACACCGGTCCGATCGGCGACACCGGCACCGAGGGCCCGAACTGCGTCGACGCTTGCCAACAGTATCTCGAGACGCCGTGCGATCCGCCCGTCGAAGGCGTCTCCTCGTGCGACGAGTTCTGCGCGATGTTGAGCGAGGCGTTGCAGCAGGCGGCCGCCGAGTGCCTCGACAACGCGGTCGGTTGCGAGCTGCCAGCCGACTGTCAGCTGCCCGGCGGGGACTGACGCACCCACGCCTCGCATGGGATCCGGATCACCGGCTGCTCGACTCGTCCAACGACGGCGACGGCATGTGGCGCGTGGTCGTTGAGTAGCGCACGCGCGGCTCGGGGCCGCGCGCGAGTGGAGTCTCGAGCGCGACCCGGTACCAACCATCGTAGGGCGCGCCGTCGTCGAATGGGATCGCGTGCCACTGGTACGTGGGGTTGTACCAGGGGCCGAGGTCGAGGCCGTGGATCTCGGTGATGCGGAGGTCGCCACCGTCGACCACGAGCTCGGGCGTCTCGCCCTGCTCGAGCGCGACGAAGTACCAGGCGAGGCACGAGTCGTCGTCGCAGTCGTCGAACGTCTCGTGCACGTCGAACACGATCGCGTGGTCGCGAGGGATCTGTGGGTTGTCCTCGTTCTTCGGGATCATCGGCGCCGAGGCGATCGCCGGCTGCCAGAAAGTCGCGTCGTTCTCGTTGATGCCGGCGACGCAGCGGCCGAGCAGGATGCACGTGGGCACGAGCGTGAGCCAGCGTAGGAGCCTTCCGCGAGCGTGGACGCGGCCGCGCGTTGCCGTCGTTCGCTCTTCGGCGATCGCCGACTCGAGATCCGTGCTGACGACCTTCAGCGCCTGCTCGACCGTCGCGAGGCGGCTCGCGTCGAGGTGCACGAGGTTGTCGGCCGTGCAGTAGATGCACTGCACGCGCAGCGCGTCGTCCGGCACGTGGAGCGGAGCGCCGCACGTCCGGCACTCGGCGGGACCGCCCGGGATCGCGGCCGGCTTCGCGGCGAGCGCGGTCCGCAGTGCGGTGCGCACGGCCTCGAACGAGGCGGCGTACTCGGCGAGCACGATGGGCACCAGCGTCACGGTGAAGATCGACAGCCCGAGCAGACCGTACGCGACGCCGCCACTCCACACGTCCGCGTAGTCGGTGCCGAGCGGACCGGCGAGCCAGTGCAGCGCCTGATCCCAGAAGAGCGGGATGCCGAGCACGAGCCCGATGATCAGCATGATCAGTGCACCGAGCAGGCCGGCCTCGACGAAGTGTCCGATGCAGAGCACGAGCGAGACGAGCAGCCAGACCACGATCAACGCGAACGCGAGGACGACCGCGACGCGGCCGGCGGCGGTCCAGAACCGCATGAAGAACGACGGCGGTCGCGCGAGCTCGAACGCGAGGGCCTCGGCGCGTACGCGCGCGTCGTCCTCCAGGCGCGTGGCGTCGCGCAGCACGCGGTAGGGCTCGGGCACCTCGACGTCGGTGCCGCACGCGACGCAGCGCGCGACGTCCGCGGCCGAGATCGGCACGGCCCGACCGCACGACGCACACGACAGCGGAGCGAGCGGCGACGACACGGCGAGGCATCTTCGCACACCACTCTCTCACGCGCGTGGGGTCGCCGGCGGCGCACGACTCGTTTGCAGCGACGGGCACGCTGCGCAGACTGTCGGCGGCGGGCGGCGCTCGCCGGAGGTCGCGTGAACCGCAACACGATCATCATCGTCGTCCTCGCCATCGTCGTCGGCGTCGGCGTGCTGTGGGGGATCGGCAAGTACAACGGGCTCGTCGCCGCGTCGCAGCAGGTCGACGCCCAGTGGGCCCAGGTCGAGAACGTCTACCAACGCCGCGCCGATCTCGTGCCGAACCTGGTGGAGACGGTGAAAGGCGCCGCCGCGCACGAGCGCGAGACGCTCGAGGCCGTCACGGCGGCGCGTGCGAGGGTCGCCGGTGCGACCCCCTCGACGCCGCCCACCGAGGGCAGCGCGCTCGCGGAGTACGAGGCCGCGCAGTCCGAGCTGGGCTCGGCGCTCGGTCGGTTGATGGTGGTCGTGGAGGCGTATCCCGAGCTGAAGGTGAACGAGAACTTCCGCGATCTGCAGGCGCAGCTCGAGGGCACGGAGAACCGCATCACCGTCGAGCGGATGCGCTTCAACGAGGTCGCGCGCGACTTCAACACGAAGCGCGACTCGTTCCCCACGAACGTCGTCGCCGGCATGTTCGGCACCAAGTTCGCGACGCGCCCGTACTTCAACGCGCAGCCGGGCGCCGAGACGGCGCCGAAGGTGTCGTTCCCGGGATGACCGCGGCGATCCATCGCTGGGTGCTCGCGCTGTTCGTGCTGCTGTTCGCGCTCGACGCGGCGGCGGCCGAGCTCCCGCCCGCGCCGCAGCGGTGGGTCACGGACGACGCGGGTGTGCTGTCCGCGGCCGAGCGCGACGACCTCGATGCGCGCCTGCAGGAGTACGAGCGGCAAACCGGCCACCAGGTGATCGTGTGGGTCGGGCGCACGAGCGGCGACGCGTCGATCGACGACTTCGTCGTGCGCGCGTTCGAGGCGTGGAAGGTCGGCCGCGCGGGCGAGGACGACGGCGTCGCGCTGTTCGTGCTCGTCGACGATCGCAAGGTCCGCATCGAGGTGGGCTACGGGCTCGAGGATCGCGTCACCGATCTCGCAGCGGCACGGATCATCCGCGACGCGATCGTGCCGCGCATCGTCGACGGCGACTACGACGGTGCGATCCGCGGCGGCACCGAGGCGATCGCGGACGCGATCGAAGGCCACGAGGGCGCACTGCCGGCCGGCGCATCGACCTCGCGCGGGCCGCCCGACGAGGACACGGGTATGGGCTTGGGCTCGACGATCGCGTCGGCGCTCTTCGGCTTGCTCGTGCTGATCCTGCTCGTGCGCCGCCCCTCGCTCGGACTCTTCGTGCTCGGCTCGATGATGGGCCGCGGCGGCGGCGGACGACGCGGCGGGGGTGGCTTCGGCGGCGGCGGCTTCTCGGGCGGCGGCGGCCGCTCGGGCGGCGGCGGTGCGAGCGGCGGCTGGTGACTAAGGTGTCGCCGGCTTCGCGGGTGCGATCGCGTTCGCGTCGGTGGAGAAGATCTTCGCGGCGCCGCCGACCACTCCGCTCACGAAGATCTGCTTGCGGTCGCCGGTGAGGGCGATCGTCGGGGTGACGAGGCCTTCGGGCAGTGCGACGTCGTGCCAGACGCTCTCGGTGTCGCGCCAGCGCAGCGTCTCGCCGCTGAGCGTCCACAGGCCGCCCTCCTCGCTCGCCCAGAAGCCGGTCGGCGTCTCGCCGGCAGGCAGCTCGTCGAGCAACCACCCCGGCTTGCCGCGGTAGTGGAGCACGAAGCTTCGCTCGCCGCTCTTCGCGAGCAGACTCACCGCGTGCTTGCCTCGCGCGACCTGCTCGCCGAACGTCCATGACGACAGCGGCAGCTTGCGCGCGTTCAGCTTCACGCACTCCTCGTCCTCGCACTGCGTCTGCGCGTAGGTCCCGTCGGCGTCGCGACTGAGGATGTACACCTCGGCCTTGCCCGTCTCGACGAAGTCGACGACGTCGCCGCGGTGCGGGCCGAGATCGGGATCGGGATACCTGCCGGCGACGCGCGTGACGTCGCGGAAGCTCGTCACGTTGTAGACGATCATGCCGGACAGCGTGCTGATGCGCGTCTCGTGCCAGTCGTCCGTGCCCGGATGGAACCACTGCTCCGACTGACCGGGCACGAGCTGCGGCACCCAGCGCTTGCCGTCGCGCAGCTTCATGAGCCGGATCTCGTGGTACTCGAACTCCATCTCGTCGTCGCCTTCCATGCGGCTGCGACGATCCACGAACCACGCATCGCTCGGCCACACGCCGTCGATCGGCAGCTTGGGCTCGACGCTCATCACGACGTCTGCGAGCGAGCCATCCGCACCGAGCGTGACCCAGCGCGTCCCGGCGCGACCGAGCACGCCGGCCTTCATGTCCACGAGCGCGACGGGCTCGCTGGGCTCCGCGCGCAGCGTCCAGGTCGCGGTGTGCGGCGTCGTCGACCACGGTTGGATCGCGATCTCGGGCGGCGCCGGATCGAGGCCGGGTGGCGTCGGCTCGCCGTCGGTGGGCTCCGGCGTCGGAACCACGGGCGTCTCGACCTGCTCGACGACGGGCGGCGGCGGTGTGACGGCCGGTGTGGGGTCGACCTTCGCGGGCGTCGCGGGTGCGGGCGTCGTCGGTGCAGGCGCGGCCGGGGGCGCGGGGGTCGGGGTCGGCGCGGGCGGATCCGCGGGCGTGCAGGCGGCGAGCACACAGGCGAACGGCAGGCAGTGCTTCACGTCGAGACAGACTCGCACGCGCGCGTTTCGATCACCACCTGGGAATCGCGAGGATGGGTCGTGCGTCGGGGCTCGCGGTGTCGGTGCTCGTTGCACTCGACCGAGCGCTGTTCGAGCCCGTGCTCGGCGTGCTCGATCTCGTGCGCGCGCGTGTGCTGCGGTGGAGCGCGCCGGTCAGCCGCACGTTCGTGCGCGATCGCGATGCTCGCGTCGTCGCGGCTGCGCTCGTCTCGTTCGGCCTCGCGCTCGTCGCGACCGGCTTCGCGACGGGCTGGTTGCTGCTGCTCGGTCCCCTGCTGTTCGGCATGCCGCACCTCGTCGCGGAGGCGCGCTACCTCTTCTTCCAACGCCATCGCGGCAACCTTCCGTTGCTCGCCGTGCTCGCGGTGCAGACGGTGTGCGCCTTCGCAGGCATCGGCGTGCTCGCGCTCGGCCCGTGTTGCGCGCTGGCGCTCGTCGTCGTGACGCGCGAACGAAGGCGCATCGAGTCCGCGAATCCGAAGCGCGACAGAGCCCTGTCCGACCTCCCATCCCACCCCTGCCCGACTTCGACCCTCGACAGACCTCTGTCCGCGCTCCAAACCCCTTCCCCTCCGACTTCGACCCTCGACAGACCTCTGTCCGACCTCCAAACCCCTTCCTCTTCGACTTCGACCCTCGACAGACCTCTGGCCGACCTCCAACCCCCTTCCTCCACGACTTCGACCCTCGACAGATCTCTGTCCGACCTCCGAACCCCTTCCTCTTCGACTTCGACCCTCCACAGACCTCTGTCCGAGCTCCGACGCTCTTGCTCGCGGCGCGAGACGTCGGCTGCGTCGAGGTGGACGCTCCCGATCCTCGCAGGCGCGGCACTGATGCTCTTCGCGGCGATCGTCGCGCCCACGTGGAGTCGCTTCGCGCTGTTGCACGGGCACAATCTCGTGCCGCTCGTCGTGTGGCTCGCGTGGCGCGATCGGCCGCGGGCCGTCTCTGCGATGGTGGCTGGGGCGATCGCGGCGTGCATCGGCGCGATCCTCTTCGGCGTCTTCGACGGGCTCGCCGTGCGCACGCCGTTGTCCGACGAGGCGTTCTCGCTCACGCGGCTCACCGATGCGGTCGCCGGTGAATTCGCCGGCCCGTGGCGCCGCCGCTGCTTGATGCTGTTCGCGTTCACGCAAGCGGTGCACTACGCGATCTGGCTGCGCCTCGTGCCCGAGGACGCACGCGAGCGCACGACCCCTCGCTCGTGGCGAGCCTCGTGGCGCGCGATCCAGCGCGACGCCGGACCCACGCTCGCTCGACTCGCCGTGCTCGCGATCGTCGCGGTGCCGCTGTTCGCGATCCTGCTCGGCCCCGTGCGCGCCCGATCCTTCTATGTCGTCGCGTCCGAGTTCCACGCGACCGTCGAAGCGGTGCTCGTCGTGCTGCTCTTCCGCGCCCGTCAGCCCGTCGAGCTCGACGACGCGCCCGTGTCGCTCGATCCCCCGTCGCTCGACGTGTCCGGCGCGGGCACGCACAAGCCCCAGTCCGACGTCGTGTCGAACTCCTGGTACTCGCAGACCGTCCCCGCATCCGCACACGGCACGTCGTACTTGCAGATCGGCACGCACACATCGACCCAGCACCCGAGCCCGAGATCGCACTGATCACGCCCGACACAGGTGCCCACCAGGCACGCACCCCCTTCCGGGATCGGATCGCTCAGTCCTTCGCAGCTCTCCACGAAACAACCGCCGGGCTCGCCCTCCGACGGCACGCACTTCGAGCCCGGCCCGCAGTTCTGCTCGACGATGCTGCACGAATCGCACGGGCTGAAGCTGCAGTCGTCGACCGTGTCGTTCGCCGTCGTGTCGACGCCGCTCGAGCTGCCACCGCTCGCCGTGCCCGTGCTGCCCGCGCTGCCCGAGCCGGACCCCCCGCTGCTCTCCTCGTTCCCGCCGGACTCACCGCACGCGATCACCAGCCCGAACCACCACACTCGTCTGTCCAACCAACCCATGCCCGAGAGTCCCGCCCGTCCGCGCCGGTGTCAATCGATGCCATCTTCGAGGACGGTGGTCCCCTCGAGAATGGGCGCCACCGTTTCGGCCGGCCGATCAGCGCGCGACGTGCCGCTCGATCCACTCGGCGAACGCGACGCCGAACCTGCGGAAGAACTCCCGGCGCTCGTCGTCGACCAACTTGCCCGACTCGTCGAACAGCTTGGCCGCGTGGCCGATGTACGCCTCCGGCTGCTGCATCGCCGGCACGTCGAGGAACACGAGCGATTGCCGGAGGTGATGATTCGCGCCGAAGGCCGCGAGCGCACCCGGCGACACGCTCACGACGGCGGCCGGCTTGCCCTGCCACGCGCTCTTGCCATACGGACGCGAGCCCACGTCGATCGCGTTCTTGAGGACGCCGGGCACCGAGCGGTTGTACTCGGGCGTGACGAACAGCACGGCGTCCGCGCGGCGGATGCGATCCCGGAACGCGACCCACGGTGCGGGGGGATGCTCTTCCGCGTCTTGGTCGTACATCGACAGCTCACGGATCTCCACGATCTCGAGGTGCAACGAAGGTGGCGCGAGCTCGGCGATCGCGAGCGCGACGCTGCGGCTGAACGAGCCCTTGCGCAGGCTCCCGACCAATACGGCGACGTCGCGCGGATCCGGCATGGGCGGCATCCTACGCGCCGAGCGTGTAGGACGTCATCGAGATCCCGCCGGCGAAATAGCCGTCGACGAGCACGTCCGCTGGACGTCCGGCTCGGTCCGAGAGCGCAGCGAGGTATAGGAGTGGCAGGAAATGATCGGACGTCGGAACCGCCAGCGCGTAGTCGGCGTGGGCAGCCAGCGTGGCCACGTCGGCCGGACGCGTGGTCATGATCTCGCGCGCGGCGTCGTCGAAGCGGTGCGCCCAGTCGAAGCCGGCGTCGGGCTTGCCCATGTCGAGCCGCCGCAGGTTGTGCACGACGTTGCCGCTGCCGACCACGAGGATGCCGCGCTCGCGCAGGGGCGCGAGCCGACCGGCGATGTCGAGGTGGTGGTCGATGCCCTTGCGGCCGTCGAGCGACAGCTGCACCACGGGCACGTCGGCCTTCGGGAACATGTGCACGAGCACGCTCCACGTGCCGTGGTCGAGGCCCCATTCGTCGCGATCGAGATCGACCACCTGCGGGCGCACGACGTCGGCGATCTCCTCCGCGATCTCGGGCGCCCCCGGTGCGGGGTACTGCACGGCGAACAGCTGCTGCGGAAAGCCCGCGAAGTCGTGGATCGTGCGCGGCTTCGCCATCGCAGTGACGGCGGTCGCGCCGATGAACCAATGCGCCGACACGACCAGCACCGCGCGCGGCCGCGGCACCGACGCTCCGAACGCGCGCCACGCCTTCGTGTAGCGGTTGACCTCGAGCGTGTTCATCGGGCTGCCGTGACCGATGAACGCAGCGGGCATCGTCGTCATGGGCACATGCTAGCAGTCAGAAGCAGTCGATGCCCGTGCTGCACACGTAGGCGATCGCAGCGAACGCGTAGACCCAGAAACCCACGAATGCCTGCATCGCCACGAGCACGAGCCGCGCTTCGATGCGCCAGCCCGACGTACCGCGAAACGTAGACGCCGACGCGATCACACCCAACGCGATCACGACCGCATGTTGCAGCGGCTCGGGGATCCCACCGTCGTGCATGTGCCCGTCACGCATGCGCATCGTCCAGTCGATCCAACCGAGCAGCGCGAGGCCGGAGCCGAACAGCAGCCACGACGCTGCGACCCACAGCGTCCAGTGCACTCGCTGCCGCGCATCGTTCATGGCGGGGCCGCGCACGTCTCGGGCGTCCAGCCGTCGGCCAGCGTGCCATCGTAGACGAGATCGATGTCCGCGTAGTCCGGCATCGGCGGCACGCCGTAGCGGAACGCGAGTAGCTCTTCGGTGCCGAGCTCGCACGTGAACATCACGTCCGCTGCTTGCACGCCCACGAAGCGGAGATGCCACGGTTCCGGCTTGTACTGGTGCACGTGCACGCGATCGGGCTGGTACGTCGTCACGATGCCGAAGCGGTGGGCGTTGGCGCGGATCCACTGGAACGCGGGCGTCCAGTGCAGGTCGGCGGCGAGCGGTGCGAACGGATCCACCGGCATGCCGTCCTCGACGTAGCCGACGTCGGCGGTGGTGCCGAGCTGGTGCTCGGAGTGGGCCGGCCACGCGGAGTAGACCGCGGCGATCGCGGGGTCGCCTTCTTGCTCTGCGTACGACTCGAACAGATCCTTCTGGCGCGCGAGATCGCGGAAGCCGCTCACGACGTACAGAGAGATGCCGGCCTCGCGCTCGGCCGCGGTGAACATCGCGGCGAAGCCGATGCGGTCGTTCCAGCCGACCGGCGCACCGTCGATCGTGAGCGGGTAGTCCTGCGGGGCCGGGCTGTCCCACGCGATCGCTCGCAATCGATCGTCGTCGTCCGTGAGCCCGAACGGCACGTCGACGAGGTCGTCCTCGTACGTGCCGCACTGCGTCTCGAGCTCGGGCTCGAGGTCGTCGACCTGGTTGATGTACGTCGCGCGGATCTCGGCGAGCAAGTCGTCGTCGGGCGGGTACGGGAAGCAGGGGTCGATCGAGTACCAGCGGTTCACGTAGTAGAGGAGGTCGGTCGCGTCGAGCGGACGCGCTGCTGGTTGCAGTACGGCGGGATCGTGGGCGCACAGGCAGGCACCAACGCGCTCGGCCGTGGTCGTCGCGGGCACGCACACGGCCTCGCTCGCGTCCTCGGCGATGACCGGATCCGCCGCACACGCCTCTCCGGTCTCGGACTCGCTCGTGCCCGTCGCGTCCGCATCGCTCGTCGCGCTCGCGCTCGTGCTCGTGCTCGCGTCGCCGGAGGACGACGTGTCGCCGGAGCTCGACGACTCGGAGGAGGATCCCTCGGTGCCGGCCGCAGCTCCCTCGTCGCCGCCGCAGCCGAGCAGCGCGACGAAGACGGACACTACGCGTTGCCGCCTCACTCCACCTCCAGGGTGGAGACGAGCCCGCCGCCCGCTGGTTGCGAGTACGCCTTGAGCCACAGCTTCGCCGACACCATCTCGTCCTGGTGCAGGTGCTGCCAGCGCGCGCTGCCGGTGCAGTCGCGACCGTCCATGACCTCGACGACGTCCTCGTCGTTCATCGCGTGATCGTCGGCGTCATCGTGGATGCACGAGCCGGCCACTTCCGGTGGGCCCGCATCGAGCTCGTCGCCGCAGCCGTCGCCGCGATCGACGAACGACGACCACACGCCGTCGGGCAAGGGATCGATCTCGATCGCCTGCGCATCGAGCCCGCGATTCGCGACGCGCGGTGCCGCGACGAACACGAAGTCGAGCACCCGATCCATCGCCGCCGCGATCGCGGCGTCGTGCGCCGCCGACGAGCTCGACGTGACGTCCGAGTGACAGAAGTTGCCGTAGAGGATCCCGTGCGCCGGCGCCTGCTGGCCGTCGCGGATCGGCGTCATGGTCATGCCCGCGACGTCGGGGCTGCCCATCGCGCGCAACGGCAGCGACTTGTCGTTCTGCCCGGTCCACAAGCTCGGGCTGCAGTCGGCCCAGCCGATCAGCGCGAGCGCGTGCTTGTTCGCGGCGACCCAGTCCATCGCGGCGACGCCCGAGACGTTCGCCGCGTACTCGCACCAACCCGTCGGCTGCGCGAGCTCGCAGCCGGTGAGGAAGTCGATCGGCCCGAGGAAGTCGTACTCCGGATTGCCGAGCGCATCGATCATGCCGTGCAGGCTCACCACTGCGGCGATCCGATCCTCCACGCCCCAGTCGCGCGAACCCGGTCCGAGATCGTCGCCCACGCTCGCGGCGACCTCGACGGCTGCGCGCGCGCCCGTGCTGTGGCCGATCACGACGATGTTGCCCTGCCCCGGATACGCGAGATCGAGCTTCAGCGCGAGCTGCTCGCGCCAACGATTCGCGGTCGTGATGCCGGTGCCGTCGCCGACCTCGTCGAGCCCCGGCGACAAGAGGTTGCCCTGCACGTCGGTGTAGACATTCAAGCGGGTCGATGCGATCTCGACGTCGATGCCTGGGTGATCGAGCTCGTACTGCGTCGCGCGTTCCTCGGCATGGACGAGCAGGTACGCCTCCATGTCGGCGGCCTGGCTCTCCGCGTTCGTCTGGGCATCGGCCGAGCCGAGCACGCCGTGGACGAACGCGAAGCGCACCGCGATCGTGCCGGACTGCGGCGCACCCGTGGAGGTGTCGGGGTCCATCGTCCCCGCGCTCGCGTCCTCGGTGGATGCGGTGGATGCGGGCTCGTTCGGCTCGCCCGAGGTCGAGCCGGACGCGGTCGTGCTCGTCGCGCCCGAGCTCGTCGTGCCCGGGCCGGCCTCCTCCACCTCGCCGCACGCGAGCGCGACGACGAACGTGCCTGTGGCCGCGCTCGCGCGGGTTCGCGCCATCACGTGCTCGCCCGCCCCATGTCGTCACGATCGTCGACGGCCTCGGCTCCGCGAGCAATCCGCGATCATGCCTACGGCGTTCGGATCGGGCATGATGGGGCGTGCTCCGCTTCCTCGTGGGGGTCGGTCTCGTCGCGCTGCTCGGATGCAAGGCGGACGAGTTCCAGTGCAAGGACGACGGCGACTGCGACGGTGCGGAGGCGCTGGGGCGCTGCGAGGCGAACGGCTGGTGCAGCTTCCCGGACGACACGTGTCCGTCGTCGCGTCGCTACGGCACGCACGCCGGCGACGGGCTCGCGAGCCAGTGCGTGCCGCTCGAGCCGGGTGACGACAGCGGCACTGGAGTCGACGACGGCATGTCGGCCACGGTCGCGGACGACGCGGACGACGACGACGACGACGACGACGACGACACGAACGCGGACACGGCGAACAGCTTCACGGAGTCGGACACGTTCCCCGATCCGGTGTGCGGCAATGGGGAGGCGGAGCAGGGCGAGGACTGCGACGGCGACGACTTCGACGAGTCGTGCGAGTCGCTCGGTCACGACGGCGGCGAGCTCGCGTGCAACGACGACTGCACCGCGGACGAGTCGGCATGCACGGACTGCGGCAACGGAGTGCTCGAGCGCGGCGAGATGTGCGACGGATCCGTCGCGAGTGGATCGTGTGAAGAGCTGGGTTGGTTCGGCGGCGTGCTGAACTGCGCGAGCGACTGCCAGGACGTCGACGAATCGGGCTGCACCAACTGTGGCAACGGCATCGTGGATCTCGGCGAGATGTGCGACGGCGCGGTCGCGCAGACGTGCGACCAGCTCGGCTTCGGCGATGGCGTGGTGGCCTGCGACGACGACTGCACGATCGACACGGACGACTGCGGTCCGCTCGCGTGCGGCGTGGATCCCGTGGCGCCGCTCGGCCCCTGTCCGACGGCGTGCTCGTCGTGCGACGAGACCACCTGCATCTTCGATTGCTCCGGCAACTCGGCGTGCTCCAACATGGAAATCGCATGCCCGCCGGGGTGGGCGTGCCGCGTGGACTGCTTGGGCTCGTCGTCGTGCTCGGACGTGTCGATCGATTGCCCCGAGCTGTACGGCTGCGACGCGATCTGCGTGGGATCGTCCGCGTGCGCCGATCTCGACCTGAACTGCAGCGACGCCGGCACGTGCTTCGTGTCGTGCGACGCGGACTCCTCCTCCGTCTGCGACGGCGCGACGGTGGACTGCGGCGGCGACGGGTGCACCGCCATGTGCGACGGCGCGGAACCGACGATCGAGTGCGGCCCGGCGTGCACGTGCACGAACTGCCCGTGAGGCGCGCGTCGGCGCTCGTTCGGATATCCTGCCAGCATGGACGAACGCGTGAAGCGACGGTGGTCGATTCCGGCGGTGCTCGCGGTGCAGGTGCTCGCGCTGGGCTGCCCCGAGGATGACGACGACGACAGCGCGACGGTAGCCACCGCGACGGAGACGGCCGACGGATCCGACACCGGCGAGCCGGTGGACTGCGCGGCACTGATGGGCACGGAGTGCGACGACCACCCGCGCTGCGCGATCGATCCCGACATCGGCCAGTGCGGCATCGACTGCACGGTGCTCGACGAAGCCGACTGCACCGCCGTCCCTCGCTGCGAGTGGCTCGGCGACGGCTGCGACTACGGGCCCCTGGCTTGATGATCCGCTGCCGCCCGGTCGGGCGGCGCGAGTCGGGTTCAGGGCCGGACCGTCAGCGGCGGCGGGGCTTCAGCGCACCGAGGCCCAACATCGCGAGGGCGAGCCACGCGGTGCCGCGATCGTTCGTGGGGGTCGTGCAGCCGCAGCCGCCCGCATCGTCGTCGTCGGCGTCGGCGCCCGAGCTGCTCGAGTCTTCGCCGTTCGAGTCGGTCACGAGGCCCGTCATCGAGTCGGAGTCGGTCGCCGACATGCTCGCGCTGCCGCTGTCGCTCTCCTCGCCGTCGGTCGTGTCGGCCGCCGTGTCGCCCGCGCTCGTGTCGGCCGCCGTCTCGCCTTCGCCCGAGTCGCTCGACTCGTCGCCCGTGTCGGTCGTGCCCTCGCTCGTGCCGGAGTCGCTCTCGCTCGAGCCGCCCTCCTCCGTGCTCGTGCCCGGGCCTTCCTCCGTCACGCACGTCGCACTGCAGCCGTCGCCGTCGTCGTTGTTGCCGTCGTCGCAGTACTCGCCGGCGAGGTTGTTCTCCACGCCGTCGCCGCACACGACCGCCGTGCAGTCGCCGTCGCACGTCGGCGACTGGCCGCCGTCGTCGCACGTCTCACCGGCGGTGAGGTTCACCGTGTCGTCGCCGCACGACGCGAGCGTGCAGTCGATGTCGCACGCCGCCGTCTCGCCCCCGTCGTCGCAGTCCTCGCCCGCGATCGGGTTCACGATCGTGTCGCCGCACACCGGCAGCGTGCAATCCGGATTGCACGTGGGCGTCGCGATGCCGCCCGAGTCGCACAGCTCGCCGGACGTCGGGTTGAACGTGCTGTCTCCGCAGAGCGCGAGCGTGCAGTTCACGTCGCACGTCGCGGACTCGCCCATGTCGTCGCACTCTTCGTCGGGCGTCGCGTCGCCGTCACCACACGGCGTCGTGTCGATGTAGTCGCCGACGATCAGGTTGTCGATCTGGAAGTAGCCGTTCGTCGTGGATACACCGCCGCTGAGGCCGAAGTGGATCCGCTCGATGCGCTCCGGCGCGGACACGCCCCAGAACCCGCCGAAGCCCATCTGCAGGTCTTCGGTCGTGCCGTCCGCGTACGTGATGTACGCGAAGTACGGCATCATCATGTCGTTCGAGAGGATGGTGAGCCCGACACCGTTGACACCCTCCGCGGTGCCGAGCGTCGTGGTCTGGAACGAGAGCTCGAACGATCCGTTGCAACCGGAGCAGTACGTTCCACCGCTCACGATGTTGAGGTCCATGAACCCGGTGCTGTGGTAGTCCGTCTGGCCGAGCACGTCGCTCATCGCGGCGTCGCTCTGGATGAACATGTACGCAGGGTTCGAGTAGTCGTCGGTGACGGAGTACGTGATGTCCGTCTGGAATGCGGTTTGATCGTCGTAGAACGTGGGCGTCGCCGCATACGCAGATCCGGCAGCGAGCGACGCGATCGCGCCGATGGGGACGAGGAGCGACGAGACGGACAACGACGTACGGCAGGCCATGGGACGATCCTCCAGAGGATTCCCGCGAGGGTATCACCGGCGCTCCTCGCCGCGCATCCGCGCTCGATCGCGCGCAGCCCTACGCAGTCGGGCGTAGCGGCGAGAATTCGTCGCGGACAAGCTCGCCTCCCGCGGGAACACCCAGGCGATGACGGCCCGCCGACGTGCATGGGCGATCTGCGCCGCGATGCTCGGCTGCAGCGCGGAGGAAGCCGACTGGGGGCAGCTCCCCGGCGGCGCCAGTAGCGACGACGACGGGTCGTCGAGCACCGCGCTCGATCCCCCGACGCGGGACGACGGCGACGGCGGGGGGACATCGACCAGCACGGATGACCGCCCCACGGACGATGGCAGCACGACCGCAGCCGCGCCCGACGACACGTCCGTCGTGGAGATCGCTCCCGGTCCGGTCGACGACGCCGAGCTCGTCGGCACGCTCGCGGTCGCGCGGGTCGAAGCCGACGCCGAGCGCCGCGTCGTGCTGCAGCTCGGCCCCGATCGACTGCCGGATCTCCAGCGCGGCGATCGGCTGATCGCCGCCGCCGAGGTGCAGGTGACGACGCGCTGCGACGTCGGCCAGACCGCGCCCGGCTGTGGCTACGACCCCACGATCGCCGCGCAGCTCGTGCTCACCGGCGATCCGGCCGACGTCGATCCCGCCGGCGACGAGTCCATCGCGCTGTCCGACGTGCAGACCGAGACGTGCACGAAGGGCGAGCACCACTGCATGTTCGTGTTCCGCCCGACGCAGAGCGCGATCTCGATCGACGACGCGGTCGCACTGCCGTGCATCGACGCCGGCGAGTGCCACGTGAGCCTCGTGATGTGGGCGTGGGATCCGGGCGCGCGCGCCGACGGCGTCGACAAGGTGCTCGTCGGCGAGAACGAGGGCGACTACCTCGCGAACCACGTCGTCCAGGGCGACAAGGCCCGCATCATGGCCGTGCGCGAGCGCGGGGTGGTCGACGACGATGTCGACGAGCGCGAGACCACCGATGCCGGCACGCTCGCGGTGCCCACGAACGCGACGGCGACGCTGGTGTACTCGCATCTGCTCTCCGAGGACGGCGTGCGCACCGACGAGCAGTTCGTCGTGGAGGCGATGTTCGTCACCGCCGTGAGCGCGCGCGCCCGCGTGTCGAGCAAGATGTTCGTCACGCGCGACGACATGGAGACCGACGGCAACGGCATCGCCGCGATCGCACCCACGCAGATCGGCGAGCACAACGGCACGAACTGCACCGCCGGCACGAGCCCGTGCACGACCCGCAAGGTCGCGGTCTTCCGCGCGACCGCCGACGTCGACGGGCCCGTCTGGGTGCACGTGTTCGTGAAGAGCGCCGTGCCCGGCGGCGGCTCGGCGAACGTCACGGTGGATCGCGCGGCGGGGTGGCTGCGATCGACCCGCTACGCAGCAGCGCTACGCGGCTGACGTCGTGATCACGCGCGGCCGTTCGGCCGCGCGCCGGCTCGCAGTCATGGTGCGCTGCGCTGCGCTCTCGACAACGCCGAGGGAGCGTCGAGGTGGTCGTCGCGACGACCACGGTCCTTGAACGGATCGCGAGGGCGACGTCCAATCGCCTGCGATGCAGCTCCGCGGATCGCTCGTGCTCGTCGCCGCGTCGCTCACCGCCGCGTGTACGTCGAACCCGTCCGGCCCGCCGATCGGCGAGTCCGCGGATGACGACGACGACGACGGCTCGACCGATGCGGACGACGACGGTCCGGGCGACTCCACCGCGGCCGACGAGTCCTCCTCGGGCGCACCCGACGACGACCTCGACGAGTCGTCGAGCGGCGGCGAGGCGCTCGACTGCGACCCGCTGCCGCCCGGCACCCCGCCGCCGGTAATCGTCGAGGACAACACGCTCGTGCCGATCGACGCGCTCGCCGTGGCGGCGACGCTGCGCTTCGACGTCGCCGCGCATACGGCCACCGGCACCGCGACGTTGGAGTTCGCACTCGGTCCCGACGGCGGCATGCCGATCTTCGACCTGCGCCAGACGATCACGGCGGTCGCGCTCGACGGCGTCGATCTCGGTGCCGACCGGGCGCCCTTCTTCCAGCCGTCCGACGACATCGAGGCCCGCATGCGCGCGGTGACCGAGGTGCTCGAGCCGTGCAGCGGGCACACGCTCGTCGTCGAGTACGCCGTCGCACTGCCCGACGCGACGAACTCCGAGGCGCCGATGTGGGACCCCGCGGGCGTGATCTGGAACTCGCGCCACAGCGATCTGTGGCCCGGCCGCTACGCCGAGCAGTGGTGGCCGATGAACCTGCCGCACGACGAGGTCGCGATGACGATCGACGTCGAGGTCGTGAACGCACCGGGTGCGCACGTGGTCGTCGCGAACGGCGACGTCACGAGCGTCGGCGACTCGCACTGGCAGGTCGTGTTCCCGCCCGACTATACGTCGCCGTCGCCGCTCGTCGTCGTCGCTCCGATGGCGCTCGCCGAGGTCACGAGCGCGCCGGTCGATCTTCCCGAAGGCGTGCAGGTCACCGTGGAGGTCGTGCGGCTCACGACCTACGCCGAGCAGTCCGCCGATCTCCTCGCCGAGACGAGCGCCGCACTCGTGGCCGCCGACCTCGAGCTCGGCGACTATCCGCACGGCGATCGATACCTCGTGTGGGCGAGCGGCCTCGAGGGCGGGATGGAGTACGAGGGCGCGACCGGTGCGCAGCTCGGCTCGATCCGCCACGAGGTGTTCCACTCGTGGATCGGCCGCAGCCTGCGACCGCTCGCGCACCGCGACGGCTGGCTCGACGAGGCTTGGACGACCTTCGCGATCGATCGCGCGTTCGCGGCCGAGCCGCTGCCGGCCGACGCGCCGGTCGAGATGCTCGCGCCCGACGATCCGTGGACGCGCCGCACGATCTCGCCGGGCGCCTACGTCACGGGTCCGCGCGTGTTCGCGACCGTGGCCGCCGAGATCGGTGTCGACGCGCTGCGGGGCTTGCTGCGCGACTTCTACTCGCAGCACGCGGACGAGCCCGTGACCACGGAAGACGTCGAGCACTTCCTCGTGTGCGCGACCGAGGGCGACGTCGTGCACGCGTCGTTCTCACGCTTCGTGCACGGCGTCGCGACTCCGGCGGGACCGGTCGACCGGTCCGAGTGCCCGTGAGGCTAGCTCCCGATCTTGAAGCCGCCCTTCGCCTTCGCGCTGGCCTTGAAGCTGCCGCCGTCGGCGCTGGCCTTGGAGCTCGCGCTCTTCTTCGTCTCGATCTTCGCGCCGCCCTTCGCCTTCGCGTCCGCCTTCGCCCCGGCCTTCGCGCTCGCGTCGGCCTTCACGCTCGGCGCCTTCGCCTTCACGTCCGCATCGAGCTTCGCGCCGGCCGCGAGCGTGGCGTCGGCGTCCGCCTTCGCGGACGCGTGGAACGAGGTCACCGCCGCCATCGCCATCTTGCCGTCGGCCGCGACCTTCAGCACGATCGGCTTCGCGGTGAGATCCATCCCGGCGTCGAGCTTCGCGGTGTAGCTCGCGCTCGGCGGATCCCACACGAGCTCGAGGTCGCTGGCACCATCGAGCGCGAGATCGAGGTCGAGATCGCCGGCCGCGTGCGCCTTGCCGTTCACGTCGAACGCGTACGCGTGCACGACCCCCGCCTCGGCGGCGAGCTCCACCGACCACTGGCCGGCGACCATCATCTGGCCGCCGTGGCTCGCGTGGGCGGCGAGGCCGAGCTCGGCGAGCGCACCCGCGTGGGCCTGGCCGCCGATGTCCAGCTCGATCGCGAGCGGGCCCGGCACCAGCTCGACATCGGCCTTCACCTGGCCCACGAAGCGGGCGAGCTCGACGTCCCATTTCAGATCGACGTCGGCCCGCGCGTCGCCCTTCGCGGCGAGCGTGGCCTTCAGCTTCGCGTCCGCGTCGGCGACGAGCTCGCCCTTCGCGTTCATCGCGATCGCTTCGATGCGTCCGTCCACGAACGCGAGGATCTCCACGTAGAACTCGCCGGCCTGGACGATCGTGCCGCCGATGCGCGGGGACACGGCGGCGTCGAGCTTCACCTCGGCGTCGACCTTCGCGTCGGCCGCGGCATCTGCCTCGACCTCCGCCTTCGCGTCCGCGTCCGTCTTCGCGACGGCGCCGGCGTTCACCACCGCCTCACTCTTCTGGGTCTCGGTCGCCGTACCCTGGGAGTTGCAGCCGAGACCGACCGCGAGCGCGAACGCTGCCATGTGAATGCGCTGCATGGACACCTCCGACCGCACATCATAGTCGCTCGATCGCGCGCCGTTCGCGGCGAACGGCGGTGTTTTCGAGGTTTTCGTGTAACCGACGTCGCTCGATCGCGCGAGCGCATGTGCGACGATCAGCGCCTGTCGTCGCGATCCACGTACGCGCTCAGATAGCGCTCGAGCATGTGCTTCGTCTCCGCGATGATCGCTTGTCCGTCGGATCGCGGTGCACGCGTGACCTGCAGCATCGCCATCGAGATCGCGTTGACCACCGTCATCGCGATGAAGCGACGGCGCGCCGCGTCGAGCTTCGGCGCCCACACGCCGATGAGCACGGCGCTCGTGTCGACGAACTCGCGCATCATCGCCTCGTCGTCCTCGGCGTACTCGCCGTAGAGCTGCAGGTTGCGCCAGATCGATTGCATGTACGCGTCGTCCTGCAGCGCGTAGTAGCCGTCGATCACGCGTGAGAGCAGCGCACGCCAGTCCGCGCCCGCGGCATCGGGGCCGAGCATGCGCTCGAAGTGTGCACGCGAGCGTCGCAAACACTCGCGTGCGACCGCATGGAAGAGCGCATGCTTGTTCGGGAAGAACTGGTAGAGCGAGCCGATCGAGGTGTCGGCTCGCGCCGCGATGCCCTCCATCGTCGTCGCGTCGAAGCCGAAGCCGGCGAACGATTGCGCGGCCGCTTCGACGATGGCGTCGTACCGGCGTTGGCTGCGCTCCTGGGTCGGCTGGCGCCGCGGGGGTGGCCCCGACGGCTTCGATTTCGCGGACTTGGACACGACCGTGGACAAAAGATGAGGCTGTCCTCATGTTTCGTCAAACATGAGGACGCCCTCACATTCCCTCGACGCGCCCGCAGCCGCGGCCTCCCGGATCCCGCCCGGCCCGCGCGGCTGGCCGATCGTCGGCAGCCTGCCGGACGGCATCCGCGATCCGCTCGCGCTGTTCGAGCGCACGCACGCGGAGCACGGCGACGTCGCGCTCTTCCGCTTCGGCCCCGTGCGCTACCTGCTGCTCAACGATCCCGACGCGATCCAGCACGTCTTCGTCGGCAACCATCGCAACTACACGAAGAGCCGCAGCTATCGCGGCCTCGAGCTCGTGCTCGGTCAAGGGCTCGTCACGAGCGAGGGCGAGCTGTGGCGACGGCAACGCAAGCTGTCGCAGCCCGCGTTCCACCACCAGCGGCTCGCCGCGCTCGTGGAGACGATGGCGCGCTGCACCGACGAGATGCTCGAGGACTGGTCGAACCGCCCGGCGGATCGCGAGCTCGACGTGCACGGCGAGATGATGCGGCTGACGCTGCGCATCGTCGGGCACACGCTCTTCAGCACGGAGCTCGCCGGCGACGCGAACGAGCTGGGCCCTGCCCTCACCGTCGCGCTCGTGCGCGCGAACAAGCAGGCCGAGGCGATCGTGCCGATGCCGACGTGGCTGCCCACGCCGCTCAACTTCCGGTTCCACCGCGCGATGAAGGTGCTCGACGCCACGGTGCACCGCATCATCGCGGAGCGCCGCGCGAGCGGAGGCGATCGTGGCGACCTGCTCAGCATGCTGATGAGCGCCACGGACGAAGGCGGCACGGCCGGCATGTCCGACGCGCAGCTGCGCGACGAGGTGATGACGCTCTTTCTCGCCGGCCACGAGACGATCGCGACGGCGATGAGCTGGACGTGGTCGCTCTTGTCGCGCCATCCGGAGGTCGCAGGGCTCGTGCGCGAGGAGCCGCGCAGCGTGCTCGGCGGTCGTGCGCCGCGCGTCGACGACCTGCCAAAGCTCGTCTACACGGGCTGGGTCGTCGACGAGTGCATGCGCCTGTTCCCACCGGTGTGGGTGATCGAGCGCGCGGCGATCGAGCGCGACGAGGTCGCGGGCTACGAGATCGCACCGCGATGGATCGTCGCGGCGTCGCCGTGGACGCTGCACCGCCATCCCGGCCTGTGGGAGGATCCGAGCCGCTTCTGGCCCGAGCGCTTCGCCGCCGATCGCAGCGAGGCGCGCCCCAAGCACGCATTCCTGCCGTTCGGTGCGGGACCGCGCATCTGCATCGGCAATCACTTCGCGAAGATGGAGGCCAAGGTGATCCTGGCTTCGGTCGCGCAGCGCTTCGCGGTGGAGGTGCCCGACACGCCGCGCCCCGAGCCGGGCGTGACACTGCGGCCGCGCGGCGGCATGCGAGGCCGCCTGCACCGAACGACCGCGTGACCGCTCCCGCACGGTCGTGCGATCCTCGGCCCATGCGCATGCGTTGGCACTGGGTCGTGGGGGCGTTCGCGTTGGCGGGGTGTCCGGGCTCGGACGACGCGATGGTGGAGTCCGCGAGCTCGTCGTCGTCGAGCGGCGGCGGAGATCCGAGCACCGAGCCGAGCTCCGTCTCGAACGAGGGCTCGTCGAGCTCACCCACCACGGTGGACACGACCTGCACCGACGAGTGCCCCGGCACGAGCGACGGCTCGACCACGACGACCACCGCGAGCACCACCAGCAGCGGCGGCCCACTCGACACGAGCAGTGACGGACCGGGGCCGACCACCGACGGGAGCAGCAGCGAGGGCCCGATCGGCGTGTGCGGCGACGGCGTCGTCGAAGGCGCCGAGGAGTGCGACGAGTCCGGAGAGTCCGCCACGTGCGACGACGACTGCACGTTCGTCGACTGCGGCGACGAGAACGTGAACCAAGCGGCCGGCGAGGTCTGCGACGAGGGCGGCGAAGGATTCGCGTGCGATGCCGATTGCACGCTGCCGGTGTGCGGCGACGGCATCGTGAACGAGAGCCACGCCGAGGTCTGCGACGACGGCGGCGAGACGCCCGCCTGCGACGACAACTGCACGATGGTGTCGTGTGGCGACGGCACGCAGAACCTCGCGGCGCTCGAGACGTGCGACGACGGCAACAACGTGTCCGACGACGGGTGCTCCGGCACGTGCGTGATCGAGGGCGAGTTCGGCGGCTCCTGCCGGGTCGTCGACGGCATGCAGTGGTGCTTCGACGACGACTCGTGCGGTCAGGCGTGCAACGACGTGTGCACGGCGCTCGGGCTCACGATCGAGCCCAACGACGCGACGTGGTTCGCGGCGCAGGACACCGCCGAGGAGTGCCAGGCGATCTCGGACGCGTTCGAGATGCAGGCGCCGATCGATTTCGGCCCGCACGAGCTCGGCTGCCTCGAGGACGAGGGGCTCAACGATCTCGTCGGACAGGGCCTCACGGGCAGCCTGTTCTGCTCGTCCGATCCGACGTGCCCGGCCGCGCATCGCACCGACATGGACGGGCTCGGCACGAACTGCAACTTGATCGGCTCGCGCCGCTCGGTGTGCCCGTGCGCGGGCGAGTTCTGCGGGAACGCGATCGTCGAAGGCGCCGAGGAGTGCGACGACGGCAACGACGTGAACAACGACGGCTGCACGTCGGGCTGCTCGCTCACGCCGCCGT
Organism: uncultured Nannocystaceae bacterium; assembly: GCA_964468635.1. GTDB lineage: Bacteria > Myxococcota_A > Polyangia > Nannocystales > Nannocystaceae > Xiheibacterium. Next base: position 149,827 of record CAYXVR010000015.1, read on the forward strand.
CGTGCGTCGACGTGGCGGGCATCCAGTGGTGCTACAACCCCGCGCAGTGCGGGCAGGCGTGCAACGACGTCTGCGACTCGTTGGGGCTCGCGCTCGACATCTCCGACGCCGACTGGCTCGCGGCGCAGGACACGGTCGCGGAGTGCCAGGCCATCGCCGATGCGTTCGGCATGTTCGCGGTGAGCCTCGGCAGCTACACGTACGCGTGCCTGGAAGAGGACGGCATGGACGACATCCCGGACATGGGCATCCAGGGCCTGATGTACTGCTCGACCGACATGTTCTGTCCGCAATCGCACCGCACGAACGCCGACAGCCTCGGCCTCGACTGCGCCATGGGCGGCTTCCGCTCGATCTGCCCGTGTAATTAGCTCCGGTTCGTGAAGGAGCGCAGGTCGCTGCTGCGCCTCTTGGAGAAGTGCAACGCGCACCTCGAGCCGGAGGCCGCGGCGCGCTGACGCGGGAACCCGCCCGCGCCATCGCTTGGATGATGCGCGGGGGTTCCGGATCATGGGCCATCGACGCGCGCTTTCGCCAACGACGCTCTTCTTCGCCGTCGCCTGCGGAGGCGACGGTGCGGCGACCGACGACGACGGCGGATCGAGCGGCGCCCTCGACGACGCGCAGACGTTCGACGACGACGACGACGACGGCAACGACGACGGGCCGGTCGACGCCGACGGTGCGGAGATCGTGGATGCCACGCTGCCGAGCATGCTCGCGTGCGGCGAGTCGTTCGCGGCGACGGTCACGCTGCGCAATGCCGGCACCACGACGTGGACGCGCGCGGACGGCTACGCACTCGGTGCGGTGGACGACGCCGATCCGCTGAGCGCGAGCGGCCGCATCGAGCTGCCCGAGGGCCTCGGCGTCGCACCGGGTGACTCGTACACCTTCGGTTTCGAGCTCGTCGCGCCCGCGCAGGCCGGCGTCGTCACGACGGACTGGCGCATGGTCCACGAAGCCGTGCGGTGGTTCGGCGACACGGCGGCGGCCGACGTCGACGTCGAGTGCACGACCGGCGAGCGCGGCGGGCCGGTGCGACTCGAAGGTCGCTCGTTCGTCGACGACGGCGGCCCGTTCGTCGCGCTCGGCGCGACGCTCATGTGGGGCGCGTGGGGCTACCGCAACGATCGCGCCAGGTTGGAGGAGAACCTCGCGTTCCTGCGCGACAACGGCTTCCACTACGTGCGAGCGCTCGGCGTCGTCGGCGATCCGAACGGCGAGGACTACTGGGACGGCCGCGAGATCGAGTTCCACTGGCCCGACTACGTCGACACGATCCGCGGCTTCACGGAGCTCGCGTGGGACACGTACGGGCTGCGCGTGGAGTGGACGCTGATCGGCGACGGTCAGGTCGCCGTGCCGACGCCCGAGGAACGCGACGCGCTCGCCGACGTGTTCGTCGAGCTCGCGGCCGCACGCCCCGACGCGATCATCCACCTCGAGCTCGCGAACGAGGCGTGGCAGAACGGATTCCCGGGCGACGAGGGCATCGTCGAGCTGCGCGCGCGCACGCTCGACCTGCGCAATCGCACCGATGCCCTCGTGGCCGCATCGGCGCCCTACTCCGACGCGTGCGCGGACGTCCAGACGATCTATCAAGGCGACATCGCCGACCTCGCGACCGTGCACTTCGATCGCGACGTCGGCCAGCCCGACGGCTGGTGGCGCCCGGTGTGGATCCCGTCGCTGTTGCGCGATTGCCCCGGAGTGCCGGTCGCCACCAACAACGAGCCCATCGGGCCCGGCGCATCGGTGACGAGCGAAGAGGATCCCGAGCGCATCGTCGCGGCCGCGGTCGCAACCTGGCTCTCCGGATTGCCCGCCCACGTGTTCCACAGCAACGCCGGCGTGCGCGGGGACTCGGATGTCTGGCAGATGGCGGGCGTCACCGAATTCGCGGCCCTCGAATCGCTCGTGCCGGGCGACCTCGCTTCGTGGGCTCCGCGCGGGATCTCCGATCCCGCCGGTCCACTGCGGATCTACGCGAGCGTCGGTGACGAGCTGGTACCCGACGCTACGTGGCCTACGACGCCTGCTGCAACGGCCGGCGTGGTGCAGCTGTTGACGAGCGAACGCGACGGACGCTTCGTCGCGCTCGCGCTCGGCATCCTCGATCACGTCGTGATCGAAGCGCGTCGCGATCTGGAGCTCGACGTCGTCGAGCCACGCACCGGCAACGTGGTTGGCACGCATACGCTCGCGATCGGCGAGCGCGTGGAGCTGTCCGGCGCTGGTGCACTCTTGCTGCGAGGTGAGTGAAACCGGTTGAGTTCTCGCGCATCGGTGCCAGAGTGAGACCCGACATGGCACGGATGCGAGAGCTGCTCGCGATGGCGCTGGTCGCGACCCTCGGATGCGAGGTCGCCGACTTCGACATCGAGCGCAAGGGCACCGCCACCATCCCGCGCAACCGGCCGGCCGACGGCGTGCCGATCATGCGCCTCGACGACTTCGAGCTCGAGCTCGCCGAGATCGAGGACGAGCGCGGCGTGAGCAAGAAGGACCTCGCCGAGGCCGATCTGCAGCGCTTCCGCATCGAAGCGATCGATCCCGAGGAGATCGACTTGTCCTTCGCCGACCGCATCGAGGTGTACGCCGAGGCGCCCGGCCTCGAGCGGGTCCGGGTCGCGTGGCAGGACGACTTTCCCGAAGGCGAGCGGGTCGTCGACATGGAGATCGACGACGTCGACCTGCGCGACTACGTCGCGGCGCCGTCGGTGACGTTGTTCGCGGTCATCGACGGGGCGGCGCCGCCGGTCGACGTCCGCGTGCGTGGCATCGCCGAGCTGCACATCGGGGTCACGCTGCGCGGCGCCTGCGGCCACATGTGACGCTCCGCTGTGCGATCCGATCCGAGATGACACGGAACGCGCGCGCGAAGGTTCCCGCGCACGTGATCTGGTGTTCCGGCAGATCGCATCGCCGATCGATGCGTTGCACGCCCGGTTGCGGACGGCCGGACCGTCCGGGAGGTGCCCCATGGCTCGGTTCGTGGTCGCGATCGCTTTCGCTGCGCTGCTCGGGGGTTGTGCACACGCACGCGCCCAGGGTGCGCCCGCTCCCCTCGCATCCGGACCCGCGAAAGCGAGTGCACAGCCCGCGTCTCCCGAGCCCGAACGGCCGTCGATCGCGGCGTCACCCGTGTGGATCGGGGGTGCGACCGCGAGCGAGTTCGTGCTCGCCCATCAGCGCGAGCACCTCGTGGGCGTGTGGGTGGACGTGCCCTCTGCATCCGCCGAAGTGCATGCCCCCGTGGCCGTCGCGATCGCGATCGACACGTCCGGCTCGATGGACGGAGAGAAGATGGATCACGCGCGACGAGCCGCCCGTGCGGTCGTCGAGGGCATGGCGGACGGCGACATGATTGCCCTCGTGAGCTTCGACAGCGAGGCCAAGACGCTCATCGACCTCACGCCGCTCGACGCTCGCACGCGCCGACGCGTGCTGTCGACGATCGACGAGCTCGATGCACACGGGAGCACCGCGCTGTTCGACGGCATGAGCCAGGCGGAGTCCCGGCTCGCGCGCGCACCCGACACGCACCTCGTCCGCCGCGTCATCCTCGTGTCCGACGGCCAGGCGACGGTGGGCGCGAGCGATCCGGTCACGCTCGGCCGCCTCGCGGAGCTGGGGATGACCCGCGGGATCCAGGTGACCGCGCTGGGCGTGGGCCTCGACTACGACGAGACGACGCTCGATGCGTTCGCGCAGAAATCGAGCGGTCGCTTCCACCACCTCGAGCGCTCCGACGAGCTCGTCGAGACGGTGGAACACGAGATGCATCTGCTCGCGTCCACGTCGGCCGCCGAGGCGGAGCTCGAGATCGTGCCGGCCGCCGGCGTCGACGTGCTCGGCGTCGACGCGGTGCGATCGGTGCGCGACGGCACGCGTACCCGCGTCCCGCTCGGATCCATGTATGCCGGCCAGCAGCGCGAGATCCTGGTGCGCGTGAAGCTCGACGAGCGCGCCGACGAGCACCGCGCCATCGCGAGCGTGCGTCTGAACTTCCGCGAGCCCGCCAACGACGGCGTCGCACGGGTCCACGAGCGGGTCATCGCGGCGTCGGTCACGAACGACTCGGCGCTGGTCCTCGCGCACGAGAACGAGCGCACGGCCTCGATCATCGTGCTGCGCGAGGCCGCGCTCTTGGCCGCCAGTGCGGCCCAACAAGCCAACGTCGGCGAGCTCGCGAGCGCCGACGCCGAGCTCGAGCGCGCGGAGCAGGCCCTGCGCCATCGCGCGGGGCGCACCAAGAACGAGATCGAGAAGCGCAAGATGATCGACAGCGCGGATCGAGTGCAGCGCTCGCGCAAGAAGGTCAGCGCCGCATCGAAGGCCAAGCCCAAGGATCGCCCTGCCGCCAGCCGTGCGGCCGCGCTCGAGGCCAACGACGCGAACATGGCGCTCGACGGCTTCGGCAACTGACGACTTGCCGACCGCTCCTGTGCCGAATCATGACGAACCGGGCGGCCCCGTCGCTCGTCCATGACGGGCATGCAACGCCGCCTCGTCGCCGCCCTCCAGCTCGCCGTCACCACCCTCGCGCTCGTCCCGGCCTGTAGCCAGAAGGCCACACCGACGTTCGATCGCGCGGCTGCGCGCCACCGCGGCGAGATGAAGTCGGAGGAGCGGCGCGAGCCGGCGGCGGTGGCCGAGGAGAAGGCGGCGGGCGGCGAGGACTACGCGAAGATCGTGGAGAACGACTTCATCGCGGTGGCCGACGATCCGCGTTCGACGTTCTCCATCGACGTGGACACGGCGTCGTACAGCAACGTGCGCCGCATGCTCGTCGACGGCACGCTGCCGCCCGCCGACGCCGTGCGCATCGAAGAGATGATCAACTACTTCGACTACGACTATCCCGCCCCCACCGGCGACGCGCCCTTCTCGATGACGGGCGAGGTCGCGAGCTGCCCGTGGAGCCCGGACCATCGGCTCGTGCACATCGGCCTACAGGGCGTGACGATCGACGAGAGTGCGGTGCCGGCCCGCAACCTCGTTTTCCTGCTCGACGTGTCCGGCTCGATGAACAGCCCCGACAAGCTGCCGCTGTTGGCCCGCAGCCTCGCGATGCTCACCGACACGCTGCGCCCGAGCGATCGCGTGTCGATCATCGTGTACGCCGGCGCCTCGGGCCTCGTGCTCGAGCCGACGAACGACAAGGCCGAGATCCTCGCGGCGCTCGATCGCCTGTCGGCCGGCGGCTCCACCAACGGCGGCGCCGGCATCGAGCTGGCCTATCGCATCGCCGAGCAGGGCTTCGTGCAGGGCGGGATCAACCGGGTGATCCTCGCGACCGACGGCGACTTCAACGTCGGCACGACGAGCCAGGGCGCGCTCGAGGAGCTCATCACGGCGAAGCGCGCATCGGGTGTGTTCCTGTCCGTGCTCGGCTTCGGCGACGGCAACCTGAAGGACTCCACCATGGAGATGCTCGCCGACAAGGGCAACGGCAACTACGCGTACATCGACTCGATCGCCGAGGCGCGCAAGGTGCTCGTGACCGAGGCCGGCTCGACGCTCGTGACGATCGCGAAGGACGTGAAGATCCAGGTGGAGTTCGACCCGGCTCGCGTCGCGTCCTACCGCCTCGTCGGTTACGAGAACCGCATGCTCGCGCACCAGGACTTCGAGGACGACACGAAGGACGCCGGCGAGATCGGTGCGGGGCACTCCGTCACGGCGCTGTACGAAGTGATCCCCGCGAAGGGGGCGACCGCCGGCGAGCTCATGAACGTGAAGATCCGCTACAAGAAGCCCGAGGGCGATACGAGCGATCTGCTCGCGTTCTCCATCGCCGACGCGGACCTCGCCGCGGCGGAGGCCTCGGAGAACTTCCGCTTCTCGGCCGGCGTCGCGGAGCTCGGCATGCTCCTGCGCGACAGCAAGCACAAGGGCGGCACGACGTGGTCCAGCGCGATCGAGCTCGCGGAGCACGCGATCGGCAAGGACGCAGGCGGGCACCGCAAGGAATTCGTCGAGCTCATCCGCAAGGCGCAGTCGCTCGCCGCCGCGCGCGGGTGAGCAAGAGCAGCGCGAAGAGCAGTGCTCCGCGGGACGGCGGCGTGGACGTGCATCCACAGCCGCCGTCTTCGTCGTCGTCGCTCGCGCCTGCGTCCGACGATGCTCCCCCGTCGGTGCCGCCTTGCGTCGCGCTCGCGCTCGCGCTCGCGGAGCCCGTTTCGTCGGCGCCCTCGTCCCCGGCGGTCTGCGACGCGCTCACGCCTCCGCTGGATCCGTCGGCATCGCCCGCGCTGCCGCTCGTGTCGGTCGCGCCGCCGCCGAGCAGCCCGATGGGCTCCGTGCTGAGCACGAGATCGTCGAACCAGATCGAGTGGGGGACCTCGGTCTCCGGGTAGTAGTTCCACACGATGAAGTGGTTGAGCAACAGCGCCGGATCGTCACGCCATCGGATGCCGTCGTGGTGACCGACGAGCACGCCGTCGATCCACAGCGACATCTCGCCGTCGGCCTCGCCCGGCGTGTTCGCGACGACCATCGTCTCCATCGCGTACCAGGTATCGGCGCCCATCGTGATCGAGGGGTCGTCGATGTCGAGGTTCTCGCCCCAACAGCACTCGAGCCCGTTCTCGCAGGGCAGCCCCTTCGCCGCACAGCCGTCGCAGATCATCTGCGGGTCGGCATAGTTCGCGCACGTATCCCCCGGGTCGCAGTTCATCTCCGGGTGATACGTGTAGAAGAACGGCTGGCCCGGCACGTTGCCGTCGTCGACCACGCGCGTGTCCACGGTGGTGCCGCTCAGGCACAGCACGCCGTTGGGTCGACACCCGGCATCGCCGTGGCACGACCACATGTCGTCGGGGCGATCGCCGTGCAGCGCGTAGAAGTGGTGCATCGGCGCGTCCCAGCTCGCATCGAACCGCACGTAGAACCGCGCGTAGAGGCGCTCGACGCCGTCGAAGCGCACGCCGAACTCGGCGTCCGCGTTGTACGGCGGCGTGAAGTCGGCGAACAGCGAGCCCTCGCCCTCGTACGTGGGCGCGCCGCTGGCCGCCGTGACGAGCGTGGCCCGCGGACCCGCCTCGATGCCGTCGAGCGTGCCGCCCTCGAAGTCGTTGCAGTAGATCACGGCGGGGTTGTCGACGCAGTACGGCTCGGCCCCGTGTGCCGTCGACGCGAGCGCGAGGACTCCGAGTACGACCGCAGCGCGAACGAGCATGATCCTCTCACCCCTGCGGCTCGATGAATCCGCCGCATGCGCTCTCGATCTGTCCGACCGCGGCGCTGAAGAACGGCCCGAAGCTGTCGGCACAGATGTCGCCGACAGATCCAGTCGCACCAAAGAGCTGCGCGAACGCCATCACGCGCTCGCCGTCCTTTTCGGTGCCCTGGGCTTCGTCGCACGCGTTGCCCGGCGAGCCGCGGGTGAGCGACAGCACCACCACGTTCTCCGGGTGGCCGCCCTTGCGGTCCACGACCTCGTCGTGCCACTCCATCGGATCGCCGGGCGAGCCCTCGCAGCTCTGGTTGCCGTCGATGCAGGTGCCGGGGTCGTCCTCGTCGGTGATGAGCACCATCACGAGCAACGCATCGTCGCGCAGGAAGCCGTCGTTGCACGCGCCGGCCTCGTTGAGCGCCGGCGAGATCGCCCCGAGCGCCCCGGCGAGCATCGCCTCGTCGTTCGCACCGTCGGTGCCCACTTGCCCGATGCAGGCGAACGCGCTCGGCAGATCGTCGGCCTCCGTCAGGAAGCGCGCCGGCGTCGCGAAGGGCGAGCACGTCTCCATGCCGGAGTCCTTGCCCCCGGTCTGGGTGACGAGCGCACCCATGTCGGTGCAGCCATCCTCGTTGAACTCGTACGCGTCGCTCGTGACGACGCCGACGTGATAGCTGTCCACCGACTCGAGCGTGCTCTGGATCGTGGCGACGAACTCCGGGAAGCTCGCGATGAGCTCGGCCTGGTTCGTCTCCATGCTGTTCGACGAGTCGATGACGAACAGGAAGTCGACCTTCTCGCACCCGTCGTCACCGCTCTGCTCGTCGCCCGCCGTGTCTCCACCGCCGCCGATGTCGAGCTTGGGCCCGCCGACCTCGCCGATGCCCTCCTCGTCGATGCCACCGGTGCCGGTCGTGCCCGCGTCCGAGCCGTCGTCCGAACCGCCACCTCCGCCACACGCCGCGACGATGACCGCGGCACCGCCGATCCATGTTCGCATGGCCCGCATGCTCCCAGCGTATCGCGAATGTGGTTCCCGAGGGCAACGCTCGCGGACACACGGCGACTTCTGCCGTTCCGCGCGCTCGCGTCGGCGGGCTTTGCCGAATCGGATCAACGCGTGGCGTCGATCACCAGCCGCGCGTGAAGACACTGCTATCGACCAGCGTGATGCCACGCATGCTCACCCGCACCCTCCCCCTCGTCGCGCTCCTGTCCGCATGCACGATCGACGTCGACGAGGGGCTGCGCCCACTCGAGCCGGGAGAGGTCGATCAGATCACCGCTGGCGACGCGCGTGGCGGAGACCGAAGCGGCCTGTTCACGTTCACCGACATCGAGACCAGCGAATGCAGCTGCCGCGAAGGCGATGAGGACGCGTTCGGGTGCGACACGCTGGTGCTCCGCGCCGAGGGCCTCTGGGTCGAGCACGACGACGGCGTCGCCGAGGTCACGGCATGGCCGCCGGGGATCGAGCCGTTGCGCCTGCGCGGCGGGATGTGGGCGACGGGCCATGTGCTCGCGGGCGGCGTCGAGTCGAACGGGCTCGGCACGGTCATCCACCGCATCTCGGGCACGGTCCACCACGAGCGCAGCTTGAAGGCGAGCTGGCAGGTCCGCGCGCAGCTCCACGTCGCCGGTACCGCGTACGACTGCGACATGCTCGTCGAGCTCGAAGGGCTGTACGTCGCGCCCGAGGACGATCAGACGTGCGCCTTCGACGACGAGTGCCATCCGGCGCGGGGGCACTGCGTCGACTCGATCTGTCGAGCAGGAGCGGAAGGCGACCCCTGCAAGTACCCCGAACACTGCGAGGGCGACCTCGACTGCGATCTCGCGACGTGGACATGCGTCGGCGAGCGCTGACCGATCAGAGCAGGAGCGCGTCGAGGCTGCTCTCGGTGTAGCCCGCGCCTTGGCCGAAGCCTTGGATGTCCACGCCACACGCGCGCATGACCGTGAGCGGCGCCATGCTGGTGTTCTCCCCTGCGCCGCGCAGGTGGTAGTTCGTGCGCAACCGGCCACCTGCCCCGCCGCAGATCAGGATCGGCATGTCGTCCGTGCTGTGGCTCTGGCCCTCGGCGACCTCCGAGGTGCAGTAGATGCCGCACTGATCCAACAACGTGCCGAGGCCCTCGTCGACCGAGTCGAGCTCGCGCAACAGGACGCCGAGCTCCTTCATCATGAACTCGATGCAGTTGCGACACTGGTCCTGCATGCCGGCGTCGTGCGTCATCGTGTGCAGGCCGTCGGTCGCGTTCGCCTGCCAGAAGAACGTGTCGGTCTGCATGCCCGTGTACTTGTACGAGAACACGCGGGTGAGATCGCAAGCCAGGGCCATCGCGAGCAGCTTCGCCATCGCGGCATTGCGCGCCTCGAGCTGTTCCATGTTCGCGCTGTCCTCGATCTCGGCGGCCATCTCCGGGGCGACGCAGCCGGTGAGATCGAAGTCGAGCAGGTTGTGCAGATCGGCGAGCCCGTCGAGGTGCGCCTCGATCCGCGCGCGATCGGCTGCGCCCAGCCGTTGCCGCAGCGCCTCCGCGTCCGCGCGCACGACATCGATGACGCTCTGCCGCGCGCCCACCAGCGCATTGTCCGGCCCGTCCACGCCCATGCCGAACAGCCGCTGCCACAGCGCGAGCGGGGAGTGCTCCGCCGGCAGCGGGCTGTTCGGATCCAGCCACGACATCGACCAGTCGTTCTGACTGTTCTCGAACCCGCGATACGAGATGCCGATCTCCAGCGAGCGATACGGCGTGGGCCCCTGCAGCTGATCGGCGGCGATCTGATCGAACGTGGTGCTCGTGGAGAGTCCCCAGTCGCCGATCGTCTCGTCGTACGAGCCCGACAGCATCATGGCCTGCCCGACATGGTGGCCCGCGCCGCCGATCTGCACGTCCAGCCCGCTCACCACCGTGACCTTTTGCTTCACGCCCGCGTCGACGAGCGGCTGCAGGATCGACTTCGCCGTCCAGTTGTCGGTGTCGTCGGGCGTCCAGTGATCGAGGCGCACGCCGTCGCCCCAGAACCACAGGCCCAGCCGCCGCGGCAGCTCGGTGCCGTCGGCGAACGCATCGCCGTTCGCCCCGAGCATGGCCTCGAGCACGGGCAGCGCGAGCGCGACCGCGGTGCCCCCGAACATGCCACGCAGCACCGTCCTCCGACTCAACGCGTTCTTGCGCATCGTCCTCGCTCCTCGATCGTGGATTCGCCGGTTCATGGTGCACGCCCCCGGAAGCGGAAGCCCTCGCTCATGACGATGCCGCGCGCGAGCGTGCCGAACCGATGGCCCGAGTCGTCGAACTCGGCGATGAGCGCAGCGAGGATCTCGTTCTCCTCCACCGATTCGTGGTGGCCGGTGGCGAATCGATACGCCTGTCGCACCAAGCACTGCGTCGTGGCCGGGTCGTCGCGCAGGAAGCCGACCAGGCCGGACAGGCCGTCGAACGACTGACCGTCGAGCGCGCCGGACACGTCGAGCTCGAGGCCGTTGTCGTTCTCGCGGTGGCGGCCGAGACCGTCGAAGTGCTCCATCACGAGGCCGATCGGATCGAGCTGGTCGTGACAACCAGCGCACGTCGGGTTCTCGCGGTGCTCCTCGAGACGCTCGCGCATCGTCGTAGCCTCGCCTTCGACCTCCGCTGGGAACTCGGCATCCACGTCGTCGGGCGGCGGTGGGATCTCGTTGCATCGCAGCCGGCGCTGCACGAACAGGCCGCGCACCGTCGGCGACGTGCGCGTGAGCGTGCCCGTGCTCGCCAGGAACATGCCCGTGCCGAGCACGCCGAGCCGCGCCCACTCGTCGGGAATCGTGACGGGCACGAAGCCGTCCTCGTCCGCGAGCGCCGGATCCGGCGCGGTCATGCCGTAGAGCTCGGCGAGCTCCGGCGTGACGTACGTCGCGCGCGTGTCGAACAGGTCGAGGAGATCCGCGTCTTCCTCGAACGCGATCCGTTCGACGATCCGCTCGACCTCGCCGCGCATCCCCTGGAACAGCTGCGGCGTGGCGGCCGGATAGATCTCCGTGTCCTTCGCGATCGTGTCGGCCACGTCGAGGTGCAACAGCTCGGCGAAGAAGCGCGCGAGCGCCGGCTTCGCGCGCGGATCGGCGAGCATGCGATCGAGCTGCTCGGCGACGCCCGTTTCCGTCGTGAGATGGCCGGCCTCGGCCGCGTCGAGCAGCTCGTCGTCGGGCGCCGCCGCCCACACGAACGTCGACAGCCGACCCGCCATCTCCCAGTCGGTGTAGCGCCAGCGCTCCGGCACGTCGGGATCGGGCTCGCCGATCTCGACGAGGTAGAGGAAGTTCGGAGACTGCAGCATGCCCGCGGTGGCGAGCTGCAAGCCCAGCCACGCATCGCCTTCGATGCCGGGCGCGTTCGTGACGAGATCGACGTAGCGGGCGAGCTCGTCGTCGGCGATCGGGCGCCGCCACGCGCGACGGGCGAAGTCCGCGAGAAAGGACGCCGCACAACCATCGTCCTCCACGACGTCGCAACCGACGAGTTCGAGCCGTGCCTCCGGATCGGCGAACACCTGCCCGACCGCATCGAGCGTGGCGAGCTCGTACTCCTCCACGCCGCGCGGCGACGTGCTCACCGTCGACGCACCGACCGTGGTGAACAGCTCGGCGACGAGATCGGGATCGATCTCGCGACTCACCACGACGTCGTCGCCGAGCAAGGACCGCAGCGAGCCCTCGAACTGCAACCGCGTCAGTCGTCGCATCTGGGCGCGCTCGAAGTCGTGCTCCTCGGGCTCGGACGCTCCACTCTCGTCGCCGTCGTCGGCGCCGTCGTCGTCGTCCGCACCGTCGTCGTCGTCGTCGGCACTGCCGGGTCCGCCCGATGCGTCGTCGTCGGCTTGGTTGCTCGCGCCCGAGTAGCAGCCGGTCGTCGCACAGAGCACGAGGGCGATTCGGCGGACCATGGGACCAACCTAGCAGCGCCCACGCGGGCCCGTCAGTCGGCCAGGTGCCCGATTCTTCCCGAAATCTCGCGTCGGTCGATCGACCGACACCATCAGCGACCCGGCGCGATGCCGAGCACGAGCATGCCGGTCGATCTGCCGAATCGGGGGGCCAGCCATACACGTCGATCGCGACCAGCCTGTCGATCGCGACGGCGGGCGAGGCCGAGGCGCACCGCGCCGACCACCGCGAGCACCGCTCCGACCCCCAGCGTCACGCCGCCGGCGATGTGAAGTGCGTCGATCTTGCCGTCGAGCTCGTCGAAGCGAGCGTAGTCGCGGGTGTCGGATTGCTCGGCGCGCAGCGCTTCGCCCACGCCGATGCACACCGCGCCCGCGACGACGGCCGCGGATCCGATGCTCACGAGCGCGATGCCGGCGGCGTCGGGCGTCCTCCTGCGCGTCGGCGGGGGTGAGTCCGACGGTGTGTCGACGACCGGCGCGGGTGCGGGCGCGACCGCGGTCGGCGGCGGCTCCACGATCGCCGGCGCTGGTTCCTTCGCGAGGGTCTCGCGGCAGCGCGCCTCGTTCTTCTCCGCCGCTTCGCGCGAGTCACCCGTCGCGCCTTCGTCGATGAAGCGACGATAGAGCTCCACCGCGGTCGCGCAGTCTCCCGCGCCGCGAGCCGCCTGCGCCCACGCGTACAGCGACTCCGGCGTCGGGTTCAGCGCGTGTGCGCGCTCGAAGTGGGCCTGGGCCTTCGCGAACTCCTTGCGCTCGTACGCGGCGAGCCCGGCGTCGAGCTCGACGCGAGCCGCCTCCGCGTCGGCGGGGCTCGCGAAGAGCGGAGTCGGAGCGAGCAAAGCGAGCACGCAGGCGACGGCCACGAGCCGCGATGCGAGTCGTCGTGCGCACCGACTCATCGGGTTCCGGGAGGCAATGCGGCGTCGAGATCGAGCTCGCGCGGGCGCTCGCCGGCCGAACGGCGGCGTGGCTTCGTGGTCTTCTTCTTCGCCGGCTTGCGCGGCTCGGTCGTCTTCGCCGGTGCGACAGGCGATCTCGTCACCGCCGGTGGGGAGGGTGCGCTCGCAGGCGGAGGCGCGACGGCTCGCGCCTCGGCGGGTGCAGGTGCATGGATCGGCGCGGCGGCGGGCGTGGGAGCCGCGACCTCGACCGGCGCGCGCTCGCTCGCGATCCACAGCCCACCGCCGCCGAGCAGCGTGCCGGCGGCGAGGCCGATCGCGAGGGTTCGCCACGATCGCGAAGGCCGGGCCACGGCGCGCGTCTCCGCCGCGTCGAGATCCGGCTCGCGCGCGATCGCAGGTGCCACGGTCGCTGTCGCGGGCGTGCGGCCATCGGGATCCACGACGTCCTCGGCGACGGGCTCGAGCCGGAACGGCACCGTGGGCGCTATGCGGTGCTCCTGCTGCTCGCGCTCGTACTCCTGCGCGAAGAGCTCGTGCATGAGGGCGGCGACCGTGCGGGAGGACACCGCGAGCTTGTGCTCGCGGGCGAAGTCCTCGAGCGCGGCTTGCAGCGCATGCGCGCTCGGGTAGCGCTTCGCAGGCTCGCGCGTGAGCGCAGCGAGGACGATGCGCTCGAGCGCGGGCGAGCTGTCGGGTCGATGTTCGCGGAGCGACGGCGTCTCGCCGCGCGCGATGCGTTGCACGAGCCCGATCTCGCTGTCACCTTCGTGCAGCCGCCGCCCTGCGAGCAGTTCCCACAGCAGCGCGCCCACCGAGTACACGTCGCTGCGGCGATCGAGCGCCTCGCCGCGGCACTGCTCCGGCGACATGTACGCGATCTTGCCGCGCAACGTGCCTGCCACGGTGGACACCATGCCGGTGCGCGCCTTCGCGACCCCGAAGTCGGCGAGCTTGATCGCGCCCTCGTACGACAGCAGCACGTTCGACGGCGACACGTCGCGATGCACGATGCCGAGCGGCTTGCCGTCCGGCCCGAGCCGCGTGTGCGCATGGTGCAGGCCGGCGCACAGACCGGTGACGATCGCGATGATCTCCGCGAGCGAGAGCTCGCGCTCGCGCTGCTTCGCGCGGCGCATCACCTTCTGCAGGTCGCGGCCGCGCACGTACTCCATCGAGTAGAAATAGTCGTCGCCGTCGCGATCCACCTCGTACACCGCGGCGATGTTCGGGTGATCGAGCGTGGCGGTGAGCCGCGCCTCCTGGATGAACCGCGCGATGAAGTCGGCGTCCTCCGCCAACCGCGGGAGGATCTGCTTGACCACGACCCACTTCTCGAAGCCACCGAGGCCGCGCGCTCGTGCGAGGAAGATGCGGGCCATGCCGCCCTCGCCGATCTGCTCGACGAGCGTGAACTTGCCGAGCGTGCGTGGCGCAACCGCACCCGCACCGTCGGCTCGCACGCCGGGCTCGGCTCCCATCCGCGTCCGATCCTACGCGCGCTCGCGCGTCGCGATCAACCGGGCTCGCGCCCACGCGCCACGAGATGGGCGAGCGCGGCACGCGAGTGGATCTGCAATCGCTCGTAGATCCGCTCGAGATGTGTCGCCACGGTGCGCCGACTGACGCCCAGCACCTTGGCGATTTCTGCGTTGGTGAGGCCCTGCGCGACACACCGCGCCACCTCCCACTCGCGCGCGGACAGCGATGGATGGGCCTCGTCCGCCGCCGCGGGCGCATTCGCAGGTGTCGTCGCGCGGAGCGGCGCATCGGCGTCGCTGAGCACGACGCTGAGGACGACGGGGCCGATCTGGATCCGATCGCCGTGGTGCAACGCGGCCACGTCGACGCGCTCGCCGTTCAAGAAGGTGCCGTTCTTCGCCCCCAGATCGACGATGTTGAGCGCCTGCGGACCCGAGCGCGTGATGCGAGCGTGCTTGCGCGAGACCCCATCGGCATCGAGCACCAGATCCACGTCGCGACTGCGCCCGATGACGACGGAGTCTCGCTCGATCGCGAACCTCCACGGGGGCTCGCCGGCCACGCCGATCTCGAGGTGCACCTGCCGCCGCGCCACCGGCATGGCGGCGACCTGGCGGGTGCGCGTGAGATCGTCGGCCATTTCGCCGAGAGTACCACCCGCGCGTAGCCTGATAGGATCGGGCGGTGAGCTGCGCGAGCGTCGGCTTGGGAGCGGTCGTGGCGGGCGCGCTCGCGCTCGCGGGCTGTCATCGCCAGTTCGCGTGCGACGACCATTCGCAGTGCCGACTCGATGGTGTGCAGGGAGCGTGCGAGGCGACCGGTTGGTGCAGCTTCCCGACGGAGGGGTGTCCGTCCGGCCGACGCTACGGCGAGCACGCGGCCAAGGACCTGGTCGGCACGTGCGTGGAGCCGGACGGCGAGACGGCAGCCGGCACGGGCACGAGCACCGGCACGAGCCAAGGCACCACCGGCAACGACGGCACGTCGTCGGACGACGGCGGCGTCACCACCGGAGTCGGCACCACGGGCGACGACGATCCGTGCAACGGTCTGACTCCGAGCGGACCGATCGTCGCCACCGAGAACGATCAGGTGATCGCCGGGCTCCGCATCGTCGCGCCGAACGGCCCGGGCATCGTCGTCGAGGGGGTCACCGGCGTGACCATCCGCGACTGCGAGATCCACCACGCCGATGGACCGGGTATCCGTTTCAGCGCAGCTCACGGGATCCGGATCGAGAACGTCGTGGTCGTACACGACGCGGCCCCTGCCGAGGGCAGTCACGACGACGCGTACCAATCGAGCATCGAGGGCCGCTTCAGCGACGACGTGAGGATCGAGCGCGTGCGCATGCGCGATGGGTCGAGCGGCATCGATCTCGAGGGCACGACGGCCGCGAACGTGAGCTTCGTCGAGAGCTACGACGTGCGCGGCCCGATGCCCGCGGCCTGCGTGCGTCTCGCGCTGAGCGATGGAGCCGTGCTGTCCGACTTCTATTGCTTCAACGATCTCGTGGTGGCACGACCGTTCAACGTGGTCGAGGTGCAGCACTCCTCGGACGTCACCGTGCAGCGCGGCCTGCTCGACGGACACAACGCCCAGTTCGGCTACGGCGTCCACTTCACGCAGGTCAACGGCCAACACAGCGGAGGGCTGGTCGAGGACGTCGACACGATCCGCCAGACCAACGGCGGCTTCTCGTGCTTCCCGTTCGGCACGGGCATCACGTTCTCGCGCACGCGCGCGAGGGAGAACATCTGCGAGATCGTCACGATCCCCATCGAGAACTGCGCCGAGCCGGGTCCCACCGGCGGCTGCATCCCCGGCTCGAACGGGATCACGTGGACGGCCAACGTGAACTCGGACGCCGTGGTCCTCGATTCCGTGTACACCGAGCTGTGCGCGACGCCGGTGTGGCCGGACGAGGCGTTCACGATCGCCGAGGGCGACTTGATCGAGGCCGACTTCGAGCTGCGGGCGCCGCCCGGGCTCGAGTTCTGCTGGGAATGAGCGTCGTTGGTGATATGAATCCCGCGTGCCCGCGCGCGTGCTCCTCGTGCTCTCGAGCGCGCTCGCGCCCGCCGGGCCGGTCGAGGTTCCCACCGAGTATGCGTGGAGCGCCCCGTCCGAATGCCCCGATGCGCAGCACGTCGCGGCGACGATCGAGCACTATGCCGCGCGACCGCTCGCGCGCACCGGCACGGTGCTGCGCTCCGCGAAAGGCACGATCGAGAGCGATGCGGGCGGCTATCGACTGCAGCTCGAGATGGACGTGGCGCAGGGAGTTCCCGTGCAGCGGGTACTGCGGGATCCGAGCTGCGAGGTGCTGGCCGAGACCGCCGCGCTGATGATCGCGGTGACGATCGATCCAGCCGCGGCCACCCGCGCCGCACCGCCGCGCGTGCCTCCACCGGCGCCGGTCGAGCCGGCACCCGAACCCGCGCCGACGCCCACGCCGGCACCGACTCCCACGCCGCCGCCGGTCGCTGCGCCCGCGAAGCGCGATTGCGATGCGGGTCGATCGCGGCTTCGCATCGCACCGCGTGATCTCCGGCCGTGCGTCGGGCTCGAGGCGCGCGCCGGCATGCAGCTCGGCATCCTGCCCGGCACGATCTCCGGCGGCGTCGGAGGTGACCTCGCGATCACGTGGCCGCGCCTGCGCATCGAGATCGGTGGCACGCATTGGTTCGCGCGACCGGCCCGCGTCGCCGACGATCCACCGAGGGGTGGCGACATTGCGCTGTCGATCGGATCGCTCGGTCTGTGCGCGCGCTTCGGTCGACGCCGCGTCGAGGTGCCCGTGTGCGGCGGTGCCGAGCTCGGTGCGATGACAGGCCGCGGCGTGGGCATCGACGAGCCGCGCACCGAACGCGTCTTCTGGGCCGCCGCGTGGGTGGGACCGCGCGTGCTCGGCGTGGTCCACCCCCGCGTCGTGCTGCTCGGCGGTGTCGATCTGGTGGTCCCGCTCGCGCGCTATCGCTTCGAGGTCGACGGACTCGGGGTCGTCCACCGCGTGGATCCGGTCGGCGGGCGATTTCGCCTCGGGCTGGGCGTCCGGCTCTGACGCGGTGGTCGTTCTCGTCACGGATTCGGCGGGGCTCGTGCATCCTGGTTTCGGGCTCGACGGGAGGGCCCCGCGAAGTGGGCGACGTGCCCAGTCTCGAGGAGATCTACGACCGGCACTACGCGTTCGTGTGGCGCGTCGCGCGGCGGCTCGGAGTGAGCGACGCGACGCTCGACGACGTCGTGCAGGAGGTCTTCGTGGTGATTCACCGGCGCAGACACGAGCTCGACATGACGGGATCCATCACCGCGCTGTTGTACGGGGTGACACGCAAGATCGCGGGCCGCACCCGCGACGTCGCCCGTCAGCGCGAGGCCCGGCTCACGCTCGTCGAGCCCCCGCTCGCGACACCTCAGATCGATCCCGAGGCTCGTGCATTGCTGGAAGAGCGGGCCGCGGTCGTGCGCGCGGCACTCGACGCGATGGACGAGGACAAGCGAATGATGTTCGTGCTCACCGAGGTGGAGGGCATGAGCGTCCCGGAGGCCGCGGCCATCGTCGACGTCAACGTCAACACTGCCTACGCGCGTGCCCGCGTGGCCCGCGAGCTCGTGCAGAAGGCCATCGCGCGCCATCGTGCGCGCGACGAGAGGATCCGGGTCCATGCAGTCCGCTGATCACGACGACGATCTGCAGCTGTACGTCGCGGCGTTCCGCGACGTCGAGCAGCCGACCGCCGCAGCGCGGGCCGCGACGTGGCGTGCGATCGACCGCGAGACCGCCGCGTCGCCGCGTCGATGGCTGTGGATCGGAGCGGCGGCGATGCTCGCGGCGGCGGTGTGGCTCGTGTTCCGCGTGGGTGGCATCGAGCTCGCGATCCTCGGCGCCGACGAGCCCGATGCATCGCACGATCAGGCGGGCTATCTGCCCGACGAGGAGGAGGCGAGCATCGCGGAGGCGCGGCGCCGCGAGACACCGGTCGAGCGCTCGAGCGCACCCGCGATCGCACCGGTCGCGGCAGCGCCGGTGGTGGAGGCACCCGTCGTCGTCGAGGCGCCGAAGCGGCGCACCGACGTCGCGCGGCCCGCTCCCACGCTCGCCGAGGAGACCAAGCTGTTCGCGGAGATCCAGCAGGCGCTCGTCGCCGGCCAGCCGAAGTCGGCGCTCGCGGCCATCTCCCGCCACCAGCGCGAGTTCCCGCGCGGCGCATTCCGACTCGAGCGCGACGTCGCGAAGGCGCAGGCCCTGTGCGCGGCCGGAGATCGCAGAGCCGCGGTGCGCGTGCGCGAGCAGTTCCTCGCGAAGCACGGCAAGTCACACCTCGCCCCGCGCATGCGCGCGGTGTGTCCCGACTGATCGGAGAGGACCCTCGCGTGCGGAGGACTGCACTCGCCGTCGTGCTCGCCTGCGCCTGTCGTTCCGCCGACGACGACGCCGCCGACACCGAAGCGTCCACGTCATCGACCACGACGGCGGCCGACGACGACGACGGCACGGTGTCGTCGGCGGACGAGACCAACGGCACGACCGCAGCCGACGACGACGACGGCAGCAGCGACGATGGTGCACCGCTGCCCGGCGGGCCGGGCTGTGGGCTCGAGAGCGCCGCGTTCTGCGACACGTTCGACGCACCCGCATCGATGCGTGGCCGTGCGGGCGATCTCGACGTGCGCCGGTGGAGTGCGGCGCGCGGCAATCCGCAGCTCCCCACCGGCAACGGCAACGCGCTCGCGGCCGGCCCCGCCACGATCGGCCCATGCCGCGCGGACCTGCCTGCGCAGGTCTTCCCCGACGAGGACACGCTCGTGTGCGATCCGAACGAATCGATCGCGAGCAACCACCTGCTCGTGGCCGTGGGCGCGCAGAACTACGGACAGAACTCGTACCGAATCCGCCAGCCGTTCGACTTCGCCGATCGCACCGGCACGATCGCGTTCGATGCCGAGGGTTGGATGCTGAACGGCCTGCTCGGGTGGATCTCGGTGGAGATCACCGAGGACCCCGCGCCGCTGCCCTCGTTCTCGATCGGCAGCGAAGGCCAGATGAACGACGAGGGCGGCGCCGTGCCGCGCAATGCCCTCGAGATCCAGTTCCAGTCGGGCTGCGCCGGCCAGCCCGGCACCGTCGCCGTTCGCTTCGTCGACGTCGTCACGGACTACGTCGACGAGCTGTTCATGCCCTCGGACGGGGCGTGCGTCACGGGTGCGAAGGGCAAGCTCAACCACTTCGAGATCGCGGTGTCGCAAACGCGCGTGGAAGTGTGGGCCACCCCGTACTCCGAGGACGGGATCGAGTTCGAGGCGCCCGTGCTGCTGCATGGCGTCGACGTGAGCCTGCCGTTCTCGCGCGGCTGGGTGCACCTCACCACGCACAACCACGCGACGCTCAAGTACAGCCACGACGACGGCTTCGGAGCGACCGAGCCGATCGACGCCTGGGTGACGCGCTGGGACGACGTTGGCTTCGACGGGCCCGTGATCGCGACGACGCGCGAGGTCGAGGTGGGCGACTCGCTCGTGGCCGGCACCGATGCGTGGAACATCGCGGGGCCCGTGATGAACGTGGGCTATCTCGTGCCCGACACGATGACGGGCGCGCCCGTGTCGTTCACGCTTCCGGCCGTGGAGCTCGACGGCGTTTCCTCTGCCCGGCTCGCGATCGCGATGTGGTACCTCCTGTCGGAGCCGAGCCTGCCGCCCGCCGGATTCGCGCTTCGGTTGCGCTTGAACGGCAACGCGTGGCGCGAGCGCACGCTGACGGCGAGCGAGCTCGCGATGCTCGGCAACGGCCACGCCCAGGGCGCGATCGGACAGGTGATCGACGTGCCCGTCGCCGATCTCGTGAGCGGCGACAACACGCTCGAGCTCGAGACGCGAGGCGTCCCACAGAACTATCCGCCGGTGGCGTCCGCGATCGATCTGGTGCTCTCGGAGTGAGGACGATTTCCTCACGGGCGCGCGCCCGTGCGCGCATGCACGGGCCATGGGCAGGCACCGCCATCTCGTCCTCGTGCTCGCGATCGCCGGCGCATGCAAGGAAGGGGGCGGCGACGCGCAGGACGACGGCACCGGTGACGTCGGCAGCGCGGACGACGACGCGCCGGGCTCGAGCGGCGGCGCCGACGATGCGCCGGGCACGAGCGACGGTGCGGACGACGGGGCCGACTCCACCGGCGAGCCCCCGGTCGACACCGACCTGCCGCCGTTGCCCGAGCTGACGAACGTCCGCCTGCGCATGGTGGGCGACGCGGCGAACGTCGAGTTCGATCCGGTCGACGCCGCGACCGACTACCGCATCTTCCCGCTCCCGGCGAACGAGGACATCGACGTGCGCGAGGACGGCACGATCGTGATCACCGACGCGATCTATCGATGTGCCGGCCATCGCGAGGGCCTGTACATGCTCGAGGACATCGTGAGCCCCGAGGAGGGCTGGAACGACAACGCCGCGGGTGGCGTGACGATCCTGCACCACGACGTGGCCGGCTTCGTGCGCGCCGACGACGACGCGCAGCTCGGCTTCGTCTACACGACCGAGGGCGCCGATCGGATGCCCGTGTACGTGGTGGGCGACCCCGACCCGGCCGGCGAAGGCGGACCGAGCTGCGGTCGCGCGCTGTTCAAGGCGAGCCGGCCGAAGGTGTACACGACCGATGCGGCCGAGCGTGACGCGCTCGTGGCCGACGGATGGCGCGACGACGGCATTGCATTCTACGTGCCCACCACGGCCGGCGAAGGTACGCGTCCGGTCTACGAGGGTGCGTTCGGCGACAACGTGACGCTGCGCTGGATCGACGGGCCGGAGGCCGACGTGCGCGGCCCCGCGACGACGGTGTTCGACGTGCTCACCGAGGCGGCCGAGGGCACGATGCCGCTCATGCGCGTGCACGTGGCCCCGTACTGCAGCCGCGCGCACGACGAGCTCGTCGCGGGCATGGCTCGCTTCGCGAAGGTGCGCAGCGAGGGTGATCAGCCGCTCACCGCGGTGCGCTGGAGCGGTCTCACGGACGAGACGGTGCTCGTCGTCGAGGCGCTCGACGGCGGCTGCCCGTACCAGGGCGTGCTGTCGCCCGAGCACAAGGACGCATTCACGGAGGTGTTCGGCGAGTACGTGCTCGACTACGAGGCGTACGTGACGCTCGACGACATGCGCGCTGCGTCGACGACGGGCGAGGTGTTCGTGAACGGGCAGTACGACGACGCACCGATCCCCAAGGCGATCGCGCGCAGCTTCGTGCACGCCACGCCCGATCTGCCGCAGATGGACTTCTACGCGACGTTCCCCGCCGGCGAGGCGTTCCGCTCGACGTTCGGCGAGCCCACCGGCAACGAGTACGGCCTGCACTTCGCGACGGCCGACTGGCACGTGTCGTCGTACACGAACTCCAACTTCTTCTTCGGCGAGCTGCTCGGCGAGCTGTGGCTGGCCTACAACGACATCGCGGCCGACGTGAACGGCAAGGTCCGCGTGACGCCGATGCAGCGCGCGGAGATCGGCGCCGACGCGTTCCTCCACGTGCAGACGGAGATCGACGTGGTGTCCACGGATCGACGCTATCCGCAGATCATCATCAGCGACCAGGACGCGCCCGTGCAGGACAACCTGCCGAACGGCACGACGCTCATCGTGCAGCCGAAGGATCTGACGCCGTCGTTCCTGCAGGTGCAGGTCTGCGACCACCGCACGTGGGACGTGAACGATCAGTGCCCGCGGCTGCCCACCTTCGTGGAAGGCGTGGCGCCGCCGGTGCCGCTGCCGGGCGAGCGCTCGGGCACGGACAACTCCGTGGCGATCGACGTGTACCTGTCGAGCTCGCGGCTCTACCTCTTCCTCGACGGGCTGCCCTACTCGTGCACCGATCTGCCGGCCACGTCCTTCGAGGACGGGGCCGTGTACGCACCGCCCACCGGCTCGGTGACGGTGACGTGGGGCGACGTGCTGTACCACTCGGGCGTCGACTTCGGCGCGGGCGGCGGGGCGATCACCGGCAACAGCTACCTCTTCCACCGCACGCACATGCAGAAGACGACGCGCCGCCACTTCGACAACCTCGGGTTCTCGAGCGGCGTGCCCGCGCCCGAGTGGGACGAGGAGCTGTATCCGTGCGCGTCGTGAGGCTCGGTGTGCTCGTGCTCGTCGCCGGCTGCGGCGAGCCCGAGGACGCGGCCGCGGTCGACACGTCGTCGGGTGGCGACGAGTCGTCCGGAGTTGCACCGCCCGACGCGACCTCGATCGATCCGGGCGACTCCTCGGGCAGCGTCGACTCGAGCACGGGCGACGGCGGCGGCGAGGACGTCGCGCCGGAGTTCACCGAGGAGGAGTGGGCGGCTCTGCAGGCGCTCGCGCCCGATCCGTTGCCCGCCGTTCCGCCGGACGTGTCGAACGCGTTCGCCGACGATCCGGCCGCTGCGCTGTTCGGTCAGCGCCTGTTCTTCACCCCGATCTTCGCGGGCAAGCTGCTCGACGGCGATCACGACGGCATGGGCACGTCGCTCGGCAACAAGGGCGACACGGGCAAGGTGTCGTGCGCGAGCTGTCATGTGCCCGAAGACGGCTTCAGCGACACACGTTCTCCGTCGCAACAGATCTCGCTCGGGACGGGCTGGGGCCGCCGGCGCGCGCCCTCGTTGCTCGACATGGGGCACACCCGCGTGATCATGTGGGACGGCCGCCACGACACGATGTACAACCAGGTGTTCGGCCCGTTCGAGTCGGCGGCCGAGATGAACAGCTCGCGACTGTTCGTCGCGCACCAGGTGTTCTCGAATTTCCGCGCGGAGTACGAGGCGATCTTCGGCGCGATGCCGCCGCTCGACGACGCGGCTCGCTTCCCGCCGTTGTCGGCCGAGCTCACCGGCTGCTCGCCCGCCGACGGCCAGGCGCCGTTCGTGTGCGAGGGGGAATTCCACGGCTATCCGGGCGACGGCGCCGAGTACGACTCGATGACGCCGCAAGATCAGGAAGCGGTGACGCGCATCGTCGTGAACGTCGGCAAGGCGATCGGAGCGTACGAGCGCCTGCTGACGTGCGGCCCGGGCCGCTTCGACGCGTGGATGCACGGCGACGACGCTGCCACCTCGAACGCCGAGAAGCGCGGCGCGAAGCTGTTCGTCGGCAAGGCGAACTGCGTGTCGTGCCACGACGGGCCGTTCTTGTCGGATCAAGAGTTCCACAACGTGGGACTCGTGCCGCAGATCGTCGCGTCGGCGTTCATCGATGCGGACGACCGCGGCGCGAGCGTGGGCCTGGCCGCCGCGCTCGCCGATCCGCTGAACGTCGCGGGCATCTTCAGCGACGGCGACGACGGCCGCTTGCCGGACGCGGTGACCGACGCACACGAGGGGGCCTTCCGCACGCCGACGCTGCGCTGCGTCGCGCAGCGCCCGTCCTTCTTCCACACGGGCCAGGCGCTGGGCCTCGCCCCGGTCGTCGCCTTCTTCGATCGCGGCGGCGATCCACCGGGCCTCTACCCCGGCGTCTCGGAGATCGAGCCGCTCGGCCTCACCGCGAGCGAGCGCGCCGACCTCGTGGCCTTCCTCGAGTCGCTCGACGGCCCCGGCCCGAGCGCGGAGCTACTCGGCCCACCGTAGATCACCCGGAGCACGGGTGCTGGGCTTCGTCCCACGCGGGCTCGGTCACCGCGGAGGCGAAGCCCAGGTTGTCGAAGCGGCGGCGCGCCGTCGTGTGCATGTGCGCGCGGTGGAACGCGTAGCTGTCCGGCGGCGTGATCGCGCCGCCGCCCGTCGTGAAGTCGATCGCCGAGTGGGCGAGCACGTCGCCCCAGGTCACCGTCACCGCGCCGATGGGGGGCGAGTACGCCACGCCGTCGTCGGCCACCGCGGGCAGGTTCGTGCACGAGTAGGGCGCGCCGTCAGTGAAGAGATAGATGCGCGTCGGCGACAGGTACACGTCGAGCTGCAGGCTCGTGTCGCTGCCCGCGGTCTCGCCCGGCAATCGCACCTGCGGCGCGATGCCGGCGGCGAACGTCGGCAGGCGCGGACACTCCTGGCCGATGTCCCAGCCGCGGTGATCGCAAATCTGCACCTGCAGATACGTCGGCGCGTAACCGGTCGGCTCGACGATCACCGTGGTGCCGGCCGCGAGCCCGTTCTGCACGGGCGCGAGCTGGTCGCTGATCATGATCTGCGGGAAGCGACGGTCGGTGGTGACCAAGTCGATCTCCGTCGTCACGTGCAACCACCCTGCCGTCGACACCGCGGCCTGCGGCTTCGCCGTGAGCCGCAGCGACGCGTTCACCCCCGCCGCGATGTCGTTGTACACGAACCACGACTCGCCCAGCATCGAGCCGAAGTGCAGGTGCGAGACTCCGTACGCCGACAGCGTGTACGACTCGCCGTCGAAGTGCTGCTCGTAGATGTTGCCCTCCGACGGCCCGAACGTCGCGCGCAGATCCTCCGCCTCGGGGAACGTCGCCGCGAAGTCGAGCTCGAGCTCCACCGGCTCCACGCGCACGAACGAGCGCCGGATCGCCTTGGGCCACGGCATGCCTTCGTACTGCCCGTCGATGAACACCTCGCCGGTCGGCGACGCCGCGCGCATGTCGTCCGGAGTGACGTAGGCCTCGTGCTCCACCGTGTCGTCGACGAACGCGGGCTCGCTCTGCGGCGACAGCACGCCCTGGTACGGGCAGCCCGAGTCGAGCGCCTCGACGACGAGCACCGTCGACGTGGTGAGCCCCGACCAGCGCGCCGCCGCCAGCGGCTGATCCGCCTGGCGCACGACGTGCTCGTAGCGCGAGCGCGTCGCGACGAGCTCGTCGTGCGGGCGCGCGCAGTACGGCGCCACGTGCACGCGCATGAGCGGCACCGTGTCGGCCGCGGGCTCCGCGAGCACGTCGAAGATCCGCGTGCCCGCGCCGCGCACCGCTGCCTCGTCGCCGTCGATCCAGTGCAGGATCGATTGCAGCTCGTCGTCGGCCACGCCTTCGTACACGGCCCGCCCGCTCGTCGGCACCCAGAACGCGATGCCGTCGTCGCGCCAGTGCTGCGCGACGAGCTCGGCCCGGCGCGCCGCATCCGTCGTGTACACCTTCGCGCGGCTCGCCGCGAACGTCGGCCGCCCGCACTCGACCGTGCCGTCGTGCGCGGCATCCGGATCGCCGAGCGCGTACACGGGCACGCGATCGTCGGCCTCCTCCAGATACACGTGCCCGAGCTCCGCATCGGCCTCGCTGCGCACGAACCCGAGCACGTCGCGCGCGACGATCGTCGTGCCGCCCGCGGCGTTGTCGTTCCACCCGGGGTCGGGGTTCACCGTGTCGCGCAGCATGTACAGCGCCTCGCGCTGCCCGGCGCACCGGTAGAGCGCGCGATCCACCACCACCGTGCCGTCCTCGCCGACGTCGATGTCGTCGTCGGGCGGCAGCGGGTACACGCGGTAGTCGATCGCACCGTCGACCGGATCGAACGTGATGTTCGCGGCGTCACCGACCACGCGCACGCGCACGTTCGTCAGCTCCGGCAACGTCGGCAGCGACGTGTCGATGCCGTCGTCACCCCCGTCGTCGTCCCCGCCCGCGTCGCCCGAGCCGCTCGCGCCCGCGCTGTCGCGCCCCAGATCGCCGACGATCGTGCAGGACGCGAGCACGAGAAGAGGGAGCGCGCGGACCACCATCGCCGAGCGTCCGCGATTTCCGGTCACCGGTCTACGGGAGCGCCATCGCCCACAGCCCGTCGTTCCAGCTCCCCGTATAGAGGATGCGGTTTACCGGGTCGAAGGCCATCTCGAACGGCCCCTGCTGGAACTCGTGGCCGCCGAGCGACGTCCACTCGAGCCCGTCGTCCTCGGGCGACACCGAGAACGGCGACGGGCCGTAGATCATGTTCGTGTACAAGCGCTCGCCGTCGCCGTGCACGGCGGTGAAGCCGTTGCCGGGCGGCCCGGCGGGCTCCCACGTCGCACCGTTGTCGGTGCTGCGCAAGAGCGTCGGTGTGCCGCTCGCGAAGAGGATGCCCGTGTTGCCGTAGTAGATCGTGCCGCCGCCGTGCTGGATCGCGGTGTCGCTCACCTTCGTCCACGACTCGCCGGCATCCGTGGTGCGCCACATGCCGTCGTTCTGCGTGCCCAGCAGCCACGTCTGCGCGTCGCCGAGCCCGTGCTCGGGCGAGTAAAGGAAGTTGATCGCGTGGCCCTGCGCCCACGACGGCTGCGGCGGGTGGATGATCCACGACTCGCCGCCGTCCTTGCTCTCGAGCACGCCCGCGGGCTCGTTCGTCTCCCACGACCACGGCGAGTGCGAGCTGACCAGCAGGTGATCGAAGTCCGTGGGATCGACCGCGACGTCGTAGCAATCCCACATGAAGATGCCCTCGTTCGCCTCGAGGTCGCGAAAGCCCTGCGGCATCGTGAACGTCTCGCCGCCGTCGTTCGACACCCAGAAGCCCATCGTCGCCCCACGCACGCCGTCGACGACGTAGAGGTGCTGCGGATCGTCGGGGTCGATGCGCACGCGGATCGGCTCGTCGATGTGATCGACGCCCTCCTGATCGCTCTGCACCTGGGCCACGCGTCGCCACGTCGCGCCCGCGTCCGTGCTCTTGAACAGCCCCGCGGGTGCGACGTCGAACGCGCTCACCGTGAGATAGAGGATCGCGGGATCGCACGGATCGATCGCGAGCCCCTGCGTGAACGTGTCGTTGCCGAACGGCACGTCGGGCGGACTGATGTCCGTCCACTCGCCGGGCACCAGCACCGGCGCGCCCGCGGGCAGCCCCGGCGGGGCCGGATCGTCGCACTGCCGCGACGGTGCGCCGGTCGTGCCGTCGTCGCCCGAGTCGGCGGGCGCGTCGTCCGCTCCCGACGAGCCGTCGTCGTCGTCACCGAGCGTCATCGCGCTCGGATCGCTCGCATCGTCCGCGCTCGCCGTCGGCGCATCGTCGGCGCTCGCCGATCCCGTGGCCTCGCTCGCATCGTCGGTGCCGTCGTCGTTCGCGTCGGGCGAGCCGCCGCACGCCGCGAGCAGGGCGAGCGACGCGAGTGGAGCAGTCGTGCGTGCGTTCATGGGCCTCGCCGAGACCGTGATGCGAGCCGCACGGCCGGTCTGTGACGCGATCGACGGGCCGACGACGAGTTCTCGCGCGGGGTCGAGAGGCCCCACTCAAGGCGTGCAGCACATCGTGAACGGCTCGGACGGTGTCGCCTCGCCGATCGGCGCCACGCCGGGTCCTCCGCACGCATACGTCGGCGGCGTGCCGTCGTACGCGAGCGACCAGAAGTCGTCGGTGCCGTCGTAGGGCGCCTGGCCGCACGCACCGTTCGCCGCCAGGTTGCCGGCCTCGAAGCCGAACGCGCACGCGACGAGGAAGTACACGTCGACCGCGCCCGGGCACACCGCGGACGCCGGCGCATCGCAGGTGCACGGCGAGCACGAGCGCGAGTCGACCGCGTTGCGATGCACGACGGACGCCTGCGAGTACGCGCCCGCGGGGCAGGCCTGCTCGCCCTCCGCCATCACGCACCAGCGCCCGTCGAAGCCGCTCGGCGGCGCAGGAAGACACGGTCCGTCGTCACACGCGTCCGCCGGCGGCGGAGCACAGAGCGCGACGCCGGTGGTCCACCCGATCGGCGGCACCGTGCTCGTCGGCGACGGCGTGCACGACATGCCGGTGGCGGTGCCGGTGGCGATCGCGTAGCCGTGTGCGCTGCTGGTGTCGAGGTTCGCACAGCTGCCGTCCGATACTGCGGTCTCGACGAGCTGCGTGCACGACGAGTCGGAGTAGTACGAGACCGACACGCTGCACGTTCCACCACCGGCGGCGCAGTTGCACCCGCACGTCGCGGCCACGGCGTTCAGTCCCTGCCCACCCCTCGCCTGCTCCGTCCATCCCTGCGGACACACGAGCGTTGCATCCGGTGGCGACGCGGCCGCGAGCGCAAACGGGCCGGTCCACCCTTGCGGTGCCGCGTCGCCACAAGTGCCCCCGTCGCCGCACTCGCCGACTTGGGAGTCGCTCGACCCGTCCTGTTCGGCCGATCCGTCGGCAGTCGCGTCGTCGCCGTCGTCGTCGTCGCCGACATCGTCGCCGCTCGGTCCACCGTCCTCCTCGCCGACGCTCAGGCTGGCCCCGCTGCCGCTGCCCGACGAATCGAATCCGCACGCGACGATCGACGCCGCGACGAACAGCCCCCCGACCGACACGAAGCGCAAGCGAGCCCGCACCGACGATGATGATACACCCTGCTCCATCGGCCGCTCGACGAGCGACCGAGGAGCGGATTCGCGTGCGCGGCCGCGAGCTCCGCCACCGCCCGCGTGCGACGACGGTGGTCGTGCTGACGAAGACGGCAGATCGACCGATCAGCATGCGCTGCACGGTCGGGTACGTGTCGGCTACGGGGCGTGCACGTCGAGCCGCACCGTCGTGCAGGGCGGCCGCGCGACGTGAGGCTTCGCCGCTGCGGGCACCGGCCGCGCAGCACCGCGCAGTACCGCGAGAACCGCGGTCGTCACCGCGTCACGCGAGGGGCGGCGGAACGTGCCCACCGTGTGCCAACGGTCGTGCGGAAGGTCCAGCCCCGGTGCGCCGTGCCAGAGACGGCCGTAGGGATCGATCCAGATCGTGCGCTCGCCGGGGATCGGCGCGAGCGACGAGACGACCATCTCGACCTCGCGAGCAACCCGATCGAACAGCCGCGCAGTACTCGGATTCGCCATGCGATCCACCGTCGCATGGCCGGACACCTCTCCCCAAGAAAGCGTCGCGCCGACGCGACGCGTCCCCGAATCCGCCCCGGCGAGCTTGAGACGACCCGCCGGGCCTGCCACGCTTCGTCTCGTCCGTCGCGCACGGAGGGCCCAGCGATGTCGATGTCACGGCTTGGATGGTTCACGCTCGTCGTGCTCGCGAGCTGCGACGCGCGCGAGCCCGCGGAGGATGCGACGCGACCCGACGAGCGGGCGGCGAAGGCCGAGCCGAGTCCGGCGCCGACGCCCGCGTCGAGCACCCGGATCGATCCCCGGCCGTTCGCGGTCGAGCTCGCGGCCGTGCGCGACGGCGGGGCGGTCGTGGAGATCGAGCTCGAGCTCGGGCGCCCGTTGCCGCCCACGAACGCGAGCCGCCCCACGCTGCACGTCGGTGCAGAGGTGGTGACGAAGAGCCGCCATCCCGAAGGCCGGCTCGATCGCCTCGTGTTCCTCGTGCCGCGCGAGCAGTTCGATCGCATGCCCGACGGCGCCGCGCTCGAGCTGCACGGCATCGTGTTGTCGCGCACCGCCGTGCCGGTCGCGTCCGTGCTCGACAAGTCCGCACTGAGGGCGCCATGAGGACGGTCGTACTCCTCTCGTCGCTCCTCGTGCCCGCGGTCGCGCATGCAGACCCCGACGACGTCGGCCGCTTCGCCGTGCAGCTCGACGAGTACAGCCTCGGCGACACCGCGTTCGTGCCCGACTCGCTCGTCGCACCGGTCGAGATCCGCGGCGTGATCCACAGCCCCACGGCGATCGACGAAGGTCCCTTCCCACTCGTGATCGCGCTGCACGGCCGCCACGGCACCTGCTACGACCCCGACGAGCCCGGCACCGATCCGTTCCAGAGCGCGTCACAGGAGTGGCCGTGCGCATCGTTCCACGAGCCGATCCCGAGCTATCGCGGGTACGACTACTGGGCGGCCCAGCTCGCGAGCCACGGCTACGTCGTGGTGTCGATCGGTGCGAACGGGATCAACGCGGCCGATGGCGAGGCCGACGACGGCGGCGCGAGTGCACGCGGCGAGCTGATCAACGAGCACCTCGAGCTGTGGGAACAGTTCAACACGACCGACGAGTACGGCACCGACTTCAACGACAGCGTCGATCTGCAGCGGGTCGGGCTGGTCGGCCACTCGCGCGGCGGCGAAGGGGTCGCGGCGTTCATCGCCCAGAACGTCGCCGCGGGCGCGCCGTTCGGCGTCGACGCGGCGCTCCTGCTCGCGCCCACCGACTTCGGTCGCACCACGGTCACCGACGTGCCGATGGCCGTGATGCTGCCGTACTGCGACGGCGACGTGATGGATCTGCAGGGCGTGCACTACTTCGACGACAGCCGCTACGCGGTGTCCGGCGACGCGGCGCCGAAGTACGTGTTCACGATGGATCGCTCGAACCACAACTTCTACAACACGGTGTGGAGCCCCGGCACGTTCCCCATGGGCGGAGCGTTCGACGACTTCGAGATCCCCGAGATCGTGTTCGAGCAGCTGGATCCCCACTGCAGCATCGCCGCCGGCGGCCCGCGGCTCGGCGAGGCCGAGCAGCAGGCCAGCTTCACCGCGTACGCGAGCGCGTTCTTCCGCACCCACCTCGGCGGCGAGACCGAGTTCGTCGATCTCCTGCGCGGCGACGCCGATCCACCGGCGGCGGCCGCCGGCGCGTTCGTGCGCACGAGCTACATGCCGCCCGACGATCCCGCGTCGCGCCTGGTCGTGAACCGCGTGACGACGGCGACGTCGCTGGAGACCAACGATCTCGGCGGCGCGGTGGAAGGCGTCGCTCTCGCGACGTACGACCTGTGCGGCGTGGGCCCGGAGGGCGGCATCGAGGACTACGCCCACTGCGTCGAGGAGCCGAACTTCTTCATGGGCGACCTGTACGACGGCCGCGAGCCGCACGCGCCCGGGCTCGCCCAGCTCGGGCTCGCGTTCGCGGGCGACGCGAATGCGCCGTCGCTGTGGTCGAACGCGCTGCCCGAGGGCACCGACGTCGGCGAGCTGCTCTACCTGCAGCTGCGTGCGGGCGTGGACTTCGAGGATCCCTCCGCGGCCGCAGGCGCGGTGGACTTCACGATCGCGCTGGTCGATCGCGACGGCACGCGCGCCACCACCACGCTGCAGACGTGGACCGACGCGCTCTCGCTGCCGCCGGGTGAGCTCTACCCGGTGGTGCCCAAGCTGCTGCTGCACGGCGTGCGGATCCCGTTGGCCGCGTTCGTCGATCCGGCGATGGGCGGCGACGCGGCGCTCGACCTCGGGGATCTCGCGAGCGTCGAGCTCGAATTCGACGCGGGAACGGGTGCGCTGCTCGTCTCCGATCTCGCGTTCGTCGATCCCGTGCCGCCGCCGCCGAGCGGCACCGACAGCGGCTCCAGCGACGACGGCGACAGCGAGTCGAGCGCGGGGCCGATCGACACGAGTGCCGGCGACGACGACGACCCGAGCACATCCGCCGCGGACGGTACCGCGGGCGGCGACGACGACGGCGACAGCACCGGTCCCACGCAGACCGACGACGGCGACGACGACGGCTGCGGCTGCCGCAGCGCGCCGACGCACGGCGCGTGGTGGTGCGTGGCAGCGATCGCCTGCGCGCGCCGACGGCGGAGCGTCGCATGATCGAGCGCGTCGTCCTCGTCAAGCTCAAGGCCGAGCTCGCCACCGACGAGCAGCGCGCAGCGATCGCCGAAGCCACGCGCGCGACGCTGCCGGCCGCCGCGGGCGTGCGCGCGCTCCGAGTGGCCACCGCCGCCGACGCTCGCACGCGGCGCGAGTGGGACATCTGCATCGAGGTGGTGCTCGACGACCTCGCGGCGGTCGAGCGCTACCGGACCGACCGGGTGCATCGCGCGTACGCCGACGTGTTCCTGCGGCCGATGCTCGCGAAAATCCACGTTTTCAACTTCGAACGGCCCGACGTGGACGCCGCCCCTTCCACCGCCGACGGAGGGGATGCGAGCGACGAGCGAGGGGGGTAGGATGAACGCTGGGTGCTTCCGTGCTCGCTTGGACCACCTCCCTGCTCGCCGTCGCGCTCGCGCCTGCCGTGAGTGCGCCGGCGCCCGCGCCACCGATCCCGCAGTCGGCCGCGCGCGTCGCCGTGCAGTCGATGCTGCCGCCGCGCATCCCGAGCAAGCCGAAGCGCGGCGAGACGACGTGGCTGCCGAGCACCTACTCGCTCTCGCGTGATCCCGGTTTCACGCCGTGGACGTCCTTCTTCTCGCTCGGCCACGACGGGGTCGGACGCTGGTCGCTCGAAGGCACGAGCCTCGGTGGTGGTCTGCGCTGCGGCGATCTGGACATGCGGTGGTGTCAGCCGTTCTCGTCGGCTCTGCTCGCGCTCGCGTGGCAGCCGGACGGATCGCCGGTGGCATTCTTCGCGGGTGCGGAGCTGCTCTCGATCGGCACCGGCGGAGAGATGCGCATGGCAGCGGGGTTCAGCGCCGGTGTGCGCTTCACCCCCGCGAGCCTGGCGTCGCTCGTGAAGCGCATGAAGAGCTACGCCGGCGCGCTCGAGCACTGAGAGCGTGTCAGCGAAGAGTGGTACGCTGACGGCTCGGTGAGCTCGACGCTGGAGGCTACCCTCGATGCGACGACGAACACGTCGTCGGCGGGGCGGCCCGATCACGGCGTCGAGCGTGGCACCGTCATCGGTCGCTACGTCGTGCTCGCCGAGCTCGGTGCGGGCGGCATGGGGCTCGTGTATGCCGCCTACGACCCGGAGCTCGATCGCAAGGTCGCGATCAAGCTCGTGCGCTCCACCGACGACACGAAGAGCACGACGAGCCGCGGGCACGCGAGACTCGTGCGCGAGGCCCAGGCGCTCGCGCGGCTCGATCACCCCAACGTCGTCACGGTGCACGACGTGGGCACGTTTACCGAGCGCGTGTGGATCGCGATGGAGTTCGTCGACGGGCAGACGCTCGCCGCGTGGGCCCGGGCGGCGCCGCGATCGTGGCGCGACGTGATCTCGGTGCTGCAACCCGCGCTGCGCGGGCTCGCGGCGGCCCACGCCGCGGGGATCACCCACCGCGACATCAAGCCCGACAACATCATGGTCTGCCACGATGCGGCGCATGCGGACGCAGCCGCGCGCGCACGCTCCGTGCGACTCATGGACTTCGGGCTCGCGCTCGCGCAGCCCGACTCGGAGCCGCCGTCCTTCGACGACACCGACGGGGGAGCCCGCTCGTCGCTCGCGCTGCGAGTCACCCGTGGCGGCGTGTTCCCCGGCACGCCCGCGTACATGTCGCCCGAGCAGTTCCGCGGCGACCCGGTGGATGCGAAGAGCGATCAGTTCGCGTGCTGCGTGGTGCTGTGGGAGCTGCTGTTCGGCGAGCGGCCGTTCCCCGGCACGACGATCGCGGAGGTCGCGGCCGCGGTGTTCGACGGTCGACGACGCGCGCCGCGGCCGGACCGCAAGGTCCCGGCGTGGCTGCGACGGATCTGCGAGCGCGGACTGTCGTTGCAGCCGAGTCGGCGCTTCGCGAGCATCGATGCGCTGCTCGAGGCGATCGAGCGCGGTCAGGCGATCGGCCGGCGACGCGCGTGGATCGTCGGCGCTGCGGCGCTCGTCGTCGCGGCCGGCGGTGTACAGCTGTGGCGAGCGGCCGCGCACGCTGGGCGAGTCGCGGCATGCGACGAGGCGGGCGCGAGCATCCAAGAGGTGTGGAACGACGAGTCGCGGACGCGCGTGCGTGCGAGCCTGATCGCGACCGGAGTCGGGCACGCGGCCGTCACGGCCGATCGGGTGGTGCCGTGGCTCGATCGCCGAGCAGAGGAGTGGCAGCAGCAGCGCACGCTCGCGTGCACGAACGCAGAGATCGATCACACGTGGGACGCGCGCACCACCGATACGGCGCTGTGGTGCCTCGACGAGCGCCGCCTGCGATTGGGGTCGCTCGTCGCGACGCTGTCGGAGGCCGACGTCGACGTCGCGTCGCGAGCCGTCGGCGCGGCGGCGAACCTCCCGTCCGCGGCACCGTGTGTCGACGATGCCGTGATCGCGCGGCTGCCGGCGCCTCCGCCCATCGAGGCGCGGGCCTCCGTGCTCGAGGTCCGCGAAGCGCTCGCGCGCGCCGAGGCGCTCGCCGCCGCCGGCAAGTCCTCCGCTGCACTCTCTCGCGCACGCACCGGTCGCGAGCGAGCCGAGGTGATCGGCTGGCCCGCCCTCGTCGCGGCTGCGAAGCGCGTGGAGTCGCGGCTCCACCTCGAGATCGGGGAGTTCGCGGATGCCGAGGTCCTCGCCGACGACGCCTACGTGGCTGCGGCATCCGTGGGTGCGTGGGACGTCGCGGCGGAGAGTGCCGGAGTACTCGTGCGCATCGTCGGCGTCGAGCTCGCGCGCCCGATCGAAGGGCGAGCGTGGGCGAAGCACGCGGCGATCGCCATCGGGCTCGCGGGCGACCCGCTCGGCACGCGCGAGCAGGCGCGACTCGACGGACTCGCCGGGGTGGAGCACGCCACCGGCAATTTCGCGGAGGCCAAGCGACTGCGGAAGCAGGCGCTCGCACTCGCAGAGGAATCGCTGGGCCCCGATCACCCCGGCATCTCGCAGTACCTCAACAACCTCGCCGTCGTGCAGATGACGCTCGCGGAGACGGACGAGGCCAAAGCCCTGTTCCAGCGCGCGCTCGCGATCGACGAGCTGCAGCTCGGGCCCGATCATCCCGGCGTCGTGTTCCCGCTCATCAACCTCGGCGGGCTCGCGGTGCGACGGGGCGACTTCTCCGTCGCGCGCGAGTGGTTCGAACGCGCGCTCGCGATCCAGGAAGACGTGCTCGGCGCCGAGCACTACCAGGTGGGCCGCACGATCCTCAACCTCGCGATCGTGTGCGATGGCATGGGCATGTACGAGGAGGCCCGCGACCTCGACGAGCGCGCGCTGGCCATCATCGAGAAGGCCGTCGGGCCCGAGCACGTCGACGTCGCATCGGCGGCGGGCAACCTCGGCAACGTGTACAAGCACCTGAAGGACCTCCCGCGGGCGAAGGCGCTGCACGAGCGGGCGCTCGCGATCCGCGAGAACGCGCTCGGCCCGGATCATCCCTTGGTGGGTCAGTCGCTCGGCAATCTCGCGAACGTGCTCGAGGCCATGGGCGAGACGTCGCAAGCGCGCGCGCTCGCGGAGCGGGCGCTCGCCGTGCGCGAGAAGGCGTTCGGGCCCGAGCATCCCGACGTCGCGAACGCGCTGCAGTACCTCGGGAGCCTCGAGGTCGAAGCCGGCCACGGCGCGCGCGGCCTCGAGCTCCTCGAGCGCGCGCTCGCGATCTACGACGCGCACGAGGGCGTGCAGGAAGGCGAGCTCTCGGCTCGCTTCCTCCACGCCACCACGCTCGCGACCACGGGCGGCGACATGACGCTCGCCCGCGAGCAGGCCGAGCGCGTCCGCGACGGCTTCCGCGAGGCGGGCCGCGCCAGCGACGCGCGCGACGTCGAGGCCTGGCTCGCCGCGCACCCGAAGTGATCGGTCGTCGCCGAATCGGTTCCCGATCCGTCACCTCGGGAAGACGGTGCACGACCCGATTCGATCCCTCGCCCATCGAGGCATGTGCGGGTTCGTGGTGGCATGGCGTTTGTAGAGCGGACCGAGATGCGCGCGGCTTGGTTCTTCGGTGCGTTCGCGCTCGCCTGTCGGCTCGAGCCCGGCAGTGACGACGGGCGCGTCGCTGCCTTGGTGGACGCGTGGTGCGACGTGCAATCGCGCTGTGCCGATGCGTGCTCGACGATCGCGACGAGCCACGACGTGTGCGTCCTGCAGTGGACGAGCCAGTTCGAGACCAGCCGGGTCGCCGCGGACACCTACGGGCTCGAGTACTCGTCCTCGTGCCTCGACATGGTGCTGTCCGCGCTCGACGAGCTGGAGTGCGACGAGACCGAGACGCCGTGGGCGTGGGCGGAGCGCACGTGTCCGGTGTGGCACGGCGACGGCGACGACGGCGACGAGTGCCGGCCGTACGACATGCCGGAGCAGCTCGCGTTCGCGAGCACGTGTCGACCCGGCCTCACGTGCGCGCTCGATCCATCGGCCGGCTCCGACGCATGGCGTTGCCGCGACGTGACCGAGATGCCGGGCGAGGACGACGGCTGCCTGAAGTACCAGGGCGCGTCCGTGTTCGAGGAGCGCTGCGACGACGATCTGCGCTGCGAGATGGGCGTGTGCGCCGCGGGCCCCGGGCCCGGCGACACGTGCGACTGCGGCGGCCTGTTCGGCTGCGAGGGCTGCGTGGGCGGTTGGTGCGACGCCGAGATCGGCGAGGCCTCCGGCACGTGCCGCGCATTCGTCGACGTCGGCGACGCGTGCGGCACGACCACGGCGCAGTCGCAGTGCGAATACATCTGCGACCCCGCCGAGATGGTGTGCATCGCGCCCATGGACGCGGGCCCGCTGGCCTGCGCATTGACGCTGCAGCTCTGACGGGACGCCTGCTACGCTGCGGCGTGGCCGACGACGCCGACGAGCTCGACCCGACCGATCCCTACGTCCGCAGCAGTCAGACATTCGCGCATCTGACCCCTGCGATGGTAGAGCGGCTCGCGTCCTTCGGTCGCGAGGAGCGGTACGCGACCGAGACCTTCGTCTTCCACCAGGGCGATCGCCGCGTCGACTTCTTCGTGGTGCTCGAAGGCACGATCGAGATCGTGCAGCACGATCCGGCCGGACGCCCGAGCGTCGTGGTCGTCCACGGCCCGCGCGAGTTCACCGGCGACGTCGACATGTTCGGCGACGGCAAGGTCGTCGTGAGCGGCCGCGCGAGCGCGGGCACTCGCGCGCTCCGCATCGCGCACGCGGACTTCCGCCACATGCTCGGCACCGAGCCGGAGATCGGCGAGATCGTCACGCGCGCGTTCATCCTGCGCCGCGTCGGTCTCATCCGTCACTCGCAGGCGAGCACGGTGGTGATCGGCTCGGGCCACGCGGCCGACACGCTCCGCATCGAACGCTTCCTGACGCACAACGTCTATCCGTTCCGGCTCGTCGACGTCGACGTCGATCCCGACGCCGAGGGCTACCGCGCGTGCGTCGACATCACGCAATCACAGCTCCCCGTCGTCGTGCACGGCGCCCACGAGGTGCTGCACAATCCCGACAATGCCGCGCTCGCGGACGCGCTCGGCATCACGTCGGAGATCGACGAGACGCACGTCTTCGACGTCGTCGTGGTCGGGGCCGGCCCCTCGGGCCTCGCGTCGGCGGTGTACGCCGCGTCCGAGGGTCTCGACACGCTCGTCATCGAGGGTCACGCACCCGGCGGACAGGCGGGCACGAGCTCGAAGATCGAGAACTACCTCGGCTTCCCCACCGGGATCTCGGGTCAAGCATTGGCCGGGCGCGCGCAGGTGCAGGCGCGCAAGTTCGGCGCGAAGATGGCGATCTCCCGCGACGTCGTCGCGCTCGAGTGCCGCGACCACGACTATCGGCTCGAGCTGGCGGACGGCAAGCGCGTGTGCACGCGGGCGGTGGTCATCGCCACGGGCGCGTGCTACCGCCGGCTCGCGCTCGAGAACTTCGAGCGCTACGAGGGCGCCGGCATCCACTACGCCGCCACCGCGATGGAGGAGCAGCTGTGCAGCGGCCGCCCCGTGGCGATCGTCGGCGGGGGCAACTCGGCGGGCCAGGCCGCGATGTACCTGTCGCAGCGCGCCGCCCACGTCCACATCCTCATCCGCGGACCCGCGCTGTCCGCCACGATGTCCGACTACCTCGTGCAACGGATTCGGGCCTCGCCCCGCATCACGCTGCACACGCGTTGCGAGGTCGTGGCGCTCGACGGTGACGGATCGCTCCAGCGCGTCACGTGGCGCGACCACACGCGCGGCACCGACGAGTGCCACGAGATCGAGAACCTCTTCGTGATGATCGGCGCGGCCCCCAACACGGAGTGGCTGCGCGGCTGCGTGGAGCTCGACCCGAACGGATTCGTGCTCTGCGGCATGCGAACCGAGGATGGACCGGCTGCCTCGCCGTATTCCGCGACCAAGCCGGGCGTCTATGCGGTCGGCGACGTGCGATCGGGCTCGGTGAAGCGCGTCGCGTCGGCCGTCGGCGAGGGCTCGGTCGTCGTCGCCGCGATCCACCGGTATCTCCACCCTCCCGTTGCATGAAAGGAGCGAACGCATGAGCGCGATCTGTGAGCACCTCCAGTCGATCACGGACGTCCGCACCGCGAAGGAACGTGTGTGCGACGAGTGCGTGAAGACGGGCAGCCGCTGGCTGCACCTGCGCACGTGTCAGTCGTGCGGCGGCACGCGCTGTTGCGACTCGTCGCCGAACAAGCACGCGAGCAAGCACGCACGCGAGTCGGGCCATCCCGTGGTCTGCTCGGCCGAGCCCGGCGAGTATTGGCTGTGGTGCTACCCGGACGAGCAGTTCGTCGAGTACTCGCGATGACGACGCGCAAGCATCTCCGCACCTGCTCGTTGTGCGAGGCGATGTGCGGCCTCGAGCTCTCCGTGGAGGGCGAGCGCGTCGTATCCGTGCGCGGCGACGACGACGATCCCTTGAGCCGCGGCTACATGTGTCCGAAGGGCCCGGCGCTCGCGGCCTTGCACGAGGATCCCGATCGCCTGCGCCGGCCGATGCGGCGCACCTCGTCGGGCTGGAAGGAGATCGGGTGGGACGAAGCGCTCGACGAAGCGGCGCGGCGGATCCACGACGTGCAACGCCAACACGGCGACGATGCGCTCGCGGTGTACATCGGCAATCCCGCGGTGCACAACCTCGGCACGATGGTGTACGCGCCGCCGTTCCTCCGCGCGCTGCACACGAAGCACCGCTACTCGGCGACGTCCGTCGATCAGCTGCCGCAGATGCTCGCATCCTACTTCATGTACGGGCACCAGCTGCTGCTGCCGGTGCCCGACGTCGATCACACCCATCACATGGTGATCCTCGGCGGCAATCCGCTCGTGTCCAACGGCAGCATCATGAGCGCGCCGGACATGAAGCGGCGACTCGCGGCGATTCGTGCGCGAGGCGGCAAGGTCGTCGTCGTCGATCCGCGGCGCACCGAGACGGCCGACGTCGCCGACGAGCACGTGTTCGTGCGGCCCGGCAGCGATGCGATGTTGCTCGCCGCGATGGTGCAGGTGCTGTTCGCCGAGTCGCTCGTGCGCGTGCGGCTCGCGGACGACTTCGTGCGCAACCTCGACGTCCTGCGCGACGTGGTGCAGCCGTTCACGCCCGAGCGCGTCGCGACGGCCACCGGCGTCGACGCGAGCACGATCCGCAAGCTCGCGCGCGAGCTGGCGGAGGCGCCCACATCGGTGCTGTACGGCCGCGTCGGCGTGTCGATGCACCCGTTCGGCGGGCTGTGTCACTGGCTCGTCAACGCGATCAACGTGCTCACCGGCAACTTCGATCGCCGCGGTGGTGCCATGTTCGCGCTGCCCGCGTTCGACGTGGTCGGCATCCCGCCGCCGTTCGGGCTCGGGCGCGGCAGCTTCGGGCGCTGGCACTCGAAGGTGCGCGGCCTGCCGGAGTTCGGCGGCGAGCTGCCGGTCGTCACGCTCGCGGAGGACATCGCGACCGGCGGAACCATTCGCGGGCTCGTCACGATCGCCGGCAACCCGGTCTTGTCCACGCCCAACGGTCCGCGGCTCGAGTCCGCGCTCGCGGGGCTCGACGCGATGATCGCGATCGACATCTATCTCAACGAGACCACGCGCCATGCCCACCTCGTGCTGCCGCCCACCGGCCCGCTCGAGCACGGCCACTTCGACGTCGCACTCCATGCGATCGCGGTGCGCAACACGGTGAAGTACAGCCCGGCGATCTTCGCGAAGGGCGAGCACCAACGCCACGATCACGAGATCCTCGCGGGCATCGAGCGTCGCCTCCAGGATCTGCGCGGCGCGAGTGCGACCACGCGCCTCGAGGTGCGCGTGCGCGAGAAGCTCGGGCCCGAACGGATCCTCGCGCTCGGTCTGCGGGCCGGTCCGTGGGGCTTCGGCGGTGGACTGCGGCGCGGGCTCTCCGGGCTGTCGTGGTCGAAGGTCGTCGGTGCGCCGCACGGCCTCGACCTCGGGCCGCTCGAGCCGTGCATGCCCGGGCGATTGCCGAAGCGACGCGGCGGCGAGCCGGCCCACGTCGACCTCGCGCCGGCGCCGCTCGTCGCCGACGTCGAGCGCTTGAGCGCCGAGCTCTCGGCGAGCGAGGTGGCGCCGTTCGTGCTCATCGGGCGCCGACAGCTGCGCAGCAACAACTCGTGGATGCACAACGTGCCGAAGCTGATGAGCGGCAAGCCGCGCTGCACGTTGCTCGTGCATCCTCAGGACGCCGGTCGCCTCGGCGTGCGCGACGGCGAGACCGTGCGCATGTCGTCGCGGGTCGGCAGCGTCGTGGTGCCCGTCGAGATCGACGACGGCATCATGCCCGGCGTCGTCAGCCTGCCCCACGGGTTCGGCCACACCCGCGACGGCACCGGTCAATCGATCGCGCGCGCGCACGCCGGCGCGAGCATCAACGACGTCACCGACGAGCAGCGCATCGACGCGCTCTCGGGCGTCGCCGCGTTCTCCGGTGTACCCGTGCGCCTCGAGCCCTCGCAGGCATAGCGGGGAACCGAAAGCCCGCACGGGCGAACTGATCCTCCGGATCGGCCCCATGCCCGTATCGCTTCGATCTGCGCCGACGGTCGTGCTCGGCGCGCTGGCGCTCGCGCTCGGCTGTACCGGTGAAGACGGCGACCGGCCGGCCGCCGACGGCAGCGCGAGCGCGGCGACGCTCGACGACGGCAGCGGGCCCGGGCCCGACGACGACGGACCGGACGACGACGACGGCACCGCCGACGACGACGCCGACGCCACGGGCCCCGAAGACGACGACGACGACGACACCGGCACGGGTCCGAGCGGCACCGATCGCATCGACATGGCCGGTCACTCCCTGGTCGCGCATCCGTGGTTCCACGTCGTGCAGGACTTCAACGACGACGAGTCGGTCGAGATCGCCGTGGATCCACGGCTCGCGACCGCCGTCGATCTCGTCGGTCAGACGTGCGACGCGTGGATCGTCGCGGCCAAGACGCTCGACGAGTGGGACGCGGACGCCTCCCTCGTGGACGTGCGGGCCGACGGGCCGACGCCCGTGGTCATCGGCGACACGCTCGCCGACAACCGCTTCGAGCTGGCGGCGCCGGGGGTGCTGTCGAGCGACGCGGGCGCGGGGCTCGGCGTGGGCTTCGACGTCGTGCTCGACTGCGACGAGAGCGGCGCGTTCGATGCGGGTGACGTGATCGACGGCGGCGACGCGCCCGGGTTGTGGCGCACGCACGACACGACCCAGCCCGGCCCGCTGGCGGTCACGTCGTTCGAGGAGTACGCCGAGGAGTTCCTCGATCAGCGCACGTTCCATCCCGCGGCGATCGACACGATGGGCGCACTGCCGCTCGTCGTCGTCACGCACGGCTGGAGCTACGACCACACGTACTACGACTACATCGGCGAGCACCTCGCGTCGTACGGCTACGTCGTGATGTTCCACGAGGCCGAGGTGCAGGACGGCGGGCCGTCCGGCACGAACGCCGCCGCGAACACGACGCTGTCGAACACGCAGTGGCTGCTCGAGAACCTCGCGACCCACGGCGGCGGCGTGCTCGACGGCCACGTCGACACGACCCGCATCATGTTCACCGGCCACAGCACCGGCGGCGAGGCGGTGGTCCGCGCGATCACGCAGCTGCGCGACGGCTCGTTCTCGTCCGACCTGTTCGGCTACGACGACGTGCGCGTCGTGAGCAGCATGGCGCCCGTGTCGTGGCACCCACGCACGATGGTCGACCCCGGCGACATGAACTACCACATGTTCCTCGCGGGCGCCGACGACGACGTGTCCGGCGCGCCCGAGGACTGGTACACGCAGCCGGGATCGATCTTCGAGCGCGCCACCGGCAACCGCCAGCTCACGTACATCCACGGGGCCGGCCACGGCGATCTGCTGAGCTGCTGCGGCGAGCTCTTCCTCGACACCTCCGCGCCCGACCTCATCGGGCGCGAGGAGACCAATCGCATCGCGCGCGGCTACTTCCTCGCGCTCGCGGAGCTGCACCTGCGCGACAACCCGGCAGCGCTCGAGTTCTTCACGCGCCCGTTCGCGCGGTTCCACCCGCTCGGCATCGCACCGAACGTGGTGGTCAGCAACGAGTACCGCAGCGCAGGCGCGATCGTCATCGACGACTTCGAGAGCGAGCCCGGACTCGATCGCAGCAGCTCCGGCGGTGCCGTGATCTTCGACGTGGCGAACGCGGAGGAGGTGCTCATGCGTGACAACGACTCCTCGCTCGCGTGGACCGGCGCGCAGGCATCGAACGGCATGACGCGCGCGCGCCATCAGGGCGACGATCCCCACGCGCTCGTGTTCGACTGGAACGCCGCCCACTCCTACGAACAGGAGATCGTCGAGCCGCTGCGCGACTTCGGCGAGCACCGCTTCCTGTCGTTCCGCGCGGCCCAGGGCACCCGTCATCCGGAGACGGTGGCGCTCGCGGGCGCAGCGTCGTTCACGGTGACGCTGCGCGACGAGGCCGGCGTCGAGAGCTCCGTCGCGCTCGCCGAGATCGGGTCGATCCCGCCCCCGTACGCGCGCGACGGCTTCGGCGCGGGCGTCGGCTGGCAGAACGAGTTCACGACCGTGCGGATCCCCATCGTTGACTTCCTCGCCGACAGCGACATCGATCTGTCACGCATCGTTGCGATCCGCTTCGACTTCGGCGGCGAGCATGGTTCGAGCGGCGGAAGGCTCGGGCTCGACGACCTCGAGCTCGTGGATTGAAGGCGGCGCCACCGCCCGTCGCGGACGTTCGCGCCGCTTGCTAGGCCGGCGACATGAGATTCGCTCTCGTGATCGCGGTGGCCCTCGGCGCCTGCACGGCGTCGAATCCGGCGTTCGGTCCGCACGAGTCGGAGAACGACGAGCCCGCGCCCGACCTGCAGGATCCCGCGTGCACGCCCGGCATGCCGCTCGACCTCGTCGCGCTCGACTTCGAGCCGGAGGCGTGCGACCGCCCGTTCCTGCTCGCCGGCATGGTGGTCACGCAAGACGCGGGCGCGTTCACGATGGCCGAGTGCGAGGACGAGTGCCCGTGCGACGCCGAAGACGAGCCCGAGCTCGGATTCACGCTGCATCCCGACATCCCGATCCCCGTGTTCTCCGAGTGCATCCTCGTGCGCATCGAGCCCGACGACGAGTGCGACGCCCGGACGGTGACGATCCGCGGCGCGGACGAGCGGCTGCTCGTGCACGCCGAGAGCATGCGCGAGCCGGTGAACGACGCCGGCGTCGTCGTGTCGGAATCGATCGTGCGGGACTGCGAGTGCGGCGGCTGCGAAGACGACGACGCGCTCGCACCGGGCGACTACGCGATGTCGTTCGCGTCCACCGAGGACGAGGTGGGCCCGCTGCGCGCGGGCGAGATGGCCGAGATCGCGATGCCCGACGACGACGGCGCCGCGACCTGGGTCGTGAAGGCGCTGTCGACCGCGATCGACTGCGCCTGCGAGCCTCGCCGCGCGCTGCAGTGGAGCGTCACGCGGGGCTGACGGCTCACC
Source organism: uncultured Nannocystaceae bacterium (assembly GCA_964468635.1). Classification (GTDB taxonomy): domain Bacteria; phylum Myxococcota_A; class Polyangia; order Nannocystales; family Nannocystaceae; genus Xiheibacterium. The sequence goes on from CAYXVR010000015.1 coordinate 193,580, forward strand.
ACGCGTCGGGATGCGTGGCGGCGCCCCACCAGCCCTCGGGGCCCAGTACGCCGAAGACGAGTCCGCCCGATTGCGGATCGAAGAGCGACACCTGGCCGAGCTGATCGAAGATCAACACGTCGTCGTTGAACGTCGCGAGCCCGTACGCGGAGTTCGAGCCCACGGCGTCTTCGCGCTCGCCGAGCACGCCACCGCTCACCGGATCGACCTGCACGAGGGCGTCCACGCCCGACGACGACGGGCTCGTGAAGAGCGTCGTGCCGTCGGTCAAGCTCGTCACGTCGCCGCTCGACGAGTACGGCTCGACGCTCGCCATCGGTACCTCGGTCGCGTCGGGACCGACGAGCTCCACGCGGGTGAACGTGCTGCCGGCGACGGTCACCATCGTGTCGTCGTCGCCGTCCAGGAGGCCCATCGGCACGAAGCCGAGCGAGTTCGTCGGCAGCGGGCCCAGCGGCCAGCACTCCGCCGTCGCGGGATCGCACGCGTGCAGCTCCGCGAACGTCACCGCGTACAGCACACCGAATCGATCGATCGCGATGTCGGTGGTCTGCGGCGCTCCGCCGGTCTCGACGAAGAACGGCCCGACGTTCTCGAACGCGAGCGTGCGCGGGTCGAACGTGTACAGCGTCGTGGGCGAGTGCGCGTAGACGACGTCCGCGCGCGCACGGCCAGGGCGTCCCGGATCGTCGCAGAACGGATCGTCCGCATCGGGGATCCCGTCGCCGTCCTCGTCGTGCTCGTGGCTGTCCACGTCGCAACCGTCCGGCGTATCGCTGTCTTCGACGGAGTCGTCGTCGACGGAATCGTCGTCGTCGTCGTCCGCGTCGTCATCGGCGTCATCGCCCTCACCATCGGCGTCGGCGTCGTGCACGAGGAACGGTCCGCGACCGCACGCGACGGCGAGGAACCCACCGAGCGCGACCGACCATCCACGCGTGACCACGCGTCCATCATACGCCGTCGCGCTCTGATTGACCCCTGCATCGACCACGGGCGACGATGCTGCGCATGACCACGCTGTCTTGGACTCGACCCCGCCACGTGCTCGCGCTCGCGCTCGGCCTCGCGGCCTGCGGTGGCGGCGACGACACGGGCGACGACGCGAACGACTCCGCCCCCACCGCGACCGATCCGACACAGGGCACGTCGAGCGCGACGGCCGACGACGCCACGGTGGATGCGAGCGCCGACGACGACGATGCGACGGTGGATGCGAGCGCCGACGACGACGGCAGCTCGGGGATCACGTCGATGGACTCGAGCGACGACGCCGGCACGCAGACGATGACCACGATGACCACCACGCTCGACGACACCGGCGAGTCGAGCACCGGCGGCGGCGGCCTGGAAGAGTGCACCGAGAGCGATCCGCTGTGCGCCGACGGCGAGATGTGTCGCGCGTCGATGTGCTGCAAGGACGCCGGGTTCTGCGTGTTCGCGGCAGCGCCCGTGTGCGGCGGCTTCGTCGGCACGCCGTGCCCCGAAGGGCTCGTGTGCGTGCTCGATCAGTGCGTCGCCGACGGAGATGGTCGCTGCGTCGAGAGCGACTTGGCCACCGCGATCCAGGAAGCCCAGCCCGGCTGTTGGACGGCCGGCTAGCTCTTCGCCGCGAACTCGGCGAGCGAGTCGCGAAGGTCGACGCCCGCTGCCTTCGCGGCGGCGACGACCGCATCCCACGACGCGTCCTCGGGCACCGCGCTCCACATCCGTGTCGCGCCGGCCGGACCGGCGAGCACGGTGAGCGTGCCGAGGCGCTCGAGGCAGGCGCGCACCGTGGTGGGATCGGCGCGCAACTCGTCGACGATCTCCGCCTCCGCCATCGCGGAGCCGGAGAGCTGGAACAACAGGTCACGGATGAGAGCCATGGCGAGTTCCGGCGATGGTGCACGAAAGCACCGCGGAGTGCCACGGCGTGCGCCCGCGCGATCGCACTGGCGCCGCGCGCGTGTGACCGAGGTCTCGTGCCGACGGCCGACTCGTCGCTCAGCGCCGCGAGGGCTATCCGAACGTGGCGCGCGCGTCGATGAGCGTGGGGCCCTGCTGGAAGACTTCGAAGTCGATCTGGACAGGCGTGCCGTCCGGGATCGTCGTCGCCGTGAACGAGATCGGGAACTCGGGGGAGAGATCGATCACCTGCGAGTCGCCGATGGGCGGGTCCTCGAAGAGCAAGCCGGCGGACGCGTCGGTGATCTCGAGCCCGAACGCGGTCGCGTCGATGAGCCCCGACTCCTGGACGTCGAGCACGATCTGTGGGTCGGTGCTCGTCTGGCTGTGTGCCGCGCAGGTCTGTGCGGCGAAGTCGAAGGAGATCGACGCCTGCAGGTTCGGGTTGAGCTGGAAGGGGGCGTTCGGTGGATCGCAATCGCCCGAGCCACCGCCGTCGCTGGAGCCGTCGAGGCTCGTGGGATCCGGGCCGTCGCTGCTCGATTCCGCCGGTCCACCGCTCGTCGTGCCCGGCGTGTCGGACGTGGATCCGGCGCTCGTCGCGTCGCTCGCCGTCGGATCCGTCATCGGCGTCGTGGCGGCTTCGCCCACCGACGCGGTCGTCTCGGCGTCGTCGCCTCCGCAGGCGAGGATCACGACGACAGCGAGTGCACTCGGGCGCAGAGAGGTCGGCACGGCTTCAATCTTGCGCGCGCTCGTTCCCGCCCGTCAACGTCGTACGCGAACGCGCGCATCAGTCATCGACGTACTCGTCGCCGCACGCCTGGCTCACCGCCGCTTCCTCGGCCTCGCACGGCTCGGGTGCCGGCTCGCCCTCCTCCTCGCCCGCGCCTTCGTCGACGCCCACGAGCTCGTCGCAGTCGGTGTCGGCCAGGCACGCGAACAGGTCGCGATACGCGTCGGCGCACGCGGGCTCGTCCTGCGCGTAGCCGATGGAGGCGACGCAGTAGCCGACGGCCGAGACGTAGCCCACCCCTTCCTGTTCGTCGTAGCAGGCCGCGATCGCCCGACCGAACGGACGACACGCGTCGACGGCGTCGTCGAGCGCGTCGCGATCGTCGGCGTCGGGCCCGTCGGGCTCGCGGTCACAGGCAGGGAGCAGCAATCCCCATAGAAAGACCAAGTCATGGAGGCGAGATTGAGACATTCGAACGACCTCGCCCCCGGTAGTGCCGGCGCGGTCGCGCACGATTGCCTGCGCCCGGGTGTAGGCTCGGATCATGCGGAGATCCGGACGTTCGTGGTGGATCGCGATGGGCCTCGTCGCGTGCGGCGGTGAGGGCGACGCGACGTCGGGTGGCGACACGGGGACGAGCGCGACCGACTCGCTCGACTCGACGACGAGCGCGAGCGCCGACTCGGCCGACGACGACGGCGGCACGTCGTCGACGACCGGCGACGACGCGGACACGACCGGCTCGGGCATCAAGCTCGACGTCGGCTTCCTGCCCGACGCGACCGCGGGCGACGACACGGGCCCGATGGTGGACCAGTGCCACGTCGTCGACGACATGAACGCGGTCGGCGACTGCGAGATGGAAGCGCCGCCCGACAGCTTCGAGCCCGACGTGCAGTGGTCGTTCGCGGGCGAGGGTATCGAGAACCAGGCCGTCGCCACGCCGCTCGTCGCGAACATGACGGACGACAATGGCGACGGCGCGATCGATCTGTGCGACATCCCCGACGTGCTCGTGCCGATCTACGGCGCAGGGCCCCAGCAATCCGACGGGCACCTGTACGTGCTCGACGGCGCGACGGGGGCGGTGAACCTGAAGATCGACGAGGTCATCGACGGCTACGCGAACCCGGCAGTGGGCGACATCGACGACGACGGGCTGGTGGAGATCGTCACGATTCGCAGCGAGCTCGACAACGTGATCAACGGGCACGTGATCGCGCTCGAGCACGACGGCGACGTCATCTGGGAGAACACCGACGTGTTCGATGCGTGGCAGGTCGCGGTGGCGATGGCGGATCTCGACGCGGACGGCGACGTGGAGATCATGGCCGGCGAGCTCGTGCTCGATCACGACGGCACCACGCTGTGGCAGGGGCCGGACAACGGTGCGATCGACATCCCGGTGGCGGCCGATCTCGACGGCGACGGCGACCTCGAGGTGCTGCTCGGGCCCAACGCGTACCACCACGACGGGTCGGAGTACTACACGTCGCCGGGCGGCATCAGCCATCCGCAGGTCGCGAACCTCGACGACGATCCCGAGCCCGAGGTGCTGCTCGCGGGGTTCGACGGGCTCACGCTGCTCGAGCACGACGGCACGGTGGTGTACGCGAACCAGATGCCGAACGCGGACACGTCGTGGTGGCGGCCCGCGGCGATCCACGACGTCGACGGCGACGACGATCCCGAGATCCTCGTCAGCTCGAACCAACACTACAACGTGTACGAGCCCGATCTGTCGTCGGTGTGGACCGCGAACGTGCAGGATGGCAGCGGCTACGCGGCCGGCACCGCGTTCGACTTCCTGGGCGCGGGCTATGCCGAGGCGATGTACGCGGACGAGACGTCGCTGTTCATCTACGGCGAGGACGGTGACGTGCTGCTCACGAGCCCGCGCTCGAGCTGGACGCAGGCGGAGAACCCGGTGGTGGCCGACGTGGACGACGACGGCTCGGCGGAAATCGTGGTGGTGTCGAACGGCGGCGCGCAGCCAGCGGTGCAGGTGATTCGTGACGTGGAGGATCGGTGGATCCAGGCGCGCCGCATCTGGAATCAGCACGCTTACCACGTGACGAACGTGCGCGAGGACGGCACGATCCCGCAGCACCAGCAGCCGTCGTGGGAGGCGCTCAACACCTTCCGCACGAATGCGCAGATCGAAGGCGGAGCGATCTGCGACCCCGAGCCGGAGGGCTGAGTCACTCTTTCTTCGACTCGCTCATGTCGCTGATGCGATCCGGGGTCCGATCGTCGTCCATCTCGCTGATGCGATTGTCCTGCCCCGGGAACTCGCTGATCGCGTTGCCGCGCGGCTCGTCCATCTCGCTGATCGGATCGGTCATGCGGGTCTCGAGCGGATCGTCGGGCGGTGCGAGCAAGGGCGTCGGCGCGGGCGTCTGTGCGACCGGCGGCTCGTCGGCGACCGGCGGCTCCTCGATCGCATCGGCGACGGGCTCGGGCTCGACGGGCTCGGGCTCGACCGGAGGCGCGGCGGCCGGCGCCGCGGGAATCTCGGCCGTCGGCTCGACCCGCTGGGCCGTCTCGGTGGACGTGCCGTCGCACGCCGCGAACGCGGCGACGAGCGCGAGGATGCTGGTGGTACGCATGGCTCCTCCCCTCGCCTCCAGCCTTCGACGTGCGGACCGCGCTGCAAGCTGCGCCGCGTTCGCAGCGCTGCTTCGAGACCGGCGCGCGGGTATCGTTCGTGAGAGTGTCCGTGGCGCATCGACTCGCGGCTTCGATCTTCTACGCATTGCTCGCATGCGGTGCTTCGACGGGTGAGATCGCCGAGCCCGTGCGACAACCCGCAGCGGCGTCCGTCTCCTCGACCGAGGCCCCCCCTCTGCCCGTCGTCGCGACCCCGGCCGCACCGCCGGCGGCAGCGAAGCCGAAGGCCGTACCACCGACGGGTTGGTTCCGCAGCGACAGCCTGTGTCTCGAGCTGTTCGCCAACGGCGACTTCGAGCTCGCGGTGATGGGCTCCGGCCCGAAGGTGCTGGTGATCGGGGGGGCGAAGCTCGCCGAGGCCGGAGACGGTGCATTCACGGCCGAGCTCGCGGTGCAGCGGATCTGGCGGGCGCGCTACACCGGTCCGTGCCGGCGCACGCACCAGACCGGCGACTTCATCGACGAGAAGCAGGCGCTCGGCATCACGTTCGCGAAGGGAGCGACGGCGGAGCTGAGGCTCGCGCGCAAGGACGACGATCACGTCGAGCTGTGCGCGCAGCAATGCGCGACGCTGGAGCGAGACACGCCCGCACTCGGCTCGCGCTGGCGCGTGGCCGGCCTCGAGAACCCGAGCGCACCGACGAGCGCGTTCACTGCGGGCGAGCTCCTCGAGATCGCGATCGAGCCCGACGGCTACAGCGCGCACGTGTGGGCGGCGAAAGATGCGAAGAGCTGGAACGATCCCTACGGCGCGATGACGGTGGAGTTCCGCGGCGACGATAGATTCGCGATCGAGTTCACGCCCGGTGACTCCGGTGACATCGCCGGCGGTGCACGCGTGCTCGGCGAGCCGCTCGTGCGCGGAGTGCCGGTCACCTTCGCCGCGCGCCGCCTGCCGAACGAGCGCCTCGAGGTGTGCACGACGCCCGACCACTGCGCGACGTTGGACCGCGCCTTCGACGCGTACGACCACGACATCCGCTGAGCCCGATCGAACGGGGTTCGCCGCGCGACACGGGATCGTGACGCTCGACCTCTCTATCATCGTCGCCCCGCGGACCCGCGGGCAACGAGAGGACGACACTCATGAGCGACACCCCCGTCTACCGCCCTGGCCAGTTCGTCTGGCGCGAGATCATGACGCCGAACGTCGAGGACACGCTGCGCTTCTACGGCGAGGTCATCGGTTGGAAGCACGAGACCATGCCGATGGGCAATGGCGAGTCGTACACGATGCTGAAGGTCGGCGACAAGCCGGTCGCCGGCTGCATGAAGCTGCCGATGGCGAACATCCCGCCGCACTGGGCGCTGTACGTGTCGGTCGACGACGTCGACGCGATCGCGGCGAAGGCCACGAAGAACGGCGGCAAGGTGCTGCATGGTCCGGACGACGCGGGCGGATTCGGCCGCTTCGCGACGCTCGCCGATCCGCAGGGCGCGGCGATCTCGATCTGGAAGGGCAACCAGGGCGACGGTGCGCGGGGCGAGAACGATCGCCCGGGGCTCGGCGAGTTCTGCTGGGAGCAGCTGAACACGAGCGATCCCAAGAACGCGCATCCGTTCTACGAGGCGGTGTTCGGGTGGACGGACGCGCCGTTCTCGGGCGGCGGCGGCATGAACGTGTGGTCGGCCGGCAAGACGCAGGTCGCGTCGCGCATGCAGGCGCCTCCCGGCGCGCCGCCGCACTGGCTCACCTACGTCGTGGTGGACACCCTGTCCTCCGCGAACCAGCGCGTGACGAAGCAGGGCGGCAAGGTCCTGATGGACAGGATCGACGTCCCGACGGTCGGCAGCATCAGCGTCGTGCAGGACAACGTCGGCGCGGTGCTCGGTTTGTTCGAAACGCCGCGTAGCTGAGTCTCGCGAGCTCGATCGGGCGCCGCCGGATCTCCGTGCAACGGGGAGCGGCGGCGCCCTTCGTGCGCTACCGCTCGATGCGACGCGCCCTCGATGCTCGGCGGGCTGTGGCATCGTGGAGCGATGCGGCGACTTGCAGTGTCCTTGGCCTTGATCTCCTTCGGTGCGTGCGGAGGCGACGATTCCTCGACGGGCGACGACACGACGGACACGTCCGCCGGTCCGAGCTCGGGCGGCGACACGCCCTCGACCATGACGGATCCGACGAACGCGACGCTCGACAGCTCGGGAGGCTCGAGCAGCGGGGGGCCTGCGACGAGCAGCGGCGGCGACTCGTCGACGAGCAGCGCCACCGTCGTCGACAGCAGCGGCTCGAGCACGACGGAGCCCGCAGAGTCGAGCGACGAGTCGCCCGAGGAGTCGAGCA
>CAYXVR010000016.1:0-74873 GCA_964468635.1 uncultured Nannocystaceae bacterium
CCGACACGTGCAGCGACTCGTCCGCGAGCGCGCTCGCGAACTTCGCTCCCAGCGAGGCGTCGAGCGTGGCCGGGCCCGCCTTGATGCCCGAGGCAGCGAGCTTCGACTCCACCTGCAGCTTCTTGTCGAGCGTGGAGCTCTCGATCTGGATGAGCATCACGAGCTCGGCGCCGTGGGCCACGCCGCCGATGTAGTCGGTGCCGCACTCGCGCGCGAACTGGGCGGGATCGGCCTGCAAGCTCGCGAGCGCGGCGTCGGTGAGCGCGTGGGTCTGCTGGTTGATGACCGTGTACACGTGGCGCGAGCGCAAGAGGATCGACACGACGCGCTCCGAGCTCTTGAACGAGCTGTGGATCCCGAGCTGCGCGTTGCCGCCGAGGGGACCGAGCGCGAGCTTGGCCTGCGTGTCGATGTCGAGCGCCTGCTCGAGCTGCTTGCGATTGGTGAGGTACTTCAGCTCGGTCTGGATGAGATCCCCGCCCGCGCGGAAGTCCGCGAACTCGAGCCCGCCGTCCTCGGGCAGCACGCAGTTGCGGCGGATGGACGCGTCGACGACGTGGTTGTAGCCGTCGAACACCTGCGCGGCGGGATCCCGCGTGACCGTGAGCGCCGAGCCGATCTGATCCTCTTTGCTGCCCCAGTCGGGGAACGTCGCCTCCTCGAGCTCGTCGGCGTCTTCCGTGGTGCAAGCGGGCGTGGCGAGGGCGAGGGCGAGGATGTAGGCGTGGCGCACACCCGCTGGTTCGCCGACCGCGCACGAAGGTTCCCGGCCCGGTGCCGTCCCCGTCACGATTGCCGGACTTGCGTAGGGCGAACCTCGTACCCTGGTCGTCTTCCCATGCGTTGCACTTCGGCTCTCGGGTGGATTGGCGGCATCGGTCTGGTGGTGAGCTGCTTCGAGGATGCGCCGCCCCTGTCCGGCGGCTCGGGCAGCACGACCGAGGCGAGCGCGTCGACGGACCAGCCCAGCGAGAGCGGGCCCGGGCCCGACACTGCCGACGACGTGAACTCGAGTACGGCCGCGACGTCGCTCGACCCGTCGGCGGACAGCAGCGACACGGCGGACTCGGGGATCCCCGCGTCGTGCGGCGACGCGATCGTCGATCCCGGCGAGGAGTGCGACGACGCCGATCTCGACAACGACGACGAGTGCGGCATGGGCTGCCGGTACCTGTGGCTCGGCACGGGCGCCGATGGGCCGCTCGACGTCGTGGGCCTCGCGTACACCGACGAGATCCGTTCGGCGGTCGTGTCGAGCGCGGCGGCGAACGACGATGCAGTGGTCGTGGCGAGCGCGATCGAGTTCGCCGCCGGCGACGAGATCCTGATCATCCAGATGAAGGGCGGCGAGGCCGGCATGTACGAGACGCGACGCGTCGTCGCCGTCGACGCGCCGACGGGCACGCTCACGGTCGAGCCTGCGCTCGCGAACTCGTACATGGTCGACATCGTCGGTGCACCGCAAGTCGTGCGCGTGCCGAACTACGGCGACGTGACCGTCGCGGTCGGTGGCCTGCTCACCGCGCATCCGTGGGACGGATCGACCGGCGGCGTCATGGCGATGCGCGTGAACGGTGACCTCCTCGTGGAGGACCAAGGACGCATCGATGCCGATGCGCTCGGACTGCGCGGCGGTGTCGCGGGAGCGCCCGCGGTCGGTGGCACGGGTGGAAGCGGCGGCACCGGTGGATCCGGCAACGCGGAGGGCCACTTCGGCAACTGCACGAACAACGACATCATCATCGAGCCGGGTGGCGACGGCCAGCTGTCCCCGCCGTTCGCGGGGCCCGGCGGTCCCGTCGTGCTAGGGGCGGATGGCTGCTTCGCGATGCACGGTGGCGACGGCGGCGGTGGTGGCGAGGCCGGTGGCGAGGCGTTTCCCGGCGCGCCGTCGGAATCGGGCGCGGGTCAGAGCGAAGGCGGTGAGAACGTGACGGCCTCGCTCGCGGTGCTCCGCGTCGGTGGTGGTGGTGGCGGTGGCGACGGCGGCCGTGCCGGCGAGGGCGCCGGTGGTGGTGGCGGTGGCGGCGGGTGCAACAGCGGATGCAACGACGAGTTCGAGGTGAACGGCGTCGAGGGTGAACAAGGAGGTCCGGGCGGCCACGGTGGTGCCGGCGGGCGAGGAGGCCACGGCGGCGGGCTCGTGTTCATCGTCGCGGAGACGATCCGATTCGAAGACGTCGTGTCGTCGCGCGGTGGCAACGGGCTGCACGGCGAGGACGGAGGCGTCGGTGGCGACGGTGGTGCGGGCGGAGCCGGAGGCCTCAACTGCGAAGCGCCGGCCGGCGGATACGGTGGTGGTGGGATCGGTGGCGGCGGCGGCGATGGAGGCGCCGGCGGTGGCGGAGGTGCGGGCGGTACGATCGTGCTCGCCGCATACGACGTCTCGCTCGGCGAGATGTTGGTGCGCGCATTCGGAGGCGACGGTGGTCCTGCGGGAGGTCCGGGTGGCGGCGGTGACCTCGGCATGCCGAACGGCCTCATCGGTCCGGGTGGCGTCGGCGGTCTCTCGGGCGATCCGGGTGGCACCGGTCGCGTGCTCGTGCGCTGTCGCGCACCCGGTTGCGAGGTCGCGACGGATCCACCGGCCGCCGTGATCCCCTTCCCGCGCTGATCAGCCGCGATAGGGCTCGATCGGCCGTCCCAGCTTCGCCGTCCACCTCCACACGGCGGAGATCTTCGGCCCGCACTCCGGCAGCTTCGGCACGCCGTGGTACCAGTCCGCCTGGCAGCGGCCGCCCATCACGTAGAGGTCGCCGCTCGCCATCACGATCTCCGTGATCGGTCCACCCGCGCGCGCGACGAGCTGGAACGGACGCGTGGCTCCGAACGCGAGCCCGGTGATGATGGTCTTGTCGACCCAACGCATCTCGTCGTCGCGGTGAAAACCCATGCTGTCGCGACCGTCGCGGTAGTACACGAGCGACGGGCCGGTCAGCTTCACGCGATAGCGCGCGTCGAGGATCAAACAGGCGTAGCGGAACGTGGGGTCCTGCTCGGCGATCGCGGGGTCGAGCACGCCGTACATGCGCGGATCGTCGACCATCCGTCCGCCACGGATTTCGCGGTGCTGTCGCCACTCCACCTGCTCGATCAGCCGCTCGAAGGTCGCCATGCTGTCGTGTGCGAAGCCCCGCACCACGTCGATCCACGAGGTCTCGTCGAGCTGGATGCGCTCGACGGGGGCCTTGCGATCGATGAGCCCGTGGGTGGGCGCGCCCACGGTCACCAGCCGAGCGCGAGCGCGAGCTCGTCGGCGAGGAGCTCGCCCATCGCCTGGTGCGTGGCCACGCTCGGGTGGTAGTCGCAGCCCCAGCCGATGGGATCGACGTTGACGTTCGCGGTCGTGAGGTTCGTGTCGCCCGCGGCCATGCGCATGTCGATCGCGGACTGGATGTAGCCCTCCACCATGACGAGCTCGTCGCCGCCGAGCATCGGCGAGATCGGCATGAGCAGTGCGTCGGGATAGACCTCGCGCAGGTGCTCGAGGAACGCGACGTAATTCGAGACGTAGTCGTTCTCGCTGGGATCGCCGTCGGTCGAGAAGTCGTTCGTGCCGAGGTTGATCACGACGACGTCGGGCTGCCACGAGAAGTCCCACAGCGCATCGGGCTCGCCCGCGACGATGCGGTCGTACACCTGGGGCAGCGGCTCGAACGTGTCGTTGCCGTAGTTGTAGATGATGCCCTTGCCCGACCACGCGACCGTGACGATCTCGGCGTCGACCAGCCGCGCGGCGATCGATCCATACGCGAGGTAGTTGTTCTCGGTGTCGGCGGTGAAGCTGCAGAACTTGTCGGGGCCTTCGTTGCCGTAGCCGCACGTGATCGAGTCGCCGATCACCTCGATGCGGCGCGACACGCCGGGCGGGGGCAACAGCTCGCCCTCGAGCGTGACCTCGCCGATCACCGAGGCGCCGAAGCTGCCCTCCGTGCGGCGGTACGCCTCGATGGTGTGCTCGCCGGCCGGCAGTCCGGTCGCCAGCGAGTAGCTCTGCTGGCCGCCGCTCGTCTGCAACGGCGGCTGCACCTCGCCGTCCACCACCACCGTCCACCAGCCCGCCGCGTCGTCCATCGACACGCTCGCACCGGTGCCGTCGAAGCGCACGACGAAGCCCACGCCGGACCAGCCGAAGCGCTTGGTCGTGCCATCGTCGGAGTAGCGGCCGATCCAGTGCACGGCCGGCTCGGTGGGCTCGCCGGTCGTGCTCGTGTCGTCGCCCGTGTCGACCACGGTGTCGCTCGTGTCGAGCGTGTCGTCGTCGTCGTCGTTGGTGGTCGGCGTCGTCATGCCGTCGCTCATCGTGGACGGATCCGTCGCGCTCGCGGTGGGGGTTGTCGCCGAGCCGTCGGTGGTGTCGCCCGTGCCGGAGTCGTCGTCGTCGCCGCTGCCGCCTCCGCAACCGAAGAGCGCAAAGACACCCATGACCGTCCAAGGCGATAGTCTCATCGCCGCGAGTCTAACAAAGCCCGTCACGGTCGAGCGTGTGCGCGCAGCCACGCGTCCAACACCGGCAGTCGATCGTCCTGCGGCGCGAGCTGCTCGCGATAGATCGCCTCCGCTTCGCGTGCGAGCGCAAGGGCGCGTTGGGGCTGCCCGACCACGATCTCCGCGCGCGCGAGCGCGAAGTCGGTGTCGGCGATCTGGATGGGTGACGCGTCGGGTGGCAAGAGCCGGAGCGCGCGCTCGAGGTGGACGCGGGCCTCCGCGGGCTGGTCGAGGGCGACGAGCGCCTCGCCGAGCCCGAGCAACGGCGCCGCGAGTGCGATGTCGTCGGGACCGAGCGCGCGATCGTAGCTCGCGATCGCGCGCTGGAACCACGGCAGCGCCTCGCGCGGCCGTCCGTCACGGCGCAGTACGTCACCGATCGCGTCGGCTGCCGCCGCCACTGCGGGATGCTCGTCCCCCCATGCAGCCCGCAGGATCGCATCGCCCTCGCGCAGCGACGCGAGCGCGGCCTCGAAGCGTCCGCTCGACGCGAGCACGAGCCCGAGGTTGCCGAGTGTGGCACCGATGCGTGGGTGACCTTCGCCGAGCTCATTGCGCTGGATCGCGAGTGCGCGCTCGAGCATGCCGATCGCCAGCTCGTTCTCGCCGCGTCGCGACATCACCCCGGCGATGCGTCCGAGTACGTCCGCGACCTCGACGTCGTCCGGGCCGTACAGCTCTTCGCGCAGCGCGAGCGCGCGCTCGAACGACGCGAGCGCCACTGCGTCGTCGCCGGTGGAGAACGCGAGGCCGCCGAGCTCCGATGCGAGCTCGGCGGCGAGCTCGGGGTCGTCGGCGAGCCGGTGCAACGTGGCGGCGGCGATCGATCCGGCGAAGCGTCCACGCCCCACGTCACCGGCGCGGCGCGCCCCCCGGACGATGGCGATCCACGCCTCGACCTCGACGCGGCGATGATCGCTCGCGCGCGCGAGCCGAGCGGCTTCCTGCAGCTCGACGATCGCCGGGCGGCCGAGCGCATCGAGCCAACGGCCGTGCTCGAGCTCGATCTCGGCGAAGAGGGCAGGATGATCGACGTCGGCCACGCGCGCGCGCAGCCGACCGAGCGCCTCGCCGGCCTCGTGCGTTCGTGCAGCGCCCACGAGCGCGCGCACGCGATCGAGCTCGCTCCTCGCCGCGAGCACGCGCGCGGCCACGTCGGCGTCGGCGGGCGGTGGCGGCTCGCCGGCCAGCGCGTCGGGATCGGCGCAGCGCTCGATCGCCGGCAGGCCCGCGACGAGCTCGCGCGCGCGCTCGACCGTAGCCGCATCGGCCTGCTCGAGCACGCCGACCACCGCATCGAGCTCCGCCAGCCGCCGATCGAGACACGCCATGCGACGATCGAGTCGCGCCGCGGACTGCTCGCCGCGGATCCACGTCGCCGCGCACGCGTCCTGGTGCGCGGCCACCCACGCGGCGGTGCGCTCGTCCACGGCCGCTGCGACGCGCTCGACGGCCGCGCCCGCGAACGGCTTCGCCGTGGCGACGAACGCCGCGTCGATCGTCGCGCGCCGCTCGTCGTTCCACACGGCTCGGGTGTCGTCCACGCCGCCGCGACACAGCACGTCCTCGCGCGCGCGCAAGCGCGGCACGACGATCGCGGCGAGACCGATGGCGGCGACCGCGGCCACTGCGGTGCCGCGGCGACGCGGGGCCGAGGCCGCGTGCTGCAGCGCGGCGAGCAGCTCGGCCATCGATGCGAATCGATCCTCGCGCGCGTACGACAGCCCGCGTGCGATCGTCGGCCACAGCCGACGTGGCACCTCCGCGGTGCGGGGCGGCGTCTTGACCCCGGCGCGCTTGGTCGCGAGCAACAGCGCGGGCTCGCGTCCGAAGAACGGACGCTCGCGGTAGAGGCCCTCGTACAACGCGACGCAGAACGAGTACTGATCGGCGCGCGCGTCGGTGGTCGCGCCGAGGTGTTGCTCCGGTGCCATGTAGGCCGGCGTGCCGACCGTGAGTCCGACCTCGGTGAGGCCCGGATCCTCCGAGCCGGGCGAGCCGATCTCCGCGCCACTCGGCTCGGAGGACGAGGTGCCGTCGGGCCGCGCGAGGCCGAAGTCGGTGACGACGACGCGCTCCACGGTCTCGCCGTCTCGCTCGAGCAGCACGTTGGCGGGCTTGAAGTCGCGGTGCACGATGCCGGCGACGTGGGCCGCGTGCAGACCGGTGCCTGCACGCACGAGCACGTCGAGCACGGCCTGCCACGGCCGCCGGGCATCGGCGAGCCACGCGGCGAGATCTCCACCCTCGACGAGCTCCATCGCGATCCACACGTCGTCGGGCGATCCCGGGCCGCCGGCGGGCTCGCTGCCGACGTCGTAGATGCCCACGACGTTCGGATGGGAGAGCTGCGCGAGCGTCTGCGCCTCTCGCAACAGTCGTGCACGCGAGTGATCGCGCTCCTTCGGATCGCGCCCCTGCGTGCGCACGAGCTTGAGCGCGACGCGGCGATCGAGCTCGGGGTCGTAGGCGCGCAAGACGACGCCCATCGAGCCGGATCCGAGCTCGCCGAGCACGATGTAGCGGCCCACGAGCCGACCCCGCTCGCGGGCGACGGCCTCGCTCGCGCGGTGTTGGGGCAGGGTCTCGGCGGCCGCAGAGTCGACGCTCGGGTTGCCGCGATCGCGACCCATCGGCGCCAGGATCGGACATCGTGCGCGTGCCTGCGAGGGCCGCTGTGCGCCGCTTGCGCTGAGGACGCAGGAGACGCTAGCCTGTTAGACTCACGACCACGCCGGCGGCATGAGCGATCCGAACGAACGAGGGCAGGGTGGTGATCGGGTTCCGATCGGCGCTCGAAACGTCGCAGAGGTCCCGAGCACGCTTCCCGTCAGCCCGCGCGCGGACATCTCGTCGCGCCGCATGCTGGTGATCGCGGGGGATCGCGTCAGCACGCACCCCCTGCCGGACAACGGTACGGTCAAGATCGGGCGCGGTGACGACTCCGACCTCCGTATCGACGATCCGTCGGTGTCGCGCGAGCATGCCCACCTGTTCTTCGAGAAGGGTCGGCCCATCCAGATCAGCGATGCCGGCTCGAGCAACGGCACGCGCGTGCGCGGCAAGCCCCTCGCGGCCGGTCAGAAGGTCGCGATCACGCCCGGCGAGACGTTCGAGGTCGGCTCGGCCCTGCTGATGATCCAGTCGCCGTTCGAGGACGCGGCGGCGCCCGAGGCCAGCGAGTCGGGCAGCCTCGTCATCGAGGATCGCACGATGGCCGGCATCTACCAGCTGGCCGAGCGCGTCGCGAAGAGCACGATCAACGTGCTGCTGCTCGGTGAGACGGGCGTCGGCAAGGACGTGCTCGCGCGGCGCATCCACGCGATGTCGCCGCGGGCCGATCGCGCGTTCCTGCCGCTCAACTGCGGATCGCTGTCGGAGCAGCTGCTCGAGAGCGAGCTGTTCGGACACGAGCGCGGCTCGTTCACCGGCGCGGTGGAGATGAAGCAAGGGTTGCTCGAAGCGGCCGACGGCGGCACCGTGTTCCTCGACGAGGTCGGCGAGCTGCCGATGTCGGTGCAGGTGAAGCTCTTGCGCGTGCTCGAAGAGCGTCAGGTGCGACGCGTGGGCGGCATCCGCTCCAAGCCGTTCGACATCCGCTTCATCGCGGCGACGAACCGCGAGCTCGCCGATGCGGTGCAGTCGGGGCAGTTCCGCCCGGATCTCTACTACCGGCTGAACGGCATCTCGCTCGTCATCCCGCCGCTGCGTCAGCGCGTCGGCGAGATCGAGGAGCTCGCGCGCCGCTTCGTGGAAGAGTCGAGCCAGCGAGCGGAGCGCGACACGGTGCCGACGATCTCGCCCGACGCGATGGCGTGGCTGAAGTCGCACCACTGGCCGGGCAACATCCGCGAGCTGCAGAACGCGCTCGAGCGCGCGGTACTGTTGTGCAACGGCAACGAGATCACGCTCGATCACCTGCCGCCCACGACGGGTGGTGGCGCGAGCAAGACGGGCGATCATCGCGCGGTGGATCCGGATCCGGAGCGCCAGCGCATCCTCGATGCGCTCGAGAAGTGCGCGGGCAACCAGACGCGCGCGGCCCGACTGCTCGGCATCTCGCGCAACACACTGCTCGCTCGGCTGGACGCGTACGGCATCAACCGCCCGCGCAAGCCCACGAAGTAGTCACGGCGGCGGCACCTCGAAGTCGACGGTGTCGAAGCCACCGGTCGTCCGCTTCTCGAGCGCGAAGACGCGGACCGCCGTGCCGGTCTCCACGACGATCAGCAGGCCGACTCCGCGCCTGAAGCGTGAACTTGTCCTTCAGGGCGGGCTCTTCCTCGTAGTACTGCTCGGAGGATCCGCCCGTGGCTGCAGGGCGCGGCCCATCAAGTCGCGCGTGGGACGCCTTGGCAGAGACTCACGCTGAAGTCGACCGCGCACGGACCTCTGCTCCTCCTCGAGTCTGGCCGGGCGTTCCGATGATCGTCGGGATCGATTCGGGTCCGCTGGACACCACTGGATGTGGTCGCCGCCGGAGCTCCGACGACTCCCCCCAGAAGCCTGCCCGACTCGCAGCCCGCGAGCGCGCGCACTGGCCGATCGATCACACCCACGCTCATCGCCGTCTTCGCTCTGGGCTTCGCCCCCCTCGCGGCGTGCAAAGACGCATTCCCCTGCGGCGACGTGGCACCGGACGGGCGAGCGCCTCGAACCTGCGACGCGCGTGGTCAGGTCTGTGTCTGCGACGAGCAGCGGTGCGCCGAGCAAGACTCGGCGTGCCCGAGTGGCTGGTCCTACGTCTTCGAGGAGCAGGCCGACGACGAAGACGCTTGCGTCGAGCAGAAGCACATCGACTCCGTCGTCGACCAGCAGAAAGCCACCCCCGACTTCCAGTTCTGCCCACCGCTACGACCGACGGAGGAGCCGTGCGGACAGAAACGTCCGGACGGATCCCTCATCGCCTGCGTTGCAGGAGAGGTCTGCGACTGCGAGAGCCATTCCTGTGCCAAGCAGATCGCGCTCGACGTGTGCGAGTCCGGTTGGCTCTGGTCGCATCCGCTCGAGTGTGTTTCCCGTCCTTCCTCGAGCACGGTCGCGGACGACGTCCGCATCCCCGCGCCGACCCTCTTCATCGCTCCGGATCCCATCCTCGGACTGTGTGCGCCACCCGAGTCGGGCTGTGGACTCCCCGGGCTCGGCGGCAGCCCGAGCACGTGCGCCGACAACACCGCCTGCCTCTGCGAGCTCGCCGACGGCGCGCCCGTGAATCGCTGCATCTTCAGCGTCTCTGCGGCCGACTGCCCACTCTCCGGTGTGCGCTTCGTGGCGGGAGAGTGCGCGCCGCCGATCACCGGAGCGCTGCTCGCCGATTCCGAGTCTGGCCTCTGCTTCGAGCCGCCCTCGGCGGAGACGACCGGAACGACCGGCGCCTCCGACGAGGCGGACTGAGCCTGCGACGGGAGAACGAGCCATGCACGGCCTCATCGCTCTCTTTTGGGCCTCGCTCTTTGCAGGGCCGCCCCCGGCCGATCAGGAGCTGCAATACGCACACCGCAGCGGCACGCTCTCCGTCGAGCTACCGAGTGGTCAGTTCCTGTGTCCCGAGGGCGCGACCAGGACCGTCCCGATTCCTGCAGGAACGACGCAGCTCACCGTGCAAGCGGGCACGGATTGCACCGCCGCCCCGAAGAACACCGTCATCTCGCTCGTCTCGGCGCCCGACGACTCGGTATCGCATTCGCCGATCGTCTTGCTCGACAGAAAAGGCGTGCCGCAGCAGATCGCCGTCAAGCGGGCCGTGAGCTCGAACGTGACGAAGATTCGGATCATCCTCGGCGCCGAAGCGACCGCGCGCGAGCTCGCATGCTCCGGAGATCTGTGTACCGGACCGATCGACGCCGACACGGCGTCGCGCCTCGTCGATGCGGCGTCGATCCAGTGGCCTGCGGACGACGTCCTCGATCCGAGAGATGGAAGCAAGCTCGCGCGCACTCGACTGAACGAAGCCGTCGTCGCGTTTGCCGTCGAGCCCACGATCGTTCCTCTGCAGCTGCGCCGCACGCCGGACACCAGCGACGTCGGCTCGTTCTTCGACGTGCAAGCGACCGTGGGGCTCGCGATCAGCCCCGGTCTCTACGAGCACGCATCGAAGAAGTACACGTTCTTCGCGCCGTCCCCCGACCACCCGCGGGGTCAGTGGCTGCTCCCGTCGGGCACGAAAGCGGTCTTCCAGCTGCCGAACGTCGGGATCCGCGTCCTCGATGGGGCGACCACGAAGTCGAAGACCGTAACGGCCCAGATCAGCCTCACGGACTGTCGATATGCGTTCAAGCAGCTGACGCGCGTGAGCTCCGATCGCGTCGACGCGACCGCGCTCTTTCGCGTCGAGAGCCGAGGATGCCCGGTCGAGGAGGACAAGACCCTGTGGCGCGTGGCGGCAGCCGAAGGGGAGACGCTCTTCGCGACGGATCGAACGTTCGTCATGCTCGCGCCGGGCATCGCGGAGGTCCGGTTCGCTCGGGTCGGACGCACGCGCGTCCGCTACGCGGGTGAGCTCGCCTTCGCCTATCCGGACGGTAGCCGCGTCCTCGGCGACAAGCCCTTTGTGAGCATCGACGCATCCGGACCACCGCAGACCATCGTCGCCGTGGAAGTCGCGGGCATCCGGACGATCAAGGACCCGGCGATCGCCGTCGGACAGGAGAACCTGCTTCACATCGTCGGAGTGCCCGATGGCGCGACGTATCAGGCGAAGGTCGGATCCGCGAAGGCGTGCAAGAAGCAGCGCCTCGAGGTCCGCGATGGCGCCCTCTGCCTCCACCCGAATTCCATCGGCGCACACGAGGGCGAGCTCTCGGTCGCCGTCGCCGTCGGGGACGCGTGGATCGACCCCACCGAGGTTCCTGCTGCACTGGCCACGGAGACGGTGCGACTCGGGACCCTCCCTGCCATCACGTTGCCCGTCGCCAGAGAGTACTGGCGACCGATCGCGCTCGGTGATTCGGTGACGATCGCGTGCGGCCGCGGAGCTCCACAGCCCAACGGCGCAGCCCACGTGCTCGACCTCAGGGGCAAGGACAACAAGCGGTGCGAGGTCATGATCGAGCCGAACTCGAGCTCAACGTGCTCCGGCAAGCAGGAAGTCGAGAAGTTCTACGAGCAATTCGGCAATCAGGTGCTTCGAGTCGCGGTGGAGAAATTGGACGACTCCGGCGAGTGGAAGACCGTGAGCACGGTCCCACCGATCGAGCTCGTGAACTCGGGAGCCCGCAAGAACCCCGTGTGGTACGCGGAGACGTGCCGCTTCGTCTACACGATCCCAGCCAGCGAGTTCGAAGGCGTCAAGGAGCACGAGCTCGTGCGTGTCCGGATCTCCCATACGGAAGGACAGGCGCCGTTCTTCGCGGTCGATCAGGAACGCGCGAAGTCCACGTTCCGAGTGAAGCTCCGCAAGGTTCCCGTCATGGCGATCACCTCGGGGAAGCGCGTCCACGGGGCACGTCCGTTCTTTTCGATCAGCACACCTGTCATGACGCGCCTGCGCGGGAACCCCTACGCGGAGACGTCGAGCGAGTACGCGGTGTCGCAGACCTTCACGTTCAGAGCGGGCGTGACGTTCGGATTCGAGATATGGAACTTCCGCGACGCGAAGCCGGCAATCCCCATCGCGAATCCGGTGGCGATGGGTGGCGTCTACCTGCTCAATGTGCCCGCAGGGGAGGCGCGCGAAGTGTTCGTGCCGACGGGCGTCTACGGCTTGATGTTCAGGCTTCCCGTCGGATCGGAGCCCACCTCGATGCTCGAGACGCTCACGGGGTTCGCCGTCTGGGGAGAGGTGTCGCGGCCGCGTCAGCGAGGCCAACGCGAGATCGTCCACGCTCTGCTGCTGGGCTTGAACGTCAGCTTCGGAACGTTCGGCGGGTAGGCGATCGGGCCGGCGCCGCGGCTGTGCGGCAATCGCACTGCTCATCGCCGTGACTGGGTCGCAGCGCAGGATTGCGGTCGTCGGTGATTCGGGCTCGTGTTCTCGCACGGTCGTGAGCGAGCGTAGAGCCGCCGATCCTTCTATACTCGCGCGCATGCGTTTGTCTCGTGGGCTGATGGTGGGGTGTGTGGCGGCTTCGATGTGGCTCGTGCCGGCAGTCGTGCGTGCGGGCGGATGTCCGGCGTGCGAGACGTCGGACGATTGCCCCGACGGCTTCTGCGTGTTCTGGGACGAAGGGCACGGTTGCCAGTCGGCGAATCCGATCTGCTGCCCAGGGCAGGGGTGCGCGATCGAGGACGGGCGGCCGTCGTGCGAGGCGGATGGGCGGTGCTGCGTCGTCGAGGATCCGCAGTGCACGATGGCGCCGGACACGAGCAGCGGCAGCGACTCCGCGTCGAGCGATGGATCGGCGGACGGCAGCTCGGGCGCGGACGGTAGCTCGGGCGCGACGGATGCGAGCGCGACGGATGCGAGCGCGACGGATGCGAGCGCGACGGATGCGAGTGCCACCGGATCGAGCGACGGCGGCGGCGACGACGGCACCGACACCGCGGCCGACGACGACGACGAGGGTTGCAGCTGCACGGCGGCTCCGCGCGCGGACCGACTCGCGTGGATGCTCGTCGGCCTCGCCGGTGTCCTCACGACCCGACGGCGCCGGACGGTCGGCTAGCGGCTCCGCGAGCTGGTCATCCAGCAGTGGGAGGTCCTGAACCTCGACCGCTCGAGGGCGGCGTCTACGAGCCGTGATCCGATCGGCCGCGTGCGGCCACTCCCCTGATGTCGACCCGCGGCGGCAACCCGCCGGCGTGGCTCGCGGATAGGGAGACCATGCGTCGTCACGTCGTGCTGTTGTGGGTCGCGAGCGTGGCGATCGCGGGATGTCCCGACGACGGAGCCGCCGTGGGTGACGCCGGATCGAGCTCGAGCTCGACCGGTGACGGCGACCCGTCCGCGCCCGGCGAGAGCGTCGATCCCGACGACGGCTCGTCGAGCGCGGGCGGGCAGCCCGAGTCGAGCGGAGATCCGCCCGATGAGGCGACGACGTCGTCGCCGATGGACACCAGCACGAGCGACACGAGCACCTCGTCCGTCGAGGGCTCGAGCTCGACCGGCGCGCCGATCGAGTGCCCCGACCTCGACCTCGGCTCGGACGCCACCGTCACCGAGATCGGCACGAACGAAGGCGCCGGCGACGAGTGGGCCGGCTCGTGCGGCGGCGGGCTGTCCGAGGAGGTCGTCGTGCAGTGGACCGCGCCCGCCGACGGGCACTGGCGCATCGCGACGTTCGGATCCGACTACGACACGCTCCTGTACGTGCTCGACGGATGCGGCGGCGACGAGCTCGGCTGCAACGATGACGCGAGCGGCCTCGCATCCGCGATCGAGGTGGACGCGACCGCAGGGCAGGTGCTCGCGATTGTGATCGATGGCTACGACGCGGGGTCGATCGGCACGTACACGCTGTCGATCACGCAGCCCCTCTGCACGCCGCAGGACGTCGGCAGCGACGCGCCGTTCGCCGGCGTCGGGACCACGGTCGAGGGCGGCGACGACGTGTACTCGCCGTGCGGCGGCGGTGGAGCACCCGACGTCGAGATCCTGTGGACCGCCCCCGTCGCCTCGAACTACGCGATCTCCACCGCGGGCTCGGGCTTCGACACCGTCCTCTCGGTTTTCGAGAGCGATTGCGCCGGTGAGCTCTGGTCATGCAACGACGACGCAGAGCTCGCCGTCGCCGGCCGCTCCGAGGTGGTGCTCACGCTCGAGGCCGACGCGGCCCTACTCGTCGCCGTCGACGGCGCGCTCGGCCAATCGGGCGACTACGCGCTCGCGATCACGGACCTCGGACCCTACGCGGGCGATTGCTGCTCGGTGCATCCGGAGATCGGCTGCGACGACACCGACGTCGCGAGCTGCGTGTGCTCCGTCGTGCCGCAGTGCTGCACGGGCGCCTGGGATCAGATCTGCGTGGGCGTCGACAATCTGTCGTGCGGAGGGACGTGCGCGCTCACTCCCGGTGGCTCGTGCTGCGAGACCTCCGACGCGCCGGGTTGCGACGTCCCGGAGATCGAAGCGTGTGTGTGCGAGGTGTTCCCGGGCTGCTGCGACGACGCGTGGACGAGCGACTGCGCCGAGATCGCGACGTTCGCGTGCGCCGCGGAGTGCTGAGCGGTCGCCCATTTGCGAGCGCCGCCGTGGTACACACGGGCGGCGCGCATGACTCTCTTCGCCGACAGCCGTGCGCTGCTCCTGGCGTTCCGGGAGGGCGACGTCGCCGCACTCACGCAGGTGTACTGGTTCTACGTCAGCGACGTCGAACGGTGGATCCGACGGTTCGGCGTGCGCGATGCCGACACGGTCGCCGAGCTCGTGCAGGAGACGTTCGTGCGGGCGTTCGCCGAGGGCGCACGCTCGGCCTACGACGGAGTTCGGCCGTACCGGCCGTACTTGCGGAGGATCGTGCGCAATCTGCTCGTCGATCGCGCACGCGCGAGCGGCCGCGTCGTCCAAGACGTGGACGACGAGGCGCTGGAGGCCGACGACCCCGATCCGGCGCCGGACGAGGCGCTCGGGCATCACCGCATCGTCGCGGCCACCCGCGAGTTCGTGGCCGGGCTCGACGACGAGTCGCGCACGTTCGTGCAGCTGCGCTTCCAGGACGAGCGCTCGCAGGACGATGTCGCGGCATCGATGGCCTGCTCGCGTCGGCGCGTGCGGACCCTCGAGACGAGGATCCGCGACGCGCTCCTGCGCCACCTCCAGGAAGCGGGGCTCGACGTCGACTCAGCCGCACGTGGCGAGTGAGGCGCAGTTGGTCGCGGCCGTGCTGAAGGCGGCCGCGTCGCAGGTGGCCTCGTCGGCGAGGCAGTCGAAGTAGTCCGCGATGTCGCACGTCGTCTGCGCGTAGAGATCGCACATCAGGTACATCGACAGATCGAGCGTATTGCAGTCGAACTCGGCGATGAAGTCCTCGCAGGCCGCGACGTTGTCGACCGCGCCGTCGTCGTCCCCGTCGTCGGCCGGGGCACCATCGTCGTCGTCGTCGGCCGCATCGTCGGCCGCGTCGTCGCCGGCCCCGTCGTCGGAGTCGTCGTCGTCATTGCACGCGAGCTGGGTCGCGAGCGCGAAGGAGAGCACCACTGCGAAGAGAGGTCCGGTTCGTCGGAGCATGGTGAGCCGGGGGATGCCGACTGGCGACTCGTGTAGCGCCGAGTCCACGTGCGTTCACGCCGATGCGACGCACCGCTACACGCGACCACGCCGTGCATCCGCGCTGTCGATGACCACCTCGTTTCGATCCTTCGTGCTCGTCCTCGTCGCCCTGTCCGCCGGCGCATGCGCGTCGATGGGGTTCAAGTCGAGCGACAAGAAGCTCGTGCAGCAAGCCAGCTTCGATCACGACTGCCCCACCGAGAAGATCCAGGTGAAGCAGTCGATGGAGGGCGGCATCGGCGACGCGAGCTTCGTGCTCGACGTGTGCGGCACCGAGCGCCGCTACAAGCGGATGGGCACGGCCTACTACGACGTCGACAAGGGCTCGCCCCTCGAGAACGCCGGCTAGAACTCGGTCACGATCGACGAGAACCGCCCCGAGATCTCCACGCGATCCAGGACGTTCCCGTCGTAGTCGAGGTCGCACAGCTCCAGCTGCATCGTGCCCCAGATCGCGTCGCTGTCGAGCACGCCGCCGACGTGCTTCCTGCCGACGATCACGAGCGTGCCCGAGCCGCACCCATCACCGACCTCGTAGTCGTCGTAGCTCGCGTCGAGCTCGCCCTTGCTCGTCTCGTACGTGCCTTCCTCCGGAGCGAGCCACTCGAGATCGAGCGTGTAGTCGAACGACACCCACGTCGGCAACGGCTTCGGATCGAGGCCACCGGGATCGTAGTAGGTCGCGCCATCGTCCTTGGTGGACACCATCTCGCCGTCGACGACGAGCTCGGCCTTGCCGTCCATATACCCGTCGAGCTGCGGGTAGTCGCTCGGGATGTCCGGGTCCGGCAGCGGGTCCGTGAGCGTGTCGAGCGTGCCGCAACCCGTCGCGGCGACGACGGCGAGGAGCACGAGGTCCGGGCAGCGGGTGGACACGTCGCGATCGTGTCTCGCATGCGTGCCCGTGCGAGCGCAAGCGGGCGCCTTGCGATGCGGTCGTCCGCCGTTCTACGCTCGTGGACGTCGCGCGATGGCGGTGAGGACGATCACGGTCGGCGGCGCGCTCGGACTCGTCCTCGCGTGCACGCTGCCGCTCGACGGCAAGACCGCGTGTCACACGTCGCAGGACTGCGTGGACGCGCGCGCGTGCGTGGACGAGCAGTGTCGCGATGGCGCGTGCGACGTGTTTTGCACCTCGATCTGCGACGCCGCGGACGACTGCACTGCGATCACGGACTGCGAAGACCGCTGCTTCGCCGGCAGCGACGCGACGCCGCCGCTCGTCCCCACGCTGGACGCGCAGGGCTGCGCGGACGCGTACGACGGGTGGGCGACCCGCGACGCGTGCGAGTCGCTCGATTGCGTCGAGTCGTGCTCGACGTTGTGCACGTTCGCGGACTCGATGTGCGGGATCGTCGTCGACCCGGCGGCCTGCTTCGTCGGGTGCCTCGCGCGCAACGAGGTCTGTTCGGCCGCGATGCCGACGACGTGCGCCGATCTGCCGACCGACGTGCTGTGCTGGGAAGACGCCGACGTCTGTCAGTGACGCGCGAGCTTGCGCTTACGGGCCTTCGCGCTCTTCACGAGCAGCACGGCCGACACGGCCCAACCCACCGCCGCAGTCGTGCCCGTGGCGATCGCCGCCGCGGCGAGACCGCGATGTCGATCGGCGAGCTCGTGACTCGGAGCCTCGAGATCCGTCGCGTCGAACTCCGCACGCGTCTTGCCGGCCAGCGCGCCCGTGACGATCGCGGCGGTCGTCGCCGCACCTGCGAGCACCCCCACCGCGATACCGCCCCGGCGCATGCGTGTCGCCGGATCCGGCGGCGTGCGACGGCGCCGCGGCGTGGTGTCGACGGGCGCCCTCGGGGGCGAGAGCACGGGCGCAGGCGCGGGCGCAGTGATCGCGCGCCGTTTCACGTCGAAGCGCACCGAGGGGCTGTCGATGCTGTCGATGTAGCCGCGGTAGTAGTCGAGGTTGAACGGCTCGCGGAACAGCCCGCGCCGATAGGCCTCGGAGCGACTGCCCCGCGCCGCGCTGTCCTGCGGAGCGAGGTGGAGGTGCTCGAACCATGCGGCGCCATCGATCGCCACCTCGGCGTCGTCGGTGCGCAGATACGACGTGCCGCCGGCGGGCAGGGCGATCGTCGCGGCCGCAGTGTCGAGGTGCGCGTCGAGGTGCCGTCGTCCACCGGGAAGCTCCACGTGGAATCGCCCGATGCCCGAAGCGTCGCCCGTGACGAACACCGCATCGCGCAGCGCGCCGAGATCCACGATCGCCGAGTGGGGGAACGCATCGGGAGCGTGCGCCACGATCTTCGGCACCGCGCGCGGGTCGTCGATGCCGCGGTTCGCCGACGCGACGAACGCCTGCACCTCGCTGTACTCGATGCGCAAGTCGCCGTTGATGTCGGCGGCGCCCCACAGCGCCGACAGTACCTCGTGGCTGAACACACCGGCCTCGATCTCCGACCACTCGTGGGCCTGCTCGCCCGCGCTCGCGGCCGCGAGCACGCCGACGTGGGGGAAGCGCGCGAGCGTGCGCGCGTGCAGCCACTTCTGCGCGTCGTCCTCGGTGACCGAGCGCGTGGTGCCGTCGATCTCCTCGGCGAACTCGTCGTCGTCGCCGCGCACGCCCACCACGCCTCCGGCATGGCAGGCGTCGATCACCACGTGCACGACGTCCGCCGGGAACGGCTCGATGATCTCCGTGAAGATCACTTCGCGCGTGAGCTCGCCGTCGAGCAGCGCGAGGAACGACTCGCCGTCGGTGCGCACCGCGCCGTGGCCGCTGAACACGAGCACGAAGGTCACGCGATCGCCGCCCTTCCGTGCGGCCTCGGCCTGCTTCGACAATGCAGCCATCGACTTGCGCACCGCTGCGAGCGTCGGCGTGCCGGCGATCGTGACGTCGGTGTGGCGTGCTCGCGTGTCACGGTCGAGCACCGTGAGCAGCTGCGTCGCGCCCGGCAGTCGACGCAGCAGCTCCGCCCATCGAATCGCGTCGTCGTCGGCGAAGCGCAGCGTCTTCAGCCCGTCGTGCGACGCGGGCGGCACGCGGTTGCCGACGACGAGCGCGTAGGTGCGCTCGGCCGCGCGGGCCTCGGAGGCGCCGAGCAGGAGCCCGGCGATCACGAGCGCGAGCGTCACTCGACCCACAGCTCGCGCTCCACGACGACGACGTCGCGACTCGTCGGACGCTCCGCTCGCATCACCGCCTTGATCGCATCGCGATCGAGCGGTTGCGCCGAGAACACCGCGACGACGCGATAGCGCCCGGGCGCGTGCTCGGGCCCGAGCGTGACACGCTCGCTCACGAGCGCGGTGTCGTGAGCGGCATCGAGTGCGAGGCTGCGTCCGTCGGCCGTGGCGGGCGCGTACCAGATCACGGGCCCGTCCTCGCGCTTCGCGTACATCGCGAGGTGGTGCAGGCCGCCGAGCGCCGCGACCTCGAAGCCGAGCTCGCCGCCGCTCGGGCACGCACCAGCGAGCGGACGATCGTCGCAGAGGATCGTGATCTGCGGCACGGCGTCGCCGAGCCCACGCGGCACGAGGGCGTCGTCGTGGTGGATCACCGCGGGGCTCGGCTCGGTGCGGCCGCGGAACACGAGCACGAGCGCGGCCGCGAGGGCGCACGCGAAGACGATCGCCCACCAGCCCGAGCGTGCGGGCTTGTGCCCGTGCGCCGGCTGTTCGGCATGCGCGAGCACGCCGGCGAGGATCGCTTCCTTCTCCGGTCGGCTCAGCCGATCCGGCGCGCCGCCGAGCAGACGGAACAGCACGCGTTCGCGTTGGGGATCCATTCGATCGATCGCCTGGCATCACGAATACGGCGGGTCGCTCCGGCTCGGCCGCGGATCGCCGGGAATCGTCCGTGAGGTTCCGCAAGGGACGGCCGCGGCCGAGCGCGTGCGGCGGTTCGTACCGCTCCCTCGACGGATGAGCACGATGCACCACAGCGACTGTCCGGGCGAGGCGACGGTCGATCGGTTCGTTCGCCGATGCGACGACGACGCGACGCGGGCGCAGGTGGAGCACCACCTCGATCGCTGCGCGGACTGCTGCAGCCTGGTCGCCGCGCTCGCGTGCGAGCGGCCCGTCTCCGTCGTGGCGGACCTCGAGCCCGGCGATCGACTCGGCCGCTACACGGTGCTGCGTCGCATCGGGCGCGGTGCGATGGGGGAGGTGCTCGCCGCCCACGACCGCGAGCTCGATCGCACCGTCGCGATCAAGCTGTGGCGTCACGACTCACCGTCGCGGCTGCTCGCCGAGGCGCGGGCGCTCGCGCGCGTGAACGATCCCCATGTGGTCGCGCTGTACGACGTCGGTCGTTGCGACGCGCACACGTTCGCGGTGATGGAGCTGGTGGAGGGCACCACGCTCGGGCAATGGCTCGCGGTGCGTTCGCGTTCCGTACCCGAGGTGATCGACGCGCTCGTGCAGGTCGGGCGCGGACTCGCGGCGTTGCACGCCCGCGGCCTCGTGCACCGCGACGTGAAGCCGGACAACGTGCTCATCGGTCACGACGGTCGCGTGCGCGTGGCCGACCTGGGGCTCGTGAGCGGCCTTTCGCCGACGCAACGCGGTGCGGACGACATCGAGAGCGTGGAGCTGTGTGCCTCGACCATCGACATGCTCGCGGGCACGCCGGCCTACATGGCGCCCGAGCTGCTGCGAGGGGCCGATGCCGACGCGCGCGCCGATCAGTACGCATATGCCGTCGTGATCTGGGAAGCGCTCTTCGGACGGCGACCCTTCGCCGCGCGCGAGTTGTGGGTGCAGCTGCAGCTCGCGGAGGGCGGGCGGTGCGAGCCTCCGCGCGGACACGCGGTGCCGCGGCGGATCGTTCGCGCATTGCGGCGTGCGCTGTCGACGAATCCGTCGGCTCGCTTCGCATCCGTGACCGAGCTCGTCCAGGTGCTCTCGCATCGTTCGCGACGGCGCGCACGTGTGGGCCTGCTGTTGGCCGCGACCACGGCATGCGCGTCCATCGGTCACGTCGCGGCCATGCATCTCGATCGGATGTTGAACGCAACGTCGGCGCCGAGCTGCGACGCGGGAGAATCACGATGACGACGGTGGAAGAGCTCGCAGAAGATCTCGCGCTCGCACGTGCCTGCATCGAGGGCGACGCGCACGCGCAACGAACGTTCGTCGAGCGCTACGCCGGGATGATCGACGGCGCGATGGCGCGGTTGCACGTCGCTCCGGTCGACCGAGCCGACGTGCGGCAGACGCTGCTCGAGCGCGTGCTCGTGGATGCCGACGATCGCCCGGCCAAGCTCCGTAGCTATCGCGGCACGGCGCCGCTCGGCGCGTGGCTGCGCGTCTGCGTCCTGCGCGAGGTGCTCACGCTCGCGCGGCGGCGTCGCGCGGCGATCGAAGTGCCGGTGCGCGACTGCGAGCTGGCCATCGGCGACACGCCCGAGCGCCACCTCGTGGTGCACGAGCGTCGCGAACGCTTCGCGCTCGCGTTCGAGTCGGCGTTGCGCGAGCTCGAGCCGCGCGAGCGCAACCTGCTGCGCCATCGTGTGCTCCACCGACTCGATCAGGAGCAGATCGCGGCGCTGTACGGGGTCCATCGGGTCACCGTGGCGCGATGGTTCATGCGGATGCGCGACAAGCTGCGCGACACGACGCGGCGGGCGGTCGAGCACACCGATGTCCTCGGCAGCGGCGTCGACGTCCAGCTCGGCCGATTGCTCGGCGGCCAGGCCGAGCTCGAGCCGACCGGTTGAGGGATCGAAACCACCGCGATCCCCACTACGCCATTGCGGCCACGGACTGGCTGCGGAGACGTGGACACCAATGACTCGCATCCTCCCCATCCTCATCCCGCTCGCCCTCGGCACGTTCGCGTGCAACGACGAGGAAGAGCCCCTCGCGGACGTCGTGCGTGCGTTCAACGACGAGCTCACCTCGCAACAGATGATCTGGTGCGACTGCCACGAAGCGCTCGGCTACGAGGGCCGCAACGACTGCATCGACTCGGTGACGACGCCGGGCCCCTCGCAGGAGCGCTGCCTCGAGGACGCGCTCGCGCGCGACGAGGAAGCCGCCCGCGACTGGCTGGCGTGCGTGCTGCCGCTCGAAGAGGAGTACACGGCGTGCTTGAACTCGCGGCTGTCGTGCGACGAGGGCAGCAGCGCCGTCGACCAGTGCGGCGACGACTACTACGTCGGCCGCGAGGAGTGCATCGAGCTGCCCGAGTCCGTGTCGCGCGCGATCGACGAGTGCTTCCCGGATTGATCAGGTGCGCGAGCGGGTCGCTCGGATCACGATCGGGGCGATCAACATGCGCCCGAGATCGAGGCCGATGCCGCCCGCGATGGCGGGACCGCGGGCGCTGCGAAGGACGTCGTAGCGCGCCGCGGCCCACACGTGCAGACCGGACGCGACGTACTCGCGGAACCATCCGCGATTGCCCTCGATGATCTCGGGGATCGTCAGATAGAACGGATAGGCGTCGATACGACCGACGACGCCCCATCCGTCGACGCGCAGCGATGTGCCTTCGGGTGAAACGGTGATGTCGGCGCCGGGCGTCGCGTGGCCGTTCACCCAGCGCGGGCCGACGGTCGCGGTGGCGACGAGCGCCGGTCCGCCGGGCACGTGGTGCGAGATGCCGAAGCCGGCGTCGACGCCGAGGAGACTCGACCGCGACGACCAGCCGTGGCGCGGATCGACGAGGCCGGACATGCCGAGCGCCGCGTGGAGCTGCGCGGCCCTCGACAGCTCGACGAAGGACACGTGCGCCTCGGTGCCGAGCACGAGCGCGGGTGCCTTGCGCGTGAACGAGTAGCCGTAGCCGACCTGCGCGGCCCAGCGCACGTCGAGCAGGCGCACGCGCTTCTGCTTCGGCGGGACGACCTCGAGGGTCGGCAGGGGCGTCCGGGCGCTCGCGATCGCGGGAGCACAGCCCACCACGAGCACCGCGATCGCTGCGCCTCGGATCCCCATGCCGGCCCGAACGAACGGCCGAAGCCGCGTGTCGATCTTGCGCCCGTCACCGGCCGGCGCGGCGAGCGGTCGGTTCGCGCAGTCGGTTCGGGCGATCTGCCCAAGTCCGCGCCCGCGCGTCCGAGGCGGACCGTGGATTGGCTCTCGTAACCGCGATGGCACGTCGCGTGCTCGCGCGCGGGCGCGATGTCCCGCGCTCGTTCGTCCCTCGTCGTCGTTCCGGTCGTCTGGTCGCTCGCCTGTGGCGAGATCGAGGAGGGGCAGGGGCCGTGGGCCGGCCTGACGGCCGGCGAGTCGACGGGGGAGGGCGACGGTGCGTCGGACGATCTCGGCGACGTCAGCGGCGGGCAGCTGACGGTGGCGGACGACGAGCAGGGCGACGACGCGCACGACGACGGCACGAGTCGAGGCGACGAGGATCACGGCGACGATGCGCACGACGACGACGGCAGCGACGATGGTGGCGACGTCGACGGTGGGACCGACTGTCCGGACAACTGCTACTGCGAGCCGCTCGATCCGGAGGCGGACATCTCGGATCTCGAGGCTTCGTACGATGCGGGCGCGTGGGCGCAGACGATGTCGCAGGTGCTCGGGCGCCGGTGGCCTGCGGGTGCGGCGTTGGTCGCGGACCTGCAGGGTGATCCGTACTTCGGCTCGTTCACGGACACGTCGAGCTTCGGTGGGTTGCTGGATGGGTTCATGACGGAGGTGCACGAGGGCACGCACGGCTGGGACTACGGGCACGCGGGTGTCGACACGTTCGCGTACTTCCTGCGCGGCGACCTGCAGTACGAGGTGGCGAAGGTGCACGGGTTCGATCGCTCGGAGATCTACGGGATGCTCACGGACGACTCGACGTCGCTGTACTCGGATCTGTATCTGACCGGGACGCAGGGGACGTACGGGTTCTACGAGCTGCTCGACGAGATGAACTGCTACATCAACGGCATGGCGGCGATCGGGGTGGTGGGCGAGTACATCCCGTATGGGATCTCGGGGCGCGACGGCGCGGTCGCGTTCCTGTACTACCTCGAGCTGTACTTGGGCCGAGCGCGCACGATGTACCCGGACTTGTATGCGGACCTGAAGGCGGATCCGGAGTACGTGGACCTCGTGCGCACGCAGTGGCTGCGCACGCACTTCTTGATGATCTACGCGGCCGACCTGCACGACCACCTCGGCATCGCCGACGACGCGATCGAGGCGAACCTATACGCGCCGGAGAACATGGCGGAGATCGAGATGTTCATCGACCACGAAGTGGAAGCCTCGAACTGCCTGCCTTAGGCCCGCGCCGGCGTTGACCGTTGCGCGCGAGGCGTTGCGCGCGCTACGGTGCTCGTCGACGAGGCGAGGTGACGGGCGTTCGTGACCAGTGGGCGGCGGGCTCGAGTTACGAGGACTTCATGGGGCGGTGGAGTCGACGGCTCGCGCCTCGGTTCGTGGCGTGGGTGCAGGTGCCTCGGCGCGTTCGTTGGCTCGATGTCGGGTGTGGCACCGGATCGCTCGCGCACGCGATCTGCACCCACGCGGATCCTGCCTCTGTCTTCGCCTGCGATCCCGCCGGGCCATTCGTCGATTACGCTCGAGAGCACGTTCGCGATCCTCGGGCCAATTTCGTCGTGGCCGGCGTTGGAAGGCTTCCTCGAATTCACGAGGGCTATGACAGCGTCGCGTCGCTCTTCGCGTTGAACTTCTTTCCCGACGCCGCGGCGGCGCTTCGGGAGATGCGGTCGGTCGCCGCGGCCGGCAGCACGGTGTCCGCGTGCGTGTGGGACTACGGCGAAGGCATGCAGTTCCTCCGTCGCTTCTGGGATGCGGCGGTCGAGATCGATCCTGCGGCGCGGGAGCTCGACGAAGGCCACCGGTTCCCGCTCTGTCGCGCCGACGCGCTCACCGAGCTGTTCGAGCGCAGCGGCCTCGCCGACGTGCGGTGCGAGCCCATCGAGATCGCAACCGCGTTCACCGGCTTCGACGACTACTGGCGGCCGTTCCTCGGCGCCACGGGTCCCGCGCCGTCGTACGTCGCCTCGCTCGACGAGGGGCGCCGTGCGACGTTGGCGCAGCGACTCGAGGAGACGTTGCCGCGCGACCCCGATGGAGCGATTGCCCTCACCGCGCGGGCGTGGGCGGTCCGCGGAATCGTGAGCTGAACCATGGCCAAGACGAAGACCAAGACCACCGGTGCGAGCGTCGAGGACTACCTCGCCGCGCGCGGCAACGAACAGCAACGCGCCGACTGAGCGGACACTCCGGCGAGGCACCGCTCGCGGCGTTCGCCATCCGTGGTCGCGACCTGGTCGTCTACGTGTGGCCCGAGCAGAAGGGCCAGAAGGCGATGTTGGCCAAGCTCGGGCCCCACAAGATGGGGAAGTCTTGCCTCTACTTCAAGCGCCTCGACGATCTCGATCGATCGGTGCTCGAGAAGCTCGTCGTCGGCTCGATCGCCGACGTGAAAGCGCGCTTCGGGTAGCGGTCTACGCCGCTTCGACGCGCTCGCAGTACGCGGCGAGCGTTCGCTTCCAGGCCGGGCGTTCCATGCAGCGCTCGCGGTAGGCGAGGACGTTCGCGTACGGCTTCAGCAGCTCTCGATCCGTCCCGCCGCCGAGCACGTGGGTCATGAGGATGTCGGCGACGGTGAAGTCGTCCGTAGAGATGTACTGGCGATTCGCCAGCCAGCCGTCGAGTTGCTTCACGCGCATGTCGGCCCATCCACCCAGCGCATCGCTCGGCTTGGTGCCCTTGCCGCCGCTGATGTTCACGAACCACTGCGCGAGCACGGGCATCTCGATCGTGTTCAGCGCGGCGACGGACCAGCGCAGCACCTGTGCCTCACCTGCGAGATCGCGCGGCATCAGCTTGCCGCTCTTGCGCGCGAGATAGAGGAGGATCGCGCCGGACTCCGTGACCACGACACCGTCGTCGTCGATCGTGGGGATCTGTCCGAAGGGATTCAGTGCGCGATACGACGGTGCATCGAGATCATGGTTCGGGTGATCCATCCCCACGATCTCGTAGGGCAGCTCCATCTCTTCCAGCGCCCACAACACACGCAAGTCGCGAGTGTTGCCGCGCGCCATCGCGTTCACCCGAGCGAAGCCGTACGCCTTCAGCATACGCGGAGCTTAGCGCGTCACGCCGCGGGATAGGGACGCGAGGGCGGCGTCGCCAGCGTCACGAGGTTCCCGTCGGGGTCACGCACCTGCGCCAGCGTCGAGTAGTCGCCCTCGATGTCTTCCCCGAGCACGATCCCCAGCTCCTGCAGCCTGCGCCGCTCGGCCGCGACATCGTCGACGACGACGAACATCACGCCCTTGCCGGCGATTTCGGTGTCGGTCGAGAGCGCCAAGCCGCCGTGCGCGAAGAGCTCCCACTGCACGAGCGTGTCCATCGGACGATGATCCGGG
Source organism: uncultured Nannocystaceae bacterium (assembly GCA_964468635.1). Classification (GTDB taxonomy): domain Bacteria; phylum Myxococcota_A; class Polyangia; order Nannocystales; family Nannocystaceae; genus Xiheibacterium. The sequence continues at coordinate 25,945 of CAYXVR010000016.1, forward strand.
CGCCGACCGAGCAGCTTCGTGTACCAGGCCTCGGCCGCTGCGAGATCACTGGTCAGCAACGCGGTGTAGGTCTTCTGCAACTTCATGGGTATGTGCCGCGGGAGATCTAGCAGCGCGTTCCCGGCGTGCTAGCACCCTGGAGTCGTTCGACGCCAGCAGGTACGATCGCGGTCGGACTGCGAATGCGCCGCCATTCGATCGATGTCGGCATTCTGTGGAGCGCCGCACTCGCGCTGTCGGGCTGCCGCGCGACGCAGTCGCCGGATCCAGTCCCGGAGGAGTGGAGCCGCATCGTCGTGCACGCGTCGGTGGAGACGCCGGTCGACCTGCGGCTCTCCCCCGGCATCGCGCTGGTCGCCGGCAGTCTCAACCCGGGCGGTGAGTTGCCGGTCGCGCCGTTCGAGCGGGTGGATGCGTTCCCGGTCGAGCGACGCTGCCGAATGCAGTCCGCGTGCAGCCTCGTGATGCGCGACCGATTGGGAGCGGTCGTATTCGCGTTCGATCCCGTGGTGGAGGTGGACATCCGTGCGCCGTCCGGACCGCGCCGCCTCGCCGAGGTCCGCTATCGCGACGCTGCATCGGTGAGCGCGGCGCTCGCGGAGATCAACGAGCACGGTGGCGCGCTCCAGCTCGCGTGTCTCGACACGTCCGTCGAGAAAGCGGAGCGCATCGAGCGAGCAGCGCCGATCGAGCGCGAGCTGGTGCGGCTCGCGACCGCGACAGATCGAGCGGTGGTCGAGCGCGCGGCCTGGATGGCGCTCGTGCAGGGCCAGTGTACGGGAGCGCCGGAGAACCGAGCGATCGCGAAGCAGTTGCTCGACGTCCTCGATCCCACCGCGCCGGAGCTCGGACCATGGACCGACGCGCTGCGCAGCCTCGGGTCGCTCTCCGGAGAGCCGGCGCGCGCCGACGCGTTGATCGACGCGGTGATCGAACGGCACCCCGACCCCGCGGTCGGGGCGCGCCTGCTGTTCCTCCGCCTCTCCGACCTCGATGACGATGCCGATCCCCGCGTTCGCGACGCGATCGAGCGTCAGCTCCAATCGTCTCGTTTCGCGCGAACGGCCGCCGCGACGTTCGCGAAGAGCATGTCGAAGAAGCGCGACACGATCCGATTGGTGCCCGGCGATGCGTGGCCCGCGATCGAGCTCACCCACGTGAACGGCGGCACGATCGATACCCGCGCCGAGAACGGCGGCGTGCTCGTCTACTTCGGTGGGTCGTGGTGCAAGGCATGCGTCGCGTCCCTGCCCGAGCTGCGCCGACTCGCGGCTGCGCATCCCGAGCTGCGGATCCTCCACGTGCTGTGGGATGGGCCCAACGACGCGCGAGAATTCGTCGCGAGCCGCGCGCCCATCCCCGGTGACGTGGCGTGGACGGACCAGCCCACGCGCGAGCTCCTGAGATCGCAGCTGATGCACTACGTGTCGCTACCGTCGTTCGTGCTCGTCGGCGCGAACGGTGTCGTCGTCGCGACGTCCGACGACACGAAGCTCACCGAGATCGAGGCACGCCTCGACGCGCCTCGCGGAGATCAACCCGGCGCCGACTCGAGCCAGGCGTCTTCTTGGGCCCACATCGCGTCCATGCGTGCCTCCATGCGCTCGTGGATCTGATCGGCCGGCGGATCGTCGTCGTCGCGGAACTCCTCCACTGGAAGGCCGAGCGATGCGATCCAGTCGAGCGTGTCGAGTCCGGCGTCGGCCTTGCGCGCGATGTCGGCGAGCATCAACGAGAGCAGCTTGAAGTGCCCGGCGTAGAGCGCCTCGAGCGGACGCAGCGGTGCACCGTCGCTCGTCCACACCTCGAGCGTGTCCTCCAACGCGACTGCGGCTCCGCCCGGATCCTCCGCCATCCACGGCATCAGCTCCGCGACGAGCGTGCGCACGCTCGGCTTGCCGAGCACCAGGAGTCCACCGCCGGTGAAGTAGCGGCCGCCGAACTCGGCGGGCAGCGTCGACGCTCGCACCGCAGCGCGGCTGCCCTGTCGTTCCCAGATCGGTGACATCGCCAGCGCGTCCGGCTCGCGCGCGAGCGCGAAGTTCGTCTCGACGATCCGCCGCGCATCCGCGACGAGCACCTGCGTCGCCGGCAGCACGTACGCCATCGGCAGTCCGAGCAGTGAACGAGCGTCGTCGTCCGTGGGGCGATCCATCGGGTGCGCATGCTACCGCACTCGCACGCCGTGCGTCGGTGACCCATCTTGCTCGCGGACAGCCGTGGGCGCTACGCTCGCGCCGTGCAATCGCTCCGGTACTCGATCAACGTCTCGTTGGACGGCTGCTGCGATCATCGTGCGATGGTGCCGGACGAGGAGTTGCATCGTCGCGCAGCCGAGAACCTCGCACGGGCCGATGCGCTGCTCTTCGGTCGGGTGACGTATGAAATGATGGAGTCGGCGTGGCGCGGGGGCACGCTGAAAGCAGGAATGCCCGCGTGGACGGAGCCCTTCGCGCGCACGATCGACGCGGCGAAGAAATACGTCGTGTCCTCCACATTGGAGCACGTCGATTGGAACGCGGAGCTCGTGCGTGGCGATCTCGGTGAAGCCGTTCGGGAGCTCAAGCGGCAGCCGGGCGAGGGGTTGTTCGTGGGCGGCGTGAAGCTGCCGATGGCGTTGGCGGAGCTCGGCTTGATCGACGAGTACGAGCTCGTAGTGCACCCGCGGCTCGTGGGCCACGGACCGGCATTGTTCGCGGGCCTGTCGAAGCCGCTGGACCTGAAGCTCGTCGACCGGATCGAGTACGGCTCGGGCGCGGTCGCGATGCGCTACGAGCCGAGGTAGCAACGAGGTCCCATGACGGCGTACGTGCGCAGAGGCGGCGAGAAGAAGCGCGTGCAGCTCGACCGTGCGGAGGCTGCCCTCACCCGCGCCATCGCGAACGAGGAGTCCGAGACACGGCTCGTGCACCTCGCCGAGAAGCTTCGAGCTGCTCGTCTCGGCTACCTCAAGTCGCTCTCGTACGAGAGCGCGGGAGGGAGCAGCGCAGCGGCCCAGGAACGTCGCAATCAGTACCGGCTCGAGGAACAGAAGTGGACCGCGATGACGGTCGACGAGATCGTCGCCGCCTACTCGCCTCGGGGCGCGCCGGAATAGCCTCGCCTTGTTCGCCGTCGTCGTCGCCTTCTTCGGGCTCGGCTTCCTGAGGTGGCCGCGACGTCACGCTCCGCAAGGAGTAGCTGCACTCGACTTGCGGGCGATCGCGTAGCGCAGCTCGAGGAATGGCAGGCCGAACACGCGGAAGCGGTGCGAGGCTTCGATCGCGCCGTCGTTCACGGAGAGGCTCAGCGATTCCTTCATCGTTCGCACGTAGCGAACCCACACCTCGCCCGGGTCGGCGAGCACCGTGAAGTAGAAGCCCGGATCGCCGAAGCGGCGGCCGTCGCTCACGAGCGAGAAGCCCTCGTTCGCATCGACGCGCGGGCGCAGCACGATGATCGCGTTGCCGTTCGGCAGCGGGAACACGACCTTGATGCACGGCCCCGCGTGCCCGGGGATCTCCACCGTGCCGTACTCCCCGACGAACGCGGGGCGGCCCGTCTCCACCGCGGTACGCACCCACGCGGTGTGGCGCACACGACCTTCCGCGTCGGCCAGGCGCACGATGCGGCTCTCGAAGCCGCCGCGCAGCTCGCGGTTCGACAGCGGCATGTTCAGCTGCGCGAGTCGGCGCGCGAACAGTCGCGCGATCAACCAGCCGAACGCGCGGAACGGACCCGACCAGCGGCTCTCGATGCGCAGATCGAACGCCGCCGTGTGGGCGTAGAAGTCGTCGATCGCCGGATGCACCGCCGCGGGATCGAACCCAGGTCCCGCGAGTGCGGACACGCCCGCGACGAGACCGTCGTCGGGCGCCGGCGGCAGCACGCGCATGCCGTTCGACTCGCCCCAACGCGCGAAGAAGTCGGCCCCGATCCCGCGCGTCGATCCCGACGGACCGGAAAGCCACGGCGCATCCGCGAGCGCGATGCGGCGCCCGGTGATCACCACCCATCGTTGCGTCACCCAGTCGACCAGATCGCCGCGCCGCTCGCCGAGCCAGACCACGGCGCCCACCTTATCCGCTACCGTGGGCCCGTGGTGGTCCACACCTTCCACCTCGCGACGCCCGGCTTCGTCACGACGATGGGGGCGCTGCTGCGCCCGCCGACATCGACGACCGTCCCCGGCTTGAAGCACGCGGAGTGCATGATGCCGATGCAGCTCGGTGCGTCCTTCTTCTCGTCGGGGCGCTGGCAGCTGCGCCGCGTCGCGATGTTCGCCGCGTGGGAGAACGAAGCCGCGATCGACGACTTCCTGCAGCGCACGCGCCTCGGTCGCGCGCTCGCGAACGGATGGCACGTGCGGCTGCGGTTCATGAGGCGCTGGGGACACGTCGCCGCGTTCGACGGCCTGCCGGCGAAGGCCGAAGAGACCGATCCCGACGCCCCGGTGGTCGCCGTCACCGTCGCGCGCATGCAGCTCTTGCAGGTGCCGCGCTTCCTGAAGTGGGGCGTGCCGGTGGAACGCCTCGTGCGCGATCACCCGGGCCACACGCTCGCGTTGGCGGCCACGCGCCCACCGCGAACGATCGCGACGTTCACGATCTGGAACACCGCACGCGACATGCTCGCGATGGTCCACGGCCGCGGCGCGATCGAAGCCCCCGAGCGCCACGCGACCGCGATGGTCGAGCGCCGCCGCAAGGACTTCCACGTCGAGTTCACGACGCTGCGCTTCACGTGCCTGAGCGAGCACGGCGCATGGGACGGCCGCACCTCGATCGTCCCGACGCCACCGCGAGAGCTCGCACCGGAATCGCCGTGAGCACTCAGCGGGGGCGCGGATCGAGCATCGTCGCCACCGCGCGCGCCGAGGGCTCGGGCACCAGCACGCGATCGGCCATCGTTGCCGCTTCGCTCGTGCGGTTGCTGCCGTAGCTCGGGTCGACCAGGCGCAAGGGATGCATGCCTTCCACCTGCCCCACGAACGGCGGATGGATGTTGTAGCCGAGCATCGAGCGCATGCGCGGCGTGCAGTGCACGGCCTCGGACGGCGGCACGATGAGCAGCTGCGACTCCTGCGGGCGCAGCCACGGCTGGCAGTACTGCGGCGAGATCGCGAGCCGCGTGTACGTCGCTCGATTCGCACCGCCGCGGTGCCACGTGCGGCCGTCGAACACGATCGCGGAGCCGGCCGGCATCGTCGCGCGCACGAGCTCGAGCTCGCCGAGATCCGCCGGCAGCTCGAGCAGGTGCTGGCTCCCGCGCAGCACCTCGGTCGCGCCGTTGTCCTCCGTGAAGTCCTCGATCGCCCAGATCACCGACACCGCCAACCGCGGCCGCGGCGGAGGCACGAGGTAGAACACGTCGTCGCTGTGCCAGGGCTGGGCCGTCTCGCCGGGATGCAGGCGGATCGACTGCAACGTCGACAACAGGAAGTTCTTCTCGAGCGTGCGATCGAGGATCGCCATGATGCGCGGATGCTCGGCCAAGCGCCGGAAGACCTCGCCCTTGCCCGCGAGGCTGTACACGCGCGTCGACGCCGTGCCCTCGAACTCGTTGCGCCCGCGCGGTCTTGCGCCTTCGTGGGGCGCCAGAGCCGCGACGATCTCCGCGAGCTCCCGTGCGTCCAACACGGACTCGAGGATCACGAAGCCATCGCGGTCGAGCGCTGCGATTTCGTCGTCGATGTGCGCCACGACGACGAGCATCGCACGAACGGGTAGACTGACACCATGGATAGAACCGACGGATTGTGGTTCCTGATCTCGCTTCCGTTGTTGCCGATCGCGGCCTGTACCGGCGGTGGTGCCACCGACTCGGGCACCGACGAGACGACGACGAACGACTCGTCGACGACCACCACCGGCGGGTCGACCACCGACGGTTCCACCACGACCACGTCCGGAGGAACGACCACGGACGGCGGATCCACGACGAACGACATGCTCGAGACGAGCAGCGAAACGCTGGAACCGTCCGACGACTCGACCACCTACGGCTGTGGCGGCGGCACGACCGGCGAGGATTGCTCGGAGGAGGCCGAGATCTGCATCGCCTACGAAGCCTGGCGCGAGAAATGCGACGGCGTGCCCGACCCCGAGGACTTCGGGTACTGCATGCACTACGTCGAGGACGGTGGCTACGGCGGCGAGCCGTGTCTCCCGGTCGCGGCCGAGTACTTCACCTGCCTCAGCATGCTCGAGTGCGGTGCGGCCAACACCTGCGATCAGAAGAACTTCGTGACCATCTGCGGCCACGCCTGAGGCGTCACATCGCCGACCACGTCACGCCGTCGGGCGCGTCCGCGGCGATCCATTCCAGCAGTCGTGCGCGATCCTCCGGGCGCATCGTCTCGCCGCCGCCGACGTTGCACGTGTACGGCGGCATGATCAGGATCGGGTTCGACGGTTCCAGCTTCTTGCGCACGGCCTCGTAGGTCGGTCCGTTGTTGAACGTCGCCTGCCACGCCGGCCACGTCGTGATGTCGAGCATGCCGCCCGACGGGTAGTCGCCGCCGATCACGAGATCGTCCGCGTAGTGGCAACCGCAGCTGCGCTCGAGGATCGCCGCGATCTCGGTGGGCAGCTGCATCGGTCGCTCGTCGCTCGCGACGATGGGGCTCGGCGTGCCTGGTGCCAGATCCTCGATGCCGCACAGCTGCAACGGCTCGCCGGTCGAGCTCGAGTCCACCACCGCGGTGTCACCGACGCTGCTCGTCGCGAGCGTGCTGGCGTCCGTGCCCACGTCCGTCGTCGACGTGCCCGCGGTGCTCGTGCTCCCGCCCGACGAGCCCCCCGCGTCCGCCGACTCCGAGTCTCCGCACGCGAGCGCGAGCGCGCCGAGCATCGTCACGTATCGCGGGACCGCGCCGATTCCCATGCTGCGCGAGACGTACGTTCACCGGCCGGCGGGCGGATCGGTGCGATCGGTCGCGCGCACGCGCTCGGCCAGGGCCTCGCGGAAGCGGCGATCCTCGCGGCTCGCGGGCCGGCCCAGGAGATCCGGCAACAGCGTGCGCGCGCGCGCGAGCGAGGTCTCGTCGCCCAACGCCAACAGCGTGTCCACCAGCTCCTGTTCCAGCAGGCCGCGCTCCGCGAGATCTGCGAAGCCCTGGTTCACGAGCGCCGTGTCGAGCGCGTCGCGGGCCTCGACGAGCCGCGGCGGCGCGAATGCCCGGAACGCGCGCGCGACCGCGAGATGGGCGGCCACCTGCCCGGGTGCGAGCTGTCGCCACAGTCGCGCATGATGCAGCGCGAGCGCGGGCTCGCGGGCCTGCATCGCGAGGGCATGGCGCATCCGCAACGGTTCGGGATCGTCGGGCCGCGCGCGTGCACGTGCAGCGGCGAGCGCATCCGCGTGCTTCGGTGCGACCTCGGCGAGCGCATCGACGAGCAATCGCCACGGTCGCTCGCGCGTGGGCCCGATCGCCGCGAGCCCCTCGGGATCCGGATGGCGCTGCAACAGCCATGCGACGAGCGCTGCGTCGGGTGGGTCGTGCACGAGCTCGAGCCCGCGTGCCATCGCCTCGTCGGCGCGCGCCGGATGGTCGAGCTCGGCCTCGGCGGCGGCGAGCAGCAGCCACGCATCGACGTCACCCGGCCGCACGCGCGTCGCCGCGAGCGCGCGCGCCCGGGCTTCGTCCCATCGCTTCGCATTCGCGTCCTGCCGGGCGAGCAACCCGTGCAGCCGACCGTCGAGCGGACGCCGCGCGAGCACGTCGTCGGCAGAGCGCGTGCCCGCGAGCACCGCGGCATTCACGGTCTCACGGTTCTGGTACGCGTCGCGGGCGTTCGTCGCCGCGAGCGCGACGGCGGCGACCATCAGCCCGCCGACCACGATAGCCGCGCGTCGCGGTCGCCAACCGCGGGTGGATCCGACCGACAACGAGCCGGCCAGCGCGATCGCGGGCGCGGCGACGCCGAGGAACTCGAAGGAGAAGTCGGCGAAGTTCTGCAGCGCCACCGCGAACAGCCCGAGCAGCGCGACGCGCCGCGCATTGCGGTCGGACCGCGGCCCGCCGCGCGTCATCGCGAGCGTCCACCACGCGGCGAAGCCGAGCAGCAGCGCGCCGCCGCACCACGGCCCCCACTCGACGATCATCGTCGCAGGCGCGCACTCGAGATGGGTCGACAGCACGTACGACGGATCGCGTTGCACCGACGGGAACAGATCCACGAACGCACCGCGGCCGATGCCCGTGCTCGGCGCGAGCCCGACGAGCGCGAACGCATCCACCACGGAGTCCAGCTTCGATCGGCTCTCCGCCAGCGACTCGCCCATCGACGACAGCGTGGCGAGCTCGCGCCACGCCCCGTGCTGCGCCACGAGCAGGAAGAGCCCGATCGCACCCCCGGCGACGATCAGCCGCGCAGGTGACAGCCGCTCGGCCCGCCGTCGACGCGCGCGGCGACCCGAGCCCTGCCGGCGCAGCGCGAGCCAGCCCGCGACGGGGCCGACGATCAGGAACGCGAGCAACGCCCCGCGCGACAGCGACAGCACGAGCGCGGGGATCTGGATCGTCACGCCCGCCATCGCGGCGAGGAATCGATCGCCGTAGCGATCCACGCGCCCCGGATCGGCGGTGACGAGCCCGTGCGCGTGCTGATCCGCCGCGAGCGCGGCGCCCGAGAACACGCCGAGCAGCAGCAATCCCGACTGATGGTTCGGATTCACGAACGTGCCGAGCAGCGCCGGCACGCCGGCGCGATCGATGTCGTGCGCCGCATACACGCCGTAGATCGCGTCCATGCCGGCGGCCTCGTGCGCGAACCCGACGAGCGCGACCGCCGTGCCCACGGCCGTGACGATCGCCGCGCTCACGCGCCACGACAGCTGCGCGGCCGCGACGAACAGCACGGACAACCCGAACAGGCGCGCGGCCTCCATCCCGGTGTCCGATGCGTTCGCCGAAAGCCCCGGCCGCGCGGTGAGACCCGTGCCGTTCAGTGCCTCGTCCACGAGCGTCTGCACACCCGGCGCGAACATCTCGCGCACGCCCGTCAGCGGCAGCCACTGCGCGAACGTGATCGCCGACGCGAGGAGGCCGAGCCCGACGAACACCGGCACCTGCAGCTCGGCCTTCGTGCGCAGACATAGCCGCAGCCACAGGAGCAGCACGACGCACAGGAACGCGACGACGGTGGTCGGATGCACGCCGCCGAACGCGAGCGGCGGCCCGGCTACGGCGATCGCGAGCAACATGCGCGACCACGGGAAGTGCTGGCGTCGCTCCCGACCGCGAACCGCCGGCGCCTCCTGGGGCTCGTGCGGCTCGTCGTCGGGACCGGTCGCGAGCGCGTCCTCGTCCGTCATCGCCGCCCGAGCGTACTACGCCGGTTCGTGCTCGGTCTCGTTCGCGCGGTACGTGTAGTACGCCGAGTTGTAGTCGTAGCGCTCCTGGCGGGCGTCGACCTCGTTGAGGACCACGCCGAGCAGGTTCGTGTCGCCCTTGGCAAGCTGGCCGAGCGTGCGCTGCAGCTCGCCGCGCGTCGTCGACTCGCAGCGCGTGACGACGATGACGCCGTCCACCTCGCGGGCGATGATCAGCGGATCGGTGACCGGCAGCACGGGCGGCGTGTCGACGATGACGACGTCGAACCGATCGCGGAGATCCGCGAGCGCGCGGCGGAACACGGCGGCGTCCAGCAGCTCGGCCGGGTTGCCCGGCAGCGCACCGCACGGGAGGATCTTGAGGTTGGTGGGCGCGTCCTCGGGCGCGTCGACCACCACCTGATCGAGCGTCGCCGTGCCGGCGAGCAGCGCCGACAGACCGACGCCTTCCTTCTCGCGCGGCATCGGGAACACCTGGTGGATCCGCGGGCGCCGCATGTCCGCGTCGATCAGCACGACCCGCTTGCTCGCCTGGCAGAACGACAGCGCGAGGTTCATCGCGGTGGAGCTCTTGCCCTCGGACGAGCTGGGCGAGGTGATCATGATCGTGCGCAGCGCCTCGGGCCCCTGGGCGAACGCGAGCGACGTGCGGATGCCGCGACAGCGCTCGGCCATCAGCGACTGGGGATACAGGTGCGCGTACAGATCGCGCTGGCGCCTCTGCGCGCGCGCATTGCCGACGCCGAGCCGCGTGTCGGGCGGCAGGAGCGGCAGCTGGCCGAGCACCGGCACCCCGAAGCCCGCGAGTGCGCGCTCGAGGTCGAGCAGGCCCCGGATGCGATGGTCGCGGAAGTCGACGGCGACCGCGAGCAGCGAGCCGAGCGAGAGGCCGGTGACGAGCGCGAGCGCGAACATCAGCGCCTTGCGCGGGAACACCGGCACGGTCGGCGTGGTGGCGGGGTCGAGGATCTCGATGCCCTCGGCCTCGACGCGGTTCGTGATCGCGATCTCCGTGTCGCGTCGCGCGATCTGCAGGTAGTCTTCTTCGGCCTTCTTCGCGGCCCGCTCGAGGTTCTTGTACTCGTGCTCGTGGGCGGCGAGCTTCACCGCGCGGGCTTCCTGCGCGGCGAGCCGCCCCTCGTGGTGGCGCTCGGTGGCGATCGCGGCGTCCAGGCTGCGCTCGAGCGCACCGATGAGATCGGCGCCCTCGCGCTCCAGCTTCGCGTTGGCGAGCTCGAGCTTGCGCTTGGCCTTGAAGTGCTCGATGTGCTTGGGGCCGTACTCCTCGTCGACCGTGCCGAACTCCGATTCGGCGTCCATCTGCTGCTGGCGCATCTGGTGGAAGAGCTCGCGCTTGTCCTCGGGCAGGAGCGACGCGGCGGCGAGATTGCCCGACGCGTACAGCTTCTTGGCCTGCTCGAGCGTGTTCTGGAGCTTCTCGCGCTCGGCCTCGGCCTCGCGGGCGAGCGACTTCAGGTGGGCGACGTCCTCGATGATCGCGTGCTGCCGGTCCGACATCGTCGCGGCCGCGATCTCGTGCTCGTCCTTGAACTTCTGGAGGTTCTGTTCGGCGAGGAGCACGGCCTTCTGCGCGTCCTCGAGCTCGCGTGCGATGTCCACCTCGGCGCCCGAGCCCACCTCGTTGCGGCTCGACTTGACGTACTGGACGTACGCGTTCGCGACGGCGTTCGCGATCTCCTGCGCGACGATCGGATCGGGATACTCCGCGGAGATCGAGACGACCCGCGAGTTGCGGATCTCCTCGATCGCCACGAGCTCGCGCAGCCGCTCGACCGGATCGATGCTCGCCGCCCGGCTCACGCGCTCGGCCTCCGACTCGATGCCGTCGATGCCGAGGAACACCGGGTCGCTCGCGAGCCCCAGCTTGGCCAGCGCGATCTCGGCGACCGCACGGCTGTGCATGATCGTGCGCTGCGTCTGGTAGTACTCCTTGTAGCCGACGACGCGAGAGTCGCTGTCGTCGGTGACGCCCTGCACCTTGTCCATGACCTGCGGGCCGGACACGTTGAGCACGACGGTCGTGCTCGCGCGCCAGCGCGGTTGCAGGAGCGTGAGGGCCAGGGCCGCACTGGCGAGCGCGAGAACGACCGTGACCACGACGACCAGCCAGCGCCGGCGCAGGATCGCCAGCACGCGCATCACCTGGGCGATCGCGTCGGTGTGGGGGGCGTCGTCGTCGCTCCGTGCGACCCCCGGATTCACGTGTGGACCCGCCACGGCGTTGGATTCCAGCCTAACACGCCATGGTCGCAGCCCCCCGTTTCCGTGTGGGCCGGCGGGCCGTTGCGGTGGATTGCGCGCCCGGCGCGGTGGCCCGGCGTGGACCGGCGCGCCAGTCGGCGCCGACGTCGTGTCGTTCGGAGGTGGATCGACCCACTGCCCTTCGTCTTCTCGCGCTCGTCCTCGCGCCCGGTGGTTGCTTGACGGATGCACCGGGTCTCGACGCAGAGACCGACACCGAGAGCGACACGGACGCGAGCACCGAGGATGCGACGTCGCCGACGAGCGCACCCGAGGACACCGGCGCGGACGCGGATGCCGATGCGACGGCGAGCGTGGACGGCAGCAGCGACGGCAGCGACGGATCGAACGACGACGCGCCGTGCGAGGACGCCGATCCCCAATGCATGGACCCCGGTGAGACCGTGTGGACGTTCGTGTCGGGTGCGCCCGGTTACGACGCTGCATATGCGGTGGCGGTCGAGGGCGATCGCGTGCTCGTCGTCGGCGAGCGCAACGCCGGTCGCACGAACAGCGCGCCATGGGCCGCCGAGCTCGCCGGTGCCGACGGCAACGTCACGTGGGATCAAGTCGCCCCGGCGAACGTCGGCCACTCCGATCTGCGCGCGGTCGTGCCGGTGGACGCCGATCGATCACTCGCGGTCGGGAACACGCCCGGAGAGGGCGTGAAGACGGCCGGCTACGTCGAATCGCGCAACGCCGCGGGCGAGTCCGGGTTCTCGCACAGCTACTCCGGGATCGCGAACACGAACTATCTGCTCGGCCTCGTGCTCGACGATGCGGGTGGCTTCCACGCGGTGGGATACTCCGGCGCCTTGCCCGAATCGACGCCGCTGTTGCTGCACTACACGCCGGGCGCAGGCAACGGCTGGAACTACGAGTCGTCGAGCGAGGACACCGCTGCATTCTCCGACTACCCGGGCCAGTTCTTCGGCGTCGACATCGCGCCGAATGGCAATCTCGTGCTCGTGGGCTCGCGCGCCCTCGGCGACTTCTCGGACGCGATGGTGCTGCTCGCGACGCCCGATGGCCAGGTGCTCGACGAGTACGTGACGGGCGGTGATCAGCACGACGGATTCGTCGACGTCGACGTCGACGCCGAGGGCAACGGAATCGCGGTGGGCCGCATCGGTACGAGCGGCGACAACGGCGACATGTTGATGCTGCACTTCACGGTCGGCGACGCGCTCGAGCCCGGCTGGGAACAGCCGTGGGGTGACGCGATCAGCACGAACCCGAACGGCTTCGCGCGCGACGGCGACACGGTGTTCGTCGCCGCCGGCGTGCTCGACGACCCGGATGATCCGTATGCGTACGACTCGCTCGTCCTGCGCTGGGACGGCGAGGCTGCGGGGCCCACCTGGGCCGTGCCGTTCGAGGTCGGCATGCCGGGCGGCGATTACGCCATGGACGTCGCGCTGTTCGACGAGGACACGATCATCGCCTGCGGCGTCGTGACGGCCGACGGCGGCGACGACCAGGACGGCTGGGTCCGCCGGCTCGCCCGCTGATGCTTGCAATCGGGCAGGCGTCGCGCTTGTCTCGCCCCCATGCTCCGCGCCGCCGTCGTCTCCGCCCTCGCCCTCGCGCTCGTCTCGTGCAGAACGGAACGTGGAGGCACGACGCCGCCCGACGGCGGCACGGTGACGACGAGCGAGCCCACCGACACCACGGCGGAGAAGCCCGTGGACGACGGGTTCGTCGTGCAGGCCGAGCAGTTCGCCGACATCCGCGTGTTGCGGTATCGCGTGCCCGGCTTCGACCAGCTGCCGGTCGCGCAGAAGAAGCTCGTCTACTACCTCTATCGCGCCGCGCTCGCGGGTCGTGACATCACCTGGGATCAGAACTTCAAGCACAACCTGCTCGTGCGGCGCACGCTCGAGGGCATCGTTCGCTCGTACTCCGGTGACCGCAAGGCGGCCGAGTGGGCGCAGTTCCTCGAGTACACGAAGCGCGTCTGGTTCAGCAACGGCATCCATCATCACTATTCGATGAAGAAGCTGGTGCCGGGCTTCACGCCGGAGCAGTTCGCCGCGTTCGTGGCGGGTGCGGATCCGAAGGTGCTGCCGCTCGCGGAGGATCAGACGCCCGAGGCGCTGACGAAGACGCTCACGCCCATCCTGTTCGACCCCAAGGTCGCCGCGAAGCGTGTGAACCTCGACCCGAAGTCCGACCTCGTGAAGACGTCGGCCATGAACTACTACGAGGGCGTCAAGCAGAAGGAAGTCGAGCGCTTCTACAAGGGCAAGGTGAAGAAGACGGATGCCGAGCCGATCTCGCTGGGCCTCAACTCCAAGCTCGTGAAGGAGAAGGGCAAGCTCGTCGAGCGCACGTGGAAGGTCGGCGGCATGTACGACCCGGCCATCCGCGAGATCGTGAAGTGGCTGAAGCTCGCGAGCGAGGTGGCCGAGAACGACAAGCAGCGCGCTGCGCTGGACAAGCTGGTCGTCTACTACGAGACGGGCGATCTGAAGGCGTTCGACGACTACTCGATCGCGTGGGTGGCGGACACCGAGTCCCGCGTGGACGTGGTCAACGGCTTCATCGAGGTGTACGGCGATCCGCTGGGCATGCGCGGCGCGTGGGAGGCGGTCGTGTCGATCAAGGACCTCGAGGCCAGCAAGCGCATCGCCGCCATCGGGGCGCAGGCGCAGTGGTTCGAGGATCACTCGCCGCTCGAGCCCGCCCACAAGAAGAAGGACGTCAAGGGCATCTCGGCCAAGGTCATCACCGTGGTGGTCGAGGCCGGCGACTCCGCGCCGTCCACTCCCATCGGCATCAACCTGCCGAACGCGAACTGGATCCGCGCGACCCACGGCAGCAAGTCGGTGAACCTCGGCAACATCGTCCACGCGTACGACGTGTCGAAGAAGACGAGCGGCGTGCTCGAGGAGTTCGCGGCGTCGCCCGCCGAGATCGAGCGCGCGAAGAAGTGGAGCGACACCGCGGACTCGCTGCACACCGACATGCACGAGGTCATCGGCCACGCGTCGGGGCAGATCGAGCCGGGCGTCGGTCAGCCCGCCGAGACGCTGAAGAACTACTCGAACACGCTCGAGGAGGCGCGTGCCGATCTCGTCGCGCTCTACTACATGACGGATCCGAAGCTGGTGGAGATCGGCGTGATGAAGGATCTCGAGACCGGCAAGGCGGCGTACGACGCGTACATCCGCAACGGTCTGCTCGTGCAGCTCGCGCGGCTCGAGCCCGGCGAGGATCTCGAGGAGGCCCACATGCGCAACCGCCAGATGGTGTCCGCATGGGTCTTCGAGAAGGGCAAGGCCGACGGCGTGATCGAGAAGGTCGCGAAGGACGGCAAGACGTACTTCGTGGTGAAGGACTACGAGAAGCTGCGCGCGCTGTTCGGCCAGCTGCTCGCCGAGGTGCAGCGCATCAAGAGCAAGGGCGACTACGACGCGGGGCGCAAGCTCGTGGAGACCTACGGCGTCAAGGTCGATCGCGCGCTCCACGACGAGGTGCGCAAGCGCTATGCGGCGCTCGGCATCGCGCCCTACGCAGGGTTCATCCAACCCCGACTCGTGCCGGTCATGAAGGGCGAGGAGATCGTGGACGTGAAGGTCGAGTATCCCGACGACTTCACGGCGCAGATGCTCGAGTACGCCGAGCAGTACTCGCTCCTGCCGACCGAGAACTGAGGCCTGCAAGCCACTCGTGCGCGCTCGGCCTCGGTGTAGGCGGTGCGGCGCCACGGGTGCTCAGGGCATGCTGTCGGGCAGCGTGTCCAGCGACGAGGAGTCGACGCGCGTCGTCTACGACGCGACGCCGGGCGCGAGTACGACGATCGAGCCGCTGCCGGTCGAGCTCGATCGCTACACCGTGCTCGATTCGCTCGGCCACGGCGGCATGGGCCTCGTCGTCGCGGCGTACGATCCGGAGCTCGATCGCACGGTGGCGCTCAAGGTCGTGCGACCGCCGCGGCGGGCGGGTGTCGATCGCGAGACGGCCCAACGCGCGCTGTTGCGAGAAGCCCGGGCCGTCGCCGCGCTCAGCCATCCCAACGTCGTGACGATCTTCGACGTGGGCCGCGCGGGCGATCGCGTGTGGTTCGCGATGGAGCACGTCCGCGGTGTCACGCTCGCGCGCTGGCTCGCGCGCACGCCCGGTCGCCTACCGCTAGAGCGTGGTTGGCGTGCGATCGTCGAGACGTTCGTGCAGGCCGGGCGCGGCCTCGCGGCGGCGCACCGTGCGGGGCTCGTGCACGGCGACTTCAAGCCGGCCAACGTGCTGATCGGCGAAGGCGGTCGCGTCGTCGTCGTCGACTTCGGGCTCGCGCACCCCCACGGCGTCGATTCGGCCAGTGGCGAGCTCGCGCCCGACGGCAGCGGCACGGCGTTCGTGCTCGGCACGCCGCTGTACATGGCGCCCGAGTCGCTGCGCGCCGGCGTCACCGATGCAGCGAGCGATCAGTTCGCATTCTGCGTCGCTTTGTGGCAGGCGCTCTTCCGCAAGCATCCGTTCGCGGCGGACGACGACGATCCGCGCACCGTGCTCACGCGACTGCGGTCGTATCGACGCGGTCCGGCCCCACCGCGCGGACCCGTGCCCATGCTCCTGCGACGCGCGCTCGATCGCGGGCTCTCGCGTGATCCCGCCGATCGCTTTCGTGACATGGACGAGCTGCTCGTCGAGCTCACGCGCGCGAGCACGCCGTGGCGCGGCCCGTGGATCGCGCTCGCCGGTGGCACCGCGCTCGCGGCGGTGGTGCTGGCCTCGTCGGGCGGCGGCAGCGACTGTGCCGACGAGTCGGTCGGGACCGCGTGGAGCACCGACCGCCGGGCGCAGGTCGAGGATGCGCTCGCGGCGGTCGATCGCGGGTACGCGGCCGACGTCGCGCGTCGCGTCGGCGAACGCGTCGACGATCACGCCCGTCGGTTGGACACGGCGTGGTCCGAGAGCTGTGCGCCGGGCAGCGCCGACGCGGAGGCGGGACGACGACGACGACGCGCGTGCCTGCAGGATCGGCGCGATGCCATGGATGCGCTCGTCGCCGAGCTCGCGGCTCCGGATCCCGCGCTGCTCGATCACGCGATCGATGCCGTCGCCGCGCTCCCTGGGCCGGAGTCGTGCGAGGTCGCGGCGGCGAAAGCCGATGCGCCGGAGATCGGCGAGCGCGAGCGCGCGATCCGACCGGAGCTCGCGCGGATGAGCGCGCTCGTCGGCACCGGGCGGGTGGACGCTGCGATCGAGCTCGGAGAGGAGCTGCTCGCGACGGTGCGCGCGTCGGACGAGGGCCCCGCGATCGCTTCGGTTCTCGATGCGCTCGGCAACGCTTACGAGGCCGCCGGTCGATTGCCCGCCGCGGAACAGGCGTGGACGGAGGCCGTCTGGCTCGCGCAGGCGCACGGGCGCGACGACATCGTCGAGCTCGCGGCGATCTCGCTCGTGTCGTCGGTGGGCTTCCAGCAGTCGCGACCCGCCGACGGGCTCGCGTGGGCGCGTCACGCCGAGGCCGCGCTCGATCGTCACGGCGCCGACGATGCGACGCGCGCCGGATTGCACAACTCGCTCGGCCTCGCGCACGTCGCCGCCGGGGATTTCGCGACCGCGGTGGCGGACTACGAGACGGCGCTCGCGCTCGTCGCCGATCGCACGCCGCTCGATCGCGCGTCGCTCTTGAACAACCTGGGACCCGCGCTGCTCAAGCAGGGCCGGTTCGTGGAAGCGCGCGCGGTTCTGGGGGAGTCGCTCGCGATCCAGGAGGACGCCTTCGGGCCCACCCATCCGAAGGTCGCCGGCACGCTCGGCAACATCGGGCTCGTCGCGCAGGAGCAGGGCGATCACGCGGCCGCGCTCGCGTACCTGGAGCGCGCGCTCGTGATCGGCGAGGCCGCGTACGGACCGGATCACCCCACGGTGGCGTTCTTCGTGAACAACATCGCGGTGCACCACTACGAGCGCGGACAGTTCGAGCTCGCACTGCCGATGTATCGCCGCGTGGTGGCGGTGCTGGAGCGGGTGTTCGGCGATCATCCGAACACGGCGCTGTCGTACGGCAACGTCGGGCTCGCGCTCGTCGAGCTCGATCGCGCCGAGGAGGCGCTCGAGATGCACCGGCGCTCGCTGGAGATGACGCGCACGACCGTGGGCGAGAACCACCCCGATTTCGCGATGGCGCTGAACAACACGGGCAGTGCGCTGCGCGAGCTCGGGCGGCTCGAGGAGGCTCGCGCGACGTACGAGCGCTCGCTCGCGCTGCGCGAGACGCTGCTCGGCATGGATCATCCGCTCACCGCGACGACGGTGCTGAACCTGAGCCTCGTCGCGTCGCTCGCCGGCGACCACACGCGCGCGCGAGAGCACGCGACGCGGGCGCTCGCGATCTGGGAGGCGAAGGTCGGACGCGATCATGCGCGCACGGGCCTCGCGCTCGCCCAGCTCGGCGAGGCCGAGCTCGCGCTCGGGAATCCCGGCGTCGCCGAGCCGTTGCTGCGGCGGGCGCTCGCGATCGCCGACACGTCGGGCACCGATCCGATCGCGCGCGCCGAGGCCCGCTTCGGCCTCGCGCGGACGCGTCGTGCACAGGGGGACGATGCCGAGGCGCGAAGGCTCGCCCGCGAAGCGCTCGCGATCTACGAGGCCGCCGGGCCGCGTCGCGCGACCGAAGCCCGCGCGGTGCAGGCGTTCCTCGCGGAGTGATCACTCCATCGGGCGCAGCACGAGGGTGCGGGCCCGCGCCGCTCGCCTGCCCGACAGCTCGACGCCGATCGCGTCGAGGCCGTGCGCGTTCGCGGACGCGAGCATCGTGCCCACGCCGCAGAACGGATCGACGACCACGCGACACGGCGTCTGTGCCAGCAGGAACCGGCACACGAACGCGCACACGTCCGCGCCCATCGCCCGCGGCCACGGCATCTCGCCGAGCCGCGGCAGCACGTCGGGCGTCGCGATGCCCGGATCGAGGCGCAGCGTGCGGGAGAACGCGAGCAGGTGCGCCCACGCGGGACGGCCGAACGTCGCGATGCCCGGCGGCTTGCGGCACACCACCTTGTGGAAGAGCAGGCGCGAGCCCGCCGCGTCGGCGCCGGTGTGCACGAGGTGGCCCTTGTCGATCCAGCGCCCGTCGTGCTTCACGTCGGACTGGAAGAAGATCGCGACCGCCTCGTCGGCCACGCGGGTACACGCAAGCGCGGCGGTGTCGACGAACCATCGCGTCCAGCCGTCGACGCCGAGCGTCGGCAGCTCGGAGTGATCCGGCAGCGACGTGACGATGGCGTGCTCCGGGCCGAGCTCGGCGGCGCGCAGCCACGCGACGCCGTCGCCCTCGTGCACGGTGCGCTGCGCCGTCATCCGCTCCCGTGTAGCATGCGGGCGATGCGGAGACTCGTCGTCCTCGTCGTCGCGCTCGCGGGGTGCTCGAAGGACGCGGCGCCGGAAGCCGCGCCCGCCGCGAAGGCCGAGCCCGTGAAGGCCGAGCCGCCGAAGCCGGAGCCCGCGAAGCCGGACCCTGTCGTGCTGCGGATCTGCGAGGCGTTCGTGGACGTCCACGACCACAACAAGAAGGCCGGCGACGACAAGATCCTGCAGCGCACCGCCGCACGTGCACTGCAGCTCGGCGTGAACGAGGGCCAGATCGACAAGTTCGGTGCGACGCCGCCGCAGATGCTCGCGAGCATCCGCGAGCGCGGCGACCCGCCGGAGTGCGCGGCGCTCGTGGCCTACCTCGAGAGCAACCCCTGACTCATCGCCCGCTCGGGTGGATCTCCTGGTACGAGCTGCCGTGCACCACGGTGATGCTCGCATCGAGCGCTCGCACGGGGCGCTTGAAGCCGTCCTCGCCGTAGGTGAACTGCATGCCCTCACCGTTGAGCAGCACGAGGTCCGCGAAAACGTCGCCGTCGATGTTTCGCACCCACGCCTGCTGCGGGCCGTGGCCCGCCTCGATGCGCTCGCGCTCGCGCAGCTCCATGCCGCCGGCGAACAGCGCGACGCCGAGGTTCTTCGCGAGCACGACGTCGTCGCGCCCGTCGCGATCGAAGTCGTGCACGGCGAGCGTGTCGAACGCCTCGTCGATCACCTCGCGCTCCGACAAGCCCGACGGCCCGCCTCCGAACACGCAGACGTCGCGCGAGTGCATGTTCGCCGTGACGAGATCCCAGCGCTCGTCCCCGTCGAAGTCGCCGATGCCGATCGCGATCGGACCTTGTCCGCATGCGGTGTGACGCGGGCGCCCGAGCGTCGTGCGGGAGAACGGCACGAGATCGATCCCGCCGTCGTCGTTGCTCGCGAGCACGAGCTCGCGCTTGCCGTCGGCGTCCACGTCGGCGAAGAACGGGTAGGACGGCGCCTGCCCCACGCCGACGCGCGGCTTCGCGGCGAATCCACCGCGCCCGTCGCCCCGCAGCACCGCGACGTGGTTCAGCTGCGTCACCAACAAGTCGGCCGCGCCGTCGGCGTCGAAGTCCGTGCTCGCGACGTCGAAGACCTGCCGTCCGAGCGCGATCCGGGTGGACGACGCGAAGTCGCCGCGGCCGTCGCCGCGCCGCACGTGCACCTCGCCGTCGCGCGGGTGCACCGAGATCATGTCGAGCCGGCCGTCGCCGTCGACGTCGGCCAGCGTGAAGCCGAGCGTCTCCGGCTCCGAGTCGGGACGCGCGAGCTCGGTGAATCCACCCTTGCCGTCGTTGGCCATGGTGACCACGCCTTCGCCGGGCCAGCCGATCACGACCATGTCGAGATCGTCGTCGCCGTCGATGTCGGCGATCTCGGCACCGAAGGGTGCGAACGGCAGCAGGTGATCGACGACCTCGCCGAAGCACGACGGCGGCTTCGGCTCGTCGTCGGCGGGTGGCGGCAGCGGGGGTGCCGGCGCCACGAAGTGCACCGGGCGAGCGACCGGCGGCGGCGGAGGCTCGGGCGTGGGCTCGGGTCCGTGGGGCGTGCACGCGAGCACGAGCAGCGAGGCGAGCACGGCGGGCGGGCGGCGCGGCATCGACATGCGGCGGATGGGAACGCAGCGAGGGTCGATTTCGTTCCGTCCTGCCCGCGGAATCGCCGAGAGCACCCGTTCCTCGGCCGGATCCCGGCTTGCGCGTCCGTCCCCGAGCTGGCAGGCAAGGGCCGTGGGGTTCCACCGAAAGCCCGCGACCACACCGGCGCCGTGGCGCGAGGCGACCGCCACGATCCCGTTGCGCGCGGACGGATCGGTGCGCATCGCCGCGGTCGCGGACACCCACTCGGCCCCGCATCCCGCGACGATCGAGCACCTGCGTGCGCTCGCGCCGGACGCGATCCTCCATGCGGGCGACATCGGCGATCTCGCGGTGCTCGACCCGCTCGCCGACGTCGCGCCGCTGCACGCGGTGCGCGGCAACATCGATGCGCGCGCGCAACACCTTCCCGACGCGCTGTCGATCGATCTCCTCGGCGAGAACGGACCCGCGCTGCGCATCTACTTGATGCACATCGCGGTGAACGGTCCGCGACTGCGCGCCGACGCGCTGCGGCGGGCCAAGGCCGCGCACGCGCGGATGGTCGTGTGCGGCCACTCGCACGTGCCGTTCATCGGCGAGGATCGCGGCCTGGTCGTGTTCAACCCGGGCTCGGTGGGCCCGCGGCGCTTCTCGCTGCCGATCGTGTTCGGCACGATCGAGCTCGGCGCCCGCGGCCTCGCGTTGCGCCACGTCGACTGCGAGACGGGCCGCGCCTGGGCACCGCCGTGACGATCCGCGCGTGCGTGGGCCCATGCGATGGGGTATTCGAGGATCCGCGCGATGGAGCCCGCTCGCGACCTGTTCTCCCGGCGCCCGTACTGGGCGCATCGGTTCGGCACCGCGCCCGTGCTGCCGACCACGCGCGCCGAGATGGACGCGCTCGGCTGGGACAGCTGCGACGTCGTGATCGTCACGGGCGACGCGTACGTCGATCATCCGAGCTTCGGCATGGCGCTGGTCGGGCGCTTGCTCGAAGCGCACGGCTTCCGCGTCGGGATCCTCGCGCAGCCGGCGTGGCACGATGCGTCGGCATTCGCGGAGCTCGGCCGCCCGAACCTGTTCTGGGGCGTCACGGGCGGCAACATGGACTCGATGGTGAACCGCTACACGAGCGACCGGAAGATCCGGCGCGACGACGCGTACACGCCGGGTGGCATGGCGGGTCGTCGCCCCGATCGCGCGGTGATCGTGTACGCGCAGCGCTGCCGCGAGGCGTTCGCGGACGTGCCGGTCGTGGTCGGTGGCATCGAGGCCAGCCTGCGTCGCATCGCGCACTACGACTATTGGGCCGACGTCGTGCGTCGCTCGATCCTGCTCGACAGCCGCGCCGATCTGCTCGTGTACGGCAATGCCGAGCGGGCGATCGTCGAGCTCGCGCACCGGCTCGGGGCCGGTGAGGACATCGCGTCGATCCGCGACGTGCGCGGCACGGCGTTCGTCACGAGTGCGCCGCTCGACGGATTCGTCGAGATCGACTCGCGCGAGATCGACACGCCCGGTCCGGTGCAGGCGCCTCCCGATCCCTACGCGATGGAGGCCGAGCGCTCGCAGGCACCGACACTCGTGCCGCTGCGCCGCCGTAATGTCGCCGCGCAGCGCACCGATCGTGCGCACACGGTCGTGCGCTTGCCGTCGTTCGAGCAGGTGGCGCGCGACCGAGTGCTGTACGCCCACGCGTCGCGCTTGCTGCACCTCGAGGCGAATCCCGGCAACGCGCGCGCCCTCGTGCAGCAGCACGGCGATCGCCACGTGTGGATCAATCCGCCACCCATCCCGCTCACGACGCCGGAGATGGATCGCGTCTACGAGCTGCCGTACTCGCGGCGCCCGCATCCCGCGATCGAGGGCCAGCGATTGCCGGCGTACGAGATGATCCGGTTCTCCGTCACGATCCAGCGCGGCTGTTTCGGCGGGTGCTCGTTCTGCTCGATCACCGAGCACGAGGGCCGCATCATCCAGAGTCGCTCCGAGGACTCGGTGATCGGCGAGATCGAGCGCATCCGCGACGGCGCGCCCGGCTTCACCGGCGTCATCTCCGATCTCGGTGGGCCCACCGCGAACATGTACCGGCTCGCGTGCAAGAGCCGCGCGATCGAGGCCGCGTGTCGGCGGCCGTCGTGCGTGTTCCCCGACGTGTGTCCGAACCTCGGCACCGACCACGGGCCGCTCGTGCGTCTGTATCGGCGCGCGCGCGCGCTACCCGGCATCAAGAAGATCCTCGTCGCGTCGGGTGTGCGCTACGACCTCGCGGTGAAGTCGCCGGAGTACGTGCGCGAGCTCGCCAGCCACCACGTGGGCGGCTACCTCAAGATCGCACCGGAGCACATCTCCGATGGCCCGTTGGCCGCGATGATGAAGCCGGGCGTGGGCGCGTACGATCGCTTCAAGGAGCTGTTCGATCTGTACTCGAAGAAGGCGGGCAAGGAGCAGTACCTCATCCCGTACTTCATCGCGGCCCATCCGGGCACGCGCGACGAGGACATGCTCGAGCTGGCGCTGTGGCTCAAGCGCAACAAGTTCCGGCCGGATCAGGTGCAGGCGTTCTTGCCGTCGCCGATGGCGAGCGCCACGGCGATGTACCACGCGGGCAAGAATCCCCTGCGCGGGGTGAAGCGCGACGGCGGCGACGTGGTCGTGCCGAAGTCGCTCGCGCAGCGACGGCTGCACAAGGCGTTCCTGCGCTATCACGACGCCGACAACTGGCCGATGCTGCGCGCCGCGCTTCGTCGCATGGGACGCGAGGATCTGATCGGCGACGGCAAGCACCAGCTCGTGCCGTCGTGGCAGCCGGCGGGCACGGGTGAGGGCGGCGAGGGTCGACGCCGCAAGTCGACGCGTGCACCCGCGCCGGGCACCGCGCTCACGCAGCACACCGGACTGCCGCCGCGCGCCACGAGTCGATCGCGGCGTCGACGATGAGGCCGCGTGATGCCTACACCGCTGTCGCCGCGAGCGTCGTCGCGCGAGGCCGTGCATGCCGCGAGCACGGCGAATGCGATGGTGCCCAGTGACGAACGGAGCCGATGCGTCGCCATGTTTCACCCCGCGCGCGAATCCCCACGCAAAGGCCCTTTCGCACAGAGCGAGGTGATTCCTTACGCGCGCGACGCCGTGCCCGCCCTTGACGGACGGGGTGCTCCCGCCCATATAGTCGACCAGTCGGTCAACAAGGGCGATGGGACGCTGTAGCGACGCGAAAGGGCGATTGATCTCGACGGGGGCGCGGCTGTTCCACGAGCGGGGTTACACGGCGGTCGGCGTCGCGGAGATCTGCGACGAGGCCGGGCTCAAGAAGGGCAGCTTCTACCACTTCTTCGAGTCGAAGCTCGATCTCGTGCTGCAGGCGATCGACTGCTACGCGCACGCGTACGACGAGGTGATGGTGCGCGCCGAAGCGCTCGGCGGGTCTCCTCGCCAGCAGCTCGAGGCCGTGTTGCGCGGCCTGTACGAGATGATGCGCGCGCGCGCCGAGGCGGACGGGCGCATGCGCGGCTGCCCGATCGGCAACCTCGCCCTCGAGCTCGCCGATCGCGACGAGAGCATCCGCGAGAAGATCGACGGCGTGTTCGCGCGATGGCGGGGCGCGTTCGCAGCGATCGTCCGGCGCGGCATCGAGCGGGGCGAGCTCGTCGCGGTGGATCCCGACAAGACCGCGGAGATCCTCGTCGCGATGGTGCAGGGCGCCACGCTGCTCGCGAAGACGGCGAACGATCCCGAGGTCGTCGCGCGGCTGATCGACGCGGCGCTCGGCGTCGTGCCCGTGCGCACGCCGGCATCGACACCGCTGTTCGCGACCTGACGCTCAGCCGAGGTTGGCGCGGATCCGCGTGCGCACCGTGCCTTCCGGCACGCCGAGGATCTCGGCGACCTCGGGCGCCGGCATCGCCCGTCCCGCGGTGTTCGCGCCGCGCGTCCTGCCGGTTGACGACCCCTCGCGGCCGATCTATAGATGCCTCGCTGTAGTTGACCGGTCAGTCAAGTTCGAAGCGACCGAAACATCGATCCAAACCCCGTCCGTCTCCGCACTGTCAGGTGAGCCGACCAGTCAACTATACCGCGCCAGGAGCCCTCATGGACACCGCCGACCGCCACGAATCCCCCGCGCGCCTCCGACCCTCGGCCCGCCTCCACGCCGCGATGTCGCGCTACGTCGCCGGCGACGAGACCGCCTTCGCGGAGCTGTACGGCGCCATCGCGCCGAAGGTGCGCAACCGGTTGTCGCGCATGGTCCACGACGGCGTGCTCGTCGAGGATCTGCTGCAGCTCACGTTCTTGCGCGCTCACCTGGCGCGCGAGCGATTCCAGTCGCTGCCGGCGGCGGCCGACCGCGCGATCGAGGCCTGGTACCTGTCGATCGCGCGCAACGTCGCGCTCGATCACATGCGCGAGCACTACCGTCGCGAGCGGCGACACGCGCTCGTCGCCTCGCGCGGTGACACGGCGTCGCTCGGCTTGCCGGAGATCGAGCCGAACGCGGAGGAGATCCGCATCGAGCTCGAGCGCGCCGACGAGACGGCGCGCGAAGTGCTCGCGGCCGTCGAGCAGCTCCCGATCGGCCAGCGCGAGGTGATTCGCCTGCACAAGCTCGAAGGCCTACCGATGGCCGAGGTCGCCGCACGTCTGCAGGTGCGCGAAGGGGCAGTGCGCGTGCGAGCCCACCGCGCGTACAAGAACCTCGGCGAGCTGCTCGCCCCCCGCTTCGGCACGCCGACCCGCATGGCCGACGCCGCGTAGCTCAACCGCCTGCGGTCCAATCCTCGACGACGAGATCCTCGACGCGCAGCATGTGCGAGCGATCGGCCGTGACGAGAGTCGCGTCGTGAGCGGCAGCGTGAGCCGCGATGGCGACATCGAAATCCTCGATGCGCTTGCCCTTCCGCTCCAGCTGCGACTTGATCACGCCGAATCGAGTGCTGACCTCGTCGGTCCAGCCGATGCGGGCGATCTCGTCGCACAGGAGCTCGAATCGAGCTCGAAGCCGGTCGCGTCTGCGGGATCGCGCCATTCGTGCGAGCCCGTACTCGATCTCGGCGATCACGGGTTGTGGCACTGCGACATCGGCACGATCGACGAGGCGCAGCTTGTCGAGCACGTGCTCGTCTCCGCGCATCAAAGCGGAGAACGCGTTGGTGTCGAGCACGTACTTCACAGCTTCGGAGGCTTTTTCGCGGTCCGTCCCGCTCGTACCGTCGAGAGCAACTCGTCGACGGCATCGACATCTCCGTCGTCGACATCGGCGAGGGCTTCGAAGAAGCCAGGCGACCACTCCGATCGACTCTCGAGCTCGCGCTCGAGCGCTCGGATGATGACGCGGTTCCGACTCACGCCGAGCCGCCGCGCGTGGCGGTCGAGCGACTCGAGGAGGCGGGCGGGGATGTGCACGCTCGTGGGCACGAGTATATTTGTAACATACTCGCCTCGACGCGGCAATCGCGGCTACAGCAGCCCCTTCGCGCGCCAGTCGTCGAAGATCGGCGTCATGCGCTCGAGGGCGTTCGCGATGACGGCGTCGTCGCTGGCCTCGCCGCGGACGAAGGTGCGGAACATCTCCGCGATGATCGAGGCGTTGAACACGTCGGCGATCGCGGCGTTGGCCGACGCGGGATAGCCGACGTTCGCGCTCCAGTCGCGCGCGTTCGAGAACAGCGCGAGCTTGTCGGGTGGGTCGGAGTAGAACGGGTCGTTGCCGAAGTAGGTCTGCAGCTCGTCGGTGCCCACCGGGAACGCCGGCAGGTTGTAGAGCTCGGAGTTGTAGACCTCGAACGCGCCCGCGCCCACCAGGTGGAGCAGGAAGTCCTTCGCCTCGCTCTTGTGCTTGGAGTAGTTCGGCACGAGCTGCGTGAACGTGGACACCATGACCTTGCCGGCGCCCGCCGGACCCGACGGAGGACGCGCGAAGAACACGTCCAGCGCGACCGTGGGGTCCTGGCGCTGGGCCTCGCGATACGCGGAGATCGGGTTGATGATGTAGCTCGACGCGCCGGACAGGATCGAGTCGTTGTTCGATCCCGGGTCCCAGTTGAACACGTCCTGCGTCGCGATCGCGCGCTCGTACAGCTCCTTCGCATACGCGAGTGCGGCGCGGGTCTCGGGCGAATCCAACGCGATCTGCTGGTTCTCGTCCTGCTCGCGCGCGCCATGGGCCCACAGGATCGCGCGGAGCGATCGTTCGGTGTTGTCCTCGTCGGAGAAGCCCAGCCCGACGAACTGCTGGGTCATCTGCCGGATCATCTCGCCGTTCACGAGCAGCTCGTCGAGCGTGGCCGGCCCGCTCGCCATGTCCACCGCTTCCCACGCCGTGCGGCGATAGCACGCCGGCCACACCGCGTACGCGGTGGTGAGGCCGTAGTACTTGCCCGTGGTCGGGTTCCGCGACGACGCGCGCGCGAGCGCGTCCTGGGCTCCGTACAGCGACTCGAGCTCGGCCGCGACGTCGCCGAGGTCCACGACATCGAGCTCGAGCGAGGCAGCCGGCGCGTGGGTCTCGACGATGTCAGGCCCTTCGCCCGCTGCGATCGCGTCCATGAGGAGCGGCACGATGCTGTCGTCCTCGACGTACTCGATCTGGACCTCGACGCCGTTGTCCTCGCCCCAGCTCTCCGCGAGCTGGCGGAACCAGGCGTCGTACACCGTGACGAAGTGCGTCCACCGCAGGATCCGCAGCTTCGGCGCCTGGACCATCATCGTGCCGCCGCTCTCTTCGCAGCCCCCGAGGCCGAGGCCCGCGAGCCCGCGGCCGGCCGTTCGCATGAACTTTCGTCGTCCGAGTCGCATGGGTCACCTCAGGTCTCGGGCACGAGCGCCAGGCGCACGGTGTAGTCGAACTGCGGGCTCGAGTCGTCGAGCGCCTGCACCTTCAGGAAGTAGCTGCGTCCCTGCGTGAACGTCTGGCTCGCGGTGGCGCAGCTGTCGTCGACGATCTGCTCCGTCACCACGTCGATCTGCCGACCACCGAGGGTCGACAGGATCGTCAACCGCACCGGTGGCGTCGCGCTGCACGTCGCGACGAGGCTCGCTTCCAGCGTGCGACCGGTGATCGAGCCGCCACCGAACTGGATCGCGAACACGTCGTCGTCGCATCCACCACCCACCGAGCCCGACACCTGCACGGGCTCCGCGAAGTCCTCGACGGCGGGCAGGAGCATGATGTTCGCCGATGGCGGGCTCTCGTTGGGCTCGCGCTCGACCCCGACGGGGTTGCCGTGCGCGAGGTCCACCTCGTTCTGACAGGTGATCGAGCACCCGTCGTTCGCGGCGACCGCGAGGCCCACGTCACAGCCCTCGCCCGGGTCGAGATCGCCGTCGCCGCACACGGAGCTGACGAGCACGACGTCGATGTCGCCCGTGTACTTCGAGTGGGTGTCGACGACGAGGCTGTAGATCGTCTCGCCGCCGCCGGTGGGCGAGGGCGGCGCGATGAACGTGAAGGACTCGGCCAGGCCCGCGCCGCAGCGATCGCGAGAGGCGATGCAGTTGCCCTGATCGCAGCCGTTGTCGATGTACAGCGCGACGTCCGCGTTGCCCGTGGGCGTCGCGCGGATCTGCCAGTGCTGCTCGGGCCGCGCCTGGAACATGTAGTAGCCCTCGGGGCCCGTGAGGCCGGAGAGCCCGCATCCGGCGGCCGTCGTGTTGCGATCGTTCGAGTACTCGCCCATGTCGACGCGCCGCTCCTTGGAGGAGTTCTCCACGAGCAGCTCCTCGTCGGTGGCGCACAGGTCGTAGAAGTCGATGTCGGATTTCCTGATCTCGTCTTCGCTCACGACGTCGCATGCGGTCGAGAGCAGGAGGACCAAGGTCGAGATGAGCGTGGTGCGATCCATGGTTCCTCAGAAGTCGAGCGCGAATCCGGTGCTCGCCCACGTGGGGCCCGAGGTGATCCGTGCGTTCGCACGGCGCTTGTTGCCGCGTTTCCAGTCCGTGAAGATCGCGAACACGATCGTCGTGACCCCCACCGCCGCGGTGACGCCGAACAGGACGTTCGTCTGGATCTCGAGCTTGTTGGCCTCGTCGTAGAGCTCCTGCGTGCGCCCACCCTCGTCGAAGTCCTCGCCCGCCTCGCGCGCCTGCAGCCCGCTCACCACCGTGCCCGCGGCGAGGCCGAGCGTCGCGACGGTGCCGACGCCGAAGAACCAGGGGGACAGGCGCGCCGTCTTCCGCTTGCCCTTGCGCGGAGCGTCGTCGTCGGGTGACTTGTCGGGCGTCGTCTTCGCCGCGTCGGTGCTCGTCGGCGCGGGCGCGACCTTCTTCTCGACGACGGGCGGAACGAACGCGACCGTGCTCGAGCCACCGGCCTGCGCGACGATCGTCACCGCGTCCGACGTGCCGGCCGGATAACCGCCGGAGAGCGCGTGCTCGCCGGCACCGACGAACACGACGTGCTTCGCGGCCGGCTCGAGGCGCGCCGTCTTGCCGTCCACGAGCACGGTGCAGTCGGTGCCACCGCAGTCCACGGTGACCTCGGTGAGCAGCGGCCGCGTGCGCTCGAGCGTCTGCGCGGCGAGCTCGGCCGACTTCTTCTCGTCGGGGTAACGGCGCTGCAGCGCGAGCGCGTGCTCGGCCGCGACGCCCCAGCGCTCGGCGGCCAGCGCCATGCGCACGGCGCCACGCAACGCCTCGGGGCTGGGTGCGAGCTGATCGGCGAGCTCGTACAGATCGGACGCGAGTGCGAACTCTTCGCTGAGCTCGGCCTGTTGCGCCTGTCGATACGCCTTCGCGGCCTTCGCGACGTCGTCGCCGGAGGTCGGCGGTGCGAGCAGGACAGCGACGAGGGACGTGCAGCAGAGGAGTGCGGTCATCGGTGCTCCCGCGAAAGGGGGGGTGGAGAGCGTGAGGCGGTGACGATCAGCGTGTGTAGGGGCTGGGCTCGAGCTCCAACTTCTTGCCGGGCGGCGCCGGCTTCGGGGCGTCGCTGTCGGGCTTCTCGGCGTCCGTCGGTTGCGACGACGACGACGACGAGCGCGACTTCGACTTGCGCGAGCGCGAGCTGCGGGTCGACGACGCGGGGGCGGCGGGTGGGGGCGGCTCGTCGACGGCGGCAGTCGCCGACGGAGCGGGCGTGGGTGCCGGTGTGATCGCGGCCGGCTGCGGTGACGCGCTGATCGGCGACTCGGCCGGCGGCGGTGCTGCGGGCGGTGTCGTCGGCGTCGCGGGTGCGGCCTTCGTCTCGGGTGCGGGCGGTGGCGGAGGCTCCGGACGCGACGCGTCGGCGCCGGTGCCGTCGACCTTCGTCTCCGCGACGCGCGTGTCCGCGGGCTCGTCGCGATTGCGCATGATCATCCAGACGCCGACCGACAACAGGAGGACGAGAGCCGCGGCGATCCACACGCGGTTCGGTCGAGGAGGCGGCGTGACGGTGTCCATGACCTCGACCGTGGGCGTGGTGTCTTCGACGCGAACCGGGCCGGGCGGCGTCGTGACGCCGTGATCCGATGCGCTCGCGGACGGCGAGCCCCAAACGCCCGACGGTCGCCGCGTCCGATCGATCTCCTCCAGGGCGACGCGGATCACCTCCTCGCGCTCGGCCCGGATCGGCTCGTAGAGGTGTCCGGCGATGCGCTGGAGGTCCGCGACGCCCACGCGATACGCCTGCCGCGTCAGGAACGACTGGATCGCCTTGCACAGCTCGAGGGCGCTCTGATAGCGCGCGACGGGATCGGGCTGGAGCGCACGCTCGAGCACGCGCTTCAACACCGGTGGAATCTCCTCCTCTGCGCCGCGCGACGGAATGGGAAGGTCGTCGGCCGCGAGGCGCGAGATGATCTGTGTGACCGACATCCCTTCCCAATACCGGCGGCCGGTCGCGAGCTCGGCCAGGATCACGCCCGCGCTGAACAGGTCCCACCGCTGATCGACGACCGCGTCGGCCTTCGTCGCCTCGGGTGGGAGGTACTGGACGGTGCCGCGCACGTTGATCCCGAGCGTGGGCTCGAAACCGGCCGCGCTCGCCTTCGCCACGCCGAAGTCCAACAGCTTCACTTGCCCGGTCGTCGTGATGAAGATGTTGTCGGGCTTGAGGTCGCGGTGGATGAGCGCGAGGTGCTCGTCATGATGATCGCGGAAGTCGTGGACGTAGCCGAGGCCGGTCAAGGCCAGACACATCGCGCCGAACAACGGCAGACGATCCTGCAGCGGCCACTCGGCGCTCTCGCGCATGATGTCGCGGAGCGTGACGCCCTCGAGGTACTCCATCGCGATGTAGTACCGGCCGTCTTCCTGCCCGACGGTGTGCGTGAGGACCACGTTCGGGTGCGAGAGCTCGGCCGCGATGCGGGCCTCGCGGGCGAACATCTCCACGAACTCGGCGTCGTTGCGCAGATTGTCGTTCAGCAGCTTGATGACGACGAACTTGCGCACGTCCTGGATCGCCGCGCGTGCGACCGCGAGATACACCGTCGCCATCCCGCCGCGACCGAGCTCGGTCAACAACTGGTACTTGCCGAATCGCTTCGATCGCATCGGATCGAGAGACGGCTCACTGACGCCACCATGCGTCGCGTGTGCGCTGCCCACACCGCTCTGCTGCCGGTGCTCGACCATCCCCACGGGAAGTGGACCAGAGATCGGCCGCGATCTCCACGGGGTCGGTGCAGTCGCGCGACCGGCGTCGGGGGCGACGTGCCGACGGCATGACGGCGCATGCACTCCGGTCGCGATCGGGTGCGCGAGTGCATCACGTTGTACGACGTGACGGGCGAATCACCCCTCGCTGTATGTCCAGTCTCTCTTGCTCGCGTTGTCGCAGTTCATCGAGCGGCTCACCGCCTTCTTCGGGCAGCTTCGCGCCTTGCGGCCGCCCTTCGCGTACGCCCCGACGGCCCACTTCGTCGCCCGCAGATCGGCGTGGGCGAAGTGGCAGGGGTTGCCGTTGCCGTCGAAGTACTCGATGACGCAGGTGAAGCCCGCGTCGCGCAACGCGGCCGCCGTCGCGGTCGTGTCCTTGCCGCAGATCACCGCGTCGATGCCGAGGCCCTGGTTGTGCATGCTCGCGTCGAGCTCCCCGTCGCGCTTGCCCGAGTTGATCCACATGACGGGCTCGTCGACGGGCGGAGGCGGCAGCGCGGCCACCACGTCGCGCACCCGCTTGAGCACCTCGACGTGCAGACCTTGCGCCTTCGGTCCGACGCGCAGCGTCTCGCAACCGTCGCAACCGTCGAGCGGACCCGCCAGCGAGGGCCCCGTGCCGCTCGGATCGGGCGGCTGGCCGAACTCCCGCTCCCAGCAGCCCGGCGTGCGCGGCGGCGGTTCGGGCTCGGGCGGTGGCGCGGGCTCTCGCGGGGTCGACGAGGTCGGCACGGCGCCGGGCGCCGTGGTCGCAACGGTGGGAGTCGGCGCGGGCTCGCGGGCCGTGCACGCGAGGACGAGAGACACGAGCGCGAGCGATCGCCCCATCGATCGCGATGATAGCGGAGCTCAGGCCGCCGCGTTGCGCAGGAAGTCGCGCTCGATCGCGGCGAGCCGACGCAACACCCGGCCCGCCTCGCCCGCGGGCGGCGGCGGACCATTGGCCGGCGGCTCGTGCTCCGGCTTGCGGCACAACGCGACGGCGGCATCGGTGCACGCGAGCACCTCGAGCCCGCAGTTCGCGAGCACGAACGCGAGCGTCACGGCGGTGAAGTGGAACGTGTGCGCGTTCTGGAGGTAGCGCAGGATGTCGCCGCGATAGCCGGTGGGGATCATGTCCACGCCCGGTACCTCGACGAGCAGTAGCCCGCCCGGTCGTACGAGCGCCGCCACGCGTGCGAGCCCCTCGCGGAGATCGAGCTCGTGCTCGAGCACGTGCATGAAGAGCACGAGGTCGGCGGTCTCGCGTCGGTGCTCGAGCAGATCGAGCGCATCGCCTTGCACGAGATCGAGGCCGCGCGTACGGCCGGCCGCGAGCCACTCGCCGTTGTAGTCGACGCCGGCGACGCGCTCGCCGAGCGCGTGCATCGGCGCGAGCAATCCACCCGCACCGCAACCGACCTCGTACACCGACTCGACGGTGGGCAGGAGCGGCGCGAGCAGGCGCACGAGGCCTTCGCCGCGCGCCGCCTGGCTCGCGAACAATGCCTCGGCGTTGCCGGGTCCGGTGTAGAGATCGCGATAGTCCTCGGCGTAGAACTGGGCCGTCGCGGCCGCGGTCATGCGCGGGCTCGTGCGGAGCAGGCCGCAGTTGCGGCAGAGCAGCGTGCGCACGGGCAGGCCGTAGCGATCGCGCTCGGCGATGACGAGATCGAGCTCGTCGCCGAGGCAGAAGCACGCCGCACCCTCGGTCGCGTAGGTACCGTCGGCGAGCCGCTGCACGACCCGCTCGCGCGCCGCGAGCTGTCCGGCCGAGAGACGGATCCACGGCGTTTCCGAGCGAGCGAGTCGCGGACTGAGCACCACGCCTCTCGTTCGTACGGTGCGCTTCTCCCGTCGCCATGCCCAAACGGGGCCGCGCGCGCGGGGCGGCATCCGCGGACCGCCCGCTGTGCTATGGGGTGCCCGTGCACTGCCTCGTGGTCGGAATCGCCGGCGCGACGGGATCCGGCAAGACCACCGTGGCCCAGCGGCTCGCGGCGGAGGTGCGGGGCTCGGCGGCGCTGTTGCAGCACGACAGCTACTACCGGGATCGCCCCGAGCTCACGTACGAGGAGCGCTGTCGGCTCAACTTCGATCATCCCGACGCGCTCGACACCACGCTCCTCGTCGAACACCTCGGGCGGCTGCGGCGCGGCGAAGCGGTGGGCGTGCCGTTGTACGACTTCACCACGCACCGACGGCTCGCCGAGTCGACGCGGGTGGAGCCGGCGCCGGTGATCATCGTCGAGGGCATCCTCGTGCTCGCCGATGCTCGACTGCGCGAGCACTTCGACATCAAGCTGTTCATCGACACGGATGCCGACATCCGTGTTTTCCGTCGCGTGCGCCGCGACATCGAGCAGCGCGGTCGCAGCTTCGAGTCGGTGCGGCAGCAGTACTATTCGACGGTGCGGCCCATGACGATCGAGTTCGTCGAGCCGTCGAAGCGGTGGGCCGACATGATCATCCCCGAGGGCGGGCGCAACGACGTCGCGCTCGACATCCTCGGCACCAAGCTGCGCACGTTCGCGAGCGAGGCGACGTGACCGACGCGCCCGAGCCCCAGCCCGCGTCGCAGCCCCCGGCCAAGCTGTCGTGGCGCGAGCGGCTGCAGGAGTACGGATCGATCGGCATCGTCACGTACTTCGTCGTCTTCGGGATCACCGTGGTCGGCTTCTACGTCGCCATCAAGTCGGGCATGGAGGTCGACGGCGTCGTCGGCGAGTCGAGCACGTGGTTCGCCGCGTGGGTGGCCACCAAGCTGACGCAGCCGATCCGCATCGCGGTCGTGCTGGCGTTGACGCCGTTCATCGCGATGGTGTGGCACCGCGTGCGTGGGCGCGCGCTGCCGGGCGTGCCGAAGCCACCCGCGATCACGGGCACCGACGTGGATACGCGGCCCGATCCTTGATGCGCGCTACTTGCTGCGGACGCAGACCGCGCTCGCGGCATCGGCTTTGAGCCAGATCGTCAGCTGGCCCGTGCTCGGGTGGAGCACGTATGCCGAGGTCGTGTCGTCGTCCGCGGCGGTGCGCGACCAGTGCGGGCCTTCGCCGAGGTAGCCCGCCACGTCGACGCCGACGAGCTCGCGGCGATACGGCAGGCGCCAGCCGCCGACGCCATCGATCTCCCAGTCGATGCACGCGCGGCGAGCCGCGGACCACGTCACCGCGTTCGCGACCGTAGGCGAGACGTACAGCGACGGGGTCTCGTGCAGGCGTCGACGCGCGAGCGCCTTCGCGAGCACGGCGGTGTCGTTCGTCGTCGGCGGTGCGTCGGGCTGGATCTCGGGCTCGTCCGCGTCGTCGTCGCTCGGCGCGGCGGCGGGGGACGCAGCCGCGCTCGGCGGCGGCTCGGCGACGGCGGGCGTGTCGATCGTCGGCGTCGCAGGAGCGGGCGTCGTGGTCGACGCGGGCGTCGTGGTCGACGCGGGCGTCGTGGTCGACGCGGGGTCCGGCGTCGATGCGGGCTCCGGCGTCGATGCGGGCTTCGGCGTCGATGCGGGCTTCGGCGACACTGCCGCGCTCGCGACCGTGGCCGCGGTCGGCTCGCGATCGCCGAGCCAGCCGAACGCGACGGCGATCCCGGCCACCGCGAGCGCACCGACGGCGACGAGCGGCCAGCGCCGTGGCGGCGCATCGGCCACGACGATCCGCGGGGCACTGTTCGCCGCCTCGGGCGAGGGCAACATCGGAGGCGTCGACGGGCCCTGCAGTGCATCGATCGTGGGGATCGGCGTGACGACGACGGTGCCCTTCGCCTCGGTCTCGGGATCGACGACGACCGGCACGGCCTTGCGCGGGCGTCGACCGACCGGCTTCACGCGCACCTTCGGCGCGCGTGCCTTTCGCTTCTGACGCGGCGTATCGGGAGCATCGGCGTCGTCGGTGGTGGGCAGCTGGCCCGTGATCGCGCGGTACTTCGCGGTGACGCCCACCTTCGCGGGGCGACCGGTGCCGATCACGGTCTGCGGACCCGTGCGACGCGGGCCTTCGCTCGCGCTCGCGGTGGGCGGCGAGCTGCGCTCGGCCACCTCGAGCGCGCGATACGATCGCGTGGGCACGCGCTCGACGGTGTGCGGGCCGAGGTGCTCGCGCCACTGCCGTCGCTCGCCGAGTCCGTCGCGACCCTTGCGACCGGGACGCTCGAGCGCCTCGGCGAAGCGACGGATCTGTCCGACCATCGCGAGCGGCAATGCGAGATCGAGCACCGCGACGAACAGGTGCTGGTTCGGACCGCCGTGGGCCGCGAGCGCCTGACGCAGCGGACGCAGCACCTGCTCCTTGAGCGTGCCCTGCACGCACACGACGTAGATCGTCGGCTTGTCGTCGCGTGGTCGACCGAGCAACGCGGTGCGAGCCTCGGCACCGCACACGACCTCGACGTCGAAGCCGAGCCCACGGATGTTGCGCGCGACCTCCTCGACGAGCGAGACCACGCTGTGCGCGGAGCACAGCACGATCTGGTGCTGCCGCGCGACGCGGGCACCTTTGACGACGAGGTCGTCGTCGAGCGGGGCGGGCAGGGGCTCCACCATCATCCTCGTCGGGCGAAGGTAGCACTTCGTCCGCCCCCGCAAGCGCCGAAGGACGAGACCCCGCACGGCCCGCGCGCGCGCGCGATCCTGCGCCCTCACAGAGGATCGTTGCACCACTCTCCCATCCGTGATCACGCCCACCGTCCGTTCGCGCACCGGTGCACCGCGACTCCGCCGAGGGTCTCGGCACCGCTCGTACGCGCACCGTTGCACCGCGACTCCGCCGAGGTCTCGGCAGCACCGGCACACCAGGAGGCGCGCAGCGCCGTGGGGGTGAGGGCCCCGACGGGCTTTGCCCGGCGGGAGAGGGGCGCGGCGCGCCCCTCTATCAGGACTACAGCTCGTCGGCCTTCTTGGAGATCGGGCCTCGGTAGTTGTTCACGAGGCTGATCTGCGCGACGTAGGGGCCGAAGCCCTTGTACGTCTGTTTCACGCGCGTCAGCGCGTTGCTGCGCCAGTCGACGTAGGGATTGTCGATCTGCACGGGGTCCAGACACCCCGCGAGCACGACCTTGCTCGTGTCGCAGAAGCGGCTCATCAGCGTCTTCGCGAGGTGGCGATCGCCGTTCTGGAGCTCGTCGACGAGCACCATCGAGCGCTCGATGTCGAGCCCGCGCAGCATCGCGGTCGAGAGGAAGCGCAACAGGTTGCGGTTCTCGAGGTCCGCGACGAAGTCGTGGTCGTTGAGCGCCGACAGCGAGCGCATGTGTTGGAGCAGCGGCTCGAGCCAGGGCGTGACCTTCTGCTCGAAGTCGCCGGGCAGGAAGCCGAGCTCGTACTTCGACGACGGGTGCTCGGGGCGCAGCAGGAACAGGCCGTTGTCGAACTTGTTCGCAGGCGCGAGGTTGGTGCCGTTCGCGAAGCGCAGCGTGGTGGGCTGACCGAGGATCGAGAAGAGTGCCGCCGCGACCATCATGCGGGTCTTGCCCGAGCCGGCGGGGCCGTCGAGCACGACGAGCTGCACGTCGGGATCGAGCAGGAACTCCATCGCGAAGCACTGCAGCGGGTCGCGCGGCGTGAGCCCGAGGATCGGGCGCGGGCCGTACACGTGGCGCTTGCGATCCCAGTACTGCGCGAAGCGCAGATCCTGCAGCTCGCCCGTCGCGGTGTCGGCGCGCGTGAGCAACGTGCGCTCTCCGGCACGCAGGATCACGCCGGTGTTCATCACGATGTCGTGCGTGCCCACCTCGATGTCGGCGATCGCGATCTTGCGCTCGCTCGGCTCGCCGCTCGCGAGGAACGCCTCGATCACGGCCTCGTCCACCTCGATCGTGGTGTGGCCGCGGTAGACCTCCTCCGGATTGCCGATCTCGACCTTGCCGTAGCGCAGGTGCTCGGCCTTGAGCAGCAGCGCGTCGCACTTCAACAGGACGTTGTTGTCCTCGGAGACGACGACGACGCTGTAGCCGCCGGGACGCGCGCCTTCGGCGAGTGCCATGACGCGGCGCGCTCCGGCGACGATGAGATTGTCGCCGGACGAGTCGGGGTACGGCGCCATCGTGGGGCCCGCGGGCTCCCAGCACAGCACGCCGCCGGCCGCGGTGCGCGTGAGGGTGGAGCCGTCGGTGCTGCGCAGGATGCCGTCGAGGTCGTGCCCGATCTCGCCCTGCCGGCGGTGCTCGAGCAGCTTGCGCGTCGCCGTGCGCGCCGCCGTGCGGACGCCGTCCGACTTCGTGCGGCTGCCCTGCAGGCGGCCGAGCTCCTCGATCACCTGGTGGAGGAGCACGACGACGTTGCCGTCGGTGAGCAGGCGATCGAGCGCGTCCGGGTTCTCGATCAACGACGAGGTGTCGGGGATGTAGATCGTGCCGGACAACCCGGGAAGGCCGTGCATCGCCTCCTGGAGTACCACGTCGCGCGGGCGCTCGGCGCCGCCGTCGACCTCCACGGCGCTGCGTGCGTTGGCTCGCAACCGAGGCGATCTGACGCGCGGCTTGATCGCGACGGCAGCGGCGCCTAATGTCCGCTCCCACCCGAGAAGAGGGCAATCGAGCAATGACGATCAGAGTCGCAATCAACGGGTTCGGCCGCATCGGACGGCTGGTGTGCCGCATGGCCGCGCACAGCAAGGACGTGGAGATCGTCGCCGTGAACGATCTCGTCCCGGCCGACAACCTGGCGTACCTGCTGCGCTACGACTCGACCCATCGTCGGTTCGATCTCCCCGTGGAGGTCAACGGCGACGGCTTCTCGGTGGCGGGCAAGAGCGTGAAGTGCCTGAGCGAGAAGGACCCGAGCAAGCTGCCGTGGAAGGAGCTGAAGGTCGACGTCGTGCTCGAGTCGACGGGCATCTTCCTCGATGCCGAAGGCGCGAAGAAGCACATCGACGCCGGTGCGCGGCGCGTGATCCTGTCGGCGCCGACGAAGTCGCCCGAGGTGATCCCGACGCTCGCGTACAAGGTGAACCACGAGACGTACGATCCGAAGCAGCACACGATCGTGTCGAACGCGTCGTGCACGACGAACTGCCTCGCGCCGGTGGCGAAGGTGATCCACGACTCGTTCGGGCTGGCCGAGGGCTTGATGACGACGGTGCACGCGGTGACGGCGACGCAGCCGACGCAGGACGGCCCGTCGAAGAAGGACTGGCGGGGCGGTCGCAATGCGTACGCGAACATCATCCCGGCGAGCACGGGCGCGGCGAAGGCCGTGACGCTGTGCATCCCGGCGCTGAAGGGCCGGCTCACGGGCATGTCGTTCCGCGTGCCGACGATCGACGTGTCGGCGGTGGACCTGACGTTCAAGACGGAGAAGGCCACGAAGCTCGCTGACATCAACGCGGCGATGAAGGCGGCGGCCGAGGGGCCGATGAAGGGCGTGCTGGCGTACACGGAGGACGAGGTCGTCTCGAGCGACTTCATCAGCGATCCGCACAGCAGCATCTTCGACGCGAAGGCCGGCATCGAGCTGAACGACCGCTTCTTCAAGGTGATCGCCTGGTACGACAACGAGTGGGGCTACTCCGCTCGCTGCATCGACATGATCCGCGTCGTCGCCTAGCGTTCACGGCGACAGGCACCGGAACGCGACGGGCTCGGGCAGTACGTCGAGCTGCTCGAGCATCGTCTCCGCGCCGTCGACGGTGAGCGTCCACGGCAGGTCGTGATACGGCGACGGGAAGTAGGCCGTCGCCGGCACGCCGTCGATCTCGAGCTCGATGGTGGTGGTCCCACCGTCGAGCTCGCGGCCGACATCGAAGACGACCCGCTCCTCGACGGCGTCTTCGCTGCCGAGGTACAGGCGGAAGTCCGAGTAGTCCCAGCCGTCGTCCGGTCGCGTGACGAGCAGGATGCGATCATCGTGGGTTCGCGCGATGTACTCGACGAAGATCTCGACGTCGAGATCGCGCACCGGCATGTCGGCGATGTCGGCTGCGGCGAGAATCTCGAGCTCCTCGCCCTCGACGCCGATCTCGAAGAAACGGAGCTCACCGGCGGCGACGCCCATCCGAATCGGTGCGGCGGGCGGTACGAGGATCTGCAGCACAAGCGAGGGGGTGGCTTCCAGCAGATAGATGAATTGCTCGCCGGAAGGACCATCGTCGTCGTGCGAACCGAGATTGAACGGCTGGCGCTCGAGCGCACCGCCGGTCGAGACGTACACCCGATCGCCGGTCGACTCCGCCTGGTCGACGACGTAGACGACGCCCTCTGCGTCGCGGCCGATGCCGCGGAGCTCACGAAGCTCGATGGGCCGAGCACGCTCGAACGGATCGCACGGCTGTGCCTCGCCTTCGCGCTTCGGGTCACAGCCGACCAGCGCGAGCGCGAGCATCGTGATCCGTGCGCGCATCCTTCGAAGCGTCGCACGTCCGCGACGATCGGCAAGGCGGCGCGTGGGATCGCCAACTGCGTTGGCGGTGCGCTCAGTCGTCGGGCTCGAGCGACGTCGACAGCAGGCTCCGCAAGCTGGGCGCCGCGTCGCCGGCTTCGCGTAGCAAGCTGAGTGCTTCGGCGGGCGGCATGCCGCCGGCGCTCGCGACCTTTTCGGCGATCGCTTCGTGCAGCGCGTCGCGGGTGCGCTGCAGCCAGCGGGCCGTCGTGGCGCGGTGCACTCGGTAGATCGCGGCGAGCTCGTCGATGCCGAGGCGGTGGAACGTCGCGTGGCGCAGCAGGTTGCGCTGGCGCGGGGACAGCTCCGCGAATGCGGCCTCGGTCGCGGTACGCACGACGTCGGCGTAGCGGCGCGCTTCCACGCCGCCCTCGATGCCCGCCGATTCCGGCAATCCGCTGTTCGCGAGCGGTGCGACCGGCACGCGGGCTCGCAGGCCGCGCAGGTGATCGATCACGAAGCGGGTCGAGACCGCGCGCACCCACGAGCGCAGCGAGCCGTCGCCGCGCCAGCTCGCGAGTCGGGCCGGGCGGTCGGCGTCGCCGACGAGCATGCGCGCGAGCAGGATCTGCACGAGCTCGTCGGCGTCGCCACGGGCGCCCAACCGCGTGATCACGCGATCGAGCTCCGGGCGGAAACGGTGCTCGAAGGCCGCGACGGCCGCGCGGTCGCCCGCAATCGCGCGGGCGGCGAGCTCGCGATCGCCGTGCAGGTCGTCGGACGCGACGAGGTCCATCACCCAGGTAGACGGACGGGCCGGCCGCGGTCGCACCGCGATCGTGCGACCGGCGGAAGAATCCTCCGTCTAGAGGAAGACGTGGACGGGGGGTGCGTCGACTCGGAGCGCGTGGCGGCCTGGATCTCGGGCCGATTGCCCGCGTTGGAGCTCGCCCGGCTGGAGGCGCACGCCGACGGCTGCGAGGCGTGCCTGCACGTGCTCGCCGCGATCGGGCGCGTCTGTGCCGATCCGCACAGCCGCTCGGTGCAGCGCACGCACGGCTCGCCGGTGCTCGCGGACTGGGTGCTGCTCGCGGCCGCGCCGGTCCATTCGATCGGACGGTACCGGCTCGGCGGTGTGCTCGGGCGCGGGGGCTTCGGCGTCGTCTACGAGGCCCACGATCGCGAGCTCGATCGCGCGGTCGCGATCAAGGTGCTCTTCGCCGAGCCGCCTGCCGGGCTGCGTGCCGAGGCGCGCGCGCTCGCATCGCTCAGCCACCCCAACGTGGTGCAGGTGTACGACGTCGTCGAGAACGCCGGTCGCGTGTATCTCGTGATGGAGCTCGTGCGCGGGCAGACGATGCGTGCGTGGCAGCGCGGGCGCTCGATGGCCGAGACGATCGAGCGCTACCTCGCCGCCGCCGAGGGGCTCGTCGCGATCCACCACGCGGGCCTCGTGCACGCCGACATCAAGCCGGACAACGTCCTCGTCGCCGCGGACGAGCGTGGCCGCGCCCGCGTGCTCGTGTCGGACTTCGGACTCGCGCGCGCGCTCGTCGGAGAGGGCGTCCGCGCAGGCACGCCGCGGTACATGGCGCCCGAGCAGCGCGCCGGTGGGCACATCGATGCGCGCGCCGATCAGTACGCGTTCTGCGTGTCGCTGTGGGAAGCGCTGCACGAGGCCGTGCCCGGTGAGGGTGCGCTTCGTCGTGCGCCGGCCCGCGTGCGAGCGGTGCTGCGCCGCGGATTGTCGACGGATCCGAACGCGCGATGGCCCACGATGCGTGCCCTCGTCGCCGCGTTGCGCGATGCGACGCGCGTGCGACGGGGCCGTTGGCTCGCCGTGGCGGGCATGGCCGCCGCGGTGGCGGGTGTCGGTACGGCAGGGCTCGTGTCCGACGCTCCCGTCGCTCGGATCGCGCAGACGCAGCTGGCCGTGCCCGCCTCGTCGTCGGCCTCGATGCAGGAGGTTGCCGCGGAGATCGAGCGCGGCGCGGAGCATCGACGGCGCGGCGATCTGCTCGCGGCGATCGCCACGCTCCAGCCGATCGTCGACGGTCGGCGGGTCGCGTCGCTGCGGTTGCAGGCGCAGGCGCGCCAGGAGCTCGCGCGC
Organism: uncultured Nannocystaceae bacterium; assembly: GCA_964468635.1. Classification (GTDB taxonomy): domain Bacteria; phylum Myxococcota_A; class Polyangia; order Nannocystales; family Nannocystaceae; genus Xiheibacterium. Next base: position 67,433 of record CAYXVR010000016.1, read on the forward strand.
ACGTTCGAGGTGATGGGCCTCGGCACACGCGCGCAGGAGGAATGGAACGCAGCGCACGAGGTCGCGATCACCGAGCACGCCGACCTGCTCGCGGCCGGTATCTCGCTGGATCTCGCGCGCTACGACGGCGGGCAGAAGGACACACTCGAGCGCGGGCGCGTCTGGTTGCGCACTGCAGAAGCAGAGCTGCGGCGCGTGGAGATCGATCCCGCCGAGCATGCGGAGGTCGCGTTCGTGACGGCGGTGCTCGAGGCGAGCGACGGCCGCATGCGCGAGGCGGCGGACGGCTTCGCGCGGGCGGCCGCGCTGCCGGGCGTCGACGAGACGACCCACGTGCGCGCGCTCGGCGAGTGGGCGGGTGCGCTCGGCAAGCTGGGCGAGCACGAGCTCGGGCTCGCGAAGATCGCCGAGGCCCACGCGCTGTGCGAGCGCAGCGGGCTGGAGCGATCGGTGGAGCGCATCGAGCTGCGCCGCACGGCGGCGACGCTGCTGCAGAACCTAGGGCGGTTCGTGGGTGCGGTGAGCGAGATGGACCAGGCGCTCGAGATGGCGAAGGGGATCCGCGGGCTGTCGAACGGGCACCTGTCGGTGCTCCACGGCGATCTCGGCATCTTCCACCTGCAGCTGAACCACAAGGAGGACTCGGAGACGCACCTGAAGAAGGCGCTCGAGCTCGCGCCCGACTCGTGGGCGGCGCACACGAATCTGTCGATCCATTACGGCAAGCTCGGGTGTCGACGCGACATGGAGATCCCGGGGTGCGATCCCGACGCGGCGGACCTGAGCTACGCGCACCAGCTGCGCGCGCTCGAGCTCGCGCGGGAGTCGTTGGGCGAGGATCACCCGACGTTCGCGACGATGCGCGCGAACGTGGCGCGCGAGCTGCTCGATCGCGGCGAGCTGGAGCGCGCGGTGGAGGAGTTCGATCTCGCGTGCTCGCAGCTCGCGCTGCACTTCGGCGACGAGGCGCACCAGCTGATGAACCCGCTGTACGGGCTGGTCGAGGTGAACGTGCGGCTGGGCCGGCGCGAGCGGGCGGAGGCCGCAGCGGAGCGCCTGTATGTGGTTGCGCACGGCAGCGCGTTCGCGGGCCGCAAGGACGCGATCGCGGTGCTCGACTACGTCGTGGGCCGCACGCTGGCGTGGCACGACCCACCGCACGGCCGCGCGGACGCGCTGATGAAGAGCGGCCTGGCGTTCTTCGGCGAGACGCCGACGGACGACTTCAAGCTGATCGAGCTCTGGTTCGCGCCGCACTGACGGATGTCGCTCTCGGTGACAGGATCGCGGAGGCAACCGGGTCGCCCCCCGCGGAACGGCCGTACCGAGGTCACACCTTCGAGCGGACGATCTGGCGACAGACCTCCATGTGAGCGCTCGGTGCGACGCACTTGACGTACCAGTCGGGCCCGAAGACGGCGATGAAGGTGAAGCCGTCGCTCGCGCGCACGCGCTCGATCTCGTGGAACCCGCTGGGCAGCGTGGTGCTGCTCTTCACGGTCTCGGCGTTCGCGAGGATCTTCGACAGCGACTCGGCCTTCTTGAGGTTCGGAGCACCGTGCGGCTCCCAGCTGACGTTGATCGCCTCGTAGTTGCCGAGATCGAACGACCAGTGCTTGTCGGCGGTGGACGTGAACCCCTTGGGCATCTTGAGCTTGCCGAGCCCCGGCAGCTCGGTCTCCTCGAGCACGGGCGTCTTGTCCTGCGCGGTCTCGGCCTTGGGCGGCTCGACTTTCGCGGGCTTGGGCTCCACCTTCGCGGCCGGTTTCGCGGGCTCGCTCTTCGCGGCCTTCGCCGGTGCCGCCGACGCAGCTGCGACGGGCGCGGCTTCGCTCCCGCGATCGCACCCGGCGAACGCGACGATCGAAGCGACGAACAGGAACAGGGATGAGCGATGCATGTCGAGCCTCCGCACTCCCCAGACGAACCGTCGGCGACCGGTCGCACCGGCCGCGAAACGTCGGGAGTGCTCGGCTCTGCGCGGTCGAAACGTCGACGAGGGGCGCTCAGTCGCGGTGAAACGTCGGTGGGTGGGGTTCAGGCGGGGCGAAACGTCGGGGGCGCCGGTTCAGTGGGGTCGAGAGGTCGGGAAGGCGACGTTTGGGGGTGTGGTGAGCCGTTCTGCGCCGCCGATGCCGATTGGTCGCTGAGGCAAACCCCGAATCGGCACATCCGCGGTTCCCGATCCGGGAAGCGCGGCGCGCAGGCGGCCGCGCACCGACACAGCCGCGTCGCTGGCATGCGCGTTGCTCAGCAGGCGCGGATGCACTTGCAGCGCGCAGCTTGGGTCGTCGCGATCGCTCTCGTCGGTTGCGGCAAGGACGGCAACGCCGAGGGTGACGGCGGATCGGACGACGGCGGTACCGCGGGCGACGACGCCGCGGACGACGACGACGGCGACGGCACTTCGCCCGACACTGGTGACGACGACGACGGCGACGACGACGACGACGACGATGGCGGCAGCTCGGACGACGGCACCCCCGCCGGCCCCCACGCGCTCGGCACCATCGAGCTCGGTGAATCGCACGCCGCCAACGGCGGATCGCCGACGCCGTCCGTGACCGCCAACTTCGTTCCCGATGCGACCGAGCTCGGCGATCCGTACGGCTGCGCCGAAGAAGTCTCCGGCTGCTTCGTGCAACGCCCACCCGAGTGCGACGAGTGCGACGTCGACGAGTACTGCGCCTACGACGACGGCTGCGTCGCCACGTGCATGCCGTTCTGCGACGCGGACTGCGACGCCGACGAGATCTGCGTGTTCGCATCCCCCGGCAACGCCGAGTGCCAGCCGATCGAGGACTTCGACGCCGGCATCCTCGCGTTCGGCGACACCGCGATCCCGATCACCCTCGTGCCGCCGTACTCGTGGAGCCCCGAGACGAGCGGCTCGCCCTTCCTCTCCGGTGCCACGCTCGTCGTGCAAGCCGGCGGCGCGACGGCGGCGGGCTACGAGGCCTTCGAGCACGAGTTCACCGCCACGACGCTCCTGCAGACCGAGATCGACGACATCACCGTGTCCGAAGCGTACGGCGACGGCCCCGTGCCGGTGCGCTGGGTCGCCGGCCAGGACGACGTCGTCGTCAGCATCAGCGCGTACGGCCTCGAGGGCACCTCCGGCAGCGCGACGTGCCCCGCCGACGACGAGACGGGTGCGTTCGACGTGCCGCGCGCCGCGATCGAGGCCGTGCTCGACGGCGACACGCTGCAGAGCCTCGGCGTCGGCGTGCGCCGCACGAAGACCACGCAGATCGAAGGCCTCGCCACCAAGGGCATGCTCACGAACGCGGTCGTGCAACCCGAGGGCTGGCTGCTCCTGCGCGCGTGGTCGATGGAACAGCACACCGTCGAAGGCTGCGCCCCCGGCGAGGCCGTGTGCGACGACGAGTGCGTCGACGTCCAATTCGACGCGATGCACTGCGGCGACTGCGAGACCGTCTGCGAAGGCGCATGCGAGTACGGCGAGTGCGTCGGCGCGGGCGACAGCTGCGCGGGCATCTGCGGGCAGATGGCGGACTCCGGCTGTTGGTGCAACGCGAACTGCGAGCAGTTCGGCGACTGCTGCCCCGACTACGCCGCCGAGTGCGGGTGATTCACATGACGACGAGCGGCGACCAGCGCTCCGGCGTGCACAAGAGCAGCTGGTGCATCGTGCGCGTGGTCGCGACGTACAGCGCGCGTCGGCTGGCGTCGTCGGCGGGATAGCTCGCCGGCGTCGCATCGGGCACGACGACGTCGTCGAACTCGAGCCCGCGCACCTCGTCGACGCACGTGACGACCACGCCGGAGCGGAAGTCGAAGTCCCCTCCGAGCGCGAGTCGAACGGGCACGCCGCGCGCGAGCTCGGCATGCAGCCGCCGCGCGAGCTCGGCGTGGCGACAGATCACGGCCACGCGCGCGCGCCGGTCGAGATCGCCGAGCTGCACGAGCGCGTCCACCAGGTGCGCGACGAGGTGGCAGCGGCTCGGCGCGGCGTGCCGCACGATCGCGCCGGTCGTCGGCACCGGCGGCGCGCCGGCAGGCACGCGCCCCACCAGTCGGCGCGCGAACGCCTCGACCTCCGGCGGACAGCGATAGCTCTCGGTGAGCACGACGCGCTCCGCATCCGCCACGCCGAGCTCCGCGAGCGTCTGCGGCCACCCGCCGAACACCGCGCTCGCATCGATCTGCTGGTGCTCGTCGCCCGCGACGCTGATCGTGCCGCCCGCTGCTCGCGCGCGCCCGAGCACCGCCAGCTCGATCGGCGCGAGCTCCTGCACCTCGTCGACGACGATGTGATCGTAGCGCGCGAGGCTGCCGTGCTTCGTCGCGTCGCGTCCGGTCTTGCCGTGCTGCAGCTCGAACAGCACCGCCGCGTCCTCGACGTCGAAGCTGTTCGCGTCCTGCATCGGCGTGCCTTCGTCGATGCGCTTGCCGTCGACCGTCTGCAGCCGGTCGGCGTCCACGTGGGCCATCGCGTCCTCGGTGGTGTCCGTGAACTGCAGCCGCGTGTGCGCTACGACGGTCGCGACCGCCGATGCGGGCAGAGCTCCGTCGGACGCCGCGACCACGCGCTGCATCAGGTCGCGATCGCCGAAGAGATGAAGGAGCACGTCCCGCGACGATCGCCGCTCGACGTAGCCCTTCTCCACCGCGCGCATCGCCGCCGTGCCGCGGATCACCGCGGGCAGCACCGTGCGCAGGGCAGGGTGCCGTTTCACGCGGCTCACCACCGGGCTCGCGGTGCTCGACAGCCGCTTCGGCAGCCCGGGGAACACCGCGCGCGCCTGCTCGACGATCCAGTCGTCGAACGTCCGCACGACGACGTCGTCGACGCCGAGCCGCGCGAGCAACAACAAGGACAGCCGGCGCAGCGCCTCGGTGGGTACGACCACGAGCGCGCTGAACGATGCGCCCGCGAGCGAGCGGAGGTGCGCTAGCCGATGCAGCGCGACGGTGGTCTTGCCGAAGCCGGCCTCTCCGAGCACGAGCAGCGATCGATCCGCTGGCAGCGTCGCGGCGGCGAGCTGCGCAGGGTCGAGCACGACGAGCCCGTCCGCGCTCGCGCGCTCGGCTCTCGGCGTCCACGCCACGCGCTCGATCGGTTCCGCGATCCACCCGGTGGGCCCGTCGACGATCGCGACGTCCTCCGTCTCGATGCGCGTGATCTCGCCGCCATCGAGCGTCACGAGCCGACGGCACGACACCTCGCCCTCGAGCACCCGCCCGTCGAGCTCCACCTCGTACGCCTCGCCCTCGCGATGGGCGAAGAACACCTCGGCGAGCGGTGCTCGCTCCCAGTCGACGATCGCGACGTCGTCGCGCACCACGGTGCGCTCGCCGAGCAACACGTCGCGCACGCGAGCACCGGTCGCGATCCGCAAGTGCCCGAAGTACGGCGGATCGACGCCCGGCTGCAGCCGCTTCGCCGCGGCGACGAGCGCTGCTTCCTCGGCCACGATGCGATCGAGATCGAGTGGACTCGCCACGAGCTCCACTCATTGCCGCCGGTCGGGCGACGAATCAAGCCCTCGAAACCAGCTCCGAAGCTGCTACACTTTCGATGTCCGCCGGCGACGCGCGCAGGCGAGCACCACGATCCACCACGCCGCACTCGCTCGGGTCGTGGTGCACCCGCAGCCCTCGCTCGGTGCTGGACCGTCACCATCGCCCGGATCGATGCCCGGCCCCGACGTGACGGCCCCGCCGCTGCTCGAGCCCGCGTCGCCACCGCTCGGATCGCCGCTCGGATCGCCGCCGCTCGGATCCTCGGTGCCGCCGCCGTCGGTCGAGTCCGCGCCGCCGCTCTCGCCGATGCCACCGCTCGTGTCGCTCGCCTCGTCGCAGCCCATCGGCTCGCACGGTGGCTCGTCGAGCAGATAGACCGCGGGCTGCGTGCCCTGGACCATGAACGGTCGTACCCGCAGATCGGGCCCGCGCGGCATCGCGTCGAGCTGCGCGGCCGGTGTGACCACGGCGCTGTCCACCGCGAACCGCCACGCACCCACCACGTCCGCGGGCACCTCGCGGCGGAACGTGCCGTCGATGATCCACAGCACGCCGTCGCCGTCGTCGGACGTCACGAGCATCGGCGCCGCGGGCCACTGCAGATCCTCGGGCACCGCCGCGAGCGACACGTCGTCGACGTGCAGCAGATCGACGAACGTGGAGAACTGCCACGCGGTGAGCACCTCCGGCGATGTGATCCACCGCCGCACGCCGCTCACGATCGGCGGCGGCGGACAGCTCATCTCCACCGGACCGCCGAGCAGCGGGTTGTTCACGCCCTCGAGGTCGATGCCGTACGCCCACACGTTGTGGGGCGCGCCGTCGCGCACGCCGAGCGGCAGCTCGAGCGTGTACCCGTGCTCGCACGTGCCCCCGAGCATCATGCAGAGGTCGTCGCGCGTCTGGTTCGCGTTGATCGAGATCCCCGAGCCCGCGGGATCGCCGGGTGGCCCGTTGAAGTACACGTGCACGTCGATCGCGACCGCGGGCTGATCGGGATCCTGCGCCCAACCGATCACACCGGCACAGTCGGCGGTCTCGAGCGCACCGATGGGATCGGCCGCGCGCGCCCTCGCGTATGGCAGGAGGACGACGAGGGCGAGCGCGGCCGGGATCGAGAACTTCACGTGAGGTTGGGCAGGGGCCCCGTGCAGAAGTCGGGATGGCCGAACGTCTGGTCCGGGATGCCGTAAGCGTTGAGCAACGACACGAGCATGTCGTTGTGCGAGGCGCCGGGCGCGTTCACGTAGCGCCCGGTGCGGAAGTAGCCACCGGCCGAGCCGGCGATCACGAACGGCATGCGATCGTGCAGGTGCGTGTTGCCCTGCGCGAGCTCGTTGACCCACACGATCGCCGTGTGATCGAGCATCGTCACGTCGCCCTCGGGCACCGACGCGAGCTGCCCGAGCAGGTACGCGAACTCCTCGCAGTACCACGTCTGTCGCACGGTCCACTCGTTCCACGCGGCGACGTCGTCGTTGCCCGCGTGGGACAGACCGTGGCCGTCGCTGTTGCTGCCGATGAACGGGAACGTGTGGTGGTTCGCACCGTTGCTGTACTGGATGCTCGCCACACGGGTGAGATCGCAAGCGAACGCCATCTTGATGAGGTCGAGATGGTTGCGCGAGATCTGGTTCATCACGTTCGCGTCGTCGGGGCCGAGCGCCGCCGGAGCGGGCGGCTGCATGCAGTACTCGCCGAGCACCGGCTCGTTCTGCAGGCGCGCCTCGAGGTCTTGCACGAGTGCGGCATGCTGGTCCAACCGTTCGCGATCGGCCGCGCCCGCCTTCGCACGCACGGCATCGAACTGACCCTTCACCGCATCGAGCACGCTCACCCGCTTCGCGCGCAACACCGCCATCTCGGTGGGGTCGGCGTTGAACTGCCCGAACAACCGGTTCCACATCGCGACCGGGTTGTCCTCGGTGGGCAGCGGCTGCGCGGGGCCGGCGTA
>CAYXVR010000016.1:74883-200434 GCA_964468635.1 uncultured Nannocystaceae bacterium
GACCATGCGGCTGCGCACCTCGCCGCCGATGAACGCGTTCGATCGCACGCCGGCCTCGATGCTGCCGAACGGCGTGGTCGTGCCGATGTGCGCGGCGATGACCTGATCCACCGACGGTCCGTTCGCCCATCCGGCGAGCGAGCCGTCGCCGCCGACCATGCTGCCGGCCTGCAGCGGATGGCCGGTGAGCACGCCGCCCATGCCCTGCTGGTGATCCTCGCCCGGGCCCGCATCGCACGACGGCATGCCGACGCCGTCGAGGATGATGAGCTTGTCCCGATACGCCTCCATCGAGACCATCGAGCTCGCGAGCACGAAGTCGCTCTCGCCACCGGTGGGGAACCAGGTGGCCGGCCAGCACCCGTTGGGGTTGAAGAACACGATGAACCGCAGCGGATAGCCGTCCTCGGCCATGCCCGGCTCGGCGGCGCGCACCTTCGACGTCGCCATCTCGAGCAGCGGTACCGCCAGCGTGGCACCGGCCATGCCGTGCAGGAACGTGCGGCGATGCATTCGCTTGGCGCTCATGCTCCACCTCCATCCACCACGCGGAAGCGGAACGCATCCGACGTGGCGATCGCGACCATCAGCTCGATGATGTCACCGTCGCTCTCCACGAAGCCCTGCTGCAGGGTCGCCACCGTGCACTCGTCCTGCGGTGTGGGGGCGCGTCCGAGGGCGAAGCGGGCCCACTGGCTCACGACGCACGCCTGGACCTCGTCGGCCACCGCCAGCTTGGCGGACAGCTCGACCGCGTTCGCGACGGGGCCCATCGCTTCCTCGTCCTCGATGCCGACGATCTCGCCGGACGCGTCGATCGGCTTGTCGTTCTCCGTGGTGCGATAGCGGCCTGCGCCGTCGTAGTTCTCGAACGTGAAGCCCAGCGGATCGATGAGCGCGTGACACCCGGAGCACGCCGGGTCCGAGCTGTGCTGCTCGAAGCGCTCGCGCGTCGTCGCGTTCGGATCCGGTGACGGTGGCTCGATCGGCACGTTCGGTGGCGGCGTGAGCTCCTGACAGAGCAACCGCTTGCGCACGAACACGCCGCGCGCCACCGGCGAGCTGCCATCGGGATACGCGAGCATGCCGAGCATGCCGGGCTGGGTGAGCAGGCCCGCACGCGGGTCGGGCAGCGTCCACGCGCCGGTGCTCGGGTCCTGGCCCTGCGCGCCGTAGAACTCGGCGAGCTCGGGCGACAGGAACACCGCCGTGGACGAGAACAGCGCCGCCATCGTGCCGCCCTCGTTCGCGAACACGTGCTCGACGAATGCCTGCACGTTCTCGTTCCAGTCGACGGCGAACGTGGTGGGGTCGAGCTCGGGATACACGGCGGGGTCCTTCGCGACCGACGACAGCGCGCCGAGCCCGAGCCACTGGCGATGGAACTCGCGCACGGTCGCCTTGGCGCCCTCGCTCTCGAGCAGGCGGCGCGCCTGCGCTTCGACCTGCTCGACCGTGTCGAGCTCGCCGTTCGCCGCAGCCGCGAGCAGCTCGTCGTCGGGCATCGACGACACGAGGAAGTACGACAGCCGCGAGGCCATCTGCCAGCCGTCGACCGCGACGATGTCGCCCGGTGCCGCGCCGTCGGGCACGGTCTCGATGCGGTAGAGGAACTGGGGCGATTGCAGCACGCCCTGGATCGTGATCGCGACGGCCTCGGCGAATCCGTAGGTCGCCCACGACGAGTCGAACAGCGCCGTGAACGTGGCGATCTCGTCGGGCGTCGCCGGCCGCCGGAACGCGCGCTGCAGGAACGACACGACGAAGCTCGCACCGCACGCTTGCTCGCCCACCGCGATCGGATCGCAGGGCAAGAGCGTGGAGAGCCGCTCGGCGACGGCCCGTTGCGCGATGTCCTCGGACGCGTCGAGGTACTGGCGGACGACGTCCTTGCTCACCTGGTGGTCGACGGCGTCGTTCTCGAACACGCCGCTGCGGTTCTCCGGGGCGAACGCGCGTGCCGGCGACGTGGTGTCGCCGAGCAGATCGCGGACCGTGTTGTCGTACTCGTACCGCGTCATGAGACGCATGCGCGCGTCGCCGACCGACGGGCCGTCCTCGACACACGCGGCCGACGGACCGTCGTCGCCTGCATCCTCGCCGGCATCGCCGTCGGCGGCGTCGTCGTCGGCCCCTTCACCCGCATCGCCGCCGCTCGCTCGGCCGCCCTCGAGGCCGTCGTAGCAACCGCCCGCGAACGCGAGTCCGAGGCACGCCGCGAGCCGTGCGCTGGTCGTTCTCATGTCGCCCCTCCCCACCCTCGTCGAGCTTGCCGGTTCGACCGGCTCCCCGTCATCGGTGACGATGCGTAGGACGTCGTCGTCGCGCTCTATTTCGGGGGGTGCCGGTCGATTGCAGCGTTCGCGGCGATGCGAGCCGATCCGCGCCCGATCGCGGATCGCGAGATCCTCGCGCCGATGCCGCGGTCCGACGCGTGCGCCGTCGGCACGAGGAACGGGGCTGCCGACGTCGTATGCTGGCCTGCGTTGACGATCGACCGCGCACCGTCCTCGCGCCGCCTCGTCCGCATGCTTCGACGCGCGGAAGCGGCCCTCGGTCCCCGCCTCTTGCGTCCGCCGACGCCGCTGGTGGAGCGACTCGCGGCACGTCGCCCGTTGCGGATCGACGGACGTGCGCTCGATGCCCAGATGCAGTGGGTGCTGTTCGTCACCCGCCTCGCGACGCGGGTGCCCCTCGAGAAGGGCACGGTCGAGCGTGCGCGTCGCGAGTACGCGCGCATGCAGCAGTTCATGGGCGAGCCGCTGGATCCGTTGCACGCGATCGAGTCGCTCGAGATCCCGCGGTCTGGCGGTGTGATTCGTGCGCGCTCGTATCGAGCGAGTGGAGCGAGCGACCTTCCGATCCTGCTCTACTTCCACGGCGGCGGCGGCGTGATCGGTGATCTCGACACGCACGACGGGCCTTGCCGCACGCTCGCGCGCGAGAGCGGTCATCTCGTCGTGTCGGTGGAGTACAGGCTCGCGCCGGAGAACACGTTCCCCGCCGCGCCCGACGACGCGCTCGCGAGTCTCCGTTGGTTGCGCGCGAATGCGGCGCGGCTCGGCGCGCGCGACGAGATCACCGTCGCCGGCGACAGCTACGGCGGCACGCTCAGCGCCGTGCTGTGTCAGCTGCTCCGTGCAGAAGGCGATCCGCAGCCCGTGCAGCAGGTACTGATCTATCCCGCGACGGATCGCACGTCGCCCACGCGCTCGCGCGCGCTGTTCGGTCAGGGGCTGTTCCTCACCGAGGGGCTCATGCAGTGGTTCGAGGGCCACGGGCTCGTCGGAGTCGACCCGCACGATCCCCGCGTGTCGCCGCTGCGGGCCGCCGACGTCTCGGGGCTCGCGCCCGCCACGGTGATCACGGCGGGGTTCGACCCGCTGCTCGACGAAGGGGTCGCGTACGCGGCCCGCCTGCGCGAGGCGGGCGTGCCGGTGCGCGAGCGCTGCTACGAGGGCCTCGTGCACGGATTCGTGCAGATGACCGGCGTCGTGGCGGCCGCCCGCCGCGCGATGCGGGACATCGCCGCCGACGTTCGACGGCCACCCGCGGGTTGAAATACACTCGCGTCCGATGAACGCCCGCACGCTGGCCGTTGCCACCTCGACGCTCGTCCTCTTCCTCGGCTGCGACAGCAACAAGGCGCGCAACGAGAACATCGCAAACGTCGAGAAGAAGGACGTCGAGGATCCCGCGATGGAAAAAGCGATGGCCGAGCGCAAGGCGAAGCGCGAGGCCGAGGCGAAGGCGAAGGCGGACGCCGAGGAGGCGAAGCGCGCCGCGATCTCGGCGATCGCAGTGGTGCCGCCGAAGCTCGAGAAGAAGATCGAGAAGGCGTGCGATGCCGTCGCGGCCGCGCAGGATCGCTTCATGGAGCGCCTGCACACGGGCGAAGTGCTCGAGAAGTGGCGCGCCGCGAAGGAGAACACGCTGCCGATGACGATCGTGCAGTGCGCGACGGTGTCGAGCCTCGAGGTCGCCGGCTGTCAGGTGAACGCGCTCGACAACGCCCCACCGGAGCTGAAGGAAAACGTCGACGAGATCCTCAAGGCGTGCGCCGACAAGTACGGCCCCAAGGGCCCTCCGCCGGGCTCGCAAGTCGGCGGCGGCGGCGAAATCCCGAAGATCCCGACGAAGCCGGGCTGAGCGGCTACGCGGTCGCGCGCTCGAGCCGGCGCAGCTGCACGAACGCCGCGCGCGTCGAGGTGCCGCACATCTCTCGTTGCGGGCGCAGGCTCGTGCACACGCGCGGGCGCGCCGGGTCACCGAAGATCCGGCACGCGCCGCGATCGTCGAGCTGCACGCAGCGCACGTGCGCGGGCTTGCCGTGCGGCATGCCCGGGATGGCCGACGAGATCGACGGCACGATGCAGCACGCGGCGCAGCCGACTCGGCAGTTCACTTGTCGACGTACTTCTTCATCACCGCGCGCAGCCTCGGCACCATCATCGCGATCATCAGCGAGGCCAACAGCGCGCCGCCGAAGTTGATGAGGAAGATGACCGAGCGGTGATCGAACGCGTCGAGCAGGCCCGACAGGATGCCCGACAGCTTGTTGCCGATCGACGTGGACAGGAACCAGCCGCCCATCATCACCGCGGTGAGCCGCGGCGGGCTCAGCTTCGACACGAGCGACAGGCCCATCGGCGACAAGCACAGCTCGCCCACGGTGATCACCGCGTACGTGCCGACCAGCCACCAGCTCGACGCCTTCTCCGCGCCGTTGTGCGTGACGTAGGTGGCCGCGACCATCACCAACGTCGAGAGCGCCGTGATGAACAGGCCGATCGAGATCTTGCCCGGTGTCGACGGTTCCATCTTTTTCCGGGCCGTCCACGCCCACACGCCGACGACGAACGGCGTCAGCAGCACGACGAAGAACGCGTTCACCGACTGGAACAGCTCGGTGGACACGAGCGCCACCTTCTTCTCGGGCGGCGGCCACTGCTCCTGCGGGATGTTGTTGAAGTACGGATGCGGCCCGATGGTCTCGACGGGCTTGCCGTCCTCGCCGATCACGCGCACGCCGTGCGCGTCGGTCTTCGGCACCTTGCGCGGCGAGGTGTCGACCTCCTCCACCAAGTCGAACGTGCGCGCGCTGCCCTCGACCGCGGCCGGCATCTCGCGCGACGTGAAGCGGTCGGCCCACACGGTGAGGGCCGAGCCGTTCTGGTGGAAGATCGCCCAGAAGACGACGACGACGCCGAAGATCGGCAGGAGGCCGCCGATGCGGTCGCGGTCCTCGCCCTCGGCGCGGCGCCACAAGGACGCGTAGAACCACACGACGGGGATGCACGCGAACAGGAACGCGTCGTTGCTGTGCGAGCCGAACAGCGAGCCATCGGGGTCGCCCTTCATGAGCGGCACGCCGAACCAACCGATCAGCGCGAACGCGATCGCGGGCCCGAACACGTTGCCGAGGATGCGGCCCACCGGCTGATCACCGGGCTTCACGGGCTTGATCTCGTCGGCCTCCGCGACGTGCTTCTGGCCCGCGAGGAACCAGATGACGCCCAGGAACATGCCGATGCCGGCCGCGAGGAACGCAGCCCACCAGCCGATGCTGTTGCGCGCGATGGCGGCGACGAAGTTGCACACGAAGGCACCGATGTTGATGCCCATGTAGAAGATGTTGTAGCCGGCCTCCTTGTGCGGCCGGTACGCGTCGCTCTTGTCGTACAGGTTGCCGACGAGCGTGGAGATGTTCGGCTTGAAGAAGCCGTTGCCCACGATGATGAGCGCGAGCGAGATCCAGAAGTTGATGCCGTCGCCGGGGATCGCGAGCCCGCTGTAGCCGAGCCCCATCAGGATGCCGCCGATGACGATCGACTTGCGATAGCCGAGGATGCGATCCGCGAGCAACCCGCCGACGAACGGCGTGAGGTACACGAGCGCGATGTACGTGCCGTAGATGTCGGCGGCCTTCGTGTCCGAGAAGCCGAGCCCGCCCATCGCCGGATTCGCCTCGTCGGGCGCATCCAGCATGTAGAGCGAGAAGATGCCGAGCATCAGGTAGAACCCGAAGCGCTCCCACATCTCGGTGAAGAACAGGACCGGCAGACCCCTGGGATGGTTCTTGAACATCGACCGTTCTCGCGAAGACCGCGGCATGCTCCCACCCGGGCCCGGTTCCCCGCAACGGGGCGGGGATCGCCGCTAACGCACGGGGCGTGCCGTGTGGGGTGAGCCCAGCCGAGGCGACGGCTGCGCATGCATTACGATGGCGGCGTGAACGGTGATCGCGGTCCGACGGTCGAGTACGTCGAGGACGAGTGCACGGAGCTCGGCTCGCCGTTCCTCGAGGTCGTGCGGGGCGCACCGGCCGGCCCTCCGGTCGCGCTCGTCCCCGGCAGTGCCGTGCTCGGGCGCGACGCGTCCGCCGATCACGCCTTCGACGTGGACGGCGTGTCCCGCAAGCACGCGAAGATCACGATCGAGACGAGCGGCGCTGCGACGCTGATCGATCTCTCGTCGCGCAACGGCACGTTCGTGAACGGGCTGCGCGTCGAGACGTCGGCCCTGCGCGACGGCGACGAGCTCCGGCTCGGGCCGCTCGTGCTGCGCCTTCGATACGTGGGCGCCCGCCCGCGGCCCAGCACCCCGCTGCCCCCGTCCGCGCCCGACGAGCTCTCGGCCCGCGAGCTCGAGGTCGCGCAGCTCGTCGCCGAGGGGCTCACGAACATCGAGATCGGGGCGAAGCTGCACATCAGCCCCGCCACCGTCGGTCGTCACTTGTCCAACATCTACGAGCGACTCGGCATCCACTCGCGCGCGGCGCTGACGAAGCGAATCGTCGAGCGCCGGCGCTGAGCCCTCTCGATCAGAGGTAGTTCCAGGTGCAGAAGCCGGCGTCGCACACGAAGCCGTCGGCCGCGGGGCAGTCGCACGTGCTGATGCCACCGAGCGAGCACTCGTTCGCCTCCGCCTTCGCGCGGATCTCCTCGAGGTCGGCGAGGTCGGCATCGGTGCGCGCCACGAGATTGCGCGTGCAACCGCAGCTCGTGCCGGCGAGCACCTGACCGCACTGGTCGTCGGTCTCGCACGAGCGGATCTCGGTGAGCTCGTTCTGGTAGTCCTGCACGATCGGGCCGCAGGTGTCGACCGGCTCGTTGCACGAGCAGATCTCGCAGCCGTTCTCGTCGGTGGCGAAGCCGTTCTCGCAGAACAGCTCGCACAGCACCGGCTGGCAGTCGGGCGCGGGCACGCAGATGCCACCGCAGTCCGCTCCGCCGTTGTTCGGGTCGCAGTCGTCGTTCGGATCGTCGACGCAGACCTGACCCTCGTCGCACGGGAAGTTGCCGAAGCCGCCGCAGAACGGCGGGGGCTCTTCGTCGCACTCGCCCTGCGACGCGACGCTGGTGCCGGCCGCGGCGGCGTGGCACGAGTTGCTGTACGTCTGGCCGTCGCAACCGCAGACCGGCATGAACTCCTTCGTGCAGATCTCGGGGATGTCGACGCACTCGCCGAGCTGATCGGCGAAGCCGCAGCTCTGCTCCTCGTCGTACAGGCAGAACTCGCCGTCGTCGCACACGAGGCCGACGAAACCGCCGCACGGATCGCCTTCGGGGGCGGGCGGCTCGATGCCGCAGACGTCGTCGGCGTCGCTGCAACAGTCGCCGTACTCGACGCACGCGTCGTCGCACCAGCAGTTGCCGGTGCCCTTGCCGCCGCAGAGGTCCTTGTTCTTGTGCTCGCAGCTGCCGACGAGGTCGGCCTTGCCGAGCGAGCCGCGATCCTCTTCGGTCGCCGAGGGCTCGGTCGTCGTCGTCGTGCAGGCGGCGAGCGCCGGGAAGAAGAGCAGGCTGAGAAGTCGGGTGCGCATGGGGTCTCCGTCGAGGGGTGGCGCGCGGCCTCTTTGCAAGCAGTGGGACAGGGGCCCACATGCGTGCAAGTCGTCGAAATTCCTGGGATCGACGGCCGCAGGCAGCGCCGATCGGTGGCAGCCGCACGAATCCGCGCGGCGACGGTTGTGGCCATCGGGCAGCGCGCCGCGGGCCCCCGACGGACGACGATCGACGAGGTTGCACACGCGCGACGTGAGCAACGACGATGCGCGGCGATCGTCCCAGGAGTGAATCGCGGCGCATGGCGTCGCGTTGGTCTGCACTCCGATGGCCTCCACGAGCGCGCCGAGCTGGCGAGTCGAGCTGTGGTATCGCGGCGAGCTGCGCACGCAGACGCGGCGCGACGTCGTGGTGGTGGGCGAGAGCGGCGCGCTCGTCGTGCCCGGACTCGGGGGTGTGCACGTGCTGGCGTGTGGCGATCGCATCGAGCACGTCGATGGGCTGCTCGGCGTCGACACGAGCGGGCTCGTGCCGGGGCTCGACGTCCGCACGACGTTGCGCGTGGCCGCGCATCCGGAGATCGAGCTCGTGCTCGTGCGCGAGCGACTCGAGCGCCACGAGATCTCGCGCATGCCGATGTGGCCGTGGCGCGAAGCGGTGTATGGGCTCGCGTTCGCGGCATGCGTGTGCGCGTTCATCTCGGTGAAGGTCGCGGTGAGTCCCGCGCGTGTGCGCGAGCAGGAGGATCGCGAGCTCGCGCAGGAGCTGCTCGTCGACGTGCCGATCGCCTTCGTCGTGCCGCCGCCCGTGATCGAGGTGGCGCCCGCGGAGCCCGCTCCGGCTCTCGCGTCGCCGCCCACCGATCGCGAGGGGCCCGACGCCACGGACGTCGACGCGCCCGAGATCTCCGAGGTCGCGCAGCTCGTGGAGGAGGCGCCGCCGAAGCCGAAGACCAAGCGACGCCGGCGTGCGCCGGAGGTGGAGGAGCTCGCCGCGTACGGTGTCCTCGGCCTGGCGGACAACTCGATCGGTGGACTCATCGGCGACGAGGTGGCGATGATGGACGAGATCACCGCTCGGCCCACGGTCGATCTGTTGGCCGAGTCGATCGTGGAGCCCACGATCACGCCGAAGGAGATCGTGCCCGAGGAGGTTGCGGAGGGAGTGCCCGGCGGCGTGCCGGCGACCGTGGATGGTCCCGATGGGGAAGGCGTCGATGCGGAGCCGACCTGCACGATGGAGGACGATCCGAAGCCGAAGATCGACATCGTCTTCGTGGTGGATGCGACGTCGCCGATGGCGAAGGTGCAGTGGCACCTCTCGCAGCAGGTGAAGGATCTCGATCGCAGCCTCGCGGAGAAGGACGTGCGCTACGGGCTCGTCGCGTTCGGCGACGACGTCGAGCTCGCGCGCGTGCAGCCGATGAAGGCCGACGAGCTCGCGGCCGCGTTGGAGAGCATGAAGGAGGCCGCGACGGAGCGGCCGCTCGACGCCGAGGTGCGCGACGACGTGCTCGGTGCGCTCGACCGTGCGCGCGAGTTCCCGTGGGGCGACACGCGCGACACGCTGCGGATGATCGTGCTCGCCACCGACAACGACTACGGCGATCGCGGCGATGTGCTGGGCGAGCACACCGTGGGTCACTCCCACGCGCGCGTCGCCGAGCAGCTGGCGGACGACTCGATCCGGGTGTCGTCGATCACGCGCCAGCGAGTGCCGGGCCTCGATCGCGAGCGCGACGGGCACGCGTCGATCCCGATGGCGACTGCCGGCATCGCCATGCGCGAGAGCGTCGTGTATCCGCGTGGCGGCCTGGCCGACGCGCTCGGCGATCTGCTGCGCAACCCGGTCTGCCGCAAGAACCTCGCGGACGTGATCGTCGGCGAGTGACGCGCGCCGCCGCCCGACGCAGACTCGGGCTCGCCGTGGGCGGCCACCGACAGATCGAGCACACCGCCGACCTCGCCTTCGAGCTGTGGGGCACGAGCCTCGGCGACCTGCTCCGCGAGGGCGCGCGCGCGACCGTCGAGGTGCTGGTCGACGGCGTGCTCCCCGACGGCGACGATCGGCGCGAGGTCCAGCTCGCGGCGATCGACGACGAGGATCGGCTGGTGCGCTGGCTGAACGAGGTATTGTACCTCGCGATCGTCGAGGGCTTCCTCGCCACCGACGCCGATCTGCGCATCACCGACACCGGCCTCGCCGGCGAGGCGCGCGGACACGCCGACGCGCGCGATCGAGTCGTCACCGAGGTGAAGAGCGCGACCTATCACGACCTGGTCGTGCGCGAAGAAGGCGACCGGTGGGTCGCGCGGGTCGTGATGGACGTGTGAGCATGGTCAGACCGTTCGAGCGCATCGACGAGTACCGCGTGCGGATCCCGAAGCAGGGCGGCATGCGCGTGCCCGGGCTCATCTACGCCGACGCGCAGATGATGGAGGTGATCGCGAGCGACAAGAGCCCCGAGCAGGTGGCCAACGTCGCGCACCTGCCCGGGATCGTGGGGCACAGCCTCGCGATGCCCGACATGCACTGGGGCTACGGCTTCCCGATCGGCGGCGTGGCGGCGTTCGATCCGGAGGAGGGCGTGCTGTCGCCCGGCGGCGTGGGCTACGACATCAACTGCGGCGTGCGATTGATCCGATCCGATCTCGTGCGCGAGGAGGTGGTCGATCGACTCGAGGCGCTGTCGCTCGCGCTGTACAAGGCGATTCCGTGCGGCATGGGCAGCCAGAGCTCGATCAAGCTCGGCAAGTCCGACGTCGACGACGTGCTGAAGGACGGCGCGAAGTGGGCGGTCGAGCACGGGCTCGGCTGGAACGAGGACGTCGACGTCATCGAGGAGCACGGGCGCTTTCCCGGCGCCGAGCCGCGCAAGGTGTCGGACCGCGCGAAGAGCCGTGGGCGTCCGCAGCTCGGCTCGCTCGGCTCGGGCAACCACTTCTGCGAGCTCGGGTACGTCGCGGAGATCTACGATCCCGAGGCGGCCGCCGCCTTCGGCCTCGCGCTCGACGAGGTCACGCTCCTGATCCACTCGGGCTCGCGCGGGCTCGGCCACCAGATCTGCGACGACGCGCTGCAGACGATGCTGCGCGCGTCGGGGAAGTACGGCATCTCGCTGCCCGATCGCCAGCTCGCCGCCGCACCGCTGTCGAGCCCCGAGGCCCACGACTACTTCGCTGCCATGGCGTGCGCGGTGAACTTCGCGTTCGCGAATCGGCAGGTGATGACGCACTTCGCCCGCGAGGCGCTGCAGACGTTCTTCGGGCGCGGCGCGCCGCAGCTCGGGCTGCGGCTCGTGTACGACGTTTGCCACAACATCGCGAAGTGGGAGGAGCACGAGGTCGACGGGCAGATGCGGCGATTGTGCGTGCATCGCAAGGGCGCGACGCGCTCGTTCGGGCCCGGGCATCCGTCGGTGCCGGCGCGCTACCGCGACGTCGGGCAGCCCGTGATGGTGCCGGGCGACATGGGCCGCTACAGCTACGTGCTCGCGGGCGCGGAGGGAGCGATGCGCGAGACGTTCGGCTCGTGCTGTCACGGCGCCGGACGACGACTGTCGCGGATGGCCGCGAAGAAGCTCGCGCGCACGCGGCCGATCTTCGAGGAGCTGCGCGCGCGCGGCGTGTGGGTGCGCGCGGACAGCCGGGCCACCGTCGAAGAGGAGATCCCCGACGCGTACAAGGACGTCGCCGATGTCGTCGACGTCGTGCACGGGGCCGGCCTCGCGCGCAAGGTCGCCAAGCTCGTGCCGCTCGCGGTCGTGAAGGGTTAGCCCCAGCAGCTGTCGCGCCCGCCGTCGCAGACGTCGCCGCCGCCGGTTCGCTTGGGGCGCGAGACCTTGCAGCCGGGCGTCGCAGCGCCGAAGGTGTTGCCCTCGCTGAAGTTCGGTCCTTCGTCGTCCGTCCAGCCGCTCACGATCACGGTCATGCCGCCGATGTCGTCGAACTCGACGTCGGAGACGAACACCTCGTCGGGGCCGGCATCGTCCTCGCCCTGGCCTTCGATGATGATCGCCGCATCGTTGTCGCCCGGGCCGCAGCCGAAGCTGTTGTATCCGCTGTCGGCGCCGGCGTACTCGATGCGTGCGTTCGTGATCGAGTTCCCGCTCGTCGGCGTGTAGCGGAAGAAGATGCCCTGCCATGCACCGGCGACGGCTTCGCCGCCCGACGTGAAGAGGATCGGGTCGTCGGCGGTGCCGTCGGCCACGAGAATGCCCTGGCGCGCGTCGGTCGATCCGATCGTGAGGCCCGACCCGACCTCGTTCTCGAACGCCATCGTGACGCCCGGCTCGATCGTGAGCGTCACGGGCTCGCCGTCCTCGTACGGCGCGACGAACAGCGCGCTCATCACGTGATAGGGCACGCCGTGATCCGCGAAGGTGTCGCTCGGCATGAACGTCTTCGACGTCTGCACGAGGATCTCGTCGCGCACGTTGCCTTCGAGCACGAGGCCGTCGGGGAGCGTGTGCGCGACGCCGGGCTCGATGTGCAGACCGTAGGGCTGATCGTCGCGCCCGCCGTCCTGGATCCACACGTCGCTCGAGTCGGACGTGAACGCGCCGAAGCCGTCGAGCGTGATGCCGGTGCCCGCCGAACCGGACACGAGCACGCGATCGAGCGCGCCGTTCTCCACGATCTCGCCGGAGTTGGTGCCTCCGGCGTCGCCCTGCAGCACGAGCGCGCCCTGGGTGTTGACCGGCGCGTCGCCGCCGTTCAGCAGCGCCGCGATCGACAGGTCGATCGTGCCCGTCGACGTGACGAGGATCTGTCCCCAGTTCGCGTCGGGCTCGAGGCGATCGAAGTGCACGGGATGGACCTCGTCGTCGGTCGACTCGCCGTGGGCGACGAGCGAGCCGCCGTCCTCGATCGACACGTAGACCTGCGCGCCGATCTGCACGAGCGCGCACGGCTCGATCGTGACCGTCGCGGTGATCGAGAGCCCCGACGGGATGCGGTGGGGGCCGTCCTCGGCCGTCCACGTCTCGTCGGCGGCGATCGTGCCGGTGTGATCCGTGCCTGCGCCGTCGCTCGCCTCGCACGCGCTGCGATTCGCGACCGACTCCGGATCGACGTCCCCGCCCGCGGTCGTGCCGTCGTCGTCGTCGCCGTCGTCACCCGACTCGTCGCTCGGGGTGCCCGTGTCGTCCTCGTCGGGATCGGAGGTGCAGGCGGGAGCGAATGCGAGCAGGGGAAGACACAGGGAGAGGCGAGTCATGTGGAAGGTGAGTGGGAGCGTCGCGTTTTTTTCGTCGCTCGGGGTCCGCGATGACGAAACCGCGGGCGCGTCCCCACTCACCGGGCATGAACACCCGCGCGTTCGTCCCTGCGGCCCTGTACGTATCGATCCTCGTGGCGTGCGATTCCGAGCCGTCGGACACCGGCTCCGACGACGACGCCGACACCGGAGCACAGGACGACGACGACGACGACGAGGGTGACGACGACGAGGCCGACGACGACGACGATGGTGCGGACACCTCCGGCGGCGACGAGGATCCCTCGGACACGAGTGCGGACGACACGGGCGACGAGACCGGGGTCGAGCCCGGCACCCCCATCGGCGACGGCGCCTTCTTCTACGTGCGAGAGATCGACACCTCGCTGGACGAGGTGTGGGCCTACGATCTCGCCACCGACACGACGCACCGCGTGCTCGCGTTCGACCCCAACGGGCTCGGCGAGGTGAGCTCGATCGCGATCCATCCCGATCGCAGCTGGATCGCCGTGGCCACCGACTGGAACTCCGAGGACTATCAACAGAGCGAGAGCATCTACGGCTTTCCGATCGCCGAAGGCCTCGAGCTCGGCGAGCCGAGCCTGCTCATGGAAGGGTTGCCTCCGCCCGTCGGCGCGAGCTCCGGGTACTCGCAGCAGATCGACGACCTCCGCTTCCATCCCGACGGTAGCGTCCTTTGGCTCGGCCACGCATTCGCGTTCGACATCTCGGAGCCGGGCGGCGGTGCGATCGGGAGCGTCGATCTCGCGAGCGGTGAGTTCGCGCTGCACGACGAGATCGTCGACGACTGCACGGTGAACACGGGGCCGTCGCCCAGCCCCGACGGCGAGGTGCTGCTCGTGGTGCAGGGTGTGTGCATCGACGAGGCGCACGAGGGCATCGTCGGGTTCGACCTGCCGCTCGGGGGCGCGAGCCAGCCGGTGCTGGCGGCGCCCAACATCGGATTCGCCGCGCCGCGTTGGCTGCCCGACGGCGCCGGCATCACCTACTGGGACGAGATCGACTGGGACAGCGACGGCGACGGCATGGGCGACATCTTCGGACACGCGCTCATGCTGCTCGACATCGCCGAGGGCACCCAGTACGCGCTCCTGCCCCCGGCGCCCGATCAGTACTTCTGGGACTTCACGATGTCGCCCGACGGCACGCGCTTCGTGGTGTGCGTGAACCACGGAGGACCTCGCGACCTGCTGCTCGTGGACTACTCCGGCGACGAGGCCACGACGCGGTGGCTCACCGACGACGGCGTGAGCTGCAAGCCGTCGTGGTGATTCGGCGGTGAAACTCGCGGAGCGCGTCGCTGGTCAGCGCGCCGAGGCGGCCATGCGCTGCGCGAGCGCGAGGCGACGGTCGACCTCGTCCCAGTTCGCATTCGCGAAGAACGCGTCGACATAGCGCGCGGCGTCGGCTCCGTAGTCGATGTGATAGGCGTGCTCGTACATGTCGAGCACGAACAGCGGGACCGCGAACGCCTGCACCTGGGTGTGGTGACCGGAGCCGACGATACGGAGCCGGGCAGTGTCGAGCTCGAAAGACAGCACGACCCATCCGCTACCCCCGGCGAGCCCCAGCGCCGTCGCGCGGAACTGTTGCTCCCAGGCTGCCGTCGATCCGAAGCTCTCCACCAAGAGGGACTCCACGGCCCCCGTGCGCTTGCCGTCTCCGCCCAGGTTGCCGAAGTACGCCTCGTGTAACGACTTCGAGTTGCGGAACGTCAGCTCGCGTTCACGCAGCGCGGCCACGACGAATGCGGGCGCGTCTGCGCGGAGGGATGTGAGCTCGGCCTGCGCCTTTCCGAGGTTGCGCACCGCCCCGCCGTAGTTGTTGCGGTGATGGGAGACGATCATGCGCTCGGACAGGCCGCGGAGCGCTGCGGGATCGAAGGGGAGGGGCAGCAGCTCCGGCTCGGCGGGGGGCGCCTTCCTCGGCGCTGAAACAGGCGACGAGGTCGCGACGCGCGGCGCCGCGCAGGCGATGAGCGACGTAGCGGACACGGCGGCGGTTCGGAGAGCTTGGCGGCGGGTCAGCGAGGGCGTGCGCACGGATCAGCACTACCACGGTCGAAGCGGGCTCGCCTTCGTCACGCGCCTTGCTCAGCGCGTGGCGCGATGAAGGTACCTCGGGCGCTCGCGTAACGTTCGCGCTATCTCCCCGTACTGGGTCACGTTCGTGGGAGCGCCTCAGCAACTGGTCGCGGTCTCCTGTCCGTCTTCGACCGGGCCTTCGGCACGTTCACGCCGGGTCGGTGCGGTCGCGAGGTCGTGTACGGACTCGAAGGCTTCGACGGCACCGAGCGAACGACGGAGCTGCTGAGGTCGCCGTTCGCGGGGGAAGCAGCTCAGCGCGCGTCGAACTCGATCTCGACGAGCTCGCCCGTGTTCGCGTCGAGCCACGCTCGATCGGCACCGTCGCTCACGGCCCAGCGGCCGGCGACGCGCTCGGCCTCCGTCGGCGTCGACGCGAGGTAGCTCGCCGCTTCGGTCCGCGCCGCCGTCTCGTCGAGGCCGGGCTGCGCCAGCGCAGGACCGACCGCGAAGATCGACAGGGTCGCCACGAAAGCGAGGGCGAGGGCGGCGGCGTCGCGAGTCATACTCGTCACCTTATCGCCATCTCGTCGTGACACAAGGAAACGGTGCGAATCGGGCCGTATCGGGGCGCCAGCGACCTGCTTCCGCGAATGTCACGAACCACCCGCCTGAGCGTCGTGACATTCCCGTAACAAAAGTGCCTGCGTGTGCGACCTGCTCAGAAGGTCACGTCGAGCAGCAGGTGCACGATGTGCTCGGCGCGGCGGAAGTCGAAGTCGTACGGCATGAGGGCGATCCAGTCGGCCTGCAGCTTCATGCGATGCCCGTTGAAGTAGTAGTTCACACCGCCCGCGACCTCCTGTCCACGTTTCTCCAGATCCGCGACGAACGCAGGATCGGTCGCACCGAGCGCGTACATGCCACTCAGGCGCGCGACCAGCTCGATCGGCGGATCGAACACGTACGACGTCTGCGCGACCCAGCCCTGACCCGAGCGCGTGTACTCGGTGACCGTCATGCCTTCCGGATCGGTCGACACGAGCGAGTACTTCGAGGCCCACTTGCGCAGGTACTCGCCCTCGATCGCCCAGCCGCGCCACTTGAACACGAGGTCGGCCGCCGCGTGGTAGTAGTGCGTCGTGCCGCCGGCGTACGTGATGCCGGTCGTGCTCTTCTGCCGATCGGTGTTGAGGTTCGCCGCGAACGCTCCACCGAGCGCGAGGGCGGGTCGCTTGCGGCGCTCGAGGTCGCCTTCCTGGTCGTCGTCGATCGCACCGAGCGGGCGCACCTCGAGCCGGCCGACGAACAGGCCGCCCGGCTTCTTGCCGTTGACGAGATTGAGCCCGCCGCCACCGAATGCTCCGATGCGATACGCGACCGGCGACTTGTCGTGCAGGAAGTGCTCGGAGTAGAGCGTGACGCCGACATCGCGGTCCAGCGTGAGCTCGCCGACGGGCCGCGGACGGTCCGCCATCTGCAGCGCGAACTCGCGGATCGTCCGCAGGCGATCGAAGGGCACGAAGTACTGCCCGACCTTCACGCCGATGTCGCGGTGGATCGCCCAGTCGAGATACGCGTCGTACAGCGGTGACGTCGCGCCGTCGCGATAGTCGCGACCGGCCACGGCCAGCTGGATCATGTACTGCAGCTTCGGCGTGAAGATGTGCCCCGCGAACCACAGGCGCGCGGTTCCGATGTTCACCACCTGCTTCGTGTTGCGGTTGCCGTCCGCGTCCTCGGCCGGGATGTTGATCTGGTAGCGGATCTGGATGCGGCTCTTGATGTTGAGCGAGAACACCTTGCCCACCCGCACCGTGAGCCCCTTGCCGGGCGCCGCTTCGAACTCGTAGTCGAGCTTCTTCTTCGTCTCGACGGGTGCGGCGGTGACGGCAGGGGTCGGCGCGACCGCGGGTGGCGTGGGCGTGCTCGATGGTGTCGGCTCGCTCGGCGGCGCAGCATCGGTCGACGCCGGCGCGCTCTCGAAGTCCACCGGGCCGTCGAGCACTTCGGGCGTCTCGGGCTCGGACGTCTCGGCGGTCGGCTCGCTCGGCGTGGGGGCGCTCGCAATAACTGCATAGAAAATCGTATATTTCACCATCGCGGCTCCCGATCCTCGTGGACTTCCCTCCGTGATGCCACGGGGTGGAGCCGCCGAGAAGGGGGACTATGGGCCGATTCGCCCGCGATCCGTGAAATGAGACGGGCGGGCCCGGCTTCGCGGATTTCAATACGGCAAACGACGGTGAATATACCGGTCGAAGCCGCGTTCAGGTCGGCTTCACCAGCTCGGACACGAGCGGCGTCGTCACGTAGCGCTCCGCGCTGTCGCAGACCATCGTGACGACGAGCTTGCCCGCGTTCTCGGGTCGACCCGCGACCGACAGCGCCGCGTGCATCGCCGCGCCCGACGAGATGCCGGCGATGATGCCCTCCGATCGTGCGAGTGCCCGCGCGGTCGAGAGCGCGTCGGCCTCGGCGACGGCGATGACCTCGTCGATCACGCTGCGATCGAGGATGGGCGGCACGAACCCCGCGCCGATGCCCTGGATCAAGTGGTGGCGCGGCGCCTTGCCGGACAGCGCGGCCGCGGCCTCGGGCTCGACCGCGACGATCTTCACGCTCGGCTTGAGCGTCTTCAGCACCTGCCCCACGCCGGTGATCGTGCCGCCGGTGCCCACGCCCGCGACGAAGACGTCGATGGCTCCCTCGGTGTCGTCCCAGATCTCCTGCGCGGTCGTGCGCCGGTGGATCTCGGGGTTCGCGGCGTTCTCGAACTGCTTGAGGTGTACCGCGCCGTCGCGCTCGGCGATCTCGATGGCGCGATCGACCGCCTCGCGCATGAGCGCGCCCGGCGTGAGCACGACCTCCGCGCCGAGCAGCCGCAAGAGCGCGACGCGCTCCACCGACATCCGCTCGGGCATCGTGAGCACGAGCCGGTAACCCTTCGCCGCCGCGACGGTGGCGAGCCCGATGCCCGTGTTGCCGCTGGTCGACTCGACGATCGTGCCGCCCGGCTCGAGCAGCCCGCGTCGCTCCGCGTCCTCGATCATCGCGAGGCCGATGCGGTCCTTCACGCTGCCGCTCGGATTCCTCGACTCGATCTTCGCGGCCACCTTGCCGGGCAGATCCGCGTCGAGCCGGCGCAGGCGCACGAGCGGCGTGTTGCCGAGCGTGGCCAGGATGGTGGTGAGCATCATATCGCGTAGTCCTCGAGGAACAGCTTGGCCTCGCCGAGATCGACGTACACGCGGTCGCCCACGTCGACCCCGAGCGAGCGCAGCTCCGCCGAAGACATCTGTACCGTGACGACCTCGCCGCCGTCGAGCGTCAGATCGACACGGACGTTTCCGCCGATGCGCGCGATGCCAGCGACCTGCGCGAGCGTGATCGCGCCGCCCTCGGCCTGTCGGTGCACGCGGAGGTCACCGGGCCGCACGACGGCGCGGACCGATCCGCCGTCCGCCACGTTGGCGATCTCGCCGAGATCCACCGCGGCCACCTGGGCGCGCCCGGCGACGACCTGGCCGCGCAGCACGTTCGTGCCCCCGAGGAATTCGGCGACGAACGAGCTCGCCGGCTTGTCGTAGAGCGCGTGTGGGCTGCCGGCCTGGGCGACGCGACCCTCGTGCAGCAACACCACGTGCTCGGCCAGCTCGAACGCTTCTTCTTGATCGTGCGTGACGAGGATCGTGGTGATCTTCGTCTCCCGATGGAGCTCGCGCAGCGACACGCGCAGCTCCGCGCGCACGCGAGCATCGAGCGCTCCGAACGGCTCGTCGAGCAGCAGCACGCGTGGATCCGTGGCGAGCGCGCGCGCGAGCGCGATCCGCTGGCGCTGCCCGCCCGAAAGCTGCCCGGGAAAGCGGGCGTGCAGATCCGCGAGCTGCACGAGCTCGAGCAGCTCGCGCACACGCTGGGCGATGCGATCGCGCGGCTGCTTGCGCAGACGCAGACCGAACGCGACGTTCTCGAACACCGTCATGTGTCCGAACAGTGCGTAGCTCTGGAACACGAAGCCCACGCGGCGACGCTGTACCGGCACGTCGGTGACGTCGTCGCCGTGGATCTTCACGCGTCCACCGTCAGGGCGCTCGAGCCCCGCGATCATCCGCAGGAGAGTGGACTTGCCGGAGCCCGACGGGCCGAGCAGCGCGGTGATGCTGTGATCGGGTGCCGTGAACGACACACTGTCAACGGCGGGCGCGTGCGCGCCGGGGAACGTCTTCGCGACGCCGGTGACCTCGACGGTCACGCGCGCACCGCCTTGGGACGCGCGAGCCATTGCAGCAGTCGTTTGGCGGCGACGGTGGCGAGCGCGAGCATGGCGAGCAACGAGGCGACCGCGAACGCGGCCACGAAGTCGTACTCGTTGTAGAGGATCTCGATGTGCAAGGGTAGCGTGTTGGTCTCGCCGCGGATGTGGCCCGAGACGACGGACACGGCCCCGAATTCGCCCATCGCCCGCGCGTTGCACAGCACGATGCCGTAGAGCAGGCCCCACCGGACCTTCGGCAGCGTGATGCGCCACAGGATCGTCCACAGCCCCGCGCCCAACGTGAGCGCGGCCTCTTCCTCGTGCGCGCCCTGGGCCTCCATCACCGCGAGCACCTCGCGAGCGATCATCGGCAGCGTCACGAACGTGGTCGCGAGCACGATGCCGGGCACCGCGAAGATGATGCGGATGTCGCTCTTCGCGAGTGTGGGCCCGAGCCACCCCTGCGCGCCGAACAGGAGCACGAAGATCAGGCCGGAGATCACCGGCGACACGGAGAACGGCAGATCGACGAGCGTCACCAGCAAACTGCGCCCGCGAAAGTCGTAGCGCGCGAGCAACCACGCGGCCGCCAGCCCGAACCCGAGGTTCAGCGGGACCACCACGATCGCGACGAAGAGCGTCAGCTTGGCGGCCGACCACGTCTCGCGATCGACGATCGCGGTCGCGAGCGCACCGAAGCCCTTCGCGGTGGCCCCGTGCAGCACGACGACGAGCGGGAGGATGACGATGAGCCCGAGTGCCAAGAGGGCCGCGGCGACGAGCGCCCAGGCACCCGCGCCGCGAGGCGGCCGTGCGCGCGAACGGCCCCCGCCGCTCATCGCGACGACCTCCTCGACCACCGCTGCAGTAGATTGATCGCCAGCAGGATCGCGAAGGCGAGCACCAGCATCACCACGGCGAGCGCGGTGGCGCTGACGTAATCGTACTGCTCGAGCTCCGTGACGATGAGCAAGGGCACGATCTCGGTCTTGCCGGGCTTGTTGCCCGCGATGAACACGACGGAGCCGTACTCACCGAGCGCGCGGGCGAACGCGAGCGCGCAGCCCGTGAGCATCGGCGGGATCAGAGCGGGCAGGATGACGCGCACGAACGTGGTCCACGAGCCGGCACCCAGTACCGCGGCGGCCTCCTCGAGCTCGGGGTCGAGATCCTCGAGCACGGGCTGGATCGTGCGCACGACGAACGGCAGCCCGACGAACACGAGCGCGACGACGATGCCGAGGCGCGTGAAAGCGATCGCGATGCCGAGCTCGGCGAGCGGCTTGCCGAGCCAACCGTTCGGGCCGTACAGGCTCGTGAGCGCGATGCCGGCGACGGCGGTGGGCAGCGCGAACGGCAGATCGACGAACGCATCCAGCAGTGCTCGCCCCGGAAACTCGTAGCGCACGAGCACCCACGCGATGAGCAGCCCGACGACGCCGGCGATCGTGGCGGCCACGAGCGCGGAGGTCAACGACAGCGAGATGGCGGCGAATGCCCGCGGTTCCAGGGCGAGCCGCGCGATCTTCACGGGACCCATCTGAGCGGCGCGCAGGACGAGCGCCGCCATCGGCACGAGCACGACGAGCCCGAGCCAGGTGAGCGTCCAGCCCATCGAGAGGCCGAAGCCCGGCAGTGCACCACGTCGACGCGCGCGGCGGGTGCGGGCTCCGGCGTCGACGGGTGCGTGCACGGGCCTCGATGCGAGCGGACTATTCCGCGGGGGCGTAGACGCGGTCGAAGACGCCGCCGTCGTCGAAGTGATCGCGCTGCGCCGCCGCCCAGCCGCCGTACACCTCGTCGATCGTGAACATCTCCAGCTCGGGGAAGCCGCCCTCGTGCTCGCTCGTCGCTTCCGGGTCACGCGGGCGATAGTGGTGCTTGGCGACGAGCTTCTGGCCCTCGGCGCTGTAGAGGAAGTCGAGGTAGGCCTCCGCGATCGCCCGGGTGCCCCGCTGGTCCACGACCTTGTCGACGATCGCGACGGGCGGCTCGGCGAGGATGCTGACCGACGGCACGACGATCTCGAACGAGTCGCTGCCGAGCTCGCGCACGGCCATGAGCGCCTCGTTCTCCCAGGTGACGAGCACGTCGCCGATCTGGCGCTCGCAGAACGTCGTCGTGGCTGCGCGCGCGCCCGAGTCGAGGACTTCGACGTTCGCGAACACCGACGTCACGAACGCTTCGGCCGTGGCAGCGCTGCCGCCCGGCTGACGCAGCGCCCAACCCCACGCGGCCAGGTAGTTCCAGCGCGCGCCGCCCGAGGTCTTGGGGTTCGGCGTGATGACGGAGACCTCGTCGCGCGCGAGGTCGCCCCAGTCGCGGATGCCCTTCGGGTTGCCCTTGCGGACGAGGAAGACGATCGTCGACGTGTACGGCGAGCTGTTGTGCGCGAGCTTCGTCTGCCAGTCCTCCGGCACGAGCTGCGCCTGGCGGTGCAGCGCGTCGATGTCGTGCGCGAGGGCGAGCGTGACGACGTCGGCCTGCAACCCGTCGATCACCGCACGCGCTTGCTTGCCGGAGCCGCCGTGCGACTGCTTGATCTCGAGCTCCTGCCCGCTCTTGACCTTCCACTGCGCCACGAACTCCGCGTTCACGTCCTCGTAGAGCTCGCGGGTGGGGTCGTAGGAGACGTTGAGCAGCGTCAGGCCGTCGTCGCCACGACATCCGGCCAGCATCGTAGAAAATACGATGATGTGCCGTAATTTGAAGGACAGCGATGACCCGCGCATGGGAGCCGGACACAAGTAGCAGGCTCCGAGGGGCCGGGCAAGCGTCCGGCCAATGGACCACGCCTGGCCGTAAAAAAGCGCTACTCGCCGTCGGGCTGCGCTTGGGGCTGCGGTGGCTCGCACTCGACCGAGACGGAGCGCGGATCGAGGTCCGCGATGCTGCGCACGATGGGGCCGCCGCGCTCCGCCACGATCGCGACGTGGAGCGCATCGTCGCCCGCAAAGACGTGCACCATCGGCGCTTCGCCGAGCACGATCTTGCCGACGCGCGCGGGCGCGTCCACCGTCTGCGCGATGGCGGTCTCGGCCGCCTGCCATCCATCGTCGGGATCGTCGCACGTGGCCGGCACCCACGAGAGGTGGAAGGGAATGCGCTCCGCGATGAAACCGATCGGCGCGTGCGGACCGGGTCCGCATCCGATCATCGAGTGACGCAGCTGCAGCTCGCGACCGAACGCGTCGAGCACGATCACCCGCGTGGAACCCGGCGTGGCCACGCACGGACGCGCTCCGATCACGAACACGTGGGGCGGTGGCTCGATCGCCAGGTCGTCGACGTCGTCGTCGTCGAGCACGGCCGACTCGCCCGCTTTCACGACGCGGCGACGGAACGCGGCGCGCTTGATCGCGAGCACGCGCTGCCCGAACGTGCCGTCCTCGGTCGAGACGAGCGGAGGCTCGACGACCTCCGGCGTGCCGTCGGGCCCCGCACCGGGATCGATGGACAGCCACGTCGCGTTCGCGAACACCTCGGACAACGGCGGACCGGGCAGCGGATCGCCGGCCATCGGCCATCCCGGCGTCTTCGTGGCGGTGCGCTGCAGCACCTTCGATGCGGTGCGCTGCGGCGACTTGGTGCGGTCGCGCTCGCACGACACGAGTGCAAGGATCAGCGCAGCCGCGAGGGCGTGCGCGCGCGACGACGTCACCGCAGCTCCGGTGTCGCGAGCACGA
Source organism: uncultured Nannocystaceae bacterium (assembly GCA_964468635.1). Lineage (GTDB taxonomy): Bacteria > Myxococcota_A > Polyangia > Nannocystales > Nannocystaceae > Xiheibacterium. The sequence continues at coordinate 97,877 of CAYXVR010000016.1, forward strand.
TCTCGAGATCCGCCACCGCGGAGCGATCACCTCCGTGCTCGAGGTGGAGCGAGCGCGCGCCGCGGGCGAGCACGCGGGCGCGCTCGCGATCACCCGAATCCGCCCACAGCACGCGCGCGAGCTCGGCCTGCGCGTCGGCCCACGCGAGTGCGATCGCCTTGCGGCGGGCGGGATCGTCGTGGGCGGCTGCTCGATGCGCCGCTTCCCAGAGTGCGACGGCGCGGTCGAGCGGCTCGCGGGCCTGCGTGGGTCGACCGAGCGCGAGCAAGCTGCGCCCCTGACCGAACAGCGCGCGCGCGAGCAGCTCGCCATCGCGATTGCTCGCCACGTCGAGCATGGCGGCCGCGCGGCGATCGTGATCGAGCGCCGCGCTGTACTGACCCTGCGCGCGCAGCTGCGCCGCGATGTCGACGAGCGCGACCGCGACCTCGCGCGACACGGGCCCGTGCGCGCGTCCGAGGATCGTGAGCGCTCGGTTCCAGTTCGCGTTCGCGTCCTCGAGGCGCTCGCTCGCCGCCTGCACGTCGGCGAGTCGGATGAGCGCGTGGGCGAGCGCCGGGTGATTCGGACCGAGTCCGCCCCTCACCTGATCGACGGCGCGCAGCGCATAGTCCTGGGCCGCGTCGTGCTCACCGCGCGCAGCGACGAGCGCGGCGAGCCGATCGAGGATCGCGGCGCGTTCGAGCACCGGCGCGTCACGACGTTCCAGCAACGCGAGCGCATCGTGGTAGAAGCCGAGCGCCTCGGCCGGCTTGTCGCTGGTGGCCGCGATGTCGCCGCGCACCGACACGAGCTGGAGCCGGAGCGCACGCTCCTCCGGCAATCGCTCGACCAGCGTCTCCGCGTACGCGGCCCACCGACCGGCCTCGTCCGCGCGTGCGGGGTCCGCCGCGAGCAGCTCGGCGAGCTCGAGCCACGTGCGAGCGAGCGCGTGGTCCAGCTGCTCGCGGCTGGCGCGACGCGCCGCTTCGTGCAGCGTGGCCTCGGCCGACGCTGCGCGCCCGTTTGCGCGATCGATGGCGGCGGACAACCGCAGCACGTCGGTCTCGAGCCCCGGATGCCGCAGGCCGCGAGCATCGCCGACCAGCCCGCCGACGAGCTGCGCGGCCGGCTGGGCGCGACCGAGGTGCAGGAGTGCCCAACCGCGATCGACCCGCTCCTTCACGTCGGCGACGCGATCGGGATCCGCGTCCCGACTCGGCGTCACCTCGAGCAACACCGCGGGCAGCGTGCACGAACGCACCGAGTCGAGCCATGCGGCCGCGCGCGGGGCTTCGGACAGCGAGCCTCCGTCGATGCGCTCGAACGTGTCGAGCAGCGCACCGAGCTCGCCCATGCGCGCGTCGAGACACGCGCGTCTGTCGGCGTACAACTCGTCGGACGCCTCGCCGCGCACGCGCGTGGCCATGCACGCTTCGACGCGGTGGGCGGACGCATCGACGACCCAGTCGTCGACGATGTCGGCGGTTGCGCGCCACGTGTCGCTGGCATGCGGTAGACCGGTCGCGACGAAGGCCTGCTCGAGCGCGTCGCGACGCTCCGCGTCCCACACGCCCGCGAGCTCCTGATCGATGTTCTCGCACTCGCGCTGCTCGTGGATCGCACCGTACGCGACGAGGCCCGCGAGTCCGGCGGCGAGACCGAGCGCCGCGCTGCCGCGGATCCACCGGCGTCGACTCGCGGCCGGGTCGCGGTCGAGCGCGCGCAGCAAGAGCTCCATGGACGGCCAGCGATCGCCGCGGCGGGGCGCCAGGCCGCGCACGACGGTGGCGCGCAACCACTCCGGCACGTTCGAGCCGGCCGGGGCCGGCCGCACGCGACCCTCGCCGAGCGCAGCGGCGAGCGCCGGGATGCGCCCGTCCGCGTACGGTCGCTCGCCGTACAGCGCCTCGTACAACGACGCACAGAACGAGAACTGATCGCTGCGCGCGTCCACGTGCTCGCCCGCGAGCACCTCGGGCGCGACGTAGTCCGGTGTGCCGGGAAACGCGTCGGGCGTGACGTCGCGCTCCGGCAACCCCAGCGCTCGGCGCAGCTCGACGAGCGCCTCGGCGTCCTCCTCGGACTCGATCGCCGTGGTCTCGGCCATGCCGAACGCGTTGACGCGCACCTGGCCCTGCTTGCCCATGAGCACGCGATCGGGGCCGAAGTCGCCGTGCATGATCCCGCGCTGGTGCGCGAATGCGAGGCCGCGCCCCGCTTCGCGGAACGTGCGGATCACCTCGCGCCACGGGAAGGGCTCGTCGCGGGCCTCCATCCACGTGCGCAGATCGATGCCGTCGAAGAACTCCATCGCGATGTACACGCCGCCGGCCCACGTGCCGACGTCGTGGATGGAGACGATGCACGGATGCACGAGCTTCGCGACCGAGCGCAGCACCGACACGAGCGCGAGGCGCTGGCGCGTGGTCTCGATGTCCGCGTCGAGGACCGGGAGCAGCCGCAGCGCGACCTTGCCGTCGCGATCCGGGTCGAACGCCGCATAGACGACTCCGAGCGGGCTCGTGCCCATGCTGCCGAGCAACACGAAGCGACCGATGGTGGTGCCGCGCGGGAGCGCTTCGAGATCGATGCCGGGATCGATCTCGAAGGTCTCTTCGTCGGCCGTGCCGAGCACCGGCTCCTCGCACGACTCCTCGGCCTTCGGCAGCGCCCGGATCAGCAGCCCGGAGCGCTCCGCGGGCGCGTCCTCGGCCCCCTCGGGCGGCTCGTCGTCACGACCTTCGGCCATCGTCCGTGGATACTATGACGGAAGTCGTTCGACCTCCACGCGTGCGTCGTTGAACGTTGCACCGCCGCCGAGATCTGTCAGACCGTCCGGGCACAGCGCGTTGGCGGTCGCGCCGTCGCCAGTATGTCTCGACCAGAGACCTTTCGGCAGCATCGCGACCCCACGCCGAACGTCGTCGGAGACCTCGGCGACACAACGCACGTCGCCGAATTCGGAGCTCACGCGCACGCGGTCGCCGTGGGCGATTCCGCGGGGTGCGGCGTCCGCCGGGTGGAGGACGACCGCCGCCGGTCCGCGCACGAGCTGGCCGAACGTGGAGCTGATCGTCCTGCCGCTCGCGGGGGAGATGAGCACGAGCGGCCAGCGAGGATCGTCGGGCGCGGCGACGTAGCCGTAGAGGCCCGCCGGCGCCGCTCGATCGAGCTCGGGCGGACAGAGGTGGATCCGGCCGTCGGACGTGCGCGGCACGTGGTCGACGAACGGCACCGGTGAGCTCGGCACGGGCACGGCGATGTCGCCCTCACGCAGCGCGGCGGCGATGCGCTCGCCGTCCGGGCTGCCGGCGAGCACGGCGGCGACGAGTGCGTCGGGCGTGCGCGGGTCTGCTTCGCGCGACAGGCCCAGGCGATCGCACAGCGCCGCGAACACCTCGTAGTTGGGGCGCGACTCGCCGACGCGATCGATCACGGGCCGACTGCGCTGCACCGCCATCGCGCCGTAGCTCGTGCGCAGCTCGTCGTGCTCGAGGAACGTGGTGGCGGGCAGCACGACGTCGGCCCAGCGCGCGGTGTCCGTCATGACCTGATCGAACACGACCGTGAACAGGTCCTCGCGCGCGAGCCCGGCGCGCACGAGATCCTGGCGCGGCAGCGTGGCGAGCGGGTTGGCGTTGTAGACGAAGAGCACGCGCACGTCGTCGCCTGCGAGCAACGTGCGGCCGAGCAAGTTCATGTTGACCTCGCGCGTGGCGGGCGGCGGCTCGGCGGCGGCGCGCGAGGGATCGAGCGCGAGCATCCGCGAGTTGCTCATCGTGTAGCCGCCACCGCGCACGCCGAACTTGCCGGCCACCGCGGGCAACGCGAGGATGGCCGCGACCGCGGAGCCACCGTTGCGATTGCGCTCCACGCCCCAACCGCAACGGATCACGGCGGGGCTCGCATCGGCGTACTCGCGCGCGAGCTGCTCGAGCTGGGTTGCGGGCACGTCGGCCTCGCGGGCCGCGAGCGCGATGGGCCAGCGCGCGGCACGGCGGGCGAGCTCGTCGGCACCGTTGGCATGCGCGGCGAGGAACGCCGCGTCGGCGCGGCCGTTCGCGAACAGCCAGTCGATGATCGACAGCGCGACGATCACGTCGGTGCCGGGCCGCGGTGCGACGTGCAGATCGGCCGTGCGTGCGAGCGGGGTGCGGCGCGGATCCACGACCACGAGCTTCGCGCCCCGTCGACGCGCGCGCTGGATCGGCGGCACGAGATGGATGCCGCTGGCCGACGGGTTCACCCCCCACAAGACGATGAAGCGCGCGTGCTCGAGGTCGTCGAGCGCGACGCCCGGCATCTTGCCGTACAGCCCGAGCGCGGCCTCGCCCGTGGGCGCCGCGCACACCGTGCGCAGCAATCGCGATGCGCCGAGGCGATGGAACAGCCGCGCATCCACGCAGTCCTGCGTGAGCGCGCCGTTGCTGCCGCCGTAGCACAGCGGGAGGATCGATTCGCCGCCGTGCTCGTCGCGCGCGCGGCGGAGCTCTGCGGCGATGCGATCGAGCGCCACGTCCCACGATGCGCGCTCGAAGCGAGCCTCGCCCTTCGGGCCCGTGCGGATCAACGGATGGCGCAGGCGATCGTCGCCGTATGCGTGGCGGGCGAAGCCGCGGACCTTCGCGCAGATGAACCCGTCGGTCAGCGGGTTGCGGCGATCGCCGTCGAGCGACACGAGCTTGCCGTCGTCGACCTCGACCGCGAGGCTGCACGCGTCCGGGCAATCGAGGGGACACGCGCTGGTCTCGAGGTGTCGCATTCCTGTCTACGCCTTCGCGCCGGTGTCACGCCTCGCGCGCGATCACTTTCGGTCCTCCGCTGCCGCCTCGGCAAGCGCGATCCGAGCCGGCCGCTCGGCGGCGTCGAGCCGCTCCTCGGCCGCCAGGCGGTCGTCGGCCCGCGCGATGTCGCCGCGCACGCTGCCGCCGCAACCGGGGCACACGCCCTCGCTGGATCGCAGACGATGCCGACACTCCGGATCCGAGCACCGTCCGCGTCGCAGCGTGCGGCCCGCGACGAAGCCCGTCGTCGCACCGCCGGCGATCACGAGCAGGATCCAGCCCGGTGATGCGAGCCCCGCGAACATCCCCGCCATGCCGCCCCAGAACGCGCCGCTGAGGCGCCACGTCGCGCGCACGCGGAACACGGCGCGTCCGTGATTGCGCGCCTCGCTGGGGGCCGAGCGCTCGGGATCGTCGTCGAGCGGCGCGAGCGGGGACGCATCGACGCGGCGCGCCGGCGGCCAGTCGAGCGGATCGGGGATGCCGAGCTGCGCGCGCAACCCATCGATGTCCTCGACGAGCTCGCGATGACAGGCGCGGAACGCCGCGCCCTGATCGCCCGCCATCGCGCGCGCGAGCGCGGTGATCTCCTTGTCGTCGAGCCCGCGTGCGGCCGCCTGCACCGCGAACAGCCACGCGATCGCCGACGGCGGCAGGCTGCCCGAGAACGTGTGCCGCCAGCGGCTGCGGTAGTACATGCCCTCGAACTCGCCGGTCGCCTCGAAGCGATGGCACGCGTTGACCATGATCGGTCCGAACCCGAGCACGATGGTCGTGATCGTGACGCTGTCGTCGTCGGGGACGTCGGGCACGAGCGGCTCGTCGGGCGCCCGGAACGGGCCGTGTCCGCGCTCGGCCAACCGGCGCGCGGCCCACCACGCGGACGCGACCGCCATGCACATGCTGCCGACCAGCTCCTCGGGGCGGCCGAGCGCGAACATGGCGAAGCGCACCGTCGTGCCGACCAGCTCCTCGAACGCGACGGGCTCGCCGGTGGCATCCGCGGTGCCCACCTCGTCGCGGCGATCGACGAGCTCGACGCGCAGCTCGCCGAGCCCCGCGTAGCGCATCATCCTCCGCAGCGCCGTGCGCAGGTCCTTGGGCGCCGCGGTCCACGGATCCGGGAAGAACGTCGGGTCGAGGTGCACGAGCGGCGCGCGCACGAACGTCGCGACGCCGACGCGTGCGACGATGCTCGTGAGGCGTGCGAGCAAGCGAGACGGATCCCCTGCGGGGGGCTGCGTCTCGTCCTGCGTCTCGGCGGCCATGTCGGCAGCCTCGCCGCGTTCTAGCGCGCAGCCTCGCGCAGGGTGAGGACCTCGAAGCCGTCTTCGGTGACGAGGATGGTGTGCTCGGCCTGGGCGGACAGCTTGCCGTCGCGCGTGATCGCGGTCCAACCGTCGTCGAGGATCTCGCAGTGCGGCGTGCCCTGGTTGATCATCGGCTCGATCGTGAACGTCATGCCGGGACGCATGCGCATGCCGGTGCCGCGGCGGCCGACGTGCGACACCTGCGGCGGCGTGTGGAACTCGCGGCCGATGCCGTGGCCGCAGAACGCCTCCACCACGCCGTAGCCGTGCTGCTTGTGCGCGAACTCGTAGATCACGGCGCCGATGTCACCGATGCGCTTGCTCGGCGCGACTTCCTCGATGCCGAGCCAGAGCGAACGTCGGGTCACGTCCACGAGCTTTTTCGCGCTGTCGCTCACCTCGCCCACGAAGAACATCTCGGAGGTGTCGCCGTGGAATCCGTCGACGATCGTGGTGATGTCGATGTTGATGATGTCGCCCTCGCGCAGCACGCGATCGCCGGGGATCCCGTGGCACACCACCTCGTTGATGGACGTGCAGATCGACCGCGGGAAGCCCTTGTAGTGCAGCGGCGCCGGGTAGGCCCCGCGCTCGACGATGAAGTCGTGGCAGCGCCGATCGAGCTCGCCGGTGGTGACGCCGGGCTTCACGTGCGGCTCGATGAAGTCGAGCACGGTCGCGGCGAGCCTGCCGCTCTTGCGCATCTTCTCGATCTCCGCCTTGCCTTTGATGTCGATCACGGGAAGATTGCGCGACGCGCGCGCTTTGCGTCGAAAGTCTACGCGATCCCGAGCGCGCGGCCCAGCCGAGCGCGCGAGCACCGTTGGCCATGGCGCAGCGGCTGTGCCAGGCTCTGCGCGCGCGATGACCGAAGGGCCGGCGCTCCGACCGTTCTCGACCGTGCTCGACGAGCTCGTCACGCGGCGGTTCTTGATCGTGAGCGGCAAGGGTGGAGTCGGTCGCACGACGATCGCCGCGCTGCTCGGCTCGGCGCTCGCGCGTCGCGGCCGACGAGTGCTCGTCGCCACGACCGGTCACGACGATCGCCTGGCGTGGATGCTCGGGGCCAGTGCGCTCGGCGAGTCACCGGCGCGCGTCGGCGAGTGCCTCTACATCCAACGGCTCGCGCCGCAGCAGTCGGTCCGCGAGTACGGTGCGCTCGTGCTGCGCAGCGCGCGACTGTCGAGCGTCGTGTTCGACAACCGCGTCGTCGCGCCGCTCCTGCGCGCGGTGCCTGGCCTCGACGAGTTCGCGGTGCTCGGCAAGGCGTGGCACGAGGCGTTCCGCGCCGGGCAGTTCGACACCGTCGTGTTCGACGGACCCGCGACCGGTCACCTCGTCTACACGCTCGGCGTGCCCAAGGCGATCCTCGGCACCATCGCGCCCGGCCCGCTCACGCGCGAGGCGGAGCAGATGCAGGCGCACTTCGAGGATCCGGCGAGCACGGCCGCACTGCTCGTCGGTCTGCCCGAGACGTGGCCGCTCACCGAGCTCGGCGAGCTCGGCGCGACGTTGCGCGAGCAGATCGGCGTGCGCATCGGCGCCGTCATCGTGAACGGACTGTGGCCGGCCGACGTCGCGCCACCGCTCGTGACGGAGGGCGTGCCGCCCGCGATCGCGACGATCGATCGCGTGTGCGCGATCGGCAAGCGCCAGCACGGAGAGGTCGAGCGCTGGGCCGCGAGCGAGGCCGCGGCGCGCTGCGGTGCGAGCTCGCTCGTGCTCGTGCCGTGGCGCTTCGGCGGCGTGGCCGACGTCGCGACGCTGCAAGGCCTGCAGGAGCCGCCGCCCGCCGCTCACGGAGGCGCGGGATGAGCCGCGAGCTCGCACAGCACCTGGCCGGCGTCCACGGTGTCGCCCACCGACACGGCCACGCGAGCGATGCGACCACCACCCGTGGTGCGCACTTCGTTCTCCATCTTCATCGCTTCGACGATCACGGTGGCGGCGTCGGGCTCGACGACGTCGCCCTCGGCCACGAGCACGCGCACGATCCGGCCGGGCATCGGCGAGCGCACGATCGTCGCGCCGGCGCCTTGCTTCGCGGCCTTGCGCACGTCGGCGAGCGCGGCCTGCTGCGCCGTGAGCACCTCGAGCGCGAACGTGGTGCCGCCCTCGGCAGCGTGCTGCGGTACGGGCCCGGGCTCGACCGTGACGGTGCGATGGCTCGACGCGCCGGCCTCGCGCACGAGCACGCGGCCGTCACCGGCCACGATCACGTCGTAGACGACACCGGCGATCGTCGCCTGGCCCTTGTCCGGATCGCCGTCGGCGGATGGGCGCACGTCCACGGCATGCTCGACGCCGTCCACTCGCACGCGGAACCTTCGGACTCCGTTCACTCGCGGCGACGATAAGACATGACCCCTCCTGCGTCCACGATCGCTGCCTCCGACCCGTCCGCGAGCAAGCTCGTGGTGCCGCGTGCACGCGAGGTGGTGCTCGTCGTCGGTCCCGGTGGCGTGGGCAAGACCACCGTCGCCGCCGCGCTCGCGCTGCGAGCGGCGGACTCGGGGCGGCGCACGATCGTCGTGACCATCGATCCGTCGCGCCGGCTCGCGCAGGCGCTCGGCATCGCGCGAGAGGGCGCGCAGCCCGGTGAGATCGTGGCGATCCCCGACAGCGGTGGTCGGCTCGACGGCCTCGTGCTCGACACGCCGAGCACGTTCGATCAGATCGTGCGACAGCACTCCGTCGACGCGCGCGCCGCCCAGGCGATGCTCGACAACCCGATCTACCGCGCCACCGTGCGCCACCTCGCCGGTGCGCTCGAGTTCGCGGCCACCGCCCAGGTGTACATGCTGCACGCGGCGAAGCGGTGGGACCTCGTCGTGCTCGACACGCCGCCCACCGCGAACGCGATCGAGTTCCTCGACACGCCCGCGCACCTCACGGAGATCGTCGGCAACCCGGCGGCCAAGTTCCTCGCGTCGTCGAGCCGCATCGGCATGCGCTTTCTCGGGCTCGGCAGCGGCGTGCTCTTGAAGGTGCTGTCGGCGATCGGGGGCGGCGAGTTCGTGAAGGACCTGGGCGCGTTCCTGCGCGACTTCTCGAGCGCGCTCACCGAGTTCGAGCGACGCGCGGGCAAGGTCGCGGATCTCATCACGTCCGGCAGCACCGGCGTCGTGCTGACCACGGCCGCCACCGACTTCAGCGTGCGCGAGGCGACCTCGTTCGTCGGCGTGCTGGTGGAGCGCGGGCTGCGGCTCGACGGCATCGTGCTCAATCGGTTCGACACCGCGGTGCCGTCGTGGCCGGGCGACGACGCTGCGGCAGCGGCTCTCGCCGCGCGCGGCGGCGACGAGGCCGTGGTCGCGCGCGCGCGCGAGATCCACGGCGCGCTCGCGCGCCAGGCCGAGCAGGCCGCGCTCGCGCTCGACGAGCTGCGCGGGCGATGGCCGCACACGCCGGTCGTGTCGGTGCCTCGGGTCGATCCGCCGCCCACGTCGATCGCCGAGCTGCGGCGCATGGGTGCGCTCATCTGGCCCGACGGCGCGTCGTGAACCGGGCGGCGCCTCGCCGCACCCATGCAGAGGGGAGGGGGATCGCCATGCGCACACGCGCCTACGTGTTGTGGGCGTCGGCGTGCATCGGCTGCGGAGCCGATGCCGGCGACGGCACATCGCTCAGCGGAGGGATCACTGCGGGTGACGACGGCCTCGACGACGGCACCGAGGTCACCGGTGCCGACGACGATGGCGTCGTCGACGACGCACCAGGGGAAGCATCGAGCGGCGAGCTCGACGACGACTCCGGCGGCGGTGTCGACTCGGGCGGCGACATGTCCAGCGACAGCGGATCGCAGGACGACGGAGGCGACGACGGTGGCACCGTCGACGCGACGGATTTCCCGAGCATCCAGGCCGCGATCGACAGTCTCGAGGGCGTCGGCGGGGCGGTGTACGTGCCCGCGGGCGAGCACCTCGTGCCGGAGAAGCTGCGTGTCCACTCGAACATCACCGTGTTCGGCGCGGGCATGGATCAGACGATCATCCGATTCGAGCCCGGCGTGAAGGACCACATGATCTCGAACGACTCGAGCTCCGGGTACGAGAACATCGTGATCCGCGATCTCACGCTGCAGGGCGACGGGCCCGACGACGGGATCAACGACTGCTGCTACGGGCTGAAGCTCGAGAACGTCGTGAGCTCGTGGGTGATCGACGTCGCCAGCCGCGATCACGGACGCGACGGCTTCTACCTCGGCTACAAGCACGTCGACGGCGTGCCGATGGGGGTGTACGGCACGCGGTTGTCGGGCGTCGTGGCGACCGGCAACGGGCGCAACGGCCTGTCGATCGTGCAGGGCGAGGACAACGTCGTCGACGGCGGCACGTTCGAGGGCAACAACACGAACGAAGCGGTTGCAGCGCTCGATCTCGAGCCGGATCCGTACGAGGACGGGCTCGTGCGCGCGAACCGGATCCTCGGCAACGTCGTGCGGAACAACGGCAACAACGGGATCCAGATGTGGGCCGACGGCGGCGCGATCGTGGCGCACAACGCCATCTGCCACAACACGATCACGGGCAACGCGGGCACCGGCATCGCGGATCACCAATCCGACCAGGACGTGTTCGTCGGCAACGAGCTGGCGGACAACGGCGCCGACGCGGACTACGACGGCAGCGCCCAGGTCGGCGACGAGTACGAGGCCGCGTGCGGCCTTCCGCTGCCCGACCTGCCCGCCGTCCCGCCGCTGCCGCCCTGATCCGTCACTCGAGGAAGACCGCGTCCGGATCCGTGGGGTGCGCGATGGGGAGCTGCTGCTCCTTCGCGTCCGTCGTCGCCGCACGCACGGCATCGCGCACGCTCGAGTTCGTCGACGACGTCGGGAGCTCGGACAGCACGCGCACGAGGTGATGCGTGAAGACCCCCATGTACTGCTTGCCGAACTTGCGCTCGCGCGCGACCTCCTGGGCCCGACACGCGCCGAACACGATCGGCGGATTCACGTCGTCCGGTTGCCGTGCGCGCGCGAACGTCGACGTGCGCTCGGGCCGACCGCCGCGTGTGATCGGCTCGAGCAACGGATCGAACGGATTGCCCGCGGGCGGGATGCTGCGGACACCGACCAGATCGAGGCGCTCGACGATCTCCTCGGACACGGCGGCCAGTCCCGCGCGCACAGCGTCGCCGCCCGCGCGGAGCAAGCGACGCAGCACGTCGATCGCCGGCATGCCGCCGGCGAAGCAGCAGTCGAGGATCGCCGTGACCTTCGCGCCCTCGTTCGTCGCCCTGCGCAATCGCTCGTGGAGCTCGAAGTCCTTGATCGCGATCGCGTCCGCGCCGACGTCGAAGTCGTGGGGACAGAGCGCCTCGCACTGCGTCTCGTCGGCGTCCGGGCGCACGATGCGGGTACCGTGGCCGGAGAAGTAGAACACGCGCGTGTCGCCGTCGCCCGCCTTCGACAGGAGATCGTCGAGCGCCATGAGGATGCCGTCGCGCGTGGCCGACTCGTTGGGCAGCACCTCCACCGCGAACTCGAAGCGGGGGGACTCGAGGATCGACTTCATCGCCTCGACGTCGTGGCGTGGACCCCGAAGGGTGCCCGCGGGGCACGTCTGCACCCCGACGAGCAGCGCTCTGCGGGTCATGTCGAGTGCACCTTGAGCCGGAGGCGCACGATGGGCCTGTCGTCGGCCCGCATGAGGTCGCAGTCCGTGTTCACCGTGTCGGCCTTGATGTCGAGGCGAACCGACCCCGGCGTCGTCCATTCGACGGTCGTCTCCTTCGAGGTGCCGATCGCGAGCTCGATCTCCGCGCCCTGGTCCTCGAGGCCGGCGCCCGCCGGAGGGCTGATGGTGAACGCGACGGTGTCCGAGGTGGAGACGATCTCCATCACGGTCTTGTTGTCGTGCTTGTACGTCGTGAAATCCCCCTGCGGCTCCGGGTCGGGCGCCTGGTCCGTCAATCCGACCGGGTTGTTCGTCGTGATGTTGACGGTGGGGTCGTTCAGATAGTCGATCGTGTACGTGGGCATGGCGGTGTCCTCCTCGGCGCCTCAGCGCGCCACGTTGATCTCCATCGCAGAACCGTTCTCGATCGACATCTGCGCGGAGTAGTCGGCGCTCGTCGAGCTCGGAATCGTGATCGTCATCGCGCCGACGGCTGCGTTGCTCGACATCAGCCAGCGCGTCTTGAACGATCCGGTTTGGTTGGTGCCGTAGCTGGTGAAGCACTTCTGCTTCGGCATCTTCGTGCCGCTCGAGGTGATGTCGAGCACGGCAGCCGTGCTCGTGCCGAGCGTGATGTCGAGCTGCGTGACGACCTTGTCGTCGTGCTCGTAGGCACCGCCGACGTTGGCTTTGAGGGCGATCGTGTTGCTGTTCACGGTCGCCGGGGAGTGGCTTGCGTAGGAGACGACGATGGTGGCCATGGGATTTCCTGCGTGTTTGGAGTGGGACGGGGCGGGGTTCCGCGCGTCCTTGGCAGATTCCCGTCACGGATCAGTGACTCGTGGAGCGCTTTCAATTCCTCCAACGCGAGATCATCGGTACCGCTGTCGCGGTAGTACGCGAGCGAACGTTCGACGAGCGGGAGGATCTCCGCGGCCGGTTCACCGCTGGCGGCGCGGGCCTGCGCGAGGTGCCACTCGATCTCCGCGACGAGATCCGGCGCCGGCTCGTCGGAGGTTCCTGCGATCGCGAGCGCGTTCTCGAGGTGCGCGCGGGCTTCGAGCGGCCGATTCGCGGCCTGCGCCACGTGCCCCAGCCCGGCCTCCGCATGGGCCCGCAGCGGCGCGTACCCGCGCTCGAGGATGCGCTCGTAGTACGCACGCGCCTCCGTGCACCGATCGAGGCGACAGAGCAACCACGCGATGTTGTTGTCGGTGCTCGAGAGCTCTTCGGCGTCGGCGTACGGGGCTCGCACTGCCGCATAGCGCTCGTGGGCGGCGAGCGCCGCCGGCAGGTCGCCGCGCATCACCTCCACCTGTGCGAGCACCGAGAGCGCCGCGCCACGCTCCGTCACGTGCACCGGCGGTCCCTCCTCCTGCAGCGCGAGCGACGAGTCGACGAGGTCGACGGCGTCGTCGAATCGACCGAGCAGCATCGCGATCTCCGCTCGAATCGCGCGACAGCGCGCGATCGCGGCGGTGTGCGATCCCTGGGCGGCCGACAGGATCCGATCGGCTCGGCCGAGATCGTCGAACGCGGGCTGCAGCTCGTCGGGTGCGGCGGCCCGGCCGACGGCCTTTCCGCGCGAGATCAGGACTCGAGCGATCTGCGGGTGATCGCGGCCGAGGCGGGCGGTGGCGAGATCCAGCGCGCGCGTGTACAGGCGCTTGCTCTCGTCGATGCGCTCCAGCTCCAGCAGCGCGTGCGCGAGTGACAGCCACGTGTCGATCCATCGCGGATCATCCGGTTCGAGCACGCGCTCGAGTTGCACGAGCGCCGCGCGGTGTCGGCTCTCCGAGGTCGTCGCATCGCCTGACAGCCGCGCGATCGTGCCTTCCACGTCGAGCTGGTCCGCGTGCATCCGCGGGGGCTCTTCGAGCCGTCGCACCGCGGCGGCGCCGAGTCGGGACCAGCGAGCGGCGCGCGCGAGGTCCTCCAGCTCGACGGCCGCGATCCAGCTGGCGCGGCGCCAGCTCTCGGCGGCAAGGTCGTCATGGCCGGCCTCGATGGCGAGGGCGGCCGCCTCGTCGAGGTCGAGCAACGCCGCTTCGTCGTCGGCGAGCGCGTCGGCGACGAGGCCGCGCACCAGCAGCGCTTCCGCGCGCACCGCCGTGTCGCCCGTGTCCTCCGCCAGCGCGAGGGCGTGGGCCGCTCGCTCGGTCGCTCCATCGAGGTGACCCGCGGCGACGTCGAGCCGCACGCGATCGATCTCGGCGACCAGCTCCGCCACGCGCGGCTCCATGCTCGTGGGCTCGGACGCGGTGCTCGGCGCGGACTCGCACGAGCTCGGGCTCGCGAGCTCGGACGCGAGTGCGTCGGCATTCTCGATCGCATCCACCGTGCGCTCGCCGATCATCCCGACCACGCTCTCGAATCGAGCGCTCTGTCGACGCAGACACTCGCGCTGGCGCACGTGCACCTCGGGAGGCGTCGGGGTGCGGCCGTGCGCCGCCGCGCACACGGCTCGGGCGCTGTCGACCCAGTCGCTCGCCCACCGATCGAGCTCGGTGCCCACCGTGTCGGCTAGCACCTCGCGGTACGGTGCGTCGCCGTCGCGAATCGCGGCCTCGATCTCGCGGCGCCGCTCGCCGCTCCAGTCGAGCCCGAGCTCTTGCACCGTCGCCGTGCATCCGTCGTCGCGCTCGATCGCCTGGGCCGCGATCGCCGGCACCACGACGATCGTCGCGGCGAGCATCGCGAAGCTGCGCGAGCGTCGATACCAGGGCGGACGACGCAGCGCGTCCAGCAGCGCTCGCATCGACGGCCAGCGGGCATTCGGCGTACCCGCCAGGCCGCGCCGGATCACGACGTCGACCCACCGCGGTACGCCGAGATCATCGGGGCCGAGCGGCCAGACGCGCCGCGGATCGCTGCCGTCGCGCACCTCGCCGTCGGCGAAGGGCAACGCGCCGTGCAGCGCTTCGTACAGCGAGACGCACAGCGAGAACTGATCGCTGCGCGCGTCCACCTTGCCGCGGCCGGCCTGCTCGGGCGAGGCGTAGGCCGACGTGCCGCCGATCGCCCGCGTGTGCACCCGCTCGCTCGATTCGCTCTCGCGCGTGAGCGGGCCCGACGTCGACCCGAGCCCCGGCCCGCCGGCGAGCCCGAAGTCCGCCACCCGCACGCGCCCGTCCGGCCCCATGAGCGCGTTGGTCGGCTTGAAGTCGAGGTGCAGGATTCCGCGCGCGTGCGCCTCCGCCAGCCCCTCGCCCGCCTGCGCGTACGCGCCCAATACGTCCTGCCACGACTTGCCGACCTGCCAGTCGCGCAGGACCGGTCCGTCCACGAGCTCCATCGCGATGAAGAGCCCGCGCGGTGATCGACCGGCTTGGTAGACCTGGACCACGTGCGGATGGCTGAACTGCGCGAGCGCCTTCGCCTCGCGGAGCAACCAATCGGCGTGCGCGACTCGATGGGGGTGGAGCAGCTTGATGGCGACGCGCCGCCCGAGCCCAGGCTGTACTGCCGCATACACGGTGCCGAATCCCCCGCGTCCGATCCGTCGCTCGATCTCGAATTCACCGATGCACACCGGCGGGGCCGACAGCCCCATGGTCGCGAGGAATGCCGCGAGCCCGAGTGCGTCGTCGACGTCGTCGTCCGGCGCCGCCGCGGCGATCTCTCGGCCGATCCCTTCGTCGTCGGCGGGGTCCCACGGCCTACGGCCCGACATCACCCCGAAGAGTGTCACCGCCGCGAGATTCGATCCGCGACCTGAACGGACGTTCCAATGCGCACCACCGCGGGCCGAACGATCGTTCGGCGGGTCGCACGCGCACGAACCCGCGGAGCGCGTGATGGCCCCCGCGGCGCTGAGCGCTGAGATAACTTGCGAAGTGGTGACGCGGGACGAGGACGCATGGCAGCGACTGGTGGCGGGCGACCAGAGCGCCTGGATCGACGCATCCATGCACCTGTGGAAGCCCGTGCGGCGCTTCTTCCTCAACAAGGTGGGCGACGACGCCGACGAGCTCGCGCAGCAGACCTTCACGCGATTGCAGGAGAAGCGCGAGCGCTACGAAGGGCGCGGCAGCCCGCGCGCATTCGTGATGGGCATCGCGCGATTGATCCTGCTCGAGCACTTCCGCGAACGCCGTCGCGATCCCGCGCTCCGCATCGAAGACGTCAGCGTGGCCGAGATCGCTCCGCGACCGTCGTCGGTGCTCGTCGCCAGACTGGAACAACGGCTCGTGCTCGAGGCCCTGCGCCGACTCACGCTCGATCATCAGATCGTGCTCGAGCTCTATTACTGGGAAGACATGACCGACCCGGAAATCGCCGCCGTCCTCGACATCAACGAGAACACCGTCCGCGGGCGCCGCACGCGGGCGCGCGAGCGGATGCGAGAGCTGCTCGCGGAGCTGGAGAGCGGCACGCCGCTGCCGTCGACGTCGATGGACCTCGATCGATGGGCGCGCGACGTGGGCGACCAGATCGGCCGCCCGTTGCCGGAGTGAGGCCGCGGGCCGCGCGGGATCGAATCCGTCGGGCGACGCACTGACGAATGTGCGTCGAATTCCCGCTGCTCCGCACGTAGGGGATCGAGCAGCCCCCATCTCGGTACGTCCCGCCATGCTCCGCTTCCCGCCCGCGCTCGCCGTGATCGCGACCGATGCCGCTGCGCAACGGCGGATCTCGGCGCGCGTCGAGGTCGCGGTGCGCAACCTCGGGTGGCCGCTGCCGGTCGTGCCGCAGTTCTGCGCCGTCGTCGATCAGACGATGCGCGAGCTACCCGTCGTGTTGGCCGGCATGCGCCGCGAAGCCGCGAGCTCGATGCCGACGTTCGTGCCGCTGCTCACCGCGCTCGCCACTCGCCTGGACGCGGTGCTGCCGGCCGAGCCCGCTGCGCTCGCCGACGCGATGCTCGAGAGGACGTATCTCGGATTGCGCGTGCTCGCGGTCGTGCCCGGTGCCCTCACGCCCCACGGTTTCCTCAGCCTCTTCGCGTTCCACGACATCGTCGGACCGGTCGCGACGGGGCGCCTCGACAGCGAGATCGCACGCACGTTCCCCGAGGTCACGCTCGTGCCGATCTCGTTGATCGCGAGCGAGCTGCAGACGCAGGCGGACGCCATGCAACGCGCGGCGACCCACTACGAGCACCCGCTCTACGGTGACGTCGCCACCGACGATGCCGTGCGGCTCGAGCTCGGGCGCTACGGGATCGTCTGACGCGTCAGTGCGCGCGTCGATACGACCACGTCGCCGATCTGGCCGCGCCGTTCTCGGTGCCCTCGATTCGCGCATCGAGTCGGTCGCCGTGTCGCTCGTAGATCACGCGCTGCGGGAAATCGTGCGACGGATTCTCGAACACGACGCGATCGCGATCCGACTCGACCAGCGCGAACGCGGTGGGCGGATGGCGGCCGAGTGGGCTCGCGAGATACACCAAACCGGTGGAACGCGCCTCGATGCGCACGTACTCGAAGAACACCGTTCGTCCGGCGGCGATCGTGTGGCTCGTGCCGAGCATCGCGTCGCCGCGCGGCGGCCCCCAGGCCTCGCGCACGTTGCCCTCCGGTGTCGTCGCGGTCCATTCGCCGGAGAGGAACGCGACGGGCTCGAGTGCGCCGGCCGACGGCTCGCGCGTCGGCTTGCCGGCACATGCAGTGACCACGGCGAGGGTGAGGAAGGCGGCGCGCATGCTCGGCGGCGAGCAGAGCACGCGTGGGAGGTCAAGTCCAGCCGGCGAGCACGGCCTCGACGTGGTCCAGCTCCGCGTTCGTGCCCACGCTCGCGCGCACGCAGGCGGACAGGCACGGCAGGTGGCCGACGTCCTTCACGAGCACGTCGTGCGCCCGCAGGTGGTCGACGAGCGCGCGCGCACGGGCGGGATCCGGCAGTCGCACGAGCACCAGGTTCGCGGACGACGGGAACACGTGGGCGCCGGGGATCCGCGCGAAGAGGGCCGCGAGCCGCTCGCGACTCGCGATCGCGCGATCCACCATCGCTTGTTGCACGTGGGCGAACCGCGTGAGCACGGCGCGTGCGATCGCGACGGAGGTCTGCGACACGTTGTACGGATGGCGCACCTTGTCGAGCGCCTCGGCGAGCACCGGATGCGCGATCGCGTAGCCCACCCGCAGGGCCGCGAGGCCCACCTTGGACAGCGTGCCCATGAACGCGACGTTGTCGGGCGCGTCGGCTCGCCACAGCGACTGGCCGGGCGCGTAGGCGATGTACGCCTCGTCGACGACGAAGACGACGGCGGGGTGGCGCGCGACCAGGCGATCGATCGCGGCTCGATCCCACAGCGAGCCCGTGGGGTTGTTGGGCCGCGCGAGGAAGCAGATCGTCGCGCCGTCGAGGGCGCGATCCATTGCGGGCTCGTCGAGCTGCAGATCCGCGTCGAGCTCGACATCGCGGACCTCGTAGTCGAGCACGCGCGCCGAGTGGCCGTACATCACGAAGCTCGGCGTCGGCACCACGAGCACGGGTCGGCCACCGGAGAGCGCGACGAGCAGCAGCGAGATGACCTCGTCGCTGCCGTTGCCGAGCACGATGCGACGCACGTCGCAGCCGTGGCGCTGCGCGAGCACTTCGCGGAGCTCGCGGCCGGACGTGTCGGGATACCGTCCGAGCTCCACCTCGCGCACGACCTCGGCGAGCTCGCGCATCACGTCGTCGGGCCACGGCTCGGGGTTCTCGTTCGCATGCATGCGTGCGCGCGCCGACGCACGCGGTACGTCGTAGGCGGACAACGTGGCGAGCGAAGGGCGCAACCGCGACGTCCAGGCGAGGCTCATGTCGACCCCCGCAGGCGCGCCTCGACGGCACGTGCATGGGCCTCGAGCCCCTCGGCGCGGGCGAGCGTGACGATCGCTTCGGCTTGGGCCGCGAGCGCGGCGGCGTCGAGGCGCAGCACGCTCGTGTACTTCACGAAGTCCCACACGCCGAGCGGCGAGCCGAAGCGCGCCGCGCCGGCCGTGGGCAGCACGTGGCTCGGGCCGGCCGTGTAGTCGCCGGCGGCCTCGGGCGTCCACGCGCCGACGAAGATCGCACCGGCGGTCCGCAGCGCAGGCACGAGCTCGTCGGGCGCCGCCACGAGCAGCTCGAGGTGCTCGGGCGCGTACTCGTTCGCCGCCGAGATCATGCCGGCGCGATCGCCCACGATCACCGCGGCACCGTGATCGACGAGCGCCTTCGTCGCGATCGCGGCGCGCGGCAGATCGGCGAGCTGCTGCGCGAGCGCTGCGTCGACGCGATCGACGAGCGCGGGATCGTCGGTGACGAGCACGGCGCACGCGAGCTCGTCGTGCTCCGCCTGGCTCAGGAGATCGGCAGCCACGATCGCAGGGTCGGCCTCGCGGTCGGCGACCACGAGGATCTCCGAGGGCCCGGCGATGCCGTCGACGTCGCACACGCCGTAGACGTGACGCTTCGCCGCGGTGACCCACGCGTTGCCCGGGCCCACGATCTTGTCGACGCGCGGCACGGTGGCGGTGCCGAAGGCCGCGGCCGCGATCGCCTGCGCGCCACCGATCGCGAAGATGCGATCGACGCGGGCGATCTCGGCGGCGAGCACGACGACGTCGCTGGGTCGCGGGGTGAAGAGCACCACCTCGTCGACGCCGGCGATCTTCGCGGGCACGGCCGCCATCAGCACCGACGACGGATACGCCGCGGTGCCGCCGGGCGCGTAGACGCCGACGCGGGCGAGTGGGGTGGGGCGGCTCGTGAGGCTCGTGCCGCCGCTCGCGAGCCCGGTGGACTGCGCGAGCACGGCGAGCTGTGTGCGGTGGAACGCGGCGACGCGGTCGGCCGCGAGCTCGAGCGCCGCACGCAGGGGTGCGGGAACGCGGGCGCATGCGGCCGCACGCGCGTCGGCGTCGACCTCGAAACGCTCGAGCGTTCGCCCTTCGATGCGCGCCGTGATCTCGGCGACGGCGGCGTCGCCCTCGGTGCGCACGCGCTCGACGATCGCTCGCGCGCCTTCGTCCGCACTCCCCGACAGGCCCGCCGATCGCCGACAGCGCAGCTCCCACCGCGCCCGATCGTCGCCCGCGTGCGCACGCAGGTCGATCCTCGACAATCCGCCGAACCGCGACATCGCCGGCAACGGTACCAGGATCGCCGGCCCCCGGTCGCGGCCTGCTAGACTGGTGTCGACGTGGTCGATGGACTGCAACGAATCCTCGCCGAGGCCGATGGTTGGTTCATGGGCCGCTCCAACCTCCACGAAGCCGCTCGGCGGCTGGCGCGGATCTTCGACGAGATGGGCATCGTCTACGCAGTCGCCGGCGCCATGGCGCTCGCCGCCTACGGCCGGCGGCGCATGACGGAGGACATCGACATCCTCGTCACGGCGGAGGATCTCGCGCGGTTCAAGGCGGAGTGGATCGGGCGGGGGTATGTCGAGATCAGGCCTGGCCTGAAGGCGATCCGCGACACGGATCTCGGCGTGCGGATCGACTTCATCGTCAGCGGGCAGTTTCCCGGCGACGGAAAGCCGAAGTCGGTCGTCTTCCCGGTGCCGCAGCCGGATTATCCGGATGCCGGAGGACTGCGCGTCCTGCCCCTGGACGTGCTCATCGAGCTGAAGCTCGCGTCCGGAATGACCGCCGCGCATCGAGGGCAGGATCTCGTGGACGTGATGGAGGTCGTCCGCGCGCGCCACCTACCGCGCGAGCTCGCGAACGCGCTGGACCCGTTCGTGAGGGCGGAGTTCGAACGCCAGTGGCAGCTCGCGCAAATCGGCGACGACGCATGAGTCCGAGCCTGCACGTGCGCGCGATCGCGGCGGGGATGCTGCTCGCGGCGTGTGGCGAGAGCGGCGGTGCTTCGACGGATCCGCCGATGAAGCTCACCGCGACCGAGGGCACGACCGACGTGCCGGTCGACACGTCCACCGGGGATCCAGAGCTCGAGGGCGACCGGTGCTCGTCGGCGGCCGTCGTGCGCGACGGTCACCACGTGTTCACGCTGCGCGGTGCGAACGCGGATCTGCGCACGTCGTGCGGCGACTCCGGGCCCGAGGTGTTCTTCCAGCTACCGATCGAGCGCCGCTCCGATCTCGAAGTGAGCGCGGTCGGGGCCGGCTTCGTGCCGATCGTCACCGTGCTGGAGGCGTGCGACGACGCCGACCCGCTCGCGTGCGCCGAGGGGTTGCCCGTGCAGGTACTCGACCTCGCGAGCGGCAGTGCAACGATCGTCGCCGTCGCGATCGGGGTCGACGATCCGGCGCTCGAGGACACGGCCGATCCCCTCGACGTCGCGCTCGACCTGCGATTGCGCGCGGTGCTGGCCGCCGGGGAGGAATGCTCGCCGCCCGGACGGGGTCGGTGCGAGAACGGCAGCACATGCCTGCCCGACGAGGACGGCATCGAGCGGTGCACGACGCTCGCTGCCGATACCTGCGCCACCGCCGAGCCCCTCGTCTTGGCGGTGGGTGAATCGCTGGAGATCGAGATCGATCCCGCCCTGCCGCAGACGGATGCGCACGCGCATTCGTGCACGGGGGCTCGCCGGCGCGATCGCGTGCTCGCGCTCCAACTGCCCGCCGACATGCCGGCGGCAGCCTCGCTGCGCGTCTCCACCGCGGGCGCGGACGTGGGCCTCGCGGTGCGGCGCGGCTCGTGCCTCGTCGACGACGAGCTCGCGTGCGCGCTGCCGAGCGACGGCGGCTCGGCGCTCGTCGTCGACGACATGCCCGCGGTGCTCGGGAGCGATCGCACCACCTTCGTGTTCGTCGAGCTCCCGATCGCCGAAGGGGACCCGATCAGGCCGGGTGAGCTACCTCCCTTGGTCGTCGCGATCGAGCTCGCCGGCCCGTGAGCATGCACGGGGAGCCACTCACGGCGGCGTCGGCGGCCTTGCGCGGCCCGACGTCATGCAACTATGCTCCGCGAACGCGCGCGGTGAATGGCGCGTGAGGAGTAGCGCAGTCATGGCCCGCCGCTTGTTTACCAGCGAGTCCGTCACCGAGGGACATCCCGACAAGATTTGCGACAAGGTGAGCGACGCGATCCTCGACGCGATCATCGCGCAGGATCCTCGTTGCCGCGTCGCGTGCGAGACGCTGGTGAAGACCGGCTACGTCAACGTCGCCGGCGAGGTCACGACCGACACGTACGTCGACATCCCGCGCATCGTTCGCAAGACGATCCGAGAGATCGGCTACACGAGCTCGGCGATGGGCTTCGATGCCGACAGCTGCGGCGTGCTCGTGGCGGTGGAAGGGCAGAGCCCCGACATCTCGCTCGGCGTCGATGGCAAGGGCGTCTACGGCGACGAGCAGGGCGCGGGCGACCAGGGCATGATGTTCGGCTACGCGTGCACCGAGACGCCGGAGCTCATGCCGCTGCCGATCAGTCTCGCGCACAAGCTGTGCCGCCGCCTCACGTACGTGCGGCGCCGCGAGACCGACAGCTTCCTGCGCCCCGACGGCAAGAGCCAGGTCACCGTCGAGTACGACGGTCACACGCCCAAGCGCGTCGACGCGGTCGTCGTGTCCACGCAGCACCGCGACGACGTCACCCATCAGACTCTGAAGGAGTTCGTGATGGAGGAGGTGATCAAGCCGACGGTGCCGGCGAAGCTGCTCGACGCGAACACGAAGTACTACGTGAACCCCACGGGTCGCTTCGTCATCGGCGGACCCATGGGCGACTCGGGCCTCACCGGTCGCAAGATCATCGTCGACACCTACGGCGGCATGGGTCGCCACGGCGGCGGCGCGTTCTCGGGCAAGGATCCCTCCAAGGTGGATCGCAGCGCGGCCTACTACGCGCGCTTCATCGCGAAGCACCTCGTCGCGGCCGGCCTCGCCGAGCGCGTCGAGGTCCAGTTCGCGTACGCCATCGGTGTGGCGAAGCCGGTCAGCATCCTGGTCGAGAGCTTCGGCACCGGCAAGGTCGGCGACGATCGCCTCGCCGAGATCGTGGGCAAGCACTTCGACGCGCGCCCCGGCAAGCTCATCGCCGAGCTCGACCTCTTGCGCCCGATCTACGGCGCGACGGCGGCGTACGGCCACTTCGGCCGCGAAGAGGGCGACTTCACGTGGGAGCGCCTGACGAAGGTCGACGCGCTCCGCGGCGAGCGCTGATCGAAGCGGCTCGACACGAGGAACGCGCCTCGCCGGTCACGGCGTAGGCGCGTTTCTTCGTTTCGGCGGTGCCGCCTGCAACGAAGCGGAGCGGCGGTCGATGATCGCTTCGAGCGTGCTACGCTCGAAGGAGCCCCCGATGGCCGTGCTCGATCTCACCACCGAGCTGCTCACGCAGATTCGCGACAATCTCCACGAAGTCCGAGTGGACCTCCGCGAGCTCCGTACGGATCTCGAGGATACGCGCACGGATCTCGCGAAGCGCATCGATCAAACGAATGCGCGGATCGATCAGACCCGTACCGACCTCTTGGACACGATCGTGGACGCGCGGGTGGAACTCTCCGAGCGCATCGACCACGTTCGGCGCGACCTGGGCCTATTGACCGGTCACGTCGTCACGCTCGCGGATCGCGTGCTGAAGCTCGAACGCGCGTGACCGCGAGGAGGGCGAGCAGGAACAGCGGTGAACCGCGGCGATCCTGCGTGCAGCCGCAGCCCTCGGTGCGGTCGTCGTCCGGCGCTTCGTCGAGGGTGTCGCCGATCGTGAGCGCGCCACCGTCCTCGCTGTCGTCGTCGTCCGCATCGGGCAGCTCGGCGTCGCCGATCGCGATCGCGACGACGTCGCTCTCGCTGTGCTGGCCCGCGACGTCGACGCCCTCCGCACGCAGCTCGACGATGCCCTCCTCGAGGCCGTCGAGCGTCCACTCGTAGGGCGCCTCGATGTCCGTGCCGACCAGCGTGTCGCCGCGATAGAGCTTCACCTGCTCGACGCCGACGTCGTCGGTCACTTCGACCTCGATCGCCACCGACGTGCCGAGCGCGAATCGATCGCCGTCGGTCGGCGACACGATCTCGAGCATCGGTCCCTCGGTGTCGACCTCGCCGGTGCCGAGCAGCGCCGTCAGCTCGGCCACGCCGTTCTGTTGGCCGGTGCCGCAGAACTCCGCGTGCACGGCGGTACAGAGCGCGCCGGCCTCGAGACCCATGCACGCGTCCACCAAGATCGGATCTCCACCCTGATTCGTGGGGAACATGAGGTCCGCGGTGTCGCTCGTGTGATCGAGGCCGAGCGAGTGCCCGACCTCGTGCGAGACGGTTGCGGCGATCTTCGTGGTGTCGCCCTCGCTCGCGCCGAAGAAGGCGAACGCGAGGCCCGCGAGGTTGGAGCCGCCGCACGCGACGTTCGCGACGCCGAGCTGCTGCGTGCCGCTGCCGCGCGGACTGACGATCGCCATGGTGTACAGCCCGCTCGCCGGGCGCTCGTCGGTCACGACCACGCCGAAGCGATCGAAGTCGTTGCGCACGGCGGCGAGCACCGCCTCGCGCTTCGCACTGCCGGGCGCGTCGCCGAACGCGGGCCACTCGCCGCCGAAGTCGGGGAACAGCGTGCGGTTCTTCGTCGCGTCGTCGGTCCAGCCGTCGACCTCGAGGGTGACGCCGTCGAAGTTCACGTAGATCGTGTGCGGTCCGGCGAGTGCCGGCCGCGTGGGCTCGACGAACCCCCGACTCACCGGATCGTCGTAGCGCTCGCCGACGATCGCAGGCTCCGCGAGGAGCAACGCGAAGACGATCGACACGGATCAGCCCTCCACCGGCGGCTTGCAGACGCCGTCGGAGCCGATCTGTGCCTGCGTGCGGAACGTGTTGAGGTTCAGCCAGTGCTTCTGCTGGACCTTGGGGATCGTGCCGTCCTCGCGCACGTTCGTGACGTGGTACTGGTGCTGATTCCAGATCCGCCGCGCCGGGATCCAGCGATCCTCCGCGTCGCGGATCGCCTTCACGGGTGCGTCGTCGATCTCGTGCTCGAACGTCTCGTTCGACACGACGAGCACCTCCGCCGAGCCGTCGTTGTCGATGTCGGCCACCACCGGGAACTCCACCATCGTCCGCGAGAACCGCGGCTCGGTGAGCAGCACCTCGCCCGTCGCGCCGTCGAACGTGTAGAAGGTGTGCTCGTCGGCGTACATCGCCTCGGCCTTGCCGTCGCCGAGGAAGTCGAAGGCGGTGCCGGCCGCCGCGCCGGACAGATCGACGATGTCCTGCGACCACAGGATCGAGCCGTCGCGGCGGTAGACGGTGAAGTGCTCCGACGCGCCGTGGGCGAAGTCGGACACGCCGTCGCCGTCGAAGTCGTGCACGGCGGCCGGGCGCGCCCAGTTGAGCGCGACGTCGGACTCGCCGGTGGGGCGCAGCATCATCATCTTCGGCGTGCCGTCGTGCTCGAGGATCGACAGACCCTTCTCGTTGGTCACGAGGATCTCCGGGTCGTCGTCGTCGTCGAAGTTCGCGACGTGGGGGTAGCCATCGGCCCACGCCGAGCCGCCGTCGCCGATGTCGTTGTTCACCCAGTAGAGCTCACCGTCGTGGCGATACGCGGACGCGCCATGCACGATCTCGAGCATGCCGTCGTCGTCGAGATCGACGGCGACGGGGCCGGAACCCTCGTTCGACGAGCCGCCGGCGATCGGCCACACGAACGTCGCCTCGTGATCGTAGACGAGACCGCCCACGAGGATCTCGACGTCGCCGTCGGCCTGGAGGTCGTAGAGCGCGATCGCCTGGCTGTAGATGAACGCCGGCGCGGGGATCGATTCCTTCTCGAGCGTGCCGTCGTGGCCGAAGATGCCGATCGTGTTGTTGCCGTCGATGATCGCGACGATCTCGACGGTGCCGTCGCCGTCCACGTCGCCGACGGCCGGCTGGGCCATCTTCACCATCGGCTGCGGGATCATGAAGTGCTCCTGGCCGGTCGCGCCGTCGAGCACGTAGATGTAGGACGGATCGGGCGACGGCGTGTCGACGGTGCCGATGGAGCGCATCGCGGTGACGATGACGTCCGGCGTGTCGCACAGATCGATCTTGCCGTCGCCGTTGTCGTCGGTGAGGTTCGCGACGAGTGGGGTCGCGAGCACCATGTCGTGGCCGCCCGACGACTTCCACGTCCACTGCACCTCGGGATTGAACGAGTCGGGCGGCGCCTGGTCCTCGCAGTCCTGCGGGGTGCCGTCGAGGTCGCCGTTGCCCACCTGACAGGACGGCTCGCCGTCGCCGGCGGTCGCGTCGCCCTGGCCGTTGCCGATGTCGAGCAACGCGCCGTCGTCGGCATCGTCGTGGTCGTCCGCGTCGTCGTCGTCGTCCACCGCGGTGTCGCCGAAGCTGCCTGCACCGTCGGCTCCCACGTCGTCGTCGCGGACGTCCCCGCACGCGATCGCGGTCGCGGAGCAGCCGAGGATCACCACCCGTCGTAGGTCGTGCACCCCCGCTGGGTGGCCGCGCACGCCCCGTTCCGTGGGCGATCGGGCAGATGACGTAGCTCAGCGGCGCGTCCGCGCAACGGCTACGTCGAACGACGGAGGCCGCGCGGGCGTCCGCACCGCCGCAGGGCGGGGGTTGCCGATGTCGCGCGGCGTTACAGACGACTGTTCGGGGAACGAACGACATGAAGCTGCACACGAAGGCCACGCTGTACGCGGTGGCGACTCTCGTCGGGATCGCCGTCGGCGCATGCGAGCGCGAAGGCACGGGCGACACCCGCATCGCGCTGACGTGCGCGGACTACTGCCGGAAGGCGGCGGAGTGCGACGACGAGCTCGACCAGGACGCGTGCAAGGACGACTGCAAGGACACGATGGAAGACTGCATGGACGACGAGCAGGAACAAGCGCTCGACGACCTCGACGAATGCGCCGAAGACAGCTGCGACGACTTCCTGGGCTGCACGATCGGCGCCGGCCTCGAGTGCACCTTCGGGATCTGAGTCACCGATCGTCGGCGAACAGCGCGTCGGGCTCGGACGCAGTGGCGGCGCGCGCAATCCAGCGGCCGAGTACGTCGGGATCGCTGCAGGCGTGGATCGTGGCTCGCTGATCGTCCGACAGCGCGAGCCCCCGGCTCTCCAGAACCTTGAAGAGCGCCGCCGCGAGACCTTCTGCGCGTCCCTCCGCCATGCACTTCGACTTCAGGTTGCGCAGGAACTCGCTTCTGGGCTCGTAGTTCTCCAGGTTCATCTCAGCCTCCAGGGCGCGACGCGCCGCGGCATTGAGGAAATCGAAGACGATGTCAGTGTAGAGCTCGGCCCTGGCGGCGTCGAGCCGATCGACGCAGGCCAGGATCGCGCGAGCGATCGACAGCGCAACGGGCTCGTCGCGGTGGGCGATGAGCGAGAGCACCGCGAGCTCCGGGTGCCTCTGGGCGCCGTCGACGTCGACGGGGGGCAGCTGCGCCGAGCCGAGCACACGGGGCAGCAAGACCGACCCACGACCATCGAGCTCGATCGGCGCGGCGCACCACTGCGCGGTGGCGGCGTCGAGCGCGACGACCACGAGACTCACCGGGCAAGCGAGTCGCGCCCGCGCGACGGCGACGTAGACCGGCCACGAGAACCGCTTGCGCGCATCGGGCTGGAGCTGCACCTCGATCACGAGTGCTGCGCGCGCCCGAGCGCTGCCTCGCTCGCGCACGACGAGCACCGCGTCGGCGCGGCGTTCGATCGGTCGAAGCGTCCCGAGACTCTCGGGCGCTGCGAGCACCTCGATCTCGTCGCTCGCGTCGAGACGGTACGCGCCGCCCAAGAGGGTGAGGATGACCTCGGGATGCTCGCGCACGATCGCGACGAGAACCTCGTGCTCGAACGACGGCGACATCGAGCACGACGGAATGCGTGCGGCATGCCGCGCGGAGATCCGCGAGATCGCTCGTGCGGGCGGCCACGGAGTGGCCCGAATGGCCCGAATCCGGGCCGCGAGGTGGCCAGCTCGGGCCACGTCGCGTGATGGCATGTTCTCGTCGCAAATCGTTCGGTCAGACGGTCTGACCGACGAAAAGTGGCGCACTTCGACCGCTGCCGCTCGACTACGAGGCGCAGGCGTCGGCGCAGTTCTCTTGCTGGCACTGGTCGAGCGCGACGATCGGGGGCACGACCTCGAGGAAGTCGACGCTGCAGTCGTCCGCGCACGCCATCGCTTCGGGGACGCCCGGCATCTCCAGCTGATCGAGGCAGGCGAGCACACAGGCGCAGTCCGGGGCCTCCGTGCAGGCGAGCGCTTCCGTGCAGCAGGCCTCCTTGCGGCAGACGAGACATTCGTCGTCGTCGGCAGCGGGCGCACACGGATCGGTCGGGCTCGACGTGGTGACGTCGCCCTCCGTGGGCTCGGGAGTGTCGGTCGTCACGTCGTCGACGACGCCCGTGTCCGGCTCCGGCGTCGGCACCGTGGTCGACATCGTCGCGCTCGGATCGGGCGGCGACGTCGTCTGCGGCGGTGGCGTGCCGTCGTCGACGCCCGAGCCGCCGCTCATCGTCATCGACTCGGCGACCGCACCCGTCGTGTCGTCGCCGGTCGTCTCCGCGACGCCGTTCTCGTCGCCGTCGACGAGCGGCCCGCAGCCGATCACGAACGCGACGACGACGAGCGACGAGCGCATGCGGTCCTCAGTTGCCGCCGCCGCATTGCTGGCCGCCGGAGCACTGCTCGTTCTGGCAGATGAAGACGGCCATCACGGGCACGAGCACCGCGTTGTAGTCGACGTCGCACTCGTTCGCGCACATCTCCGTGTCCATCGCGGGCGAGGGATCCTCGATGGCGCCGAGGCACTCCAGCACGCAGCCGCAGTTCGGCACCGACTCCGCGCACGCCTCCATCTCGTCGCAGCAGTTCTCCTTCGTGCACTGATGGCACGAGGTGTCGCCCTCGTCGGGCGCGCAGACGTCTTCGCCGGTGTCGCTCGAGCTCGTCGATGCATCCGGATCCGTCGCGGTCGTCTCCGTCGAGCCCGGATCCGTCATCGTCGTCAGCGTGGGATCGGTGCCGCTGCTCGGGCCCGAGTCGTCCACCGACGTCATCGTCATCGTCATCGTCGCGGACGTGTCGGTGCCACCGTCGGTGCCCGTCGTGTCGACGTTGCCCGTATCGGAGGCGTCATCACCGCCGCAGGCCGTCATCACGAGCGCGAACGCGAACAGCTTCGAGGGCAAGCGCATGCTCCCAGGATAGCCGATCCGCGCGCGCGCACGAAAAAGGCCGAGCCCCGGGGGGCTCGGCCTTTCGGGAGCATCTCCGACGCGGCGATCAGCCGCAGTCCTCGGCGCACATGCTCATGCGGCACATGTCGATCGCCGTGAGCGGTGCGGCGACCATCAGGAAGTCCGCATCGCACTCGGTCGCGCAGGCCATCGCCTCGGGCACGCCCGGGTTCTCGACCATGCTGAGACACTCGAGCACGCAGGCGCAGTCGGGGCTCTCCGCACAGGTCGTGAGCTCGTTGCAGCACATTTCCTTCGTGCACGCCTGGCACTCGTCGTCGTCGCCCTCGGGCGCACAGACCTCGCCGCCGCCGGTGCCCGTGTCGGTGCCCGGGCCGGTGTCCGTGCCGCTGTCCGGATCGGTACCGCTGGTCGGGTCGGTCTCCGTCGCGTCGGTCGGATCGGTGCTCGACGAGTCGGCGGTGGGATCCGTCATCGTCGCGGTGGGATCCGTCATCGTCGCGGTGGGATCCGTCATCGTCGCGGTCGGGTCCGTCATCGTCGCGGTGGGATCCGTCATCGTCGCGGTGGGATCCGTGTCGCCGGTGTCGTTGCCGTCGTCGCCACCGCCGTCGTCGCCACCGCAAGCGCCGAGCGCCAGGGCGAACACACCAGTGAACAGGAAGGAAAGCTTCGAAGTACGCATGGGAATCTCCTCAGGTTCTTTAGGCGGGCCGACAAGGCCCGTCGAACAGGTTGAACGGGGCTAGCCCCCCGCCGCAAGAGGTCGTCGGCGGGCGAGGGTACCGACCGGCCCCGAAAATGCCAAGTCCGAGGCTTTCCGCGCAGTTCACCACCCCGCGATCTCGCCCGCGTCGCAGGCTCCCCCACACTGATCTCACGCGTAGCCCCGTCGGCGAGGGCGGCACCGCGACATGCACGTCGTGGGTTGGAAATAGCAGTTCGTCACGTCTTGTAGCAGTCGACCGCTGCGCGTTCGCGATCACATCGTGGTCTCGCACACACCCACCCGCGAGGAGACGACCCGTTGTTCTTCGTCCTGTGCATCGTCGCGACCCCGTTCCTGTTCGTCGGCTGGCTCATCCACCGCATCTTCGAGCATCGCGCGAACATGGCTCGATCGCTCGCCGCTCCGCAGTTCGCTGCACTGCCGAGCCCCACGTCGCCCGACGTCGAGCGCCGGCTCGCGAACCTCGAGGCCATCGTGGCGAGCCTCGACTTCGACCTCGCCGAGCGCGTCCGCGCGGCGGATCGCGGCCGCGGTCACGCGGCCTGACACACGTTCGCGTCCGCGGACCCGAAGGGCGGTCAACCGAGCCGCGCGCGCAGCCAGGCACCCACGATCGCGATCTCGTCGGGCGAGACCTCGTGCCCGATCGGGAACTCGTGCCACTGCACGTCGGCCTGTGGCGCCGAAGCCCGCCACGCCGCCGCGCTCGCCCGCCCCGCGCTCACCGGCACGACGTCGTCGACGATCCCGTGGCACATCAGCGTCGGCGTCTCGAGGTTCGCCGGATGACGCTCGCTCGCGAGTCGACTCGCGAGCACGAGGTAGCCCGACATCGCGAGCACACCCGCGAGCCGCTCGGGATGGCGCGCGCCGATGTGCAGCGCCATCGCGGCCCCTTGGCTGAACCCGCCGATCACGATCCGCTCGCTCGGGATCCCACGCTCGCGCTCGCGCTGCACGAGCGCCGTGATCGCACGCGCCGAAGCAGCGACCCCGCCTTCGTCCGCGCGCTCCACCTCGTCGAACGACAGCGACACGATGTCGTACCACGCCGGCATCACGAACCCGCCGTTGATCGTCACCGCCATCGTCGGCGCGTGCGGCAGCACGTACCGCACGCCCTCGGTGCCGAACATCGGCACCACCGGCTCGAAGTCGTGCCCGTCGGCGCCCAGCCCGTGCAGGAACACCACGCTCGCGCGCACGGGCGCCCGCGGCTCGATCTCGATGAAGCGTAGCATGCTCACGCGCGGCGCATGATAGAAGGATCCGCGTGGCGGTGCGAGCTCTGCGTGCGCGAGGCGGGCGGCTCGCCGCGTCGTGAACGCGCGTCGCTCCCCCGCTCGCACGGCGCTCTTGTGGCTCGCGTCGCTCGTCGTCGGTGGCCTGCTCCTGTGGCTCGCGCGCACGCGTCTGGGCGTCTCGCTCGTGCCCGACGTCTTCACGCTCGAGCACCCGACGCTCCTGTGGATCGCGATCGCGATCGTGATCCCCTACGCGTGGATCCGGGCCGCGCGTCTGCGTTGGGTGCTCGATCCACTCGTCGCCGAGTCCGGCGGCGAGCGCTTCGATCGCGCGCACCTGCTCGGCAGCGGTTGGGTCAGCTACCTCGTGCTGATGGTGCTGCCGTTCAAGGTCGGTGAGGTGTCGCGCCCGCTGCTCCTTGCCGCTGCCCGGCAATCGGGCGTCGGCGTGCCCGAGGCGGTCGGGGCCGTCGGCATCGAGCGCATCGTCGACGGCCTGCTCGTGTGCGCGATGCTCTTCGGTGGCATCGCGTTGTCCGACGCGGTTCGCTTCCCGCTCGGCGACGAGCTCGCCGACGTGCAGTGGTTCGGGCAGTGGATGCTCGCCGCATTCGGCCTCGCGCTCGCCGTCGCGCTGTGGATCTCGCGCGCCCCTGCGCGGTGGGGCGCGCGCGTGCAGACCGTGTTCGCGTTCACCGGCCCACGCGTGTCCGAGCTGCTCGCGCGCGCGGTCGAGCGGCTCGGCCACGCGTTCGCGCAGCTCGCCGCGCTGCGCCGCGTGGTGCCGCTCGCGCTCGCATCGATCCTGTACTGGTCGCTCACGATCCTGCAGCTCGCGCTCGTCGCGAGGGCATGCGGCGTCGAGCTCGGCGGTCCCGAAGCGGCGGCGGTCGTCGCGATCGTGGGGCTGTCGATCCAGCTGCCCGGCGGCCCCGCGCAGACCGGCACGTTCCAGGTCGGCGCGGGCGCAGCGGTGGCCCTGTTCGTCGATCCCTTCGTCCACGCGGACGCCGTCGGGAGCTTCGTCGCGCTGATGTTCGCGCTGCAGCTCGGCGGCGCCCTGGCGATGGCGCTGCCCGGCGCCCTCCTGCTGGCCGCGGGGCGTCGACGACAGGGCGTAAGCGCGAAGGCGCAGGGCGGTTGATCGGGGCGGTGCCGCCTTTGGTATCCTCCCGCCGCGCCGTGACCGACATGCTCGCCATTCGCCGTTCACCCCTCCTGGGCCGCCGCCTCGGCCTCGTCTTCGCTGCGCTCGCGCTCGTCGCGGCACCCGCCTGCGGCAAGAACAAGAAGGGCAGCAAGAACCCGACCCAGACCAAGGAGCAGGTCGAGGAGAAGATCCGCGACGCGAAGAAGCACGCGAAGGCCGGCAGCCTCATCGACCTCGCGAACGAGGATCTCGCCCAGGGCCGCTACAAGTCGGCGGCCAAGCGCGCCGAGGAGGCGCTCGTGGCCGATCCGAACGACGCGAACGCGCACGCGGTGCTCGGTGCGGCGCTGTGGCGCGCCGGCGACTACGACGGCTCGACGGCGGCGTACCGCAAGGCGATCGAGGTCGACGGGAAGAACTTCGGTGCCGTGCTCGGCCTCGCCCGCAACCTGCAGGCCGCGGGGCAGCACGAGGAGGCCGCGAAGCTGCAGGACGGCCTCATCGCCCAGGACAAGGAGCAGGTCGACCCGCGGCTGGGCAAGTTGTGGAGCTACTACGCGCTGCTCGACGTCGACAACGCGCAGAAGGAGCTCGACGAGATCTTCAAGAAGCTGCCCGCCAACGATCCGCAGCTGCCGCTCGTGCAGGCGCACGCGTCGTTCCTGCGCGCGCTCGTGGGCAAGGGCCCGTTCAACCAGGTCTCGGGCGCGGCCACGGGCAGCTCCGACGCGAACCTCAACCTCGACGTCGGCGTGAAGTACTCGGGTGCGTCGATCGGCGGCGAGTTCGGTCAGGTGATCTTCCTCGAGATCCGCGAGGAGTCGCTCATCGACGCCGACTTGGCCAAGCAGCTCAAGCTCAAGGAGATCGCGAAGTTCAAGCCGCTCGACGCGCCCGGCGAAGAGCAGGCGATCGTGATCGTGCCCGAGGTGAAGTTCGGGCAGCTGTCGATCAAGAACGTGCCCGCGATCGTGCGCTCGCTCGAGGCCTACGCGGGCATCGGTGAGAAGCCCGGCATGATCCTCGGGCGCCAGACGATGCACGCGCTCGGCTCGATCACGTTCGACTTCCCCAAGCGCGCGCTGACGATCAGCAAGGACGCGCCGGCCGCCGCCCCCACCGGTGCGGCCGACCTCCCCCTCTTGCTCGTGTCGTTCCACGTGCTGCAGGCGCCGGCGGTCCCCCTCTCGATCGGGGGGTCGGACTACACGTTCTTCGCGTACCTCGGCGGCACGTATCGCGCGGGGCTGTCGGTCGCGCGCAAGCAGTATCTCAAGAGCGGGAACCTGCCGCGCACGGTGGAGAACCCGGAAGACCCGCAGAACGGGCTCAAGATGGTCTACGTCGACAAGTACAAGCTCGGCGAGACCCAGCAGCCCGGCGTCGGCGCCATCGTGCTGCTCAACGCCGAGCCCGACCCGACGCTCGCGCTGTTCGTGAACAACACCGCGTTCGAGCTCGGCGGATACGTGAACCTCGCGCTCATGCAGAGCTGGAAGATGACGTACGCGCTCGGCAAGGGCCGGTTGTACGTCGAGACCGGCACCTGACCCGTCGGATCGGCGCTACGATGGGGGGATGATCGCGCTGAAGGACGTCCCCCCCGTCCTCGTCGCCGCCACGCTGCTCGCGAGCTGTTACGACGGCTCCGACGGCGGGGGTGGTGGGACCGATTCGACCACCGCCGGCGACGACGACGGTGATGCCAGCGATCCGTCGACGCCGACGGCGGACGACGACGACGACGACGGGCCCGACGACGGGGTCGACGACGATCCGAGCGCCGACGACGACGCGACCGATCCCGACGACGACGACGCGACCGATCCCGACGGCACGGACGCGAGCGCGACGGACGGCAGCTCGACCGGCGGCGGCAGCGAGGCGGAGATGATGTGCGCGCGGTGGAACGCCGACCGTGCCGACCTCGACGAGGGCACGTGGAGCGGCAGCGTGAACGGGTGCAACCCCGGCGACATCTCGGCGTCGGCCCGCGAGAACGCGCTGCGCGTGCTGAACCTCTACCGGTGGATCGCCGATCTCCCGCCGATCACCACCGATGCCACGCGCGACCAGCTCGCGCAGGCGTGCGCGCTCATGATGACGGCGAACGGGCAGCTCTCCCACACGCCGCCGGGCAGCTGGACCTGCTACAGCGCCGACGGGGCGGAGGCGGCCGGCAACAGCAACATCGCGTCGACGCCCGGCGTGCTGGCGGTCGATCTCTACATGGTGGATCCGGGCAACCCCACCACGCTCGGGCACCGGCGCTGGATCCTGTCCAACTCGATCGGCCCCACCGGGCTCGGCTCCACCGACGCGTACTCGTGCATGTGGACGCTGGGCGGAAATGGCGACGTCGGCGCGGAGTGGACCGCCTGGCCGCCGCCCGGGCCGTTCCCGTTCGCGGCGTCGCAGCTGCCGTGGACGAACATGGACGAGACCGGCTGGTCGGTGCAGAGCGACTCGATCGAGCTCGGCGGCGCGCAGGTGGAGATCACGGCGGGTGGTGAGACGCTGCCGGTCACGGTCACACCGCTCGCGGGTGGGTACGGCAGCGACTCGGCGATCTCGATGATCCCGCAGGGCTGGGTCATGACCGCTGGCACGACCTATCATGTCCGCATCGACGGGGTGGGGCAGACGATCGAGTACGACGTCGAGGTGGTCGACTGCTGACCTCGTTGCTCGCGGCGTGGCTGTGGTGCCAGGCGGCCGTGCTCGGGGCGGCGCCGGCCGAGCCTGTGGCGCCGGTGCAGGCTCGCATCGGTGCGTTCGTCATGTCGCTCGCCGACGTGAACGAGGCCCAACGACGCTTCGAGATCGTCTTCTGGGTGTGGCTCTTGTCGCCCGCTTCCGCGGGCGAAGCCAATCTGGGGGAGACGCTGGAGATCATGAACGCGGCCACCGTCGATCGGCAGCACACGGTGTCCAGCGTGCACGGCGACACCCTGTACTCGCAGGTGAAGTTCCGCGCGACGATCCGCAACGACCTCGACTTCTCGCGGTTCCCGTTCGACCGGCACGTGCTCGAGGTCGTGCTCGAGGACGCGGAGCGCGACACACGGTCGCTCGAGCTCGTCGTCGACGAGCCGGCCAACGGACGCGCACCCGTCGTGATGTCGAGCGATCTCGCGCCGCAGGACTGGGAGATCGGCGCGGTCACGCTCACCACGGCGCCCCACGTGGAGCCCACGAACTACGGCGATCCCAGCGAGCGCGACGACAGCGAGTTCTCGCGCGCGACGATCGGCATCGAGATCGCGCGCAAGCACTCGATGCGGATCCTGCTGACGCTGCTGCTCGGCACCTTCATGGCGATGATCGTCGCGTTCTTCGCCGTGCTCTTGCCGATCCAGCTCGCGCCGCCGCGCTACACGTTGATGTCGGGCGCCTTGTTCGTGTGCATCGCGAACCGCCTGCTCGTCGACGCGCGGCTGCCCGCGGGCAGCTCGCTGGGCCTGCTCGATCAGCTGCAGCTGTCGGCGATCGTGGGCTTGATCGCGCTCATCGGCGCGAGCCTGTGGCTCACGAACCTGGGCGAGAAGCTGTCGCCGGCGCGTGGCACCGTGATCAGCCAACGCATGGGCATCGGGTGGCTCGGGGGCCTCGTGCTGCTGCAGACCGTGCTCGTGATCGCAGCGCAGTGAGCGCCCGGGAATGACGGGGCTTGCTCCGTGTTCGGCACCTGGTGACCCGACGACTGACGCGTTCGCGCGACGACAAGGTGATCTTCGGCGTGTGTGGTGGGCTCGCGGAGCGGTTCTGCATCGACGCCGTGTGGATCCGGCTCGGCTTCGTCGGGCTCGCGCTGCTGCTCGGCAAGGGCGTGCTGCTCTACCTGATCCTCGCCGTCGTGCTGCCGAAGTCGCCCATGCTCGGCGGCTCGACGCAGCAGGCGTTCCTGATGCCGTAGCGTCAGCGCTGGAAGACGCCGACGACGTCGTCCCACGTGACGTCGAAGGCGAGGACCGAGACGGCGACCGACAGTCCCAGGAACACGAGCACGACGATGATCCACGAGCGGAGCTTCGAGCCGGTCGAGCGCTCGCGCATCTCCATGCGCGACGCGTCGTCGGCGAGCTCGCCCGTGAACGACGGCGGCCGTGACGACGTGTTTGGATTGCCGACGCCGCCGAAGTCGACGAACGACGGCGCGCTCGCCTGCGGAGGTTGACCGATCGGGCCCATGTCGAAGAACGACGGCGCGCTGCCTTCCGGCGCGCCGGGCCGGCCGACGGGACCGAAGTCGACGAACGAGGGCGTGGACGCGGGCGGCGGCGCGGGAGCGACGCGGGGCGGCGCGGGAGCCACGGGGGGCGCCGGTGCGCCCGCGGGCGGACGCGTGCTGCCGATCACCGTGGGCTGTGCGGCCGGGCGCAGCACGAACTGGATCTCGCTGTCGCCGATCCGCACGACCTCACCGTCGGCGAATCGATGCGCGGTGATGCGCCGACCGTTCAGCCAGGTACCGCCGTGGCTGTTCTCGTCGACGATCTCCCAGCCCTCCGCCAGCGGCACGACGCGCGCATGGACACGCGACGCCGACTGCTCGAGCAGCACGATGTCGCAGTCGTCCGCGCGCCCGATCGTGACCGGTGCGGTGCCCAGCTCGAACACCTGCTCGCCGCGCCCGATGACCGGCGAACGGACGCGCAGGATGGGGCGCGCCTCGAATCGAGCTCCGGTCACGAAGAGAGCGTAGCATGGGCTCCAGCGTCCGACAGACCGAGCGCCGACGTCGGCGCGTTCGTTGCTCGGAGAACCCGAGACGCACCGACGATGACCGAGCCGTTCCAACCCTACCGTCGCGACGTGCTGCGAGCTCTGCTCGCGGGCATGGGCGCCTCTTTGGGCCTCGCTTGTGGCGCCGAGCGCGAGACGTCCCCGCACACGGCGACGCCGAAGAGCGACGCGAATCGCTACGACCAAGCGCCCGAGGAGCCCTCACCCATGCCGCTCGAGCCCGCGTCTCCCGATCTCGTGCAATCCACCGGCACCCGCATCAACGCGTTCGCGCGCGACTTCTGGTCGCGACTGCCCGAGCCCTCCGGCAACGTCGTCGTGTCGCCCACGAGCATCGCGCTCGCGTTCGCGATGGTGCACGCCGGCGCGAAGGGAGCCACCGCCACCGAGATCGCGAAGGTGTTCCACTTCGATGGTGACGCGCGCGAGCTGCAGAACGGCTTCGCCGACGCGCTGGCGCGGTGGGAGAAGAGCGAGGACGGGCTCGAGACCCATGTGGCCAATCGCCTCTTCGGCGAGCAGACCACGAGGTTCGAGCGCCCGTACATCGAGCTCACCGACCGCGTGTTCGGCGCGAAGCTCGAGCCCGTCGACTTCAAACGCGAGCACGACGATGCGCGCAAGCGCATCAACGGGTGGGTCGCCGAGCGCACGCGCGATCGCATCCGCGATCTGTTGCCCGCTTCGGCGGTGGCCGCCGACACACGCCTCGTGCTCGTCAACGCGCTCTACTTCAAGGCGGTGTGGACCGATCAGTTCGTGGAGTCGGCCACGAAGGACGGCGACTTCCATACGCCGACGGGCAAGCGCACCGCGAAGCTCATGCACCGCACCGGCCACTACGCGTTCGCGAAGATCGACGGCGCGCGCGCGCTCGCGATGCCGTACCACCACGGCGAAGCGGAGCTCGTCGTCGTGCTCCCGGACGCCGTCGATGGCCTCGCCGCGGTCGAGCAGGGACTCACGGGCGAGAAGCTCGGCACGTGGGCGGCGGCGACGGGTCACGAGCGCGTCGCGCTCGCGCTGCCGAAGTTCGAGGTGAAGCCCGGCGAGTCGCTGCGGCTCACGCCGATCCTCGCGTCGATGGGACTGGTGAAGGCGTTCGATGCCGGTGCCGCCGACTTCACCGGCATCGCGCCGGCGAAGGAGCAGCTCGTGCTGTCCGAGGCGATGCACAAGGCGTT
The DNA here is from genome assembly GCA_964468635.1 of uncultured Nannocystaceae bacterium. GTDB lineage: Bacteria > Myxococcota_A > Polyangia > Nannocystales > Nannocystaceae > Xiheibacterium. The sequence goes on from CAYXVR010000016.1 coordinate 135,652, forward strand.
CATCGCGGTCGACGAGAAGGGCACCGAGGCCGCGGCGGCCACCGCGGTGGGCATGCGCGCCGGCGCGGCGCCGCCGACCGCCGAGCCGATCCCGTTCGTCGTCGACCGTCCGTTCCTGTTCCTCGTGCGCGACACGACGAGCGGCGCGGTGCTCTTCATGGGCCGCGTGGTCGACCCCGCCGCTTGATTTCAGTACACGACCGCCCGTCGCCCTTCGACGAAGAAGACCAGGCCCTCGGCGTCGTAGAACGCGTCGATCGAGGCGCCGCCGTTCACGTCGGGGTCCTCGATCACATCGACGTCGAGTGTCGGCGACGGCGGTCGGCCGCACCGATACACCTGCGCCTCGCCGTGCTCGATCAGATCCGCGACGATCGCTCGCGTGGACCACGACGTGCGCGGCTCGATCGCGAGCGCGCCGTCGGCCCGCGTCACTGCGGCGGTCAGTCGCCGCGCCGCGCCAGGACCGATGCGATCCACGATCGCCGGCAGCGGCATCCGCACCGCGACGTCGCCGTCGCGCCACGTGACGGTGCCGGCCTGCAGATCGAGCGGTCGATCGCGCATGCGGATGCGCGTCGTGCGGTTCGCGAGCCCGTGGCAGTCGAGCGGCTCGATGATGCACGCCAGCTCGCGACCGGTCGGACCGGTCGGCGGCGGCCGTTGCCGATCGAGGACCGCGTCCGCCACGGCGCCCGGGAGTGCAGCCGGAAGGATGAAGTCGTCGGCGTGGATCTCGAACGCGAACACGCGAACCTCCTGGCCGGTCGCGTGCTCGGTGACGACGAGTCGCCCGACCGGCGGCGTGATGCTGCCCGTGATCGCGAACGCGTGCGGGTCCGCGGGGTGCTCGCGGGTCGGCGTGAGGACGCGATAGCCGCGGGCGGTCAGCGCTCGTTGGATCGCCGTGCGCATCGACTCGCCGAGCGTGTCGCTCACCGTGACGTCGACGAGGACGTCGCCCGCACCGACGCGGATCGGGACCGCGCCCTCCACGGGCGCCGGTGCTCGCACGTCGACGATCGCGGCCGCCGGCACGCACGGCGCGACGTCGCGGGCGGCCCGGTGCTCGAATCGCGCGCGCGTGGAGCAACCTGCGGCGGCCCACACCAGGATCGCGAGCGCGTGACGTCGCATCGTGATGGATGTCGAACGCCGCGAGATGTCCGCGCTTACGGCGGCGGCGGCCCGGGGCGGGCCGCGGGGGCGCCGCGCTCAAGCCACGCGGCCGACCGGCCGATGTGTCCAGCGATGGGCTCCATCTCGCCCGAATCCGACCGCTCGCTCCCCGATCGCGTCGCGCTGCGCGTCGTCGAGCCCGCCCCGAGCGCGGGCGCGATCGCGGTGATCCTCTGCTGTGCCGAGGCCGACGTCGACGCGCTGTCCGAGCACATGGATCGCATCGAAGCTCGCGACGTGAGACTGGTCGCGGGGATCGAGCACGGCACCACCGAGCTGCGCGACGAGCTCGCGTCGCTCACGGAGCAGTCGCTCGTCGTCATCTGCAAGACCGACGCACTGGACCCCGATGCCGTGCGACGGGCGGTGGAGTGCTTCGGCCTGCGTCGTACGTGGACGCATCGGCTGTTGGTGCTGCAGCTCTCGTCGGTGCACGGCACGTCGTGGATCGGATCCGTGCACCGCACGCTCGCCGCGATGACGCGTCGCCGCTCGCGGCCGTCGGCCGTCGCGGTCGAGGTGGGGTCGGTGCAGGGCGAGATCCTCGGCAGCGTCCGCGATCGCACGAGCGCGCCCGCGCCGGATCAACCGGCGGTCGTGTTGCCGACGAACCCCAAGCGTGACGACGTCGGACCCATCCCTGCGCACGTGCGCGCGCCCGGTCGGCGCCCCGGTCATCTCGCGATCGTGTCGCCCGTCGTCGACGACGACGACGGCATCGCGTCGATCAGCGACGCGTGTCTCGTCCCGCCGGAGGTCCCCCGTCCCGTCGCGGCCGAGCGCGGCCGTCGGGCATTGCCTGGTGCGATCGCGGCGATCCTCGCGGCCGCCATCGTCGCCACGCTCGCGGATCGCGACGAGAGCTCCACCGCGACGATCGTGGAAGCGACGACGCCGATCGTCGAGGCCGCCGCGCCGAGGGCCGTGAAAGCGCCTGCGCGCGTCGCCCCGCGTGCGCCCGCTCCCGTCGTCGAGTCCGACGAGGTCATCAGGATCGCCGTGAACACGAACGTCGATCGCATCGACGACGCGCTCGCCGACGGCCGCGCGCAGCGACACGACGGCTGGATCGTGTGGAACGAGCCCCAGGCCGCGAACGACTGGTATCGCGCCGCGAACCTGTGCCGTCAGCGCCCACTCGGGGGGCTCCGCGGCTGGCGGCTGCCGACGGTGGCCGAGGCCCGCGCGCTGCGACGCGCCGGCGTCCTGCCGAAGGTCGACGTGTGGACGCTCGGCCGCGACCTCGACACCGGCGGCAACTGGGTCGCCGATGCGGACGGCAGCTTCGAAGCGCGCGACAAGAGTGACGCGACGGGCTACGCCGCGTGCATCCGCAAGGGCTGAGCCCTCAACACTTGCCGGGCTTGATCTTGTCCTTCTTCATGCAGAAGCGACCGACCTCGATCGGCGTCTCGCCCGGGCCGCCCCATCGCTTGCCCGCCGTGAACTGCACCTCGCAGCTCTTCGGCTTGGCGGCGAGCGGCTCGCTCGAGAACGCCTGCCCGCTCACCCGCGTGGTCTCGCCCGGATCGAGGTAGAAGAGCTCGACGCCGTACACCCACGTCTTCTCGACGCGCGCGGTGCTGCCGACCTTGCACGTGACGTGCGCGTCGATGCCCGACTGCTGATCCACCGGCACCTTCACCGCCACGTCCGCCTGCACCTTGAGGTTGAGCGCGCCGGGGGCCGCACCATACGGCGCCGCGAGCTCGAGCTTCACGTTCGACAGCGCGAGCGACTCCTTCGTCACGGGCGCAGCGGCGGGCACCGGCGGCGCCGCAGGATCGCACGCGCCTTCGGCGACCTTGTCGTCCTTGTAGCAGGCGCGCTTCAGCACGGTGGGCTCGAACTCGCTGTAGCTCGTGCCCTTGGGCTTCCACAGCGCGAAGGTGAGGTCGCAGGTCTTGGGCGGCTCCTTGAAGCCGAACGCGTTGTTCCAGTACATCCGCGTCGGTCGCACGACGGACTCGCCCGACTCGAACTTGAACGGTCCGGCGTAGAGCGTGGGCTGCTGGAGGTCGACGAACTTCGTGCCATCGACGGTGCACGCCGACTTCACGGTGATGCGCGTGTTGTCGTCCTGCACCTCGTTGATCTGCAGGATGTGGCTCACCGCGATGCCCGGCGCGGAGCCGTAGCCGGTGTCCGGCTTCACGGTGAGGTCGGCGACCTCGAGCGGCAGCGCAGCGCCCGACATCGCGGCCGCGACGACCGGCGGCTCGCACGGCCCGTCCTTCACGGCGCTGCCGTCCCAGCAGATCGTGTGCAGCGACACCGACACGCCACCGGAGCCGCCACCGAGGCGGAACTCGATCTGACACGGCGACATCGCCGACTCGACGCCTTGGGCGAAGATCTGGCCCTGCAGATCGACCTTCTCCGCCACGTTGTACTGGTGGAGCTGCTTCGTGTAATCGGTGGTGTTGACGAAGCCGACGTCGGCGATGAGGCGTGCGTCCTTCTTGCACACGCCCTTGGCGTGCACGAACGTCGAGTTGTTCAGCTTCTCGTTGAACGTGCCGGTGAGGTTCACCTGCAGCGCGCCCCCGCTGCTGCCCCCGAACATGCCCGCCATGCTCTTGATCTTGATGTCCGAGAGCGACAGCGGCTTCTTCTTGGCCTCTTCCTCGGCCTTCTTCTTGGCCTCTTCCTCGGCCTTCTTCTTCGTCTCCTCGTCCGCGGCCTTGGTCTTGGCCTCTTCCTCGGCCTTCTTCTTGGCCTCTTCCTCCTCCGCCTTCTTCTTGGCGGCTTCGGCGTCGGCGGCGGCCTTGTCGGCCTCCGCCTTCTTCTCGTCGTCGCCACCGCCGGTGAGCTTGTCGCAGGCGGACGAGGTGAGCGCGAGCGCGAGGACGACGCGGATCGAGGTGGGGATCGTGCGGGGAGCTGCGAACATGGGCCCTGAACTTGGCAGAGAAGACGGGGAGCCGGGAGGGGAGTTGCGAGAACGGTGGACCGGCCCCGCGACCCAACGATCGTGGGTGGGATTCGGTGCAGACGTGCGGACCGTCACGTGCAGAACGGCTCAGGGGCCGTCGTCGCCGAGCACCACGACGATCTGTGTCCAGCCCGCCCGCTCGAGCAGCGCGCTCGGGTAGTCCTTGCCGAGCGCGGCATTGATCGTCGTCGCCAGCGCGGCCGCCTCCGGATCGCGCGCGCGTACGTAGATCCGCGTGGACGACGAGACGGCGCTGTCGAGCTCGGCCACCGCGACCGGAAGTCCCGCATGACCGAGGCGATCCGCGACGGCGCGCAGCCGTCGCTCGCCGAGTCCGGAATCGACGAGGCGGATCTGCGGGCCGTTCGCGCGCAGGAACCAGCGCTCGTCGAACATGCGCGTCGGATCGAGCACACGATCGGCCTCGCCACGCACGAGCACGAGCACGCGCGTCTCGTCCGGCGACCAGTGCAGCACGACGTCGCCCTCGTACACCGGCGGCTCGCCGCCCTGAACCGTCGCGGCCACCAGCTCCGCGGTGTCGATCGCGAACGGGACGTCCAGCAGATCCCAGCGCCCGCTCTTGCCGATCCAGCGCAGGCGGAGCCGCGGCGTCGTCGGCTCGGCCGCCGGTAGCGGCAGCGGTCCCACGACCCACCGCCAGTGCATGCCCGTGGGCGTGTCCTCGAGCGTCATCGTCGTGCCATCCGGCACCGCCTCGATCTCGGCCTGGATCGTGGCTCGGCCGTCCTTCGGGTCGCGTCGCACCTCGCCGGGGAGGAGATCGAGCTGCTCGCGTGCGAGCGGCCACTCCGCGATCGGCTCGGCCTCGAACGCGGCGCGCACGAGCCGGTCGTGGTCGGGCGCGTCGGGCAGCACCTCGCGCTCCGACAGGTACGAGCCGATCATCGCGCCGGTCAGCGCGTCGTGGATCTCGACGAGCCGCAGCTTCGTCACCGGGCCGTCGAGGCCGTCGCGATCGGGATACGTCGCGTCGAGCACGAAGCGCGTGCCGTCCGGCGACCAGCCGAGCACGGTGAGCGCGCGCGCGCTGAAGCTGAGCTGCGTCGCCATCGGCCGCACCGGTGCGAACGGGCCGTGATCGTGGGGCTCGCGCGTGGATCCGTCGTCCTTCGCGTCGTCGACGGGCGGCTCGACGGGCGGCTCCGCCGTCGGCTCGGACGGCTCGATCGCCATGATCGTCACCGTCGGTCGCTGCGACCACCACCACGCCGTGGCGCCGAGTGGCACCGCGATCGCAGGCGCCAACGCGAACGGCAGCCACCGTGGCACGCCCCGGCGCTTGCTCGCGACGGGCGCAGTGACCGGCAGCACCGGACGCTCCGCATTCGGCGACTCGACCATCGTCGTGCCCGCGACGGTCGGCGAGAACAGCTCGACGCCCGACGTCGGGATCGCGCCCTGACCGTCGCTGCCGAGCTCGCCGACGGCGCTGTCGGGCGTGGTCGCCTCGACGACGGAGAGCCGCCCCGACGACGTGGTGGGCCACGGACGATCGCGCGGAGGCAACAACGGCGCGAGCTCGTGCAGCCCCCCGTCCACCGCTTGCGCGAAGGCACTCCACGCCGCGTTCGCGTCGACGAAACGCTCGGCCGGCGCACGCGCGACGCAGGCGAGGAACCAGTCGTCGAAGCCCGGCGGGATCGCGTGCCCCATGCCGATCTCCTCGGCGCGCGCGCTCGCGGGCTCGATCGGGCGGAACAACTGCTCGACGAACAACGCCTGCACCGTGAGCCGCTCCGCGCGAGCCGTACGCCAGTACGACTGACCGACGAGCGCCCAGAACGCGAGCAAGCCGAGCGCCCAGATGTCGGTGGCGGGAACGATCGCCTCGCTGTTCACCTGCTCGGGCGCCATCCACAGCGGCGAGCCGACGCTGCCGGTGAGCGTCGCTGCGGTGCGCGATTCCTGGGCGATGCGGGCGATGCCGAAGTCGAGGATCTTGATCGTGAACGACGCGCCCGCGTGACGCGGATATGCGACGTAGATGTTCTCGGGCTTGAGATCGCGATGCACCACGCGCACGTCGTGCGCCGCACCCATGCCGTGGCAGAGCTGCCGCAACACCGCGCCGAGCTCGGGAACGGACAGGCGTCCGTGATGCCGCACGACGGTCGCGAGGTCGGCGCCCTCGAGCAGCTCCATCACGAGGTAGGGCGTCTCGGTCGCCGCGTCGATGCCCGCGCTGATCACCTCGACGACGTGCTCGCTCGCGATCGAGGCGCCGATGGTCGCCTCGCGCAGGAAGCGAGCCCGGCTCTTCTCGTCGTCGAGCAGCCGACCGTGGACGATCTTCAGCGCCCGCGGCTTGTGGGTGCTCAGCTGCTCGGCGCGATAGACCGAGCCCATGCCGCCTTCGGCGAGCGGCCCCAGCACGCGGAAATCGCCGGCGAACGTGGTCCCCGCCGCGAGCCGAGGGGTCGACGCCATGACAGGTCTCAGTGTATCAGGAAGGCAGAGATCCTCGATGGCTTTGCAGGTCTTCAACACCCGAACGCATCAGCTCGAGCCCTTCGTCCCCGCGGATCCGCACGTGGTCCGCATCTACACGTGCGGGCTCACCGTCTACTCGCCGATGCACATCGGGCACGCGCGCACCTACTGTTTCTGGGACGTCTTCCGCCGCTGGCTCGAGTACCGCGGGTATCACGTCGTGTCCGTCATCAACTACACGGACATCGACGATCGGATAATGGCCAAGGCCACGGGACCGGAAGGGGCCGGTGGTTGGCTCGACGTCGCCGAGGGCGTGATCGCCACGTTCCGTCGCGACTGCCGGACGCTGCGCATCAAGGACTATGCCGTGTACACGCGCGCGACCGATTTCGTCGACGCGCAGATCGACATGGTGAAGCGGCTGATCGCGAGCGGCCACGCGTACGTCGTCGACGGCGAGGTCTTCTACGACGTCCAGAGCTTCCCGGCCTATGGCCAGCTGAGCGGCAACACGCTCGATGGTCAGCAGGCCGGCGCGAGCGGACGCGTGGGCGAGGACGCGGCCCGCAAGAAGCACCCGGCCGACTTCACGCTGTGGAAGCCGAGCACCGAGGGCCAGCCGTCGTGGCCGACCGGCGAGGCGGCGTGGCCGCAGGGGCGGCCGGGCTGGCACATCGAGTGCTCCGCCATGAGCACGGTGCTCCTCGGCGACCACTTCGACGTGCACGGCGGCGCGGTCGACAACCTGTTCCCGCACCACGAGAACGAGGTCGCACAATCGGAGCCGCTGTGCGGCCATCCGTGGGTGCGCTATTGGATGCACCCTGAGCACCTCGACTTGCGAGGTGTGAAGATGAGCAAGTCGCTCGGCAACGTCATCGGCATTCCCGAGCTGACCGCGGAGCACCGTAGCGAGGAGATCCGGTGGTTCTTCGCGAGCACGCACTACCGCACGAAGCTCGCGTTCAACGACGATCTGGTGGCCGCATCCGCCAAGGGATTCGAGAAGATCGCCCGTCTGGTGCGGATCATGGCGGATCGGCTGCGCGAGGCGCCGCCGGAGGCGCGCCGGGTGCCGGTCGCGGCTCGGTACGCGACGTTGCGCGATCCGGAGCGCGCCATTCCTCGTGAGCGCGAGTCCTATGAATGGGGGGCCTACGGGGCCGCCTCACGCACGTTCATCGATCGCTTCACGGCGGCGATGGACACCGATCTCGGGTGCCCGCAGGCGGGCGCCGCGGTGTTCGACTACGTCAACGGTCTCTATGCGGCAGGCATCGAGAGCTCGGACGATCGGGCGAGCGTCATGGCGGCGTACCGTTGTTTGACACGCCATCTGTACGTCCTCGGGGTCGAGCTCGCGGACAACGAGCTCTACCCCGAGCTCGCGGCCGAGATGTTGCCCACGGTCGCGACCGCGGACGCGACTGCGCCGTATCGCGCGGTCATCGATCGACTGCTCGAGCTCCGCGCGGAGGCGCGCAAGGCCAAGGATTTCGCGAAGGGCGACCTCATTCGCGATCTGCTCAAGGCCGCCGGTGTCACCATCGAAGACACGCCGCGCGGTGCCCGGTGGGAGCTGGCGTGAGCCGATCGAGATCGCGCGGCAAATCCACGGGACAGCGGCGAGAACGGTGTTATCTTGGATCGGGTGAGATTACCCGCCAAGGCTGGCCTACACGACGACATCGTCCGTGCCGGGATCGAGCTCGGCAGCGATCTCGGTGAAGAGGGTCTCACGATGCGGGCGATCGCCGGGCGCCTCGGCATCAGTGCCACCGCGCTGTACCAGCACTTCGAGAGCAAGGCGTCGATCCTCCGCGAGATCCGATTGCATGCGATCCGGTTGCTGATGGATCAGATGTCCGAAGCGAACGAGCGCAGCGCGCCGGGCGACTGCGCCGCTCGACTGCGCGAGCTGTCGCGCGCCTATCTCGGTTTCTCGCGCACCCATCCTTGGCTGTACAAGCTGCTGTTCCAGGCCGAGGAGATCGAGTGGGCCGCCCTCCCCGACGACGAGCGCAAGGATGCGCTGCAGCCGTACGAGACGGCGCGCGGCGTCTTCGCCGACGGCGTCCGTCTGGGAACGTTCCGTCGCGACCTCGATGTCGATCACGCAGCGCTGCTCACATGGGCGTCACTCCACGGGCTCGCGTCACTCGTCCTGCAGCGCCGGATCACCGAGGATCACCCCGCGTTCCCCGTCCCCGATCTGGACGCATTCGGGGAGCTCTTCGTCGACAACATGGTCCGCGCGTTCCTCGCTTGACCGGGGCCACAAACGGGCCCCGCGGACGAAAACGACCTGGTAGAGTGCTTTCGTGGGGGCGCCGCGCGGGTACAACCATGACGTCCGCTACCGCGGCCGCGTGTTCCACGTGCAGTCCGAGGTGACGGTCGGGCGGCGTCCGCAGATCTGCACGCAGCTCTTTGTCGGCGGAGCGGTGTTGGCCACCGCTCGTCGTGCGCTCGGGGTGGAAACGAGCGCGCACGAGATCGAGCAGCTCATGCGCGCGCAACACAAATCGCTCCTGCGCGAGCTGTGTCGCGGCAGTTACGACGCATGGCTCGCGCCCGGATGCACGGTCGCTCCGCGCGACGTCGAGCTCTCCGTTCGCGTGCCGGGGTCGACGCAGTCGCGTACCGTGCAGCGGCGCAACGCCGCGCTCGAGGTGCAGGTCCGCGACGACGCGGACGCGAACGAGATCGTCACGCTGGTGAGCTGTGGCGGCGAGGTCGTCGCGATCCGGCGCACGAGCTACGAGCCCACTCACACCACCGCGGAGGTGCAATCGCTGATGGACGACGAGCTCGACGCGATGGTCGCGAAGGTCCGCCGCGGGGGCATCGACGCCCGTTTGCCGGCCTTCGTGTTCGTGCCCCCGCCACTGCCGCGATAGCGCCACACCGTGAACCTCGAGCCGCCGGCACCGACCGGCATCGTCGCGCTGCTCGGCCCCACGAACACGGGCAAGACCCATCGTGCCATCGAGCGGATGCTCGAGCATCGCACGGGGATGATCGGCCTGCCGCTGCGCCTGCTCGCGCGCGAGGTGTACGACCGTATCACGATGCGCATCGGCGAGCGTGCCGTCGCCCTCGTCACGGGCGAGGAGAAGCGCGTGCCGTCGCATCCGTCGTACTGGATCTGCACGACGGAGTCGATGCCGGTGGGGATCGACGTCGACTTCCTCGCGGTCGACGAGATCCAGCTCGCCGCGCATCCACAGCGCGGCCACACGTTCACCGAGCGGCTGCTGCACGCCCGCGGCACTCGCGAGACATGGTTCATGGGAGCCGACACGATGCGCCCGCTCGTCGAGGCGCTCTTGCCCACCGCCCGCATCGAGCGTCACCAGCGGTTCTCGCGATTGTCGTGGGTCGGCACGCTCGCGCTCGGAGGGCTGCCTGCGCGCACGGCCGTCGTCGCGTTCTCGGTGGCCGACGTCTACGAGCTCGCCGAGCGCCTGCGGCAGCGGCACGGCGGTACGGCGGTGGTGCTCGGCGCACTCTCGCCCCGCACGCGCAACGCCCAGGTCGCGATGTACCAGGCCGGCGAGGTCGAGTACATGGTCGCGACCGATGCGATCGGCATGGGCCTCAACATGGACGTCGATCGCGTCGTGTTCGCGGAGCTGCACAAGTTCGACGGCACCGACGTGCGCCCGCTCGAGCCCGCCGAGCTCGCGCAGATCGCCGGCCGCGCGGGCCGTTACACGACCGACGGTGGCTTCGGCACGCTGCGGCCATTGCCCGGGCTGCCGCCGCGCACGATCGCGGCGATCGAGAACCACGACTTCCCCCCGGTGCGCAAGCTCGTGTGGCGCAACTCCGACCTCGACTACACCTCCATCGAGGCCTTGTTGGCCAGTTTGCGCCGGCGGCCGCCGAATCCGGCGCTGCGGCTCGTCGAGCGCGCGGAGGACTACGACGCGCTCGTGCAGCTCGCCCGGCGCGAGGACGTGCGCGATCGGGCGCGCACGCCCGAGGACGTCGCGCTCCTGTGGGAGGTGTGCCGGATCCCGGACTACCGCAAGCTGCTCGTCGAGAGCCACGTGCAGCTGCTCGCGGATCTCTACGAGCAGCTGAGCGGACCCACGCGGCGCATCGACGTCGATTGGATGGCTCGCCGCATCAAGTACGTCGACGCGGTCGACGGCGACATCGACACGCTCACGAATCGCATCTCGTTCGTGCGAACGTGGACGTACATCGCGTACCACGAGGACTGGGTGACCGACGCCGCGCACTGGCAAGGGGTCACCCGCGGCATCGAGGATCGCCAGAGCGACGCGCTGCACGAGCGGCTCACCGAGCGCTTCGTCGGGCGCGAGCGCGAGGGCTGGGTCCGCACCGCGCGGCCGCGCAAACCGATCCACGCGCCCGAGGCCGGCACCGAAGCGCGGCCGACGACGGGCCCGTTCGCGCGCCTGCTCGAGCTCGAGCTCGAGCTGCCCGACGCGCCCGGCACCGAGGTGGCCAAGGGTGACGCGTGGGTGCAGACGATCGTCGATGCCGTGCACGCGGACTTCGGACTCGATGCGGCCGGACGGATCGCGCACGAGGGGCGGGTGATCGCCGAGCTCGCACGCGGGCCCGACCTGCTGCATCCCGACGTGCGGCTGGTGGAGCTCGGCGAGCTCGGAGCCGGTGCGCGTGCGCGGCTGTTGCGACGCATGGTCGCGTGGTCGCGCGATGCGGTGAGCGAGCTGCTCGCACCGGTGCGCCCGAACGACGAGCGGCTCGGGCCCGCGGCGCGTGGCCTGCTGTACCTGCTCGAGCGCGGGCTCGGTACGGTGGACGAGCGCGACGCACGGACGCAGATCGCCGGGCTCTCGCAGCTCGATCGCGAGACGTTGCGCGAGCTCGGCGTCGAGATCGGTCCGGCGGGCGCGTTCGTGCCGGCGATCGCCACGGGCACGACGGTGCGTCTGCGCGCGGCGCTGTGGATCGCGTCGCACGATCCGCGCCCGCGACCTGAGCTGCCGGTGCCCGGTGCGGTATCGCTGCCGGTGCGCCCCGACGTCGATGCGTCGTTCTTCCCCGCGGTCGGCTACCTCGTGCGCGGGAACCGGGCAGTGCGCGTCGACGTGCTCGCACGCGTATACGAGCGCCTCGCGGCGGTGGGCGACGGCGGCGAGGTCCCGCCCGATCTGGGTGCCCAGCTCGGCACGCGTCGGCAGGAGGTCGCTGCGGTGCTGCGCGCCATGGGCTGGCGCACGAACGCGGACGGCAGGCTCGAGCGCGCGTCGTCGCGTGCGTCGGCCGCGACGACGCGCGGTCGCTCATGAGGCGTCACTGCACGGCGGGTGGGGCGCCGCCGTAGCGCTTCATGCACGCCTCGCCGAGCTCCGTCTCACCGTCGATCGTGAAGTGGCCGATGCTCGCGTTGCGCCACGCGTTCGCCTGACATGCGGCGACCTCCGGCTTCGCGCTCGCCTTGCACGCCTCGCTGACCTTGCGGAGGTCGGGCTCCTTCGTCGCGTTCCACCGGCCGAGCTCGTCCTCGTCGCCGGCCAGTCGCTTCTGCTTGAACTCGTCGTAGGCGGCCGCTGCGTCCGCACATCCGGCCTCGAGCTCGGGGAGCACGGGGGGCGCGGTGGTGATGCGCTCGAGCTCGTCGGTGCGGGCCTTCGCGGCGTCCGCCTCGGCGCGCTCCTTGAGCGCCTTCATCTTCGCCTCGGTCTCCTTGTTCGAGTCCGGCGCGGGCGGCCCCGCGAACGCTTTCGCGATGTCGTCCGACGTATCGTCCTTCTTGCCGCAACCGCTCAGCACGAACGTGCCGACCAACATCGCTGCGATTCGCGTGCCCACGGCCTGCACCTCCTCGTCGTCGGAGTCTACGACCGCGGCACGACGTCGTCGAGAATCGGACGCGCCACGCCCGCCGCGTGCTGCAGCAGCGGGCGACTGGACCACGGTTCGGGCACGCGTCAGCGCGCGACGAACTCGAGCGACGTGAGCACGGCGAGGCACACCATGCGGTAGCGGGCTGCGGTGTCCGTGATGCCCGCCTGCACCTCGGTGAACGCAGCCAGCTCGTCCGCGGTGGGATCGCGAGCGAACGCGGCCTGCACGAACGGCGTCGGGTCGTTCACGAGGGTGGGGTACTTCGCCTGGAACGCCGGGTCGTCGCAGACCGGCTTCATGGCCACGACCCACACCGCCATCTTGTCCGAAGACCAGCGCAGGTCGGGCGCGAAGTTCTGCGAGTAGTCGTGGTCGCCGAGCTGGTAGCGGCGCTCGTACAGCTCCGCGAACATCGGGTGATCCGTCGTCTGCCCCGCGAGCGTCGCGAGGTTCTGCGCGCGGACGTGGAACGGCAGCAGCTCGACCTCGTCCTGCGGGACTTCGAACGGGGTCTCGAAGCCGGGCGGTTGATCGGTGGGCGTGCGCTGGGGCTCGCCGTCGTCGGCATCGTCGCCGACGCCGTCGTCGGCTCCGTCGTCGTCGCCGTCGCCCATGGCGCGCGGCGAGTCGAGGCCCGAGTAGCAGCCGCCCACGAGGACGGTGGCGAACAGGAGGTGGATGGTCTTCGTCGTCATGTCGTCACCTCCTTCACACGTTCAGCATGAAGTTGAAGGGTTGCTGGGTGGCGACGTCGGGGAACTGCGAACAGAACGTGTCGTCCACGCCCAGCGCCTTCATCACCGTGCGCCACGACCGACCGCCGTGGATGCGCGTGTTGTTGTCGACCGGCACCGTCGGGTTGCCCGCGTTGTCGGGCGCGACGTAGGCCCACGTGTGGCCGGTGCCGGTGTTGCTCGCGACCTGCACGTCGCCGTAGTAGCCGCCCTTCACCATGCCGCCGCACAGGATGAACGTGCTCTTGCCCTCGTTGCCGTACGAGTTCGCGGACGGCGTGCGGCCGCCGTCGGCGCTGTACACCGCGATGACGGTGCGCTCCCACATGCCGGGGACCGCCTTGATGCTCTCGATGAGGCGCGTGAGCGGCACGGCCGACTGCGCCGCCATCGTCTTGATGACGCTCTCCTCGCGCGTGTCGTGCACGTCGAGGTAGTCGAACTCCATCGCGACGGTGCGGGTGATGTCGTTCGACAGCAGCTTGAAGGCCCAGCCCGACTGCTCCCAGATGTTGGCCTTCTTGTTGTCGCCGACCTGATCGGGCACGCCCGTCTGCCAATAGGTCTGCTCCTCCGCCGTGAACGGCAGGTCGATGACCTTGGGCGTGTGGTACCAGCGGCCCTCGGCCTCGCCGAGCGCGGCGTCGTGGGCCGTCTTCGCGACCGCACTGAAGCCGTGACGGTCGAAGAACCCACCGTCGGCCTTCTTGAGCGCGTTGGTGAGGAGCGCGGCCTCTTCGGGCGACGCGAGCGGCAGCGACTCCACCGTGGCCGGGAACGTGTCGTAGAGCATCTGCACGCTCTGGATGCGCGTGAGCTCCGAGTTCGCCAGGCCCGCTCCGTAGTGACAGATCGTGTGGAATCGACTGATGTACTTCATCGTGATTCCGTTGATCAGATCGGGCGTGATCTGCTTCTGCCAATAGTTGTGCACGCACGCGGGCGTCGGCGTGGACGAGTACCAGTAGTCGTTGCCTTGCTCCTCGAAGCCGGGCTCGTTCATCCACGTCGCGTTCTTGCCGGGGTCCTGCGACTTCGTGCGGCCCGGCGAGCGCATCGGGTTCACGGCCTCGTGGCCGTGGATCGCGCCCTCGCACAGCTGGTTCTGCTCGACGACCGCGATGTTGTCGAGGTGCGGCATGAGCATCGTCGAGTCGGGCGTGAGGAAGAAGTTGTTGCCCGCCGCGACGATCTGATCCGCGGTGAAGAAGAAGCTGAGCGCGTCGCCGCTGCCGCCCCGCATCATGTTCGCCATGTTCGCGGCGATGCTCGGCGGCACGAACACGTGGCCGAAGTCCCACTGATCGCGCAGGTTCATCTCGATGAAGTAGGTGGGCAGCGAGCCTTCGGCCTCGAAGGCCTTGGCCTCGCCGAAGAGCTGCTCGTTCACCGCGAAGCGGAGCGCGGCCGGCACGGCGGGTGCGGCCAGGATCGTCGCGGCGTACCGCATGAAGTCGCGGCGGCGGCAGGGAGCGAGCTCGGCGATACGTGGCTTCTTCATCACTCACCCCCCATGGTCGAGACGACCGTGTCGATGATGACGCGGTTCGTGAACACTTCGAGGACGTAGGCGCGGATCGTGGGGTCGGTATCGTCTGCGGTGACGGCCATGGCGATCTCCGCGACGATTTCGGCCTCGATGTCCTCGGTTGCACCGGACGCGACGTTGAACGCCCGGCCGATCAGGTTCTTCACCGTGCATTGCTGGAAGAGCGGGCTGCCGCTCATCACTTCGCCGGCCTCGCGCATGTTGGCGACCGGCTGACCGAACATCTGCGACGCCTCGGACATCGCTGCCACGGGATCGTTCATGTGCGACGTGTACAAGCCGTTCGTGGAGCGACCGAGCTCGTTCATCGGGTCCTGCAGGCCGGTGGCGGCGTCCTGCCACAGGCCGTTCTCGTCGTACTTCACGAACAGCTGCGCGTGCGCGCCGAACTGCGAGTGACACGTGTAGCAGCCCACGCCGTTGCCGAAGCCGCCCTTGGCCTCCTCGACGGTCTGCTCCTCCGGGTTCTCCGCCCGGAACATCGGGATCAGGACTTCCTTCTCGAGCCGCACCTGGATCTCGTCCTCCATGGGGTACTTGCGGCAGGCGAAGGTCTCGAGCATCCGCTTCGCGCGGGTCAGGTTGAAGCGGCCCTTGTTGGGGATGAGGTACGCCCGCGTCGCGAGCACGCCCGCCTCGTACGGCGCACCCGTGTCGCACTCGATGTGCGTGCCGTCGGCCGCCACGCAGTAGTCGGCGGTGAGGATGAGCGACCACGGCAGATCGAGCGCTGCGATCTCGGCCGCGAGATTGCCGGGCAGCTCGAAGTCGATGCCGTCGCGCTCGCCGCTCGAGTGCAGCATGTCGGAGATGATGAAGCGCATCGACTCCGCGAAGCCGGGCTCCAGCATCCACGCCTGCAGGACGGTGGCGATGACCTCCTCGCCGTCGCCGTCGACGGCGTCGATCATCAGCCCTTCCTCGTAGCTCAGCGAGCGACCGGCGAGCTTGGGCGCGAGCTTGGTGAGGTAGAAGCGGACCTGGTCGGCGTCGAGCTCGACCGGCGTCGCGCCGCCGTCGTCGTCCGCCCCGTCGTCGTCGACGCCATCGTCCACGCCGTCGTCGACCCCGTCGTCTGCACCGTCGGCACCCGACCCGAGGCTGTCCTCGGCTCCGGAGTCGCGGTTCGGCTCGTTGCCGCCGTAGCACGCGGTCGCCACCAGGCTCGAAAGAGCCCAGCCGCCGATGCTCCGAACACTGCGCGTTCTCATGCCCACCCCCGTCGCTCTCTCGCGGTCCCAGTGGGACCGACGAGGATCCCACCGAAGTCGTCGCACGGTTCCATCTTGCGATCACAGCAAATGCGGCCGCAAGCCCCATCTGTGACGGGATTTTGCGTAGAGCGTGTCGTCGCGCTCATGCCGCGACGACGACGATGCACGTCGCGTGATGCAGCCCGCGCGAGCGTCATCCGTCGCTCGAGGAACAGCAGGAAGCAACCCGCGCGATCGCGTGCGCGTGCGCGGAGTGTTCGACGGAACACGTCGTGATCGACTGCGACGATCGTCTGCCGAGAGTGGGGTCAGCCACACCCGATGGGCGCGCGCGAGATCACCACGTCGTCGATCCAACGGCGCAACGGCTGGGGCGGTCCGCCGTCCCACGAGCCCGTGATCTGGAGCGCGTTCCAGCCGTTGTCCTGGAAGCCCTGCAGGAACGCGTAGTCGTCGCGCAGGGCATCCTGCGCGTCGTCGACGAGCAGCTCGACGATTCCATCGGCCTCGCCCTGGTCGACGCCGACATGGAGCTCGATGCACTGCCACGTGTCGGACCGCGACACGTCGTAGACACTCGTCGCGCCCGGGAGCGCACCGAGCGACATCGGAGCGCCGCACCCCGGATCCATGCCCGTGAAGCAGCGCTGCGCGTGCACGCTCAACACTTGCTGCAACGTGGGCGTGTAGATCGGCGTGCGGGCGACCGCCACGATGTCGTCGCCGTCGACGGTCTCGAGGTCGATGCTGAGGAGATCGCCGGGCCCGTTGCTCGGCCAGTTCGCCTCGGTGCGCAGGAAGATGCGGACCCAGACCTCGGGCAGCGACGCGTCGTCGGCGTAGACCATCGTGGCCTCGCGCGGCGAGTCGCCGAAGTACACGACGGCGCGACCCGACCAGACGTTGGCGGGGTCGTGACTGATCTCGAGCGCGCTCGATCCGTCGAGCCCCTCGTCCTCGACGACGCCCATGCGCGTGGGATCCGGCTGCCACTCCGAGAACGCGCCTTCGGGCGAGCCGCCGTCGAAGTCGCTGCAGAAGATCCACTCGCTCGGCAACGGCGATGGACAGCCGAAGCCCTGCGGAACGTCGGTGTCGGATCCCGTCGACTCGCCCGGCGTCGTCGTCGTGCCGTCGCCGTCGTCGGTCGCGCTCGCATCCGTTTCGGTGGACGTCTTCGGTCCGTCGTCGTCGTCGTCGGCGACCGACGCGGTGTCGTCATCGCCGTCGTCATCGCCGTCGTCGGTGCCGCTCGTGCCGCCGCCGCCGCTGCCCCCGGCGCTGTCGAACGCGCACGCGATCGACGTGCACGCCAACACCGTCCACAGCCACGCACCGCGGCTTCGCATGCTTCAGGAGACCAAGTTCGATCGCCTGCGGTCAAGCTCCGGCACGTTACTGGTTGCCCGGCGCTCCGCGCCTGATGGTAGACGCGGGCGAGAACGCACGTGGCCGCTCACCTGTGTCTGCGCTAACGTTCCGCGCCCATGGGGATGAACGACAAGCTGGTCCTTCCCGATCCCGAACACGCGTTGCCCGGGCGCGCAGAGCCCCTTGCCGTCGCGCCCGTGCACTTCGTGCTCGGCAGCCGCGTGGTGCCGCCGTTCCCCGAGGGCAGCGCCTTCGCGACGTTCGGAATGGGCTGCTTCTGGGGTGCCGAGCGCAAGTTCTGGAAAGAGCCCGGCGTCGTCGCGACGATGGTCGGCTACGCGGGGGGCGTCACGCCGAACCCGACGTATCGCGAGGTCTGCTCGGGCAAGACCGGGCACGCCGAGGTCGTGCGCGTCGTGTTCGATCCGAGCAAGGTGTCGTACGAGCGCCTGTTGCAGGTGTTCTGGGAGAACCACGATCCGACCCAGGGCATGCGCCAGGGCAATGACGTCGGCACGCAGTACCGCTCGCTCGTGCATGCGCACGACGATGCGCAGCTGCAGGCCGCGCACGCGTCGAAGGAGGCGTACCAGGCGAAGCTCCGCGAGGCGCGACACGGCGCGATCACGACCGAGATCGCGCGCGCGACTCCGTTCTACTACGCCGAGGACGATCACCAGCAGTACCTGGGCAAGAACCCCAACGGCTACTGCGGCCTGGGTGGCACGGGCGTCAGCTGCCCGATCGGGCTCGGCACTTAGTGGGACTGGAGGACATGCGGCGGCGGCTGCCGGTCGTGGATGCGCTGCCTCGATCGAAGGCGCGCTCCTATCACCCCGCGAGCGTCGCGCAGCGTCCACGTCCGAGCTACGCGGTATGGGAGCTCACCCAGGCCTGCGATCAGCGCTGCCGCGCCTGCGGCCCGCGGGCTGGACAGGCCCGGCCCGACGAGCTCGATACCGACGAGGCGCTGCAGCTGGTCGATGCGCTCGCCGAGCTCGGCGTCGGCGAGGTGACGCTGATCGGTGGCGAGGCCTACCTGCGCGACGACGTGCTGCTCGTGATCCGGCGGATCCGCGAGCGCAACATGAAGGCCACGATGACCACCGGAGGGCTGACGCTGACGCGACGACGCGCGGAGGCACTCGCCGAGGCCGGCCTCGAGCTCGCGTCGGTGTCGATCGACGGGCTCGGCCCGACCCACGACGCGCTGCGCACTCCCGGCGGCTTCGCGCGCGCGATCGAGGCGCTGCGCTCGTTCCGCGCGGCCGGGGTGTCGATCGGTGCCAACACCCAGATCAACCAGCGCACGATCGGTGAGCTGGTCCCGCTCGGCGAGCGCCTCGCCGACGAGGGCATCGTCACCTGGCAGCTCATCCTCACCATTGCCCACGGCAATGCCGCGGACACACCCGAGCTGCTCCTGCAGCCCCACCAGATGATCGAGCTGTACGCCGAGCTCGCGCGTGTGGTCGAGCTGTGCGACGCACGGCGCATCGCGATCTGGCCCGGCAACAACGTCGGCTACTTCGGTCCGCTGGAGTCGCGGCTTCGTCGGCACCAGAACGCGGGCGGGCACTATCGCGGCTGCCAGGCCGGCACCAGCGTGATCGGCATCCAGTCGAACGGCTACATCAAGAGCTGCCCCACGCTCGGCGGTGCAGCCAACACCGGCGGATCGATCCGCGACCACGATCTCGCGACGATTTGGGAGGGTGCGCCCGAGTTGCGCGCCCTCGGACGGCGTACCGTGGATGATCTGTGGGGCTTCTGCCGAACTTGCTACTACGCGAAGACCTGCATGGGTGGCTGCTCCGCGACGAGCGAGCCGCTGTTCGGTCGGCCCGGCAACAACCCGTTCTGCTACCACCGCGCGGTCGAGCTGCAGCGACAGGGGCTGCGCGAGCGCATCGAGCCGACCGCCGCGGCCGCTCCGACACCGTTCGGATTCGCTGCGTTTCGACTGATCACCGAGGCGATCCCCGATGAGCGCTAGCCTGAAGCCGTGCCCGAGCTGTCTGTGTCACGTCGAGCTGGACGCGTCGCGATGCCCGTTCTGCAGCGGCCCGATCGGCGAGACCACGATCCATCACGTCGCGGTCGCGTTCGGGCTGGTCGCGACGCTCGCCGGCTGCGGTCCGCAGGTCGACGACGGCGCGGCGGCCGGCGACGACAGCTCGACGAGCGCGAGCATCGGATCGAGCTCGAGCCTGACGGACGCGAGCGCGTCGAGCACGATGTCGTCGAGCAGCGCGACGACCGTGGCCACCACCGCCGACACCTCGAGCACCAGCACCGAGGACACCAGCACCAGCGACAACACCAGCACCGACTCCGGCATGTTCATCGAGGACCCCGACGGTGGCTCGGTCTACGGTGGCGGCTGCGACGTGTGGAGCAACGACTGCCCCGAGGGCGACAAGTGCATGCCGTGGGCGAACGACGGCGGCGGCAACTGGAACTCGGTGCGCTGCAGCACCGTGCCCAAGGGCGCCGTACCGGTGGGCGCCGCGTGCACGGTGGAGGGCGAGCCGACCAGCGGCATCGACGACTGTGAGCTCGGCTCGATGTGCTTCCACGTCGACCCGACCACGAACGAGGGCGTGTGCGTGCCGTTCTGCACCGGCAGTCGCGCTTCGCCCAGCTGCGCCGACCCCGAGCGAGTCTGCTCGATCACCCACGATGGCGTGCTCATCCTGTGTCTGACGCCGTGTGACCCGCTCGCCCCTGCGTGCCCCGAGGGCCAGAGCTGCCAGGCCGGTAGCGACGCGTTCGTGTGCGTGCGCGCGGGCGAAGGTGTGATCGGCGATCCGTGCCGGCAGTTCGTCGACTGCGAGCTCGGTGCGAGCTGCATCGCCGGCTCGACGCCCGAGTGCGAGGAGTGGTGCTGCACGGAGCCGTGCGATCCCGTCAGCCCCATGTGCAGCCTTCCGGAGCAGAGCTGCGCCGCGGTCGGCGACGCCGGCGTGTGCACGGTCGACTGAACGGACGCGGTCAGCCGCGCTTGGTCGCGCGCAGACCGAACTTGTCGAGCAGGCGTAGCAGGTACACGCGATCGATCTCCGCCGTGCGGGCCGCCTGCGTGATGTTGCCGCCGTGGCGCTGCATGAGGGCCTCGACGTAGGCGCGCTCGTATCGCTCGACGAGCATCGCCTTGCCGGTCTTGAACGGCACGGTCGGATCGGCGGCGATCTCGGCGGGCGGTGCGTCGTCGTCGGCTGGCGGCGCGCTCGGGCCCGTCGTACCCGGCTCGATCTCGCCGAGGGCAGCCGCGCGCTCGAGTGCGTTGCGGAGCTCGCGGACGTTGCCCGGCCAGGGGCGAAGGGCGAGCTCGGCCATCGTCGCGGCGTCGATGCGGAACGGTTGGCCCGCGGCCGCGTGCTCGGCGAGGAACGACTCGACGTACAGCGGGATGTCCTCCGCGCGCTCGCGCAGCGCGGGCATCTCGATCGTGACGACGGCGAGGCGGAAGTAGAGGTCGGCGCGGAAGCTGCCGCGGTTCACCTCGCGCCGCAGATCGCGATTCGTGGCGGCGACGAGCCGCACGTCGATCGCCCGCGAGCGGCTGCTGCCGAGCGGCTGGACCTGCCGGCGCTCGATGGCGCCGAGCAGGCGCGTCTGCAGGTCGAGCGGGAGCTCGCCGATTTCGTCGAGGAAGAGCGTGCCGCCCGCGGCCGACTCGAACGCGCCCGTGCGCGAGCGATCGGCCCCGGTGAACGCGCCGCGCTCGTGGCCGTACAGCTCGCTCTCGATGAGCGTGGGTGGCAGCGCAGCGCAGTCGACGACGACGAACGGCCCGTCGGCGCGCTTGCTGTGCTCGTGGATCGCCCGTGCAGCGACTTCCTTGCCGGTGCCGGACTCGCCGGTGAGCAGCACGGTGGTGTCGGTGGGCGCGACCTTGCCGACGAGCGCGAAGATGCGGCGCATCGCGGCGCTGCGGCCGAGCAGCGGCCCCATGCGGGTGGACGGCGCGAGGGCGATCTCCACGGTGTCGCCCAGCGGCGTCGTCTTGATCGTGGTCTCACCCAGGCGCAGCGTGGTGCCGGCCGCGACGACCACGTCGTGGATGCGCACGTCGTCGAGGAACGTGCCGTTCTTGGAGTCGAGATCGCGGATGCGATAGCCGTCGGGCACCAGTGCGATCTCGACGTGTTGGCGCGAGACGGTGGGATCGGCGAGCACGAGATCGCAGCTCTCGTGGGTGCCGACGACGATGCGATCGCCCGCGAAGTCGCCGCGCAGCTTCTTGTCCTGTCCTTTGATCACTTCGATCCGCAGCTGGCGACGGCGCAGCGCGGTGACGCCTGTGCCCGACTGGATCTGGACGGTGTGCGACGAGGACATGCGGGTTCACCAGGTCTCGATGCTGGAGGGCTCGCCGGGGGCGATGCGCACGGTCTTCGTCACGCGCCGCTGCGAGTCGGGATTGTACAGCTCGACGTCGTGATCGCCTGGGGACAGAGCTCGCTCGCGGATCGGTGTGCGGCCCCAGTCGCGCCCGTCGACGGTGACCTGGGCGTACGGCACCACGTTGATGCGCAGGCGCCCGGGCTTGCGCGGGCGCTTCTCGATCGGCTCGACCGGGGTCTCCGTCGGTGGACCCGCGGCGAGCGGCGGAGGGGCGAGCGTCGGCGCGGTCGGGGGAGGTGACGGGGCAACGCGCTCCGGTGGAGGGTCGACGCGCGGGGCTTCGACGCGCGCGTCCTCGTCGCTGCGCGGCCACGCGAGCGCGCCGATCGAGGCGATCGCTGCGATGGCGAGCAGCGCGTAGGGCCAGCGCGTCGGTGAGCGCGGTGGCGCGGCGGCGACCTGACGCGTGGCGGCGCCCCCGTGATCGTCGCGCAGCCCGGCGTCGAGCGCGATCGCTCGCTTCGGTGCCTTCGATCCGCACGCGTGCCGCACGAGCGCGGCGAGTCGATCGGACGCGATCGACACGTCGTGGCCGACGCGCCACGCCTGCAGGCGCGCGACGAAGGCCTCGGCGCTCGGCAATCGATCGCGCACGGCGGGCTCGGTGGCGGCGTCGACGATCGCGACGAGGTCGGCGTCGGCGTCGGCGGGCAGCATGGTGCGCAGCACGAGCCCCAGCGCGTAGACGTCGGTGCGTTCGTCGACGGGGCGACCGGCGGCCTGCTCGGGCGACAGGAACTGCGGCGTGCCCTTCACGAAGCCCGGGAGCGTGTCGCTGCCCTGGCTCGTCGCGCGCGCGATGCCGAAGTCGGTGAGCTTCACGACGCCGTCGCGCGAGAGCAGGATGTTCTTCGGCGTGACGTCGCGGTGGACGAGGCCGAGCGGATGGCCGTCGTCGTCGGTGGCGGCGTGCACGTACTGCAGGGCGGCGCCGATCTGCTCGATGACCTGCAGCGCGACGCCGAGCGGGATGTCGCGCTCGCGCTCGCACAGCTCGGCGAGCGAGCAGCCGTCGACGAGCTCGAGCACGAGGTACGGCAGGCCGTCGTCGTCGGCGCCGAGATCGAGCACCTGCACGCAGTTGCCGTGCACGAGCCGGCGTGCGAGCTCGGCCTCGCGGACGAACGCGTCCTTCACCTCGGCGTTGTCACGCAGATCATCTCGGACGCGCTTGACGACGACGGTCTTCGCGAAACCCTGCGCGCCGGTCACCGTGGCGCGGATCACTTCGGCGACTCCGCCGAGACCGATGCGCTCGCCGAGCTCGTAGCGGCCGAGGAACCTGGCGGCCGTCATCGATCGCATGATAGCGTAGGCATGCCGATGCCGTTGGCGCTGGTCCGGTCCGCGCTCGCCATCCTCGGATGGACGAGCGTCGCCGTCGGGCCCGCACCCGTCGATCGCCCCGACGTCGTGCTGTGGCCGGCCTCGGCGGATGTCGCCGACGAGCTGCCCGGCTCCATCGACGCGCGCTTCGAGCTGCTGCCGCGCGATTCGTTGAGCACGAAGCTCGCGGAGGCGCGCGCGGCCGAGCTCGCGCGCCAGCAGGAGGAGCTCGCGACGATCGAGCGTGGGCTCGCGAGCGCGCGCGAGCACTTCATCGGACAGCGCTTCGTCGAGATGGAGACGGAGCTCGTCGCGCTGCAGCGCGATCACCGTATGCTGCTCGCCGATCCTGCGCACTGCAGCACGCTCTGGGAGCTCGAGTTCCGGCTCGGGCTCGCGTATCAGTTCCGCGGGCAGGACGGCGATCGCGAGCGGATGCTGGCGCGCTACCTGTTCGCGGTCGAGCTCGACGCCGCGCGTCGGCCGGCCCGCGAGCTGTACGGGCCCGACGTGCTCGCCGCGTTCCTCGAGGCCGTCGACGCGCGCACCGGTCGCGTCGCGCGGCCGCTGGCGATCGACGTGCGCCCGCGCGATGCGGTGATTCACGTGGACTGCAAGCCGGTCGCACCGGGCCGCATCGAGCTCGTGCCCGGGTACCACGTGGTGCACGCGAGCGCGCCCGGCCGAGCGGCGGCGGCGGTGCTCCTCCAGAGCGACGAGATGGCGAGCGTCTCGGTACAGCTGAAACCGTTCGCGGACGACGCCATCGCGAGCTTCGGCGCGACGACGGACGACGGCGCGATTGATCCGAAGCGCATCACGGCCCGCCGCGCGCTCGCGGCCGCGACGACGGCTGCGGGTGCCGAGGTCACCGTGCTCGCGTGGCGCAGCGAAGGACGAGCAGCCGCGCGCGCGCTCGTCGGCGCGGCCGACGGTCCGATCGTCGTGCGCGATTCCTTCGAGACCGCGATCGCGGCGGCGCTCGCCGGCATCGACGATCGCGGCAAGCTCCGCGCGACCCCCGAGGTGATTCCGGAGGGTCCGCCGCCGCCGGAGCGCAAGCCGAAGCGCTGTCAGTGGCGCTGCTGGACGGTGATCGGCTCCGTCGCCGGCACGGCGGTGGTCGCCGCGATCGTGCTCGCCATCGTCTACGCGACGCCGCAGCCGAGCGACCGCCTCGTGATCGTCGGCCCGAAGTGACGGGCGGCTCGACTGCGATGCCCGAGCTGTACCGTTCAGGACGCGGGGATCGAGGTCGAACAGAGGTCTGTCGGCGCTCGAAACCGGATGAGGGACGAGCTCGAGGTCGAACAGAGGTCTGTCGGCGCTCGAAACCCAGCGCAGGTCGAACTCGAGGTCGAACAGAGGTCTGTCGGCGCTCGAAACCCGAGCTCACGAGCACTGCAGACGTTGGGCGAACGTGTGGCCGCGCGGTGCGATCACCTCGACTTCGGGGTCGCCGTCGCCGGGCTCGCCGTCGTAGGTCCACTCGAGCAGCTTGCCCGCGCCGAAGGCGAGGCGCAGGCGGCCCGCGTCGGGGCACTTCGCGGGGCAGCGATGCACGTCCTCGGCCTGCAGCACGATCGTGCCGATCTCGATCTCCACCTCGGCGTCCTGATCCTCGAGGCGATCGAGCTGGTTCTCCACCGAGAACGTCACGCAGTCGTCGGTGCCGATCGTCCACGATGCGTGCGACTGGCTCGCGAACATGCCGAGCCGGTTCTCGAACGTGAAGCCGTCGAGCGTCGTCCACGTCATCGGCGCGCTCGTATCGGAGGTATCGCGCAGCTCCACCGGGCCCGACAGCCGGGGGCGGTTCGCGAGGTCGGGGCCCAGCTGCACCGCGAAGTCCTCGATCGTCCACACCACCGCGGTCGCACACGCGTCGCCGCTCGGACACGGACCTGCGCCGCTCTCGATCCGCACGGTCGCCGCGATCTCGCCGGTCACCTTCAGCCAGCCCGCGCGGCAGTCCTCACCGAAGCGCGTGACGAGCGTGTCGTCGCCGATCTCGAGCTCGGGCGTGCACTGCAGGTTCAACGCGAGCACGCGCTCGGCGAGCGCCGCGACGGCGCGCGGCGGCGCATCCACGGCCTCTTCGAGCGCGACCGTCGGCGGGAACGAGAAGATCTCCGCGACGTACGCGAGGTTCGTGTTCGCGACGATCGCGTGCCCGGTGCGATCGGCGACGATCGGCGCGAGCTCGTCGTCCGGCTCCGCACGATCGCAGCCCGCGAGCGCGAGCGCGACGAGCGAGAACGAGCAGGCGAGGGGGCGCACCATCTCGATGATGCCTCTGCAGGGGCCGTTCCACGACCGCGAGTCAACCGTGGCGCGCCGCCACGCCGCCCCCTGGACGACAGTCCATGGTCCGGGTGTCCGGCTCACGGGCACAGCGGCACGTCCTCCTCGAGGCACGGCTCGCAGCGGATCACCACCGGCAGCTCGTCGCCGTCGGCATCGGCGAGGTCGGCGGTGCCGCACGCGTGGTGGTTGTCGCCGGACCAGCACCCCGACGCATTGCGGCGTCCGACGATCTTCAAGTAGTTCGCCCCCGCGCGCTCGATGTCGATGAGCGGCTGGTTCGCGTCGCGCAGCACCGCTTCCATGTCCTCGAGCGTCTCGAGCGGCTCGGGCACGTCCACGTCGAACAGGCAGCGCCGGCTGAGCGCGCACATGCCCGCGTCCTCGTCGTTGCCGTACACCTCGATCGAGAGGATCGCGATCTCCCCGAGGATCGCGGGCGTGCAGTCCTCTTCGTCGAGCCGCAGCGCGAGCTCCTCGACCTCCTCGCCGCAACCGACGAGCGCGACGCAGAGCGCGAGGAGCCGACGCACCGCCGCCGATCATAGCGGTTGCCCACGATCGCGCACCATGGACTGCAGTCGAGGGCACCACCGGAGTCACGGTGCCGAACCCCGCGACAGCCCGTCCGGGGCCCGTGGACCGCTGGTTGCAGAGCGGCTCACCCGCATGACGCACCGCCCGCGCGCCGCACTCCTGTTCACGATCGGCCTCACGCTCGCGAGCTGCCGCGACGACGGCGACGCCGATCCGTCCGCCGACGGCGCCGCCGACGATGCAGCGACCACGGGCGCCTCGGCGGGCTCGGTCGACGACGACGGTACGAGCGGCGGCGCCCTCGATCCGCCGGAGGTCACGTACTGGACGGACATCAAGCCGATCCTCGACGGGCGGTGTGTCGCGTGTCACCACGACGGCGGCATCGGTCCGTTCACGCTCGAGACCTACGAGGACGCGGCGGCGTGGGCCGTCGCGAGCCTCGCGGCGATCGACTCGGGTGCGATGCCGCCGTGGCCGCCCGCCGACGGATGTAACTCCTTCGTCGGCGTGCGCGAGTTGACGGCGGACCAAGTCGAGACGCTCGCGACGTGGATCGATCTGCAGACGCCCGAGGGCGATCCGGCCACCCAAGGTGCACCGCTGCCCGACGTGGCGCCGGGCCTCTCCCGCGTGGACGCATCGATCCCGATGCCCGAGGCGTACACGCCCGTGCAGTCGCCCGACGACTATCGCTGCTTCCTCGTCGACTGGCCCGCGGAGTACGACACGACGACGTACGTGACGGGCTTCCGCGCGGTGCCGGGCGACGATGCGATCGTGCACCACGTGATCGCGTTCCTCGCGACGCCGGATCAGAAGGACGCGTACGCGGAGCTCGACGCGGCGGAGGACGGCCCCGGCTACACGTGCTTCGGTGGGACCGGCGGTCCGTCGCGCACCTGGCTCGGCGGGTGGGCGCCGGGCAGTGCGGGCACGGATCTACCCGAGGGGCTCGGGCTCGAGGTGCCGCCGGGCTCGCAGGTGATCCTGCAGGTGCACTACAACACGACGTCGGCCGCGCCCGCGCCCGACCTGACCGCGGTCGAGTTCAAGGTGGACGCCGAGGTCGAGACCGTCGCGCACGTGATGCCGTGGACGGATCCGTCGTGGCTCGCGCCGGGCGGCATGATGATCCCCGCGGGCGACGCCGACGTCGCGCACGCGTTCGATTACGATCCCACGACGCTCGCGGGTGGACCGCTGGTCGTGTGGTCGGCGGCGCTCCACATGCACCAGCTCGGCCGCGCGGGTACGCTGTCGGTCACGCGCGCCAGTGGCGAAACCGAGTGCTTGTTGCAGATCGACGACTGGGACTTCCATTGGCAGGGCTCCTATGGTTTCGTCGATCCGATCCGCATCGAGCCCGGCGACGAGTTGCACCTCGAATGTCATTGGGACAACAGCGCCGCGAACCAGGCGGGCTCCGCCGAGCCGAAGGACGTGCAGTGGGGCGAGGGCACCGGCGACGAGATGTGCCTCGGCGTCCTGCTCACGGCGCCGGGTTGATCGGGGGCGGTCGATGAGCCGCGCGATCGCAGCCGTCGCGCTCGTGCTCGCCGCGTGTGCGGAGCCGGAAGAAGACGACGGCGGCTCGAGCTCGACGACGAGCACCGAGCCGCGCGACCCGGCGTCGCTCGTCGATCCGTTCCTGTGGGTGAGGGACGACGCGGCCGATCCGATGCCGGCTCATCGCCCGGCCGACGCGGAGTGCGAGCTCGGCTTCGGCGAGGAGTTCGGCGTGTTCGAGGTGGACACGCAGATCTGCACCTACGGTGTGTTCGCCCAGCCGATGCTCGCCGACGTGCGCGTCGGCGAGACGGTGGAGCTCACGATCACGCACGACGATCTGATCGCGGAGGAGCCGGCGATCGGACACGTGCTCGTCACGCTCGGCGATGAACACACGTTCGAGGCGCAGGTCGAGATCCCGCAGATCTACGGGCTCGTCAACGTGAACTGGATCGCCGACGTCGACATCGACGCGGGCGTGCCCGTCGCGTACCACCTGCACAACCACGGCTTCAACCAGTGGCGGCTCGTCGCGATCATGCGGCGGCCGCCGATGGAGTGAGATGACGGCCGCGCCCATGCCCACGCCGCGCCGCGGCCCCACGGGGCAGGGCAAGCGCGGCGAGTTCCCGCCGGGGCCGGCCGGGCTGCCGTTCATCGGCGTCGCGGTGGGGTTCAGCTCGGATCCGCTGCAGCGCATGATGGAGTGGACGCGCGAGTTCGGCGACGTCGTGCACTGGCGAGTGCCACGGGCGCACCTGTTCCTCGTGGCGCATCCCGACGACATCGCGTCGGTGCTCGTCGGCGATCACGCGCAGTACATGAAGGACGACCTCACGCACGAGCTCGCGCGCTTCGTGGGGCGGGGGCTGCTCACGAGCGAGGGCTCGTTCTGGCGCCGGCAGCGGCGCATCGCGGCGCCGTCGTTCCAGCCGCGGCACATCAACGGGTTCGCGGACACGATGGTGGCGCGCACGATGGCGGCGATCGATCGCTGGCCGGCGACGTCTCGCCGCGACGTGCACGCGGACATGATGCACCTGACGCTCGACATCGTGCTCGACACGCTCTTCGGCGAGGCGCAGGTGCCGAGCGAGGTGGAGGTCGGCGAGATCGTCGGGCTCTTGATGGCGGGCTTCCAGAGCAACTACCTCACGTGGCGCAGGATGCTGCCGAACTGGATGAACCGCGCGCAGTTCGACATGCTGGACCGCGCGCGCGAGCGGCTGGATGCGATCCTCTATGGAATCATCCGCGCTCGCCGCGAAGAACGGCGCGACCGCGACGACGTACTGGGAAGACTCATCGCCGCGCGCGACGAGGACGGCAGCCGCATGACGGACACGCAGCTGCGCGACGAGGTGGCGACCTTGTTCCTCGCGGGCCACGAGACGACGGCGCTGGCGCTGAGCTTCGCGCTCGATCTGCTGGCGCGGAATCCCGACGCGGCTGCGACGCTCGAGGCGGAGGTCGATCGGGTGCTCGGCACGCGCACGGCCAAGCTGGAGGACGTGCCGGCGCTCGTGTACACCGACGCGGTGGTGCGCGAGTCGATGCGCCTGTACCCACCGGCATACGCGATCGGCCGCGAGGCGCTCGAGGACCGCGAGATCGCGGGCTGGGTGATCCCCCGCGGCGCCCAGGTGCTCGTGCCGCAGTGGGTGGTGCACCGCGACGCGCGATGGTTCACGGATCCCGACGCGTTCCGCCCGGAACGATGGCAGGGCGGCCTCGCCGATCGCCTCCCCCGCTTCGCGTACTTCCCCTTCGGCGGCGGCATGCGCGTGTGCGTGGGCAACCACTTCGCGATGCTCGAAGCAGTCCTCGCCCTGGCGACGATCGCCCAACACGCCCGCGTCCGCCCGAGCGGCGACGCCCACGTCGAGCTGTCCCCGTCGGTGACCCTGCGCCCGAAGGCGGGCGTACACCTCGTCGTCGAACGCCGGCGGTGATCCTCAGCAGTACGGCTCGCTGCAGTCGACGTCGCAGGCGCACTCGCACCCACCGAGCGTGTCAGCACATTGCTGCCACTCATCGGGGATGACTTCGCACCCTGCTGCCATCTCGAAGACCCCCGGCGAGGCTTCGTGCCACCAGATCAGCCCGTAGTCGGGCACACCGCAGTTGGGTGAACACCCGGCACCCTGGTCGAAGCCGAGAAGACAGCGGAACTCGTGTGTCGCACGATCGCACGACTCGCCGTCGAGGACGGTCAAGACGTCGCGCCAGATGCATCTTGCCGGAGGATCGGTCCACGTGACCGCCACGCACGCCTCGGGAGAGTCGAACGTCGCACAGTATTCGTGGCTCGGCTCGGCCGGCAATCCCGAGCTCGAGCTCGACGTCGTGTCCTCCGCATCCTCGTCTCGGTTCCCGCACCCGCAGATCACTGCGAGCGCGCAAGCGAGGCACGACGAACGAGTTCCAAGCACGGAGCGATCGTACCGCGCTCCGTGGGGTCACTGCACGATGACGGTCAGCGGGAGCTTCGCTTCGTAGTTGTCGCCGGTGATCGTCACCGTCACGTCGTAGGTGCCGGCGGTCGCCGGGGCGGCGAGCTCGAGCTCGAACTCGCCGAGGGCGTTGGCTTCCATCCATGCCGGGTAGGCGAGCAGGGGGGTCGGGGCGCTCGGTTCGTCGTCGTCGGGGCACAGGAAGCCGAGGGTGAAGACGCAGACCAGGCCCTTCGTGATCGTCTCGATCGCCTCCGCCCACGCTTGGGCGAAGTCGACGAGTGCGCCGCCCCATGACGTGTCGGGGTGTTGCTCTGCCGCGTTCGTCAGCGCCGCGGGCAGCGTGCCGTCGACGTCGATGCGTGCCGTCCACTCCGCACCGCTCGCGTCCGTCACGAGCACCGTGCCCTGGAAGACGGCGTCCGTCGTGCCGCCCGGTTGGCGGTAGGCCATCCGCAGGATGCGGCCCTGGCCGCGGTCGAACACGAGCGTCGGGGCCTGGCACGAGCGCAGCTCCACCTCGGATGCGAGCAGCACGTCCTCGCGGCCCATCGCCTGGTGCACCGGCATCGGCTCCACCGTGCGCACCTGCCTCGGGCCCACGACGAGGTGCGCGTCGTGGCCGAAGATCGCGAGCGGCAGCTCGCTGCCGAGCTCGCCCGGCGCCTCGAAGTCGCCCGAGATCGGCTCGAGGCCGATCACCACGTCGCCGGCGACGCGCGCTTCGACGGCGGGCGCCTGCACCACGGTGCCGTGCGGCCAGTACGAGCGCGACGCCGACAGCTCGAACGCACCCATGAGCGGCGTATTACCCTCGGGCGTCACGACGTACGCCGACGTGTACGCCGCCACGTGCACGCCATCGAGGCGTAGATCGATCGGCTCCGCATCCGCGAGCGCCGCGACGTGGGCCGGGTCCGCCGTCGCGCCGAGCTGCGGGCGCGTGCCGTCGTCCTCGGCCGCCGGCATCGACAGCTGCACGCTCGACTCGCCGAAGCTCGTCGACGCGGGAGTCAGCTCGACGAGCGCGCCCTCGTCCACCTCGATCGCGACGCCGACGATCACGACCGTGCCGACCGCCTCGCCGTCCACCGTCGCATCTTCGATCACGACGAGCGGATCACCGCCGTTCGC
This sequence comes from uncultured Nannocystaceae bacterium, assembly GCA_964468635.1. Lineage (GTDB taxonomy): Bacteria > Myxococcota_A > Polyangia > Nannocystales > Nannocystaceae > Xiheibacterium. The sequence continues at coordinate 166,617 of CAYXVR010000016.1, forward strand.
GCTCGGCACGATCGACCACGGCGCGGGCACGCCCTCGATCGTCGCGGCGCCGTCGGCCGTGAGCTGCGAGCCGTGCAGATCGAACGACGCCGCCACGCCCGTGCTCTCGCGCGCATCGGCCTCTTCGATCCACGCATCCGGCACGCACGGCTCCGTGAACGGATCCTCCTGCAGCGGCTCGGGCTGCGGCTCCGGATCGGGCACCTCGCCGTCGTCCGAAGGATCGTCGGTGGTCTCGCCTTCGCCGTCGTCGAACATGAAGCACCCGCCGCTCATCACGAGCGCGAGCCCTGCGATCGCATGTCGTCCGTTCGCCATCACGCTGGATTGTCGCGTGAAGAGCACCTCCGGATCCGTGAGCTCGACGGCACGATCGCGGTCGCACCGCGCGTGCACGACTCGTTACATCGACGCCGCGATCGCGATGCGCTTCCACATGCGTTTCACGGAGCGTTCACAGCGTCGTCCGCCATCACGTGCAAGGATCGTTACGCCGTGGCGAGCGAAGCCGAGCGAAGTCCCGAGCACGTCCGAGTGCGCCGCAGCACAGCCGTCGAGCGGATTCGCGACGCCCTTCCGGTGCTCCTACTGGTCGGATGCCCGAGCGAGTCCGGCGAGACGACCGTGCTCTCCTACGTGCAGCTCGGCTGGACCAGCGCGTTCGATGCCCCGTGGGGACTCGACGGGGAGTGTCGACCGGACGCGGCGATGCCGGCCGGCATCCTCGAGCCCGACGCCGACGGGCACTGGCGAGCGGTCGCGCTCGGCGGGACACGCGTGCCGTGCGGCACTCGCGATGCCGTCGCGGTGCACGTGCGTCCGGTCGCGCGTCTCGAGATCGACGTGCCCGACACGGTGCACGTCGGCGACACGTTCTCGGCGATGGTCGCCGTGATCGACGACGAGGGCCGACGACTCTCGCGCAACCATGACGAACCGACGTGGAGCTTCGCGGGCGGCGTGGGCAAGGGTGGTCGCCGGGGCTGCATGGACCTCCGTCCGGACTTCGGCGACAGCGTGCTCGTGCGCGCGAACGCGGTGGGGCACGGCCGCATCCGGGTCGAGCGTTCCGGTGCAGCGGCGAGCGTCGACGTCGTGGTGCAACCGTGAGCTGATACGCAGGTTGACCACCAAACGCGCGGGCGAGCATCATCGACGTCCCGATGATGCGCTCGACCGCAGTTCTCTCGTTTCTCGCCGTTCTCGCGCTCGCGTCGCCTGCGTGCAAGCGCGATCGCCAGACCGCGGACCGCCTGATGGATCGCACCACCGTCGGGCAGAACCGCTGCGACGAGGTGGAGCCCACCGATCGGCCGTTCGTGGTGGAGTGGGACGGCACCGACACCGCGATGTTCGAGGCGTTCGCGCAGCGCGACATCGTGTTCGTGCGCTACGAGGCATGCAAGCTCGAGGTGCTCACCGCGTGCAATGACGACGGCATCGCCGGCAAGTACGGGGCCTACAACGCGCCCACGTGGACGAGCGGCAGCGTCGAGGGCTTCGACGTGCGCGACGAGTACGACCTCTACGCGAAGCTCCCGCTCGGTGCCGCCTCGTTCGCGGCGAAGGTGGCCGGCGGCGCCACGCTCAAGCTGAAGTACTTCATCAGCGGCACCGTCACCGCCACGCGCGGCGCCGTCGCGGCCGCGGACATCGCGGACAACTCGCGGTGCGCGGGCGCCACCCACTTCGTGCAGGCCTACAACCTCGGCGCGTTCGAGCTCGACGCGACCCAGGGCGACACCGAGCGCGTCGACGCGAAGTACCAAGGCGCGGGCGCGGGCGGTGGCCACCAGCGCTCCGAAGCGCGACTGCGCCAAGGTGGCGACCTCGCGTCGTGCACCGCCGACGAGGCCAAGGAGCTCTCGCGCTGCCAGCTGCCGATCCGACTCGTGCTGCGCACGCTCGATCAGGGCGGCGCGAAGTCCAGTGCCTCGTCGAGCGCGATGCCGCCGCCGGCGAGCGCGGGTTCGAGCGCGGCGGCCCACGCCACCGACACCAACCCGTTGATCATCTCTGCGACGCGCAAGTCGAGCGCCGGCGACGGCAAGGGCTGCCTCATCGATCTCGATCGCGCGAAGGAGATCGACGCGAACGGCGACAAGACTCGCGACAACATCCGGGCGGTCTGCGAGATGCAGGCCGGCCGCTGCCAGGAAGGCAAGAAGCGCTATCGCAAGTACATGACGGAGAACCAGGGCTCCTCGCTCACTCCGTCGGATCTCGATGCCACCGTGTTGTCGACGGCCGCCCAGCACTGCTCCGGCAAGGACACCGGCCCGCACGAGCGCGCGGTACGACTCAGCCAGGAGGTCGAGACCGCGTCGCGCAAGCCCGATCAGGTGTCGTGCGCACGGCTCGGCAGCGAGCTGTCCGGCCTCGTGAAGAAGATGCCCGCGCGCGACAACTACGAGAAGGGCGCGAAGGTGATGGCCAACGGCGCGCTGCTCACCGCGGCCCGCTGCGCCGATGCGCTCGGTCGCTGCGGCGACGCGAAGTCGCTGCTCCGCGGCCACGTGGAGAACAACCCGGGTTTCGCGAAGGACGTCGAGGGCACGTACACGGCGTTCCTCGGCAACGAGCTGAACCGCTGCAAGGGCAAGTGAGCGCTCAGCTCTTCTCGCAGCTCGCGTGGGCCTTCGCGCGCGCGTCCACGCCCGACAGCTGCGCCGCCCGACCGACGAGCTGAGCGAGCTCGGTGCGCTCGCACGTCGGCGAGTCGCCCATCGCGCCCTCGGCGAGCGCGATCGTGCTCGCCCACGTCGCCTCGCCCTTGTGGGCCGAGCCGCGCAAGAGCATGCCGAGCTGCGCAGTGGCGGCGGCGAAGCGGAAGTCGTCCGACGTCGACGCGAGCGAGCGCGCGTCGCTGCTCACCGAGTGGTCCATGGGCGTGCTCGTGTCGCCGTCGGGCGACTTCCACCGCAGCGCCACTTCCATCAGGGGCGCCGTGCGCTCCATCTGCGGGCGCACCGGCACGATCTCGTACAGCGCCGTCACCGAGTGCCCGGCTCCGATCTCGCCGGCGTCCTTCGTGTCGTCGGTGAAGTCGCGATGCGCGAGCTTGCGGTTCTCGTAGCCGACCAGCCGCCACGACGCGACCTCGGTGGGATCGAACGCCACCTGGATCTTCACGTCCTTCGCGATCGTCACGAGCGTCGACGCGGCCTCGGTCACGAGCACCTTCTTCGCCTCGTCGATCGAGTCGATGTACGCGTAGTTGCCGTTGCCCTTGTCGGCCAGCGACTCCATCGTCGCGTCCTGCAGGTTGCCGCGCCCGAAGCCCAGCACCGACAGGAACACGCCGGTCTCGCGCTTCTTCTCGATGAGGTTCACGAGCGCCCTGCGACTCGACACGCCCACGTTGAAGTCGCCGTCGGTCGCGAGGATCACCCGGTTCGCGCCGCCCTCGACGAAGTGCTTGCTCGCGAGCCGGTACGCGAGCTCGATGCCCGCGCCGCCGTTGGTGGAGCCGCCGCTCTCGAGCTTCTCGAGCGCGCGCCGGATCTTCGCCTTGTCGTCGCCCTTGGTCGGCTCGAGCACCATGCCCGACGCGCCCGCGTACACGACGACACCGACGCGATCCTGCGGGCGCAGGTGCTCCACCAGCATGCCCAGCGACTGCCGCACGAGCGGCAGTCGATCCGGCCCGCTCATCGAGCCCGACACGTCCACGAGGAACACGAAGTTGCGCGCGGGCAGGTCGGCCTCGTCGAACACCTGACCCTTCAGCCCCAGCTTCACGAGCAGGTGGCTCGCGTCCCACGGGCACTCGGCGACCTCGGAGTGCACGGCGAACGGCGTGCCGTCGCTCGGCGGGTCGTAGTCGTAGTCGAAGTAGTTGACCAGCTCTTCGATGCGGACCGCGTCGGCCGGCGGGAGCTGTCCGTGCTCGAGGAAGCGCCGAATGTTGCTGTACGACGCGGTGTCGACGTCGATGGAGAACGTCGAGCGCGCGTCGTCGCGCACCGACACGAAGTCGTGCTCGTCGATCTTCGCGTAGCCCTCGTTCTGCGTCGGCTCGGCGCGCGACTCCATCCAGCGCATGCGCATGTGCCCGCGCCCGCCGTAGCCCTGGCCGGTGCCGCTGCCGCTGCCGATGACGCCGTGCTCGCCGAGCCCGATCGTGCCCTCACCGGTCCCACCGCCGCCGCGCCCGTTGCCGCCGAGGCCGAGGCCACCGGTGCCGTACGCCTTGCCGATCTCGGTGCCGGTGAGCCCACCCCACACGTCCTCGTCGTCGTTGCCGACCGCGAACGCGCCGCCGTCGGGCGACGCCAGGAAGTGCCCCGAGTCCTGCTGCAGTTGCCCCAGCAATCCGGCGTTGCGCGCCGCCATGTCGGGATCGAACTCGCGCGCCATCTGCGGGATGGCGTCCTTCACCCGCACTTCCATGAGGATCGGCTCCTCGAAGTCGGCGGGCTCGCTGTGCATCGCGACGGGTCGCGGCGCCTCGCGCATCACGAGGTGCGCCATCGTGGCGCCGAGCACGACGACGCCGGTGGTCGTCGCGAATGCGCGCGCGCCGAAGCGCCGCGGCGGCTGGTCGAGGTCGTCGGCGGACATGGGGTGGCTCCGATCGCCACCCCGAGACAACCCGACCGCCGCCAGGTTCCCGCTACGGCGTGAAGCCCTCGAGGTCGTCGGCCGAGCGCGGAGAGATCCTGAACTCGTCGAAGAAGAAGTTCACCGGGCCTTGGATGGCCGAGAACTCCGACCCGACCTCGAGGCCGTCGAACTCGCCGCCGTTCACGATCTCGTAGCAGAAGTTGTCGACGAGGACGGAGTCGCCGCTGTCGGCCACGGTGATCTCGTCGAACATGCTGATGCCGGTGACGCTGAGGCCGCCCTCGATGCGCACGAGCACGCCTTCCCACGGCTCGCCGTCCACCGGGTCGCCGACCGTCGCGATGTCGACGAGCTCGGGCTCGAGCGGCGTGTCGGCACCGTTGTTCACGTAGGTGCCGTCGGTGATCCGAATCTGCGTGAAATCGAAGTACTCCGAGACCTCGCCGGTGATGTCGATGCTGTCGCCGATCTGGGCGTCGGACCAGTCGGGGCCGCCCATGCCGGAGAACACGAACGCGCCGCTGTATTCGCCGCCGGCGGGCTCCTGCACGAAGATGCCCGTGAGCCCGATACCCGTGACGATCACGCCGTACACCTCGACCGGCGTGCCCTCCGGGAGGGTGCCGTCCTGGATCTCGTAGATCGTGTTGCCGATCTGCTCGCCGGTGGACGACTCGCTGCCGTCGTCGGTGGGCTCGCCCGAGCTGCTGTCGTCGACCACCGCCGTCGTGTCGCCGGTGTCGCCCGTGTCCACGGTGCCCGCGGACGTCCCCGAGTCGTCGTCGTTGCTCGTCGACGAGCCGTCGTCGTCGTCGTCGGCCGACGGATCGGTCATCGAGTCGTCGTCGTCGTCGTCGTCGTCGTCGTCGCCGCTCTCGTCGTCGTCGGCCGATGCGCCGTCGTCGGCGGAGTCGTCACCGCCGCCGCATCCGAACGCGAGGGCGAGGGCGAGGAACAACGCGAGCTCGGGGGTCTTCGTGGTGCGCATCATCGTCAGTCTCCAGTCCAAGACGTTTCGTCGAATCGGCGGACGCTAACCGCGGAGGCCCGGCGCGCACAAGAGCGCTGCCCCGGGTTTTGCCCAGCCGTGACGATCGCGACCCGCGCGGGTCGGCTGCACCCCGTAACACTCGTACGCAGCGCCACCACTGCCGGACGGCGCTATCATGAACGCCGCATTCCCATGGTCGACAAGCCTGTTTTCGTCGGTATCGACCTCGGCACCACGAACTCCGCGATCGCGGTGTTCGACGGCGAGCTGACCACCGTCGTCCGCAACGCCCAAGGCGGAACGCTGACGCCGTCGGTCGTACGCATCGATGCACGTGGACGCGTCACCGTCGGTGCCGGCGCGCGCCGCCACCTCGAGCGCGACCCGGACAACACGCGTTCGGAGTTCAAGCGGCTCATGGGCACCGAGCGCGCGATCTCGTTCCCGGCCGCCGCCACGACGCGGACGCCGCCCGAGCTCGCGGCCGAGGTGCTGCGATCGCTGAGGGGCGACGTCCGCGATCAGCTCGGCGTGCTGCCCACCGCCGCGGTGATCTCCGTGCCCGCGCTCTTCGAGCTGCCGCAGAACGCCGCGACGGCCCAAGCGGCCGAGCTCGCCGGCTTCACGAAGGTGGAGCTGTTGCAGGAGCCGATCGCGTCCGCGCTCGCGGCCGGGTGGACCGCCGAGCACGGCGACGGGCGCTGGCTCGTGTACGACCTCGGCGGGGGCACGTTCGACGCGTCGCTCTTGCAGACCGACGGCGGCTTCCTGCGCGTCGTCGGCCACGACGGCGACAACTTCCTCGGCGGACGCGACTTCGACTGGGCGATCGTCGAGTGGGCGCTCGCAGTGATCGCGCGCGAGCACGGCGTCACCATCCTGCGATCCGATCCCGCGCATGCGCCCGCGATCGCGCTGCTCAAGCACGCTGCCGAGGAGGCGAAGATCCAGCTCAGCCGTGCCGACGACGTCGTGCTGGCTCCGACGGCGCCGCTGCCCGTGCCGGGCCGCGAGCCGCTCGAGGTCGAGCTCGAGCTGTCGTGCGCCACGCTCGAGGGCCTCGTCGCGCCGATCGTCGATCGCAGCGTCGAGGTGTGTCGCCGGCTGCTGACCGAGCACGCCGTCGCGGCCGGCGAGCTCGCGCGCGTGGTGTTCGTCGGGGGACCCACCGCGATGCCGTTCGTGCGCATGCGCGTCGGCGATGCGCTCGGGGCTCCCATCGCCGACGGGCTCGATCCGATGACGATCGTCGCCCAGGGCGCGGCGATCTACGCGGCCACCACCGGGCTCGACGCGCGCCCGTCGGGGCCGCTCGTGCGCCGTGGCTGTCGGCTCTGGCTGCAGTACCCCGCGGTCTCGTCGGATCTCATGCCGCACGTCGTCGGTCGCATCGTGGAGACCGAGGCGGGCCCTCGACCCGCGCGGCTGCGATTGCGCCGCGACGATGCGCCGGTCGACAGCGAGTGGGTCACCCTCGACGACGAGGGCACGTTCGTGGTCGCCGTCGAGCTCGCGCCGCGGCGCTCGAACGTGTTCTACCTGCAGGCGGAAGACGCCGCGGGCCAGCAGGTCGCGGTCGATCCGCGCACGGTCACGATCGTGCAGGGCCTCACGATCACCGATCCGCCGCTGTCGCGATCGATCGGCGTGGCGCTCGCGAGCGATCGCGTGCTCGTGTACTTCGAGCGCGGCACCCCGCTGCCGGCCCGGCGCACGTTCACGCATCACACGGTCGAGAGCGTCGCACGCGGGGCCGCCGACAGCGTGCTCAAGATCCCGATCGTGCAGGGCGAGCACGAGCGCGCGCACCTGTGTCGGCTCGTCGGCACGCTCGAGATCCCCGGGGCTGCGCTGCAGCGCTCGTTGCCCAGCGGCTCCGACGTGGAGCTCACGATCGAGCTCGATCGCGGCGGTCGACTCTCTGCGCGCGCGCTCGTGCCGGCGGTCGATCAGGTGTTCGAGCACGTCGCCCACCTGCTCGTGCCGGCCGCGGATCCGCAGGTGCTCGTCGTACAGCTCGACGCGCTGCGCAAGCGCATCGAGGACCTGCGCGCCGACGCGTTCCGCCACGGCATGCCGAAGCTCGTGAACGCGCTCGAACGCGCCGAGCACGACATCGGCGACATCGGCCGCGATCTCGCGGCTGCGCGCGGCGGCAACGACGATGCGGGCCAGCGGGCGCGTCGCAACCTCATCGAGCTCGACGCGAAGCTCGACGACATCGATCAGGCCAAGCAGTGGCCCGAGCTCGAGCAGCAGGCGATCCGCACGATGACGTGGGCCAACGGATGGGTCGGGCACCTCGGCACCGAGCGCGAGCAGAAGCTGTTCGAGGACGTCGCGAAGGCGGTGGACCGCGCGCGCGCCGACCACGACGTGCGCGAGCTGCAGCGCCAGCTGAGGCTGGCCGATCAGCTGGGCGACACCGCGTGGTACCGCGACCCCGACACCTGGCCGCGGCTGTTCGAGGCGGCCGCGAGCAAGGTGGACGGCGCAAGCGATCTACCGAAGGCGCAGGCGCTCGTGCGCGAGGGCCGAGACGCGATCGCGCGCGAAGACAACGTCGCGGTGCGGCGCGCCACCGAGCGGCTGTGGAAGCTCCTGCCCCACGATCCCAGCGCGCGCAAGATGAGCTTCGACTCGGGGGTGCGATGATCGATCCCGGCGATCGCCACGCGGAGAACCCTTTCCACGTGCTCGCGCTACCCACGAGCGCGACGCGGGCCGAGGTGGAGCGGGCAGGGCAGAAGTGGCTCGCGATGCTCGAGGTCGGCGTCGGCGCGGCGAAGATCTACGCGACGCCGGTCGGTCCCCGCGTGCGCACGCCCGAGCTCGTGCGCGCGGCGATGTCGGAGCTGCGCGATCCGGACCGGCGGATCCTGCACGAGCTGTGGTGCGCAGCCGCGGTCACGCAGGCAGAAGCGGAGCCGCAGCCGGAGGAGGACGACGACGACGCACCCGCGCCGTTCGACGTGATGGAGGCGCTGCGCTGGCGATGAGCGCCGCGATCACCTTCGCCGTCGCGCTCGGGCTCGCCCGTCTGCTCGGCATGGCGAACGCCGAGGACACGCGCCCGGGCTTCTTCTGCCTGCTGCAGTGGGCGTTGCTCGTGGGCATCGTGCTCATCGCCGTCCTCGCGATCGGCGAGGGCAGCCTCGTCGCCGCCGTCGCGCTCGTGGCCGCACTCGTGCTCGCGTTCCCGTGGGCGATCGCGCGTCGCGTCGCGATCCCACGCGGCTGGTGGCGGGTCGCACGTGCGCTCGTGCGCTCGAGCGCGTGGGTCTGGTACGACGACAACCGCGCGGGCGCCCTCGTCGCGGCCGCGTGGGCGAGCGTGCGCGCCGGCGGCCCTGCGGCCGGGCTGCGCTTCGTCGAGCGCGAGTGCGAGGCCCATCCGGCCGGCGGCGCGGCCCTGCTGCTCGCGAGTGGCCTCGCCGCGTCGGCGCGCGGCGATCTCGACGGCGCACGTCGGCTCATCGAGAGCGTCGTCGAGTTCGAAGGCAAGGCCGGACCCACCATGGCGCGAAGCCTCGCGATCGAGTGGTGCGCGGCCGAGGCCGCGACCCGAGGTGACTGGAAGCGCGTGGCCATGCTCGGCGGCGAGGCGCACGGCACTGCCTCGTCGCGCTGGCTCGGGCTCGTCGCGATGCGGCTGCTCGGAGCAACGCCGATGCCGAGCGACGACGAGCTCCGTCGCGGTTGGCGTGGGGCGGTGCATCGCGCTGCGCTGAAGCCGTTGCTCGAGCGTGCGCTCGCGACCGCTCCGATCGAGCGGCCCGCGAGCCCACCTGGCCCGCGTCCGCGCGCGCGGCTGCCCGACGGCGATCCCCACGCGGTCGCCTTGCGCATGCACGCCGAGCTCGTCGCGGGCGAGCGTGCGATTCGCGTCGAGCACGTCGAGGCGTTGGGGCGCGCGTGGGATCGCGTGCTCGGCGATCGAGGGTTCACGGCGCAGGCGAGTGCACGCGCGACCGAGCTGGGCGCGAAGGGCGATGCGCTCGAACGCTTGCGCCAGCGCGTGGACGACGAGCTCCTCGCCGTCGTGGTCGGGCGCGCGCTGCCGATCGGCGACGACGACGACCCCACCACCGGCGCCACGTTCGAGCGCGTGCGTCGACGCGTGCACACGCGCTTGCTCGACGAGCTCGAGCTCGTCGCCGACGCCCTCGCGACCCGTGTGAAGGGCCGGCGTGCGCAACCGATCCACGAGGAATGGCGCGAGTGGCTCGCGCTGCGCGGTCAGTACGAGCGCGCCGTCGCGATGACGGGCCTCGGCCTGCGACGGCACGCCTTCGCGGCCGTGCACGGGCCCGCGTGCAGCTTGGCCGCGTGGCTGTGGAACGACCGCAAGGCCAAGGTGCACGCGCACCAGATGTTCCGGTGGCTGCTGCGCGAGGCCGAGATCGTCGAGGACGAGGCCGCGATCCTCCTGCAGCGCCGCAACGTGGACTGCGGGTGTTGAGGGATCACTCGGCCGCGTCGGCGGCGTCGTGCGGGCACAGGAGCGCGAGTGCGTGGAGTGCGTCGGTGCTCGTGAACACGCCGACGACCTGCGCGGGGTGATCCGGATCGACGATGACCACGCTGCCGTAGCGGTTCGCCGCCATCTCGGCCGCGACGGCGTGCAGGTGCGCATCCGGGCCGCACGTGAACGGCGCCGGTGTCATCGCTTGCGCGACGGTGATTCGTTCCTCGGCGGCGTCGGTGGTGTGCATCGCCGCTTCGTACAGATCGATGTCGCGCTCGCTGACGATGCCGGCGAGCGCGCCGTTGTGCAGCACCGGCAGGTGGCGCGCGCCGAGCTGGAACATGCGCTCGCGGGCCTGGGCGAGCGTCAGACCCGCCTCGATGCACTGCGGCGTCGGCGTCATGAATTCGCGGATGCGGTGGGTCATGTCCCCGATCTGCACCACGCGGCGCGCCGTGCTACCGGCGCCGCGGGCGATACTCGAGGACGTACTGGAACGGCAGTAGATCGACGTCGGTCGCCGTTCGGTCGAGCTCGGCGGCACCGAGCTCGACGTCGAGCGTCTGGATCGACAGGCGATGCTCCATCGGGGGCCCGGGGCCTTCGGGCGGTGCGTCGGGGCTGAAGTCGACGATCACGATGCGGCCGCCGGGCCGTAGCCGCTCGGCCACCTTCGCGAAGAAGGCGGGCCGATCCTCGATGTGGTGCACGACGTCGCAGAAGAACGCGACGTCGACCGGCTCGCCCAGGCCGGGGTTGTCCGCCCGGTTCTGCTTCGCGACGACGTTGGCGAGCCCAGCCTCGCGCGCGCGTGTCTCGATGTGCGCGACCATGTCGGGCTCCACGTCGAGTGCGAACACCTTGCCCTTCGGCACCGCCTCGGCGAGTCGCACGGTGAAGTAGCCCGTGCCCGCGCCGATGTCGGCGACGACGGAGTTGCGTTTCAGCTTCAGCTTCGCGAGGACGTCGTCGGGCTTCTGCCACTCGTCGCGGTCGGGCGCATCGAACACTCGCGACCACTCCTGCGCATTCTCGAAGCGTTTGTGCATCGTGTGGCTCGCGTGCGGGTGCTCGGCAGCCGTGGGCGCCGGCGCCACGGCAGGCGGCGGTGTGGTCTCGGCCGCGCGCTCGCGTGCACAGGCTGCCACGAGCGCAACGAGTACGAAGCGCTTCATCCCTTCATCGCTTCGATCGGCGGCGTACGAGCGGCCCGCACGGCGGGCAGGAATCCACCGATGATCCCCATCACGCCGCCGAAGATCAGCGCTGTCGCGATGATCTCTCCGGTGGGACGGAACTGGAACACGATCTCGGAGAAGGTCGCGAAGTTCATCATCGAGAACTTCACGAGCCCGAGCGCGAGCGAGGCGGCCGCGCCGATGAGACCGCCGAGCAGCGAGAGCATGACGGACTCGAACAGGAACGACGTCATGATCGCGAGCTGCGAGAAGCCGAGCGCTCGCAGCACGCCAATCTCGCGACGCCGGTGCGCAACGGCGCCATACATCGTGATCATCGCGCCGAGCATCGCGCCGATCGAGAAGAACAGCGCGATGATGAAGCCGAGCGCGTTGATGAAGATCGAGGTGCCCTCGGACTGCTTGCGGTAGTACTCGGGCTCGCCCATCGCCTCGAGGCCCAGCCGCTTGTCCTGCTCGACGAACGCCTCGAAGCCCTCGTAGGCCGCGGACGACGTGAGCTTCGCGCGGATCGACTGCACGACGCCGTCGCGGCCGAACGAGCCGCGCACGAAGTCGAGGTCACCCCAGATCTCGGACTCGTACGACGAGCCGTCCGACCCGAAGATGCCGACGATCTTGCCGATGCGGCCCTTGCGGAGCTCGACGGTCTTGCCGATCTCCATGTCCTTGAAGCGACCGACCAGCTTCTTGCCCACGACGAGCTCGTCGCTGCCGGGCGTCGCCATCTTGCCCTCTTCGATCTTCACCTCGGGGCGGAATGCGAGCACGTCGGCCGGCACGCCGCGCAGCGCGGCGTTGCTCTTTCCTTCGCCGTTCGCGAGGTCGTAGAACAGCACCACGACACTCTCCGCGATCACGAGCGGCTGCCCGTCGGCCGACTTCGCGATGCCGGGTGCCCCTTTCACGAGACTCACGGTGGGGTCGTCGATCGAGCTGGGCATCTCCGAGTCGCTGCCCTTGCGCAGCACGATCGCATTGTCGGCCTTGCCCGAGTCGTCGAGCGCGCGGCGCAGGCCCTCGGTGAGCATGAGCGTGGCGGCGAGCACGAACACGACGAGCGCGACGCCGGTCGCCGCCGCGATGGTCGTGACGCGGCGGACGTACAAGTTCCGGAAGTTGTAGTTGACGGGGATCATGTCCTGCCTCAGCCGATCCGCCGCAAGGCGTCGATGACATCGAGCTTGGACGCGAGGTACGCCGGGATGAACGCAGCCACCGCCGCGAGCACGGCCGCGAACCCGAGGGCGGCGAGCGCCACCTCGGTGGGGATGGAGAAGTAGGGGAAGAACGCGCCCATGTTCTCCTCGAGGAAACGTCCCACGCCGCGCTCGATCAGCGGATACGCGATGAGCAGCCCGAGACCGCCCCCGAGCAGGCCGATCGTGACGCCCTCACCGATGACGAATCCGGCGATGTGCTTGGGCCGGAACCCGATCGCGAGCAACACGCCGTACTCGGGCGTCCGTTCGCGGACGCCCATCGCGATCGTGTTGCCGAGGATCAACATCATGATGAGCATGATGATGATCGACACGTAGTCGAGCGCGCGCAGGATCGCCGACGCGCCCCCGAGGAACTCCTTGTTCATCGCCTGCTCGGACATCGTGCGCGTCTGGATGTCCTGCTTCTCGAACTCCGCGTCGATGGCCCCCGACACGTTCGCGACGTTGGCCGGCGAGTCCACCGTGGCGGCGATCCACCCGATCTTGTCGCGCCGGTCCGGCGGCAGGTTCTCGTTGAGGTAGTCCCAGTGGAAGATGAACTGCGCGCGATCGACCGACTTCTTCGTGGCCGTGTAGATGCCCTTGATGTGGAACTTCCACTCGCCGGGATAGATCGTGCCGATGAGCGTGACGTCGTCGCCGATGTTCCATCCGAACTGCTTGGACAGCGCCTCGCCGATGATCGCGCCCTGGCGGTCCTCCTTCCACGCCGCCAGCTGGTCGGGCGGCACGGCCATGTCCTGGTAGACGTCGAAGTACGTCTCGGTGTCGACGCCGAAGTTCGCGAAGAACTCGCTCTCGCGCGTGGCGTGCTTGCCCCCGAACCAGTTCGCGTACGTGGCGTGGGTGACGTGATCGAACTTGCCGCGCTCGCCGGTGAAGAAGCCGAAGTACGGCTTCGGCAGCGGCATCACGAACGTGACCTTGTTGATGATCGACAGCCGGTCCTGCGCGCCGTGCTTCGCCGCGGTCTCCCACGCATCGATCGTGGTGCGGATGAGCACGAACGACAGGATCGCGATGGCCACGCCCACCACGGTCAACACCGTGCGCAGCCAATTGTGGCCGATGTTCTTGACGGTGAGGCCGGCGAGGGTCACGTGAGCCTGCCCTTGTCGAGCTTGTGGATGATGGTCGCGCGCGCGGCCGCGGCGGGGTCGTGCGTGACCATCAGGATCGTCTTGTCGAACTCGCGGTTCAGCTTCTCCAACAGGGCGAGCACGTCGTCGGCGCTGTGGCGATCGAGCTCGCCCGTGGGCTCGTCGGCCACGATGATCTTCGGGTCGTGCACGATGGCGCGCGCGATGCCGACGCGCTGCTCCTGACCACCGGAGAGCTGCTGCGGCCGGTGGTGCATGCGATCCTCGAGGCCCACGACGCGCAGCGCGATCTGGGCCCGCTTCTTGCGCTCCGACGACGGCACCGACGTGAGCAACAGCGGCAGCTCGACGTTCTCGAGCGCCGTGAGCACGGGGATCAGGTTGAAGTGCTGGAAGACGAAGCCGATCGTCTGCGAGCGCCAACGCGCGAGCGCGGCGTCACCCATCGAGCTCACCTTCGTGCCGGCGACGGTGAGCTCGCCCGCGGTGGGGCGATCGAGGCCGGCGATGAGGTTGAGCAGCGTGGTCTTGCCCGAGCCCGACGGGCCCATCAGCGCCTCGAACGAGCCCTCGGCGATGTCGAGGTCGAGGCCGTCGAGCACGTCGAGCCGCTCCTTCGCGCGCCAGAAGGTGCGCATGATGCCGCGGCACTCGATGATCGGCCGTTCCTTCTTCGCCGGCTTCTTGCCCTCTTCGCGCTCCGTGGCTGCCTCGTTCATGTCGATTCGCCTTTCTGCTTGACCTTCTGGCCGTCGTACAGCGCCGAGCTCGGGTCGCGCACGACGAGCGCGCCCGCGGACGGACCGTTCTTCAGCTCGAACCCGCTGCCGATCTGCTCGCCCAACTCGACGGGTTGCATCTTCGCGGTGCCGTCCTCGAGCACGAACACGACCTGCCGGCCGTCGCGCTCGGTGAGGGCGATCTCCGGCACGATCACGCGCGCCGGCTCGTTCATCTCGGCCTTGTCGGGCCGCTTGGACAGGAACGTGACGCGCGCCGCCATGTCGGGCAGCGCGCGCGAGTTCTTCTCGTCGAACGCCACCTTCACGGTGATCGTCGCCTTCGCGCGGTTGATCTTCGGTGCGATCTCCACGACGGTGCCGAGGTAGCGCTCGGTGGGGTAGGCGTCGAGCGTGATCTCGCAGGGGTCGCCCTCGTGCTCCGCCGTCTTCGGCGTGATGAGGTGAAGCCGGCCCTCGGGCACGTCGGTCTCGATGAGCAGCGAGTCGAAGTCCGTGATCTCGACGAGCGACGCGGCCTGGATGCCGACGAGCTCGCCGACCTGCGACGGCTTGTTCGTGACCATGCCGGCGATCGGCGAGATCACCGTCTGGTACTGCAAGTTCACCTCGATCGCCTCGACCTCGGCTTCGGCGGCCTTCACCGCCGCCTCGGCCGCGGCGACCTGCTTCTGCGCGGGCAGCATGCGCGCCTCGAGATCCTCGGCCTGCGCCGCCGCACCGACGCCCGCGGCGGCGAGCTTGCGCTCGCGCTTCGCCTTCTGCGTCGCATCGGCGAGCTCGGCCTTCATCGTCTGCACCTGCGCACGCGCGGTGGCGACGCGCGCCTTCGCGGTGGCCAGCTGCGCGCGCAGGTCCGCGTCCTCGAGCTCCGCGAGCACGACGCCGGCGTCGACCCACTGGCCCTCGGCGACGTTCATCTTCTTGATCCGACCCGGGGTCTTCGCGCCCATCTTGCTGATCCGCTGGGGCACCACGTAACCCGTGGACGTGAGCTTCGCTTCCGCCTGCGACGGCGACACGATGAGGATCTGCGTGACCTCGACCTCGGGCTTGAACACGCGCTGCTCGACCATCGGATAGCCGAAGGTCCAGCCGGCCCACCCGATCGCGACGAGCACGGCGAGCAACAGGAAGCGTTTCGGCCACGGTGACGGCGGCGCGCCGGACTCACGCGCGATCCGGAGCGCGGCGAGGTCGTTCGACAATCGATCGGTCATGACGGGCACCCGCGGGGGTCGGGTCGCTGTGGCCGCAAGTTACCGCTTTGTACGGACCCCGACCATGCAGTCCTTGTTACGCCCGCGCCCGTTACAGCGCGGACCGCCGAGGCGCGCGTTGCGCGAGCTCACTTGGGCTGCGTCAGCGAGAACCAGTTCCCGCTGTCGTCGCGGAACACGGCCTCGATGCCGTACGGCTTCTCCGCCGGCTCGTTCATGAACTCGACGCCCTTGGCCTTCAACTCGGTGAAGGTCTTCTTGCAGTCGTCGGTCTGGAACACGCCGGCTCCGAACGCGCCCTTGCGCCGCAGCTCGCCGATCGTCGCGACGGTCGCCTCGTCGAACATGAAGCCGGGCTTGGGCTGCATGAGGACGATCTCGAGGTCGGGCTGCGCCGGCGTGCCGAGGGTGAGCCACCGAAAGCCGTCGGCCTGCGCGTCGGTGCGCACCTGCAGGCCCAGCTTCTCCGTGTAGAACGCGAGCGCCCGGTCCTGGTCCTCGACGTAGATGGTCGTGTGTGACATCCGCTTGATCATGGCGACGCCAACCTAACCGAGGGTGGGCACGGCCGCTTCTCGGATGTTGCTGGGGATCGAGAACGCGGCGAAGAAGCACGAGGGAATCGGCTGAGGCAGCGCGGGCACCGGCACCCAGCGACGGCGGAAGCGATCCGGCGAGCGGCCGACGTGGCGCGAGAACCACGCGCTGAACGAGCCCAGGCTGGAGAAGCCCACCTCGAAGCAGACCTGCGTGACCGCCATGTCGCTGCGCGCGAGCAGCTCCATCGCCCGCTCGAGCCGGCAGCGAGTGACATACGCGTGCGGCGTCTCGCCGAACGCGTCCTTGAACAGGCGCAGGAAGTGGAATCGCGACAGCTCGGCCTCCGCGGCGATGCGCTCGAGATCGATGGGGCCGTCGTAGCCCTCCGTGATGAACGCACGTGCGCGCTGCAGCCGCTCGCGTGCGTCGTCGCGCAGCGGCTTGCCGTCGCGGCGCGCGGTGGCGGCGTGCAGGCCCGCGAAGAAGGTCGCCCAGGCGCGCGCGTCGATCGGTCGCACGAGTGTCACGGCGCGCGTCGAGCATGGGGGCGCGCGGACCCGTTGCAAAGCGCGGCGTTGCGGGCCGCCACGAGCCGGGCGATCGGGTGCGCAACGGGCCGTCGGGCGCCGTCCAAGCCCCGATCAACGTTGGCGAATTGCGTCCCGCGTGGCGTGGCGCACGATTCGGAAGGCGACAGGCGCGACAGCGAGCGACCCCGGGTGTCCGGGCGCGCGCGGTCGAGCGGGAGACACCCATGAAGAGACCTCCGCACTGGACTCGGCTCGCGCTCGCACTCGCGCTCGTGGGCGGCTGCCGCGACGACGATGCAGACGCCGACGACGGCGCCGACGACTCGGCGGACGACGACGATGCGGAGGGAGACGACGACGACGATGGCTCCGACGACGGGGGATCGGCCGACGTCGTGCCGCTGTCGCCGGTCGACCAGCTCGTGCGCGTGTCGATGGCGCTGCGCGGGCAACGTCCGAGCCGCGGTGAGATCGCTGCGGTGGAAGAAGATCCCGAGGCACTCGCCGAGATCGTCGACGGCTACCTCGGCGATCCGGCGTTCGGCGAGACGATCCGCGACATGCACAACGAGGCGTTGCTGTCGCTCGCCGACTACTTCATCTACCCGGCCGGGTTCGAGCCGTTCGGTCCCGTGGCCGAGGCCGACGTCTACGCGCTCAACCGGGCGATCACGGAGGCACCGCTGCGGCTCGTCGAGCACGTCGTGATGAACGATCGCCCGTACACGGAGATCGTCACGGCCGACTACACGGTGGCGAATGCCGACGTCGCCGCGGTGTGGGGCCTCGCGCACGAGGGTGACGCGGGCGCGTGGACGCAGACGTCGTGGGAGGACGGGCGCGGTAACGCGGGCATCCTGTCGGACTCGTGGCTGTTCCAGCGCCACTCGAGCACGGCGTCGAACGCGAACCGCGGGCGCGCGAACGCGATCTCGCGGGCGCTGCTCTGCTACGACTTCCTTTCGCGCGACATCGAGGTGGATGCGGAGGTCGACCTCGCCGATCCGGAAGCGGTGGCGAACGCGGTGGTGGACAACCCGGCGTGCGCGAGCTGCCACCAGGCACTCGACCCGTTCGCGAGCTTCTTCCGCGGCTACTACCCGATCTACGTGCCGCAGACGGACATCGAGACGTATCCGCACTATGTCTGGTACCCCGAGCTGTTCCCCGATCTGCTGGGCGTGCCGATGCGCGATGCGTCGTTCTTCGGTGCGCCCGGTGACGGCCCGGAGTCGCTGGGGAAGCTGATCGCTGCCGATCCGCGCTTCTCGCTGTGCACGGCCCGGCGCTTCTACGCGTACTTCCATCAGATCGATCTCGAAGCCGTGCCCATGGAGACCGAGATCGAGCTGCAGAGCGTGCTGCTCGACAGCGGCATGGACGCGAAGGCGCTCACGAAGGCGATCGTGCTGTCGGACGAGTTCCTGGTGTCGCACGCCGCCGCGGCGACCGATGACGAGCTCGATCCGGACGACGACGTCGTCGGCGTGAAGAAGGCGCGCCCGGTCCAGCTGCGCCAGATGTTCGCGGACCTCACCGGCTTCCGTTGGCGCACGGACCTCACGATCCTCTCGACGGAGGAGATGCCGTGGGGCCTGGGCAACGTGGAGCTGATGGACGACTCGTTCCTCGGCTACAGCGTGCTCGCCGGCGGGCTCGACTCGATCTACGTCACGCGGCCGTCGCACACGTACAGCGCGACGGTGAGCCTGGTGTTGCGCACGCTGTCGCAGCTCGCCGCGGATTCCGTGGTGGAGTCGGACTTCGCGGTGGACGCGGGCGAGCGGCGCTTGCTCGAGCTCGTCGAGGCCGACACGACCGACGAGGACGCCGTGCGGGCCCAGCTCGTCGATCTGTATCTGCGCTTGTACGCCGAGCGCGTCGACGAGGACGGCGTCGAGGACACCTGGCAGCTGTGGTCGGCGGCGCACGATCACGGCGGCGATCCGCGACGCGCGTGGAAGGTCGTCCTGGCCGCGATGCTGCAGGACGTTCGGATCGCCTACTACTGAAGGGACACCGCCATGCTCGACCTCACTCGCAGACAACTCTTGTTCGGGAGCGTCGCCATGCTCGGTGCAGCAGCCCTCGTGCGTGGATCCAGGTCGGTGAAGGCCGAGGTCTCGACGCCGCCGCGCAACCTCGTGCTCGTCGTGGGCTACGGCGGCTGGGACACGACGTACGTGTTCGATCCGAAGCCCGGTCTGCCGGCCATCGATGCGCCCGAGGGCGAGATCGTCGAGCTCGGTGGCGTGCCGATCTTCGATCACGAGTCGCGTCCGGCCGTGCGTGCGTTCTTCGAGGCGTATGGCGCGATGTCGACGGTGGTGAACGGCGTGCAGGTGCAGTCGCTCGTGCACTCCGACTGCAGCAAGCGCGTGCTCACCGGCACCGCGTCGGACACGAATCCCGACGTCGGTGCGATCGCAGCGCACGAGCTCGGGCGCGAGCGACCGGTGCCGTACTTCGTGCTCGGGCAGACGTCGTACGCGGGGCCGTACGCGTCGATCGCCGCGCGGGCCGGCACCGCGAACCAGCTCGGCACGCTGATCGACCCGCTGGTGGGCTACCCGCTCGGCGATCCGACGATGCCGCAGCTGCCGTTCGTGCTCGACGAGGACGAAGAGGCGCTCGTGCGCGCGCACGTGAGCGCGCGCGCGGAGCGGATGCGCGAGCGAGTCGGGCTCGTGGGCACGAACCGCGGGCGCATCGACGACTTCGTGGCGAGCCTGCAGCGCGGCGACGACCTGCGCGTCGTGGGTGCGCTCGGCGAGCTCGACTACACGCGCGATTTGGGCGTCCAGGCGACCTTGGCCGTGAACGCGCTCGAGCGCGAGCTGTCGTGGGCGGTGCAGATCGAGACGGGCAGCTTCGACACGCACGATGCGAATGCCCTGCAGGTGCCGCAGCACGAGATGCTCTTCACGGGGCTGAAGCTGCTGGTGGACTCGCTGGCCGACAAGCCGGGCAAGGCCGGCGGTGCGACGCTGCTCGACGAGACGGTGATCGCGGTGGTGTCGGAGATGGGCCGCACGCCGCTGTTGAACGCGACCGGGGGCAAGGACCACTGGCCGGTGACGAGCGCGCTGCTGCTCGGCGGCGGATTGCCGGGCGGGCGGGTGCTCGGCGGCACGACGGATCTGCTCGCCGCACGTTCGGTGGATCTCGCCACCGGCACGCCGAGCGGCAACGGAAAGCAGCTGCAGTACTCGAACTTCGCCGCGGGATTGCTCGCGGCGGTCGGCGTGGATCCGGCGCTGTACCTGCCGAACGCGGAGCCGCTGCATGCGCTGCACGCGTGAGCTGTTCGCGTGCGCACTCGCGGTCGCTGCGTGTCGCGAGAGCGACGACGCGGAGAACGACACCGCCGCCGACGACGAGTCGAGCACGGGCGCCGTCGACGACGACGGCGACGAGAGCACGAGCGACGCGAGCGAGGAATCGACCGGCGCACCCGCGGAGTGGAGCGACCTCGACGAGCGCCCGTGCCCCGACGATTCCGATCTCACGTGGGAGAACTTCGGCGGCCCGTTCGTGCTGACCTACTGCACGGGCTGCCACCACAGCGAGCTGCCGGCCGACGTGCGGCAGAACGCCCCGTACGCGATCAACCTCGAGACCGTCGAGCTCGTCCGCCAGAACGCGGACCGCATGTGGGCCCGCGCGGCGGATCAGAACGCGACGATGCCCCCCGCCGGCGCAGCGGCCGACGACGAGCGCGAGCTGCTCGGCGAGTGGCTCGCCTGCGGCGCCCCGACGAACGAAGACCTCGGCATCATCGATTGACGCTCACCATGGGCACGTCACCTGCTGGCTGTGCACGTAGCACTTGATCACCGTGTTCTCATTGGAGCAGTTGGTCGAGACCGTGGTGCGGTATGGGCTCGTGACGCCTTCCATCTCATTGACGACCCCGTAGCAGCTCGTGACTTCGTGGGACCCCACCAACGTGGTCCTCGCCGCGGTGCTGTAGTAGTAGTGAGTGACTTCGTTGGACGGCAGCGCTTCGACGGGTCGTGAGACCAGCGTGACGGCGGCGGCAGCGGTAGCGAGGGCCAGCATGATCGTCTTCCACTTCATTTGAACGATTCCTCCGCGACGGCATCCCGCCATCGCCAGGACGAAGACGGGGTGGCTCCCCGGGTTGATCACAGCGCGCGGCGATTTCGACGAGTGATCGAATCCGCGGCCTGCACGTCTACCAGCGCATGCGGGCGTCGCTCGTCGCGGGACTCGGTGTCGCAACCTCGGTGTTCGTCGCGTCCGTGATGTGCACGCGCCCCACGCCACTGACGCCGGTCCGGCGCACCGCCGTCGCGCCGGCGCGGGCAAGGGCGAGCACCGTGAGGGCGGTCGCGCCTGCTCGCGAGCACCGGCGCGAGCGTCCACTGCTGCGCCGTCCGTCGGTCCCGATAGCGGCCGACCGACCGCACGGCAGTGTGGACATCGCGGCCGACGACGAGCTCGAGACCCGCGCACTCGATCGGCTCGCCCAGGAGCGCTTCGACGCGGCGTTCGACGCGGAGCTGCGCGACGACGCGTGGGCGACGGAGACCGAGCAGGCGATCGTCGCCGCGATCGAAGCGATCGACGGCGCGCTGCGAATCGAGACGGTGACTTGCCGCGCAACGCTGTGTCGCGTGGTGCTCGACGGCGACCGCGAGGCGCTCCCGACCACCCCTCCGTTCGACGGCATCGCCTGGTGGACCGACGGCGAGCAGCAGCGCTCCATACTGCTGCTCGTGCGCGAGGGCGCCGAACCGCCGCTGCCGAGCGAGCCGGACGCATGATCAGCGCTCGGCAGGGCCCGCGGCCGCGCGCAGGCCCATCGCGTCCATGCGCTCGCCGCCCACGACGCTCGCGCCGAAATCCAGCGTCCGGATGGGGAACGGGATCCGAATCCCTTCGCGATTGAAGGCCTTCCGCAGGGCGATCAGCGCCTCGGACCTCGCGTGCACCCATTCGAGTTGTCCGGCGCGCGTGAGCCAGATCCGTACGACGAACTCGATCGAGCTGTCGCCGAAGCCGGTGAAGAACACCTCGACCTCGCGTGCGTTGTCGCGGTGCGGGACGTCCTGTACCGCGGCGATCGTCACGGTGCGCACCTTTTCCATGTCGTTCGCGTATGCCGTCCCCACTTCGAGGTCGAGGCGCCGCCCGGGGGTCTTCGTGTAGTTGACGATCGCGTTCTGCATGACGTCCTTGTTGGGGATCAGGACCGTCAATCCGTCGGGAGTCTCGACCTCGGTGGCTCTCATCTCGATCGCGCGGATCTGCCCGAATCGACCGTTCACCTCCACGAGATCGCCCACGTCGAACGGTCGGCGAACCGCCATGATGAAGCCCGACATGAAGTTCGCGGCGATGTCCTGGCATGCGAAGCCGAGCGCCAGCCCGACCACGCCGATGCCCGCCAGGAGCGAAGTGACCGTCTTGTCGAGGCTCAACATCTCGAGTGCCACGAATGCCGCGGTGAGGACGACTCCGATCCGAGCGATGGCGCCCAGCAGGTCGCTGAACGGCCGGTTGTCGGAGATTCGCAGCACGAGGCGGTGGACGCCGCGTTGGACCCACCGACCCACCCAGACCGCAATCACGATGGTGATCACGGCGAGCACGAGATTCGG
Source organism: uncultured Nannocystaceae bacterium (assembly GCA_964468635.1). GTDB lineage: Bacteria > Myxococcota_A > Polyangia > Nannocystales > Nannocystaceae > Xiheibacterium. The sequence continues at coordinate 188,824 of CAYXVR010000016.1, forward strand.
AAGCATCAGGATGAGCGACTCGATCCACCCGACGAGCTTCTCGACCAGCTTGGACCAGCCTCCGGAAAAATCGAGCATGCCCGCGATGCTACCAACTCGCGGAGGCGCTCACCCGCAGTCCTCGCAGAGCGAGTCCTCGTTGCACACCCATGCGAAGTCCAGGCAGGCGACCGCAGTCGACTCGGGCGGCTCGAGTCGTCCGCGTCACTGCCCGTTCGCGCACGGCTCCGTCGAGAAGCGCACGTTCCACGCGACGCCTTCGGTGATCTCGGACCGCGGATGCGTGGCGAAGAGCGCGAGCAGTCGCGCACGCGCCGGATCCTCCGGCGGCACCCGACGGCGACTCGGCTTCGGCGGCGGAGGCACCTGCGCGCACAAGACGATCGCGTCGATCGGGCGCGAGCGCTCGATCCACACCGCGAGCTCCAGCGCGAACGCCGACAGATCGTCCTGCGGTACGAGCGAGTCGCGCGGGATCGCGGCGTCACTCACCTCGACCGCCCGTCCGAGCTCCTCTGCGAGCGCGCGCTCGAGCACTTCGCGTGCCGCCCCATCGAGCGCAGGGCCGTGGTGCGTCACCGTGACCCGATAGCCCTCGCCGGCCTGTTCCACCCTCGTGGCCAGTACGCCGCCGAGCGCGACCTCGGGCCAGTGGCGCTCGACCGACGCGGTGACGAGCGACAGCGCGTCGTCGACCTGCTCCTGGGGCTCCGGCGCCGGCGGGCGCTCGACGATCACCGGCGGTGGGATCGGTGCGACCGGCCGCTCGCGCAGTGCGGCCTGCAGGCCGGCGAAGTCGCTCGCATCGGGCACCGCATACACCGCCAGTCGGGGGGCCGCGCCCGTGACCTCCCGCAAGCGCTCGTCCAAGCGCGTGCGTAGATCCGCTGCGTCGGTGGTGGTGCCGATGAACACGATCGCGAGCTCGATGGACCTGCGATCGAGATTCACCCTCGACTCGAGGACCTCGACGTCGAGGCCACCGAGCAAGGTGTCGACGTCGCTGCGCACGCGGATCTGCCACGTCACTTCGTCGAGCGCTTTCACCAGGGGAGCTGCCACGACAGCGAGCAATACCAGCGGCATCGCGATGCGCAGGCCGATTCCGTGGCGAGACGAGAAGACGCGGGAGAACCGACGTGCGAAGCGAACGATCCACGTGGATCCGTTCTCGGCCTCCAGCGCCACTCGCTCGATCGCCGCGACGTCCACGCGGTTGAACCCCACCGCCGCGAATGCCATCGTGCCGATCACGATGATCGCCACGACGTTCGCGAGGAACAAGAGCGCTGCCCCGCCTGCGACCTCCAGATCCATCGTGCCGAGCCCGTAGCCGCTCGCACACAGCGGCGGAACCAGCGAGATCCCGATCGACGTGCCGGCGGCCGTCGACGCGACGTCGGAGCTCGGCCGCATCGCGGCGTACACACCCGCGAGCGCGCAGAAGGCCGCGGTTCCGAGGTCGAGCGCGGTGGGCACGGCACGCGCGGCGATTTCGGGCGTCATCGTCTGGAAGGGCAGCGCGCGCACGATCGCGGCGGCCGCAGCGACGGCGATCGCTGCGCTCAGCAGGGTTCGAACGCTCGATCGCACGACGAGGAACGGCGATCCGATCGCGAGCCCCATGCCGAGCGCGACGATCGGCCCCATGAGCGGTGCGACCAGCATCGCGGCGATCACCACCGCGCCGCTGTCGAGCACGAGCCCCATGGTGGCGATGCCGACCGAGAGTGCGAGCTGCAACCAGTAGCCGGTGGACTCGCTGGGACCTGCGCGCATCATCGCCGCGACGACGTCTGCTCGCTCGTCGGGCGCACAGCCGAGTGCGACCGACCACCGGTCCTGCACGCGCGTCGACCAGCTCACTGGGGGCATCGAGCGTTGGTGTACGTCATCTCGCGGCGTCGCCCCGTGGGTTCCACACGGCGACCTCTGCGAGCGGCTTGCGGCGGAGATCCGGCACCAACGCATCGGGCGCCGCGTGGCCCACCGGAAACAGCACGAACGGCCGCTCGTGCGCGGGGCGGCCGAGGATGCGGGTGAGGAATCCCATCGGGTTCGGGGTGTGGGTCAGCGTGCACAGGCCCATCGTCTGGAGCGCCGCGACGAACAGGCCGCACGCGATGCCGACGCTCTCTCGCACGTAGTAGTTCTTGTGCGTCCGTCCTTCGGCGTCCACGTCGACCGTGCACTCGAACACGACGACGAGATACGGCGCGATCTCGAGGTAGGGCTTGCGCCAGTCGGTGCCGAGGGGCGCGAGGGCGGCCAGCCACTCGTCCGGCATTCGCTCTTCGTAGCTGCGTCGCTCCTCCGCCTCCGCGGCCTCGCGGATCGCCGTCTTCAGTTGCGGGTCGTCGACCACCACGAAGCGCCACGGCTGACGGTGCGCGCCCGATGGCGCCGTCGAGGCCGTGCGAATCGCGAGCTCGATCGCCTCTCGCGGCACGGGATCGGGGCTGAACGCTCGCACGGAGCGGCGCGCATCCATGCGCGCGAAGAACTCGGCACCTCGCGCCAGCAGCTCGTCGTCACTGCTTCGCGGGGGGCAGTGGGGAACGAATCGGTAGGGTCCCGTCACGCCCCCGACTCTACCTCGTCGGCGAGTCGGGTCACGGCGTCTGGTTGTCGTTCGCGACGCCGAACACGTAGGCCTCCGCGTTGGCGCCGGCGTGGCAGCCGATGCAGAAGCCCACTTGCCCCTCGTCCTGCAGTACGCCCGCGGCGTTCGTGCGGCCCCACCACCAGTCGGCGGAGTCGGGTGCGTAGCCCTCGGGCCCGCGGAACATGATCGTGAGACCGACGTCGACGCCGTCGGCGTCGAGGTGTTCCTTCACGAACAGCGTGTCCGGCGGGAAGGCGACGTCCGTCCCTTCGTCGGCAGCGGGATCGAGCATGCGGAACGAGGCGGCGGCATCGGGCTCGACCCATACGTGCACCGTGTCCGCGAGCCCGTGCTGGCTCGGCTGGGACATCGCCGTGACGCGCTCGAGCTCGTCGGCGAATCGCAACGCCCGCGCGAGCACGGCATCGGCATCGATCGCGTCGCCCGATCCGGTGGACTCCGCGGAGCCCTCCGATTCCGTCGGATCGTCGCCGTCGGATTGCGCGTCCTCGGACGCGGTGCACGCCATGCAAGTCGCCAGCGACCAGACCAGGATTCGTTCAGTCATCTGCGTCCTCCTCGAAGTGCGTCCGACGGACGAGCACGCCGTCACGTTCGAGCCCTCGTTCCGCCGCGTCGATCACCGCGCTCGGGAGCCCCGACAGCGGTGGGGGCAGCCCGAGGCCCTCGCGGCGGGCCAGAGCGGCCAGGCCCGCTGCGCTCGGTGCGAGCCTGCGGACCCGCAACGTCCGCGTGTCGCGGAAGACGACGACGATCGTCGGTCGCGGCTGCGGCAGCGTGACGTCCTGGCCTCGAGCCAGCGCGTCGACGATGGCCGGGACCGGGTGCATGTACTGGCGCACGAACAAGCGGCGATCGAATCCATCGTCGTCCCGATCCCCTTCGGGCGCATGGTGGGCCTGCACCCGCGCGACGTGGTAGTCCGCCAGCTCGGACCAGAGCGGATCGACATCGGCCCGACTGCGTAGGTACTCGGGCAGCGCGTCGGCAGCGCGGTTCGGATCGCCGCCGCACGGGGGATGGGCCGCCACGTAGTCGCGCACGAGCTCCTGCCACCGGCCGGCCCGCCGCGCGAGCGTGTGCAGCGACGGACAGATCTCGCGGAGGATCTTCGCGTCGTTGCGCGCGACCAGCACTCGATAGAAGTCGAGCGCGGCCGTCCCGGATCGCGAGAGCCCCAGCGTCCTCTCGACCTCGACGACGGACCGAGCGCCGCGCAGAAACGGCCCCATCGTGGAGAAGAACGCGTGCAGCGTCATCCGCACTCCGCCATCGGATGCGCCCGGGTGGCGAGCGCGATCGCTGCACGGGCGCGATCGGCCTCGTCGAGCACGCGATCGAGCGGCGGGATGTTCGTGTCCCATTCCACGATCGTCGAGCACGATCCGAGGTGCGGAAGCGCGGCGGCGTACAGCGCCCAGACCTCGTCGATCACGGCGGCGCCGTGATCGTCGACGAGTCGACCATCCTCGCGACAATGCCCGGCGAGGTGCACATGGACGGTGCGCTCGAGCGGCAACGCGAAGAGCACGTCGTAGGGGTCGAAACCGTGGTTTCGCGCGTTGACGTAGGCGTTGTTCACGTCCAGCAGCAGGCCGCAGCCCGCTTCCTCCACCACCGCTCGCACGAACGCCCCTTCGTCGAGCACACTGCCCGGCATCGTCGCGTAGTAGGTGATGTTCTCCACCGCCACCGGGCGCTCCAGCGCATCCGCCAGCTCGCGGATTCGTCGGGCACAGTGGCGAACCGCTTCGTCGGTGAACGGCAGCGGCAGTAGATCGTGGAAGGCCACGCCGCCGATGGCGGCGTAGCACAGGTGATCGGTGTAGAGCGGCACGTCGAGCTCGTCGAGCAGCCCCTTCAGGGCCCGCAGATAGCCGTGGTCCAGGGGATCCGGACCGCCGACCGAGGCGGAGACGCCGTGCACGGCGATGGGCCATCGCTCGGCGCACGCGCGCAGCACGGCGCGCGAGCGTCCGCCCTGTCCGACGAAGTTCTCGGGCACGATCTCGAGCACGTCGAGCGTGCGCTCGCATCGCGGCACCTCGTCGAAGTGCTCGCGCCGCAGGCCGATCCCGACGCGACGTGCGGACGACGACATGCTCAGCCCTCCGTCGTCGCCGGGCAACCTGCCGTGGTACCCGGACAACCTGCGGTCGTGCCGGGACAACCTGCGGTCGTGCCGGGACAACCTGCGGTCGTGCCGGGACAACCTGCGGTCGTGCCGGGACATCCGGCGGTCGTGCCGGGACAACCTGCGGTCGTGCCGGGACATCCCGCGGTCGTGCCGGGGCATCCCGCGGTCGTGCCGGGGCACCCCGCCGTCGTGCCGGGACACCCCGCCTCGGAGCCCTCCATCGTCGCCGACGCCGTCTTCTCGCCGTCGCCGTCTTCGTCGCTGCAGCCGGCGACCAGGAGCCCGGTCAGTGCAATCGCTTCGAGTACGTCACGCAGGTTCGTTCGCATGGGCAAGTTCCTCCCGGCGTGTAGCTATGCCGCTCGTGCGCATCGGTTACGGTGCGCAGACGCGAATCGCATCGGCGAAACGAGCTCGTGTCTCCGGGTCCGCGTGCTCGATCAAAGCTGCCCGACTCGAACAGAGCCGGGCGACGCGGAAGGGATCTCGACGACGGGCGATGCCCCAATCGTACCGTCCGACCGGCACGCGCCCGTCGGAACACGACCACCGCATCGAGCCGTTGCGGTCGACGCGTGCCGCCGGACGACCGCCGTCGCAATGGGCGGTCACGGCGGGATCGGCCGCGTTGGGATCGAATCTTCCGTAGCGCTCGAGCGGGACGGCGTCGGAGAGCACGGTCTGGGGCACGAAGAAGCCGTTCGCATCCGTGCCCCGGTGAACGATGCCGTGCTCGCCCTCGACCGTCGCATCCGGTCGCGCGCGTCGATGGCAGCCGCCGCAGTCGTTCTTGGCGGCGAACGACGCGAGCTCGCGCGCTCGCGCGGTCGGCGGCACGTCCGCGGAGAATCCACGGGTCGCGAGGGCATCGAGCATCATCGAGGTCGCGGAGCTCTGGGCATCGTCGTCGTCGCACGGCCACTGCACGCCGAAGAGCGCCGCGTCCGTGACGGCGCTGGTGGGACGCAGTACGTGCCACCGGCATCGACCCGCGTCGTCGACCGTCGCACCGCGCACGTCCACGACGCGGCGGTCGTCTCCGAGACCGGCGTACTCGACTCGGTCCGCGATCGTGCCCGGAGGAAAGTCGAGCCGCGCGACGCCATCCTCTCCGGTACGTGTCGAGATTTCCCCGTGCTCGGGCAATCGCAACCAGATCTCCACCTGCGAGGCATCGGGCGCGGAGGACGGGAGGTGGATCGGCGGCTCGAGCCGCACGTATCCGCCCTCGATCCAGTGGTGCGCCGGGTCTGCGATCTCGAGGTCGGCGACGCCGTGCGGTGGTCCGCATGCACTGCCGACCCACGCGCATGCGACGAGGGTGGCGAACGATACGCGCACGAACGGGTGTTATGCCGGCGGCGGCGGACGGTTACAGGCGTGCCGCCGCGCGCGCATGCGGCGAGAGTGCAATCGCGTGCTCACACAGTGCACAAGCGCGGCGACGTGCGTTGCGGCGCTCGTTCGCTTGGCTTACGGTGGCACGTGTCGGTCTCGTCGATGGATCTCGCGATTCCTGTGGTGGCACGCGAGCGCGCGTTGGTCGTGGTGAGCAATCGGTTGCCCGTCGCCATCCACGATCGCGGCGATGGCGAGCTCGAGCTCCGTGACACCGTCGGAGGGCTGGCCACCGCGCTCGGTGGAGCCCGCGACCAGATGGCGTTCACGTGGGTCGGCTGGCCGGGCCCGTTGCCGAGCACGGCGGACCCGGCCGCGGTCGAGCGGGCGCTCGCGTCGGCCGGATACCATGCGGTGACGATCCCCGCGGCGCTCGAGCAGCCCTACTACACGGGCATGTGCAACTCGGTCATCTGGCCGCTCTTCCACTACTTCCTCGGTCGCGTCGCCATCGATGCCACCTACTTCCAGGCCTACCGCGAGGTGAACGAGCGATTCGCCGACACCATCGCGGCCGTCGCCCCCGTGGGCGCGCACGTGTGGGTCCAGGACTATCACTCGATGCTCGTGCCGGAGATGCTGCGTCGCCGCCGGCCCGACGTGCGCATCAGCTTCTTCCTGCACATCCCGTTTCCGTCGTCGGAGGTCTATCGCATCCTGCCAGCCCGGCGCGAGCTGCTCGCCGGCGTGCTCGGTGCGGACTACATCGGCTTCCACACCGGCGACTACGTGCGTCACTTCCGATCGTCCTGCCTGCGCGTGCTCGGTGCGGAGTCCGGGACGGACTTCGTGTCCCACGAGGGCCGGCGCATCGGTCTGGGCACGCATCCGATCGGCGCCGACGTCACGCGCCTGCGCGCCGTGCTGGGGACGCAGGCCTGTGCCGATCGCGTCGCGCAGCTTCGCGCGGGGTGGGGCGGGCGGCGCGTGATCCTCGGTGTCGAGCGGCTCGACTACAGCAAGGCGATCCCGCTCAAGCTCGCCGCCTACGAGGAGTTCCTGCGCCGAGATCCGCGGCGGGCGGCCGAGAACGTGCTCGTGCAGGTCGTCGTGCCCTCGCGCCTCGACACCGACGACTACCGCGATCTCAAGCAGGAGATCGAGCAGGAGGTAGGGCGAATCAACGGGGCGTACGGGACGCTCGGCATGACACCCGTCGAGTACTTGCATCGTCAGTACGATCTCGACGAGCTCGCCGCCGTGTACCGCTCGGCGGACGTCGGCATCGTGTTGCCGGCGCGCGATGGGATGAACCTCGTCGCGCACGAGCTCGTCCTCTGCCAGTCCGAGACGCTCGAGGACGACGTCGAGCCCGGAGTGCTGCTGCTCAGCGAGTTCGCCGGCGCGGCGCACAGCCTGACCGGCGGGCTGCTCGCCAACCCGTGGGACATCCGCGGCGTCGCCGATCTGCTGGAGGTCGCGCTCGCCATGGACGCCGATGAACGGCGCACGCGGATGTCGAGCATGCGCGCACGTGTGCTCGACATGGACTGTGCGAAGTGGGCGAAGCGATTCCTCGGCGCTGCCGAGGCCGGCCTCGAGGAGGAGCGTCGACGCGACGAGGTCGCGCGCATCGAGCTGTCGCACACCACCGATCTCGTCGATCGCGCCCGACTCGCGAAGCGTCGCGTCATCCTGCTCGACTACGACGGGACGCTACGCGAGTTCACCGCGCGTCCGCACGAGGCGGTGCCCAGTTCGGATCTGCGCGCACTCTTGCTCGCGCTGGCCGGGCTGCCGGCCACCGACGTACACGTCGTGAGCGGTCGCGATCGCCGGACGCTGGGCGCTTGGCTCGGCGAGCTCCCGCTCTCGCTCTGTGCCGAGCATGGCTACGCGGTGCGACCCGTCGGCGGCGATCGGTGGGTGACGCGCGTCGATCTCGACCTGCGCTGGATCGAACGGGCGGACCCCATCCTGCGCGCGGTCGCGGCCGAGGTCGACGGCAGCGAGGTGGAGCTCAAGCTCGGGGGGATCGCGTGGCACCATCGTCGCGTCGAGCCGACGTACGGGAGCTGGCGCGCGCGTGAGCTCAGGCTCCACCTGGCCGAGCAGTTCGCCAACGACCCCGTCGAGATCCTCACCGGGCATCAGGTCGTCGAGCTCCGCGCGGGTGGGATCGACAAGGGCCGCTACGTGCGAGCACTCGATCTCGAGGATGCATTCGTGCTCGCCATGGGCGACGACCGCACGGACTTCGACATGTACGCCGCGCTCCCCGATCACGCGATCGCCATCCACGTCGGCGTCGCCGGGCGGCACAATCGCTACCGCGTCGACTCGCCAGCCGAGGTCCGCGCCTTGCTCGGTGCGCTGCTCGACGGGCTGGGACCGACCATCGTGAGCACACGCGACTGACGCGCTCACTCGCGGCAAGCCTCGTCGATTTCCACGAGCTCGGCGTCGAGCTCGGCGGCGAGGTGCTCGTGGGCCTCGGACCCGATCTCACCGCGATGGAGGCTCTCCAGCAGAGACTCTCGTTGGGCAAGCACGAGTGCTCGTCGCGCGACGAGCCGATGCTGCTGGCGCATCGTGCCGGCGTCGGCGTCGAGTACCGCCAGCTGCTCGACCGCCTTGCCCCGTCGTTCCTCGTACTCCGCCCGCAGTGACGCAGCGTCCTCGGCATGCACCTCGTCGTCCGCGACCAGGACGGCGAGCCGGGCGAGCGCTGCGTTGGCGGCCCGCCGACGCGCGACGTGCTCGTCGTACCGCACGAGCAGCTCCGACTTCGCCGTCAGGCCGAGCTTGCGTAGGAGCGGCGACATGGTGAGCCCCTGCACGAGAATCGACAGGACGACGACGCCGAAGGTCAGCGTGACGAGGAATTCGCGGTGCGGGAAATCGCGGGGCAGCGCGAGCACCAGCACCATCGACAGACCGCCGCGGAGTCCCCCCCACGCCATCACGCCCGCCCATGTCCACGGGATGCGCTCGCGCGTGGGTCGCAGGAGCGCTGCGACCCCGAACGTCACGACGGCGCGGCCGAGGCCGACGGCGATCCACGCGATCACGATCGCCTGCCAGTGTCCGAGGAGAGCCGGCAGGCTCACCTCGAACCCGATGAGCAGGAACACGAAGGAGTTGAGTGCGAACGCGAGATACTCCCAGAACGTCTCGGCGGCGATGCGCGTGGAGGGGCTCATGCCGGTGCGCGCAGCGTGGTTACCGCACAGCATGCCGGCGGTGACGGTGGCGATCACGCCCGAGTAGTGGAAGTGCTCGGCGGCTGCGAACGAGCCGTACGCCGCGATCGTGGTGAGGGTGATCTCGATCATCGGGTCGTCCACCGCGTGGATCAGTCGTGACGCGGCGTATCCGATCACCGCTCCGACAAGCCCTCCGAGCCCGGCGACCCGGACGAACTCGATGACCGCGTCCGCGGCATCGAGCTCCGCGCCCGAAGCGGACGCGAGCACGAGCGTGAACACCACGACTCCGGCGCCGTCGTTCACGAGGCTCTCGCCCTCGACGAGCACGTTGAGCCGCTTGGGCACACCGAGGCTCTTGAAGAGCGCGACGACGGCGATCGGGTCGGTCGCGGCGATGAGCGCTGCGAAGAGCAGCCCGTGGACGAACAGGAAGTCGTGCTCGAATCGGAGCCCGACCACCGCGGGTACGAGCACCGCCGCGGTCGCGAAGATCGCGACGACGAGACCGGGAATCGCCAGCCCGTGGATCGCGACCTTGTTCGCCCAGAAGTGCTTGAACTCGAGGTGGAAGGCGGCCTCGAACAACAGTCCTGGCAGGAAGATGGCGAAGAGCAGCTCCTTCGTGAGATGCGGTGCCTCGAACGCTTCGACGTTGCCGAGCACGAGGCCGACGACGACCAACGCGACGGTGTACGGGATCCGCACCCACCGCGTCACGAGCGCGACGAGCGTGGCCACCGAGAAGAGTGCGACGATCGCCAGCTCGGTCTCCATGCGAGCGGCATGGTGCCAGCTTCATGCCCGCGCGTCAGTGCGACGGAAATGCGCCGCGCGGCCGTTCAGCCACATCCGCCACACTCGGTGGGCTGACACACCCACGCGTTGTCCTGCACGACGCAGTCCACCGGCTGAATCACGTCGTTGCACCCGGGCGCGTCAGGGCAGGTCGTTCGGCACTCCGCGGCCTCGTCGAGGCACCCCATCTGATAGAACGCGTCGCCGCAATCGCTGGCGGTCGCATTCCATCCGCACATGCCGTCGCAGTCGGCATCGACGACGCAGCTCGCGGGAATGCACGCGGGCCCGCCACCGAGGCCCGCGCACATGCAGATCTCGCCATCGCCGCAATCGGCATCGGTGGCGCATCCGTACTTGCAGTCGCAGCCGCCGCCCATGTGGTCCGGTTGCTGTGCACACGACCCGTAGGGCTGCGCCGTGCAGTCGGCCGCCGTCTCGCAGGGCGAGCCCGCGTTCGTCGGATCGGGCGTGCACGTGTCGCTCGGTGTCGGCGCCACGCACGTCGCCGCCTCCACGCGATGGACGAATCCGTCGCTGCACTGCACGAACCCCGTCGCGATGTCGCTGTCCATCTGCAGGATCGGCTGCGGATCCTCGCACTCGAGATCCGGCGGCAACTCGCCGCTGTCCGCCGACTCACTCTCGCCCTCGCCGTCGGCGGACGCAGACGCCTCTGCGTTCGTCGCTCCGCTCTCGCTCGCGGCACTCTCGCTCGCTCCAGCTTCCTCCGCGCTCGCCGACCCCTCGCTCGCCGCATCGTCGCCGCACGCAATCGCCACCGACGCGACGACCCACGTGGCCACCACTCGATTCCATCCAACCCATCCAACCGATCCAACCATGCGCCGATGGTTCGACGAGGAGCTCCGAATGTCAAACGACGAAGGCCTCGACCGCCCTCACGGCGATCGAGGCCCACAATCGAGCTACGCAGTTCTGCGGATCAGCCCTTGGCGGGCTCGGCGAACGCGGAGATGTAGAGGTCGCTCTTCCACTGATCCTTGGCGATCGTGGCGATTGCGACGTCGAACTGCTCGCGGTCCATGCCGTGCGCCTGGAGGATCGCGTCGGCCTCGGCGGGCTTCGCCTCGATCTCCTTCGCGGTCTTGGCGACCTCGACGACCTTCTCGTCGGTGAGCTCGCCCTCGGCGGCCTTGTCGTCCGGGGGCGGCTCCTCGCCACCCTCGGCCGCATCCGGCGTCTTCGCATCGGCCTTCTTCTCGTCGGGCTTCTTCGCGTCGGTCTTCTTGTCGTCCTTCTTGCCCTTCGCGTCCTTGACGTCGCGCTTCGCGGTCTTGCCCTTCGCGTCCTTGCCGTCCTTGCCGTCGCCCGCACCGCCGCAACCGGCGAGCACGAGCGTGAGCGCTGCAGAGAGGAGAGTGATGTTGCGAGTGATCATGGTGCCCCTCAGCCGCCCTTCTTCTCGTCGGCCTTGCCCTCGGACTTGCCCTTGTCCTTCTTGTCCTCGGCCTTGTCCTTCTTGTCCTCGGCCTTGTCCTTCTT
>CAYXVR010000017.1:0-184194 GCA_964468635.1 uncultured Nannocystaceae bacterium
GAGGACGGCACCGGCACGACCGACGCGAGCGCGACCGATTCCGTGTCGGGGCCCGGCGACGACGACGACGACGACGGGCCCACGGGCGACGCCGAGGCGACGTCGGCGAGTGGCGACACCACGGGGGCCGATGCGGAGAGCACCGGCGACAGCGCGACCGAGGGCCCCGCGCTGCCGTGCGACGAGGACCCGAACGCGTGCGACGCGTGGTTCCTGCCGCGGGGCGGCAACGCGTGGGAGGCCGTGACGATCGGCGGACCCGCTGCACTCGCGCCGAACTCGGCCGTGCTCGCCGCGTTCGACATCGAGGCCGATCGCGTCGCGTTCGTGCTCACGCAGGACGAGGTGATCGAGGTCGACCTCGAGGCGCGCACGTGGGAGGCGAAGACGATGGTCGCCGATCGCTTCCCGGAAGTGGAGGCGCCGGTGCTGTCGGCGTACTCGATCCCGGCGTACTGGGGCGGCGGTCCCGGTGCGCCCGAAGGGATCACGATCGCGGGCAGCGACGTCGCGTTCCTCTACGCCTACGCGAACGGCACGTTCACCTACGATCAGAGCACCGTGTTCGGGCCCGAGTGGGACGAGCCGGGCGCGCCGGCGGGCGCCGACGTGCGCGCGATGTGGCTCGACGTGACGAACGGCGACGGATGGGTGACGAACGAGGTGTCGGAGCTGTGCGAGGCGAACGGGCCGGTGGGGCCGTATCTCGCGGTCGTCACCACGGAGTCGGTGCACGTGATGGACGTGGGCGTCTGCTTCGGCTTCTTCCCGGGCAACCCGTACGGGCAGTTCGGCCCGTTCATGTTCGACGGCGCGCCGCCACCGGACCGCGTGGGCGCAGCGGCGTACAACGAGACGACCGGCCTCGTCGTGTTCGCCGGCGAGTGATCCCGCGGCTCACCGATGCGTCACGTCGAGCTCGCGGATCGCGACCGCACCGCGATCGGGCGGCTCGTCGTACTCCTCGTTCGACTGGGTGTACACGCCGGCCTTGAAGTAGCAGCCGTCGGTGTCGCGCTCGAGCGTCACGGCCGGCGCCTCGAGGTCGTCGTAGTAGATCGCGATGACGCCGCCCTCCACCTCGATGCGCACCGTGAACTCCGTGCCGAGCACGTAGGCGGCGTCGAGGTCGGGCGCGATCTCCTCGCCTGCGGCCTCGACGAACAGCCGCTCGCCCTCGAGCCGGATCATCACGAGGTCGTCGTCCGCGTCGTGGATCTGGCCCGCGACGACGTGGGGCTTGTTCGTCGGCGTCTCGGTGATCGCCTGCACGATCGTCATCGTGTGACGCCCGCTGGTCGTGGACCAAGCGGCCTCGTCCACGCCGTCGTCGGTGAGCTCGCGCAGCTCGCAGCGCGGATACGAGGAGTTCTCCGTCGTCACGCCGTCGACGCCCGCGACGAACGCGACGGCGCCGGTATCGTCGACGCGGAAGCACGGGTCGCCTTCGTACTCGAGCAGCTCGGGCGGCCAGATCTCGTCGGGACCGTCGGCGCCCGTGGGCAGCGTCAGCTTCCACGCGTGCAGATCGAGCACGTCCCCGGGCAGCTGCGCCCCGGTGCCGTCGTCGCTGGAGTCGCCGTCGGTCTCGCCGTCGCCGTCGGTCTCGCCGTCACCGTCGGTCGTCGTGTCGCCGTCGTCGGTCGAGCCGGTGTCGAGCGACCCGTCGTCGTCGTCCGCCGTGTCGTCGTCGGCACCGTCGGTGCTGCCGGTCTCGCTGTCGTCGCCGGCGGACGGCTCGGGCTCGTCCTCGGCGCCGCATCCCGCGAGCAGGGCCAAACCGATCAGCAGTCGCGGGGTCGTGTGCACCGCGACGATCGTATCACGCGGGCTCGACGTCGATGCGGACCTTGTCCGGATAGAACGCGAGGTGCTCGCGGATCTCGGCGACCTCGTCGTACGGGTGCTCGTAGCTCCACACGGCGTTGTCGGCGACGCCGGTGATCGAGAAGTACGCGGCATCGCCCTTGAACGGGCAGTGGGTGCCGTGGTCGGTGCGCGCGAGGCGATCCATGCGGACGTCCGCGCGGGGCACGTAGTAGACCGCCGGGTACTTCGCCTCGTTCAGCCGCAGCGCGTGGCGGCTGTCGGCGATGATCTCGTCGCCGGATCGCACGACGACGCGGCCGGAGAACGGCGCGACGGTGACGGTGTGCTCGGGGTGCTTCGCGTAGCCGGGACCGCTGTTGCTGCCGTTCATGGGGAACCTTCCTTCAGTCGCGCGAGGAGCTCGTACGAGTGCAGTCGATCGCGGGGATCGTGGGTGGTCGTGACGACGATGAGCTCGTCCGCGACCGTCGCCTCGGCGAAACGCTCGAGCCGGGCGCGCACCGTGGACGGCGAACCGACCGCGGCGTGGCGCAGCATCTTCGACGCGTGCTCTTTCTCGAGCGGCGACCAGATCGCGTCCATGTCGTCGACCGGTGGGGCGAACGGAGCGGGCCGGCCGCGCACGAGGTTCGCGAACGCCTGCTGGATCGTGGTGAAGAGCCGCTGCGCCGTCGCGTCGTCGTCCGCGACGAGCACGTTCACGCCGAGCATCACGTAGGGCTCACGCTGCTGCGCCGACGGCCGGAACTGCGAGCGGTAGAGCGCGATCGCGTGGTCCAAGGCATCCGGTGCGAAGTGCGACGCGAACGCGAACGGCAACCCGTACGCGGCGGCGAGCTGCGCCCCGAAGAGGCTCGAGCCGAGGATCCACAGCGGCACCTCGGTGCCCGCGCCCGGCACGGCGACGATCGGCGCATCGGCGACCGGCGGCCCGAGCAGCGCCTGCAGCTCGCGCACGTCCTGGGGGAACGCCTCGGCCGCGCGCACGGCATCGCGTCGCAGCGCGCGTGCGGTCCGCTGATCGCTGCCGGGCGCGCGTCCGAGCCCGAGATCGATGCGCCCCGGATACAGCGCGGCGAGCGTGCCGAACTGCTCCGCGATCACGAGCGGCGAGTGGTTGGGCAGCATGATGCCGCCGGCACCGACGCGGATCGTCGACGTCGCGGCCGCGAGGTGGCCGATGACGACCGCCGTCGCCGCGCTCGCGATGCTCGGCATGCCGTGGTGCTCGGCCACCCACAGCCGGCGATACCCGAGTCGCTCCACGGCCTTCGCGAGCTCGACGCTGGCGCGCAGCGCATCGCCGACCCCGGCGCCGGCGGACACCGGCACCAGGTCGAGCACGGACAGGGGAGGGATCGCGGTCGCCACGATGTGGTGGGCCCAACGCCGCCCACCGCGAGCACGTTACCCGGCGCGCTCAGAAGCCGCAGCCGCTGCAGTCGTGACCGACGCACGAGGTCAGCGCGCACGCGCCGACGGGCTGGCCCCGCGTGCCGAGGTCGAGGCACGGGCCTTCGGCGATCGTGAGGTCGAAGTCGACGTCGGCGGGATCGCTCGGTGGATCCGTGAACGTGCACGCGCCGCCGGAGGCGACGATCGAGTGGTCGTCGTAGTCCGTGTTCTGCTGCCAGTCGGCGAGCGTGGGCGAGTAGGGGTACTCGTACATCTGGGTCGCCCACTCCGACGCGTCGTCGTACGCGTTGTGATCGACCGTGTGCGGTGTGCCGTCCTCGGGTGGGCCCGCGGCGATGATCACGTTGTCGGCGTTGCCGGGGCCGATCGACGCGAACGCGTTGTTCGTCACCGTGGCCGGCGAGAAGCCGTTGAAGTACAGGCCCGCGCCGGTGAACAAGCACGTGTTGTGATCGATGAGGTTCGCGAAGCCGTCGCCGGGATCCTCCGGCACGAAGTCGATGCACGTGCCGCCGCCGAGCACGACGTTGCCGTACGCGGAGATGTTGCCCGTGCGGTTCATGCGGATCGACGCGTTCGGGCCCGCGTTGCGGAAGAGGTTGTAGCGCGCGATGGCATCGACCGAGCTGCGGTGCAGGTCGTAGCCCGACTGGGCCGTGTTCTCGATCGTGTTGAGCTCCCAGATCACGCGCACGCCGTCGAACTCCTTCATGCCCGCCTCGCGCGGGCCTGGCTTCGCGCCGTCGCAGTGCCCGGTCGTGTCGAACACGTCGTGCACCCAGTTGTGGTGGGCGATGCAGTCGGTGCACCACTCGAGCCGCAGGCACGACCAGTTGCCGTCGCACACCTCCCAGCCGTGCGTGCACTCGACGTTCTGGATGCGCGTGTGATCGCCGTGCAGCGCGAGCAGGCCGTCGATCACGAGGTTGTCCACGATGATCCACGAGATCTCTTCCTCGGCACCGCCCATCGCCGGATGCGAGCGCGCGTTGTCCTCGGGCGCGGCCGGATCCCACGAGTGGATCACCGGCGGATCGTCGGGCACCGCCGCGGTGATCACGATCGGCGCGTCCTCGGTGCCGAGGCCCGAGACGCGGAAGGCGTCGCCCTCCTGCCAGTAGTCGCCGGGATGCACGAAGAGTGTGTCGCCCGGCTCGAGCGAGTCGAGCGCGACCTGCAGATCGGCGAAGCGGCCGGGCTGCCCGGGCCCTGCGGCGCATTCGTCGACGAGCCCGTCGCCGTCCGCTTCGCACGCTCGATCGACGTACTTCGCGCGCTGATCGGGGAGCTCCGCGACGTCGCACGAGCCGCACTCTTCGGGACACGTGTTGCACGTCTCGGGGAACGAGCACTGCCCGTCCGCGTTGCACACCCCGTCGGGCGGTGGCGGAGGATCGCCGGTCTCGGACTCGTCGCTCTCACCGGCGTCGGGGTCGGTGCCCGCGGAGCCGTCGTCGTCGTCGTCGTCCGCGGCGTCGTCGTCCGCGGTGGGCGACTCCGCGCCTTCGCTCGGGTCACCGATCGTCTCGTCGCCGTCGGTGCCGACCGAGCCCGACGGGTCGATCCCCGGCGATTCCCCTGCACACCCCGTGATCGCGATCGCGCCCGCGACGAGCCAACCGTGTTCCGTTCGCATCGGACCTCCCCCGAGGGGTCGACACGCCTCGCCGGGCCCTGTCGCAGCGCCCCGCGTCACATCCGTTTCGGGGCGTCTCGACCCGGCGTGGCAGTCCATCGCAAGGCAAACGTCGCCGTGTCCGCGAGTCTCGCGATCGGCGTGGTCCTCACCCTGGCCTCCGGCGAGCTCCGAGCG
Organism: uncultured Nannocystaceae bacterium; assembly: GCA_964468635.1. Classification (GTDB taxonomy): domain Bacteria; phylum Myxococcota_A; class Polyangia; order Nannocystales; family Nannocystaceae; genus Xiheibacterium. Next base: position 5,060 of record CAYXVR010000017.1, read on the forward strand.
GATCGCGACGTCGAGCGCGAGCTGGCGCAGGTGAACGGGGCGCTCGTCGAGCGCGTCGCGCAGCAACAGGACGAGCTCGACGAGCTCCGCGCGACGGTCGAAGCGCTCGCGGCCAAGCCGACGAACAAGGCGCCGGGCACGACGACCCCGACCGACGGCCCCAAGTCGAAGGCCCAGACCGAGCTGGAGGAGCAGGCCGCGTTCCGCAAGAAGGTGCTCGCGGCGATCGAGCTCGAGCTCGACGCGATCGATGCCCGAGCGGCGAAAGCGAAGGAGACGTTCGAGGCCCACGTCGAGGCGTACGCGAAGCACCGCCACGACTACGAGCTGGCGAGCAACGGCTGGGTGAAGCTCGACACGATGCTGACGCACGACGCCCTCGAGATCCTGCGTCCGACCTACGCCGACGACTGGATCGCGATCCGCCGCGACGGCAAGGGTGCCATGTACACGAAGAGCACCACGAAACCGAAGTGACGAGGGCTGCGCGCAGGGTTTGCCCGCGAATTCTCGCCCCTCGCCGATGATGCTTGCGGTGGGTCCCCGCCAGCGTCGATGATGGTCGCGTCGCTGCCTCGACGAGAGGATCGAATCGTGACCATCGACGAGGATCTCTTCGGCGAGATGAAGCGCTACGTCGGGTTCGGAGAGCCCGAGGAGCACCAACTCCGCGCGCTGGGGCCGCGGTTGACACCGCACTTCCAGAGCGCGGTCGACGACTTCTACGCCCACATCCTCGGCCACGAGGGCGCCCGCAGTGCGATGACGGGCGGCGACGCGCAGGTGGCCCGCCTCAAGGGTGCGCTCATGCGCTGGCTCGCCGACTGCTTCACGGGCCCGTGGGACACCGCGTACTTCGATCGGCACGCGCGCACGGGCCACCGGCACGTGCAGATCCGTCTGCCGCAGCACTACATGTTCGTGGCGATGAGCGTGATGCGAGCGCGTCTGCTGGACGTCGTGCTCATCGAGATTCCGGATCGCGACGCCGCACGGGCGGCCGCGCACGCGCTCAACGGTGTGCTCGACCTCGAGCTCGCCATCATGCTCCACGCCTATCGCGAGGCCTCGCAGGCGGAGCTCATCGTCGCGAAAGAGCAGGCCGAGCAGGCCACCCGCGCGAAGTCCGATTTCCTCGCGAACATGAGCCACGAGATCCGCACGCCGATGAACGCCGTGATCGGTCTCGCGCACCTCGCACTGCGCACCGAGCTCACGTCGAAGCAACGCGACTACCTGTCGAAGATCCACAACGCCGGTACCTCGCTGCTCGGCATCATCAACGACATCCTCGATTTCTCGAAGGTCGAGGCCGGACGCATCGAGCTCGAGACCACCGAGTTCGACCTCGAGCAGTTGCTCGCGCAGGTGAACAACGTCGTCGGGCAGAAGGCGCACGACAAGGGTCTCGAGCTGCTCGTGCGAGTGTCGCCCGGCGTTCCGTCGCAGCTCGTGGGCGATCCGCTGCGACTCGGCCAGATCGTCACGAACCTCGTGAACAACGCCGTGAAGTTCACCGAGCGCGGAGAGGTCCGCGTCGTCGTCGCACTGGAGGAGCGCACCGGCAACAAGGTGAAGCTGCGGTTCTCGGTCGAGGACACCGGCATGGGCATGACCCCCGAGCAGAGCGCGCGCTTGTTCCAGCCGTTCACGCAGGCCGACACCTCGACCACGCGCAAGCACGGCGGCACCGGGCTCGGTCTCACCATCTCCAAGCGGCTCGTGGAGCTCATGGGTGGGCAGATCGGCCTCGACACCGAGCAGGGCGTGGGCACCTCGTTCCACTTCTCCGCGTGGCTCGGGCTCGCGACGGGCGCGCGCCGCCGACTGGTGCCCAGCGAGCTCGCGCGCCTGCGCGTGCTGGTGGCCGACGACAACGCGGCCGCGCGCGAGATCATGACGGAGGCGCTACACGACGTCGCGGCGCACGTCGACGTCGTCGCGTCCGGGGCAGAGGCGGTCGCGGCGGTGCGCCAGAGCGACCCCGCGGATCCGTACGACGTCGTGTTCATGGACTGGCGCATGCCGGGCATGGACGGGCTCGAGGCCTCCGCGCGCATCAAGCGGGCCACCGACCTGCGCAGCCCACCACGCATCGTGATGGTCACCGCCTTCGGTCGCGAGGAGATGCGGGAGGACGCCGAGCGGCTGGCGCTCGACGGCCTGCTGCTCAAGCCGGTGACGCGGTCGACGCTGGTCGACTCGTTGACGACGTTGTTCGCCCCGACGGCGCAGGAGCTGAGCGAGGCGGGCGCCGCCACCGCGGGGCTGCCGTCGCTCGCCGGCACGCGGGTGCTGCTGGTGGAGGACAACGAGATCAACCAGCAGATCGCGATCGAGCTGCTCGAGTCCGCGGGTGCGACGGTGACCGTGGCCGACAACGGCCGCGTCGCGGTGGAGCTGCTCGAGGCGGCGGAACCCAACGCGTTCGACGTCGTGCTGATGGACATGCAGATGCCGGAGATGGACGGTCACGAGGCCACCGCTCGCATTCGTGCGGACGAGCGCTTCGACGCGCTGCCGATCATCGCCATGACCGCGCACGCGACCGTCGACGAGCGCCAGCGCTGCTTCGACGAGGGGATGGTCGATCACGTGGCGAAGCCCGTGGATCCGGAGCTGCTGATCCGCACGGTCGCCCGCCACCACGCGGGGACCGGCGCGGCGTCGCACGCCGCTCCACCGTCGACGCCGCGGGCAGCAGCGACCCCCGCGGAGCTCGGGCCGGTGCCCGGGCTCGACACGACCGACGGGTTGCGTCGGCTCGGCGGGAACGCGACGCTGTACCGCAAGCTGCTCACGAAGCTCGTGTCCGAGCAGCGCGACGCCGCGTCGCGCGTGGCCGCGTGCATTGCGGCGTCGGATCGCGAAGGCGCGACGCGGGTCGCTCACACGCTCAAGGGCGTCGCCGGCAACCTCGGCGCGAAAGAGGTGCAGCGGGCGGCCGCGGAGCTCGAGGTCGCGCTCACTCGCAAGGGCGCGGACGCGGGCGTGGATGCGCTCGTCGCCGAGCTCGACGCGCGGCTCGGCGCGCTGCTCGGCCCGCTCGCCGCCGCGCTCGGGCAGGACGAGCCGGCTGCGCCCCAGCCCGTCGATCCGGCGCAGGCCGTCGCCGCGCTCGCGCAGCTGCGCACGCAACTATCGGAGTTCGACGCGGCCGCGGCCGACACACTCGACACGGCCCGAGGCGCGCTCGCAGCCGTGCTCGCACCGGACGTGCTCGATCGACTCCACGATGCGGTGCAGCGCTATGCCTTCGACGACGCGCTGACGCTGCTCGACCACGCCGCTTCCGGCACGCAGGAGGAACCATGAAGGAGCGCATCCTCGTCGTCGACGACGCCCCGGAGAACATCCAGGCCATTTCCACCATCCTGCGCGACCGTGGCTACCAGGTGCTCGTGGCTCCCGATGGGCAACGTGCGCTCGACGTGCTCGGCAAGGTCCGACCCGACCTGTTGCTGCTCGACGTCGTCATGCCGGGCATGGACGGCTACGAGGTGTGCCGCCGCATCAAGGCGATGCCCGAGCTCGCCGAGATCCCGATCATCTTCCTGACCGGCAAGACCGAGACCGAGGACGTGGTGCACGGCTTCGAGCTCGGCGCGGTCGACTACGTCGGCAAGCCGTTCAACGCGCACGAGCTGATCGCCCGTGTCCGCACGCATCTCGAGATCGGTCGGCTCAACCGCGAGAACCAGCGCCTGTTGCTCAACGTGCTGCCGGCGCCGATCGCCGAGCAGCTCAAGAAGAGCGAGGGGATCCTCGCCGAGCGGTTCGACGAGGTGTCGGTGTTGTTCACGGACATCGTCGGCTTCACCCAGATGTCGACCAACCTGTCGCCGACCGAGCTCGTCGAGCTCTTGAACCGGCTGTTCTCCGGGTTCGACGAGTTGTGCGACCGTCACCAGGTCGAGAAGATCAAGACGATCGGCGACGCGTACATGGCGGTGGGCGGCCTGCCGCAACCGCGCGCGGGACACCTGGCGTCGCTCGCTCGCGTGGCGCTCGAGATGCATCCGATCGTCGAGGCGATCGGCCGCGAGCAGGGCCTCGCCGTGCGCGCGGGGATCCACGTGGGCAGCGCGGTCGCGGGCGTGATCGGGATCCGCAAGTTCAGCTACGACGTGTGGGGCGACACCGTGAACGTCGCGAGCCGCCTCGAGTACCACGGCGTACCCGGCCGCGTGCACGTGAGCGAAGCGGTGCGCCAGCGACTCGCCGACGAGTTCCGCTTCGAGCCGCGCGGCACCATCGAGCTGCGCGGGCGCGGTCCGATGAGCACGTACTTCCTCTTGCCGCCCGACGGTTGATCACTTCTTCGCGAGCGACTTGCAGGCGTCGACGTGCTGCTTCAGCAGGGCCTCGTCGCGGATGCCCACCATGAAGTTGTTGCCGCAGCTGACGTCGCGGCCGCCCACCTTCATGAGGTGGACGAAGCTGTAGGTCGTGGCGCCGTAGCCGACGGAAGTCCACTCGAGCGCGTCGGCGGTGTCCTTCGTGAAGGTGATCTTCATCTCGCCCTTGCTCGCGGCGGCGCCCGTCTCGAGGTTCTTCTTCAGCTCCTTCAGATCCTTGTGCTTCGGATCGAAGTTCAGGTCGAAGCCGTCGCGCCCGTTGCCGGCGATGCGCGCCCCCTTCACGCCGTCGGCCATGATCTGCGCGCCCTTCGGCGCCTTCGCGGTCCAGCCCGCCCACTCGGGATCGGCCGACGTGAGGTCGTAGTCGACGATCTCGACGGCCGCGGGCGCGGGCTTGCTCTCGGTGGGCGCGGGCTTGGCCGCCGCGGGTGCGGCGGAGGCGGTCTTGGTCTCGCCCGAGGCCGCGGTGCTCGACGAGGCCGCGTCGCAAGCGAGCGCAAAGAGGAGGGACGCGAGCAACGGGGTCGTGGAACGGATGTGTGCCATGTCGTCGGGTCCAGACGGACGGGCGCCGCTTCGTCGCACGGGATTCGTCAGCCCTCCGGGTCCACGCGCACGGATCGCACGAGCCAGAACGTCGTGTGTGCGTCCGTGCTCGGATCGCCGATGCGAGCGATCACCGGCACGTCGTAGATCCGGCCGGCGAGGGCGGAGCCGATCGCTGCGAGCTCGGGCTCGGCGGCCGTGGCGACGTCGCGCACCGCCGCGCTCGTCGACGACGTTGCCACCAAACGCGCACGAGGGCACCGCTCGGCGAGCCACGCCGCGCACGCGCGGAACACCTCGGGGCGCGAGCGGATCTCCGCGATGCGATCGAGCGGTCCACGGCCGAGCAGCTGGTGCACGATCGGCACGCGGAACTCCGACGCGATGCGCACGTGCGCCGCCCGTTGGGCGACCGCCGCGCGCGATTCCTCCACGCGTCCACCGCGGGCGTCGACGGGCACGACTCCGATGTCGACGTCGCCCGTCGCGGCGGCCTCGACCACTGCGGTCATCGTGGGCAGCGGCACGACGTGCGCCGTCGCGCCGAAGCGCATGCGCGCGGCGACGTGGGAGAACGAGCCGGCCGGCCCGAGACAGCCCACGCGGGGGCGCGTCTGCAGCCGTCGACACGCGTCGACGACGACGCGGAAGACGTCCTCGAGCACGAGCGCCGGCATGGCGCCGCCGTCGTCGAGCTGCACGCGGGCGATCACCTGCTGCTCGCGGGCCACCGCGCGCAACGGCTCTCCGCGCGCGCGTTTGAGCTCGCCGATGCGCATCGCGGTCTGGGCGCGCTCGTGCAAGAGCGCGCGGATGCGATCGTCGAGCTCGTCCACGCGAGCGCGCAGATCGTCGACGACGTCGTGCTCCTCCTCGACGCTCGCGGACGCGACCGGCGGCAGCGCGAGCTCGGGGAGATCGAAGGGATCGGGCAGTGCGGTGTGAAGGTGTGTCATGGCGAAGTCGTCCAGGGTGGTCGGGACGACCCGCACGACCTGGCACCATCGCCATCCCGCGGATCGCCCGTGCAGGCGCTCCGGCGGGGAGCAGGGAGGGAGAGCTCAGCGTGCGCCCGGCTCGACCCCGCTCCACGACGGAGCGCGGGTAAACCGATACGAGCGGCGCAGACCGAGAGACATCTCCCGATCCGAATAGCACCGACGCCGCGCTCGAGCAAGCTGCGGCCGGGGGACGGAACGGGGCGTCTGCTCCCACTCACCCGTCCATGACCCGCTTCCTGACCTGGATCTTCGCCGTGCTCGTGCTCGCGAGCGTCCTGCCCTCCGTCGCGCAGGCGGCTCCGCCGGTGTGCGGCTGCAAGGACAAGCGCGACCTCGTGAACCGCGTGCGCGAGGCGCGGGCCGCCATCAAGGCGTACGAGCAGCTGATCGCGAAGCACGGCGACGAGAGCCACGGGTGGCGCTTCGGAAAGTTCTACGAGACGGACATCCAGCCCAACGTGCAGAAGGCGATCAACGGCGTGTCGGACATGGGCGCGAACCGCATGGGCGGCTCGACCGATCCCAGCACGTGCGATCGCAATCCCAACAAGATCATGTCCGGCAGCAAGCACACGGCCTGCCTCGGCGCCGTGATCGACCGCCACGAGCAGGTGCACGGCGCGGCGTGCAAGAAGTGGAAGGACGGCAGCTACGGTCAGCTCCGCAAGCCCGACTATCGAGGGGCGAAGGGCGTGAAGGCGGCGCTGGAGGAGGAGATCGACGCGTACAACACGGAGATCGCGTTCATCAAGCAGCAGATCGACGCCGCATGCCCGCTCGGGTGGAAGGTCGACGTGGACGTCATGATCCACGGCCAGGGCAGCAAGGCGACGAACGACCTCAGCCACATCGAGTGGAAGGTGATGCACCGCTACAAGGGCAGCGTCGAGCTCACGGTGGGCCCCGTGCCGACGGCGTCGCTCGCGGACGGCTCCAACCCGACGCCGGCGCAGCTCATCTCCGGCGAGTTCACGCAGGTGTGGCAGCCGGCGGCCCCCGGCGGCGGGAAGATGGCGTCGGTGCCGTTGCAGGTCGAGATCGACGACTCGATCTCCAACTACATCAAGGACCCCGGCGAGGGCCAGACGTACGAGGCCACGACGAACCGCACGACGTGGAAGGGCAAGGGCGCGGACAAGACGCACGGCGTCGGCAGCCTCGTCGTCGACGAGGCCCGCAAGCTGCACGAGCTCGTGCTCGAGGTGAAGCCTTCGAGCACGACGAAGCAGCTCGACGTCGTGGAGAAGGAGATCATCGACCGCACGCCGTACGGCTACGGCGACGCGCCGACCCACGAGGAGAAGACGCTGAAGAAGACCAAGGAGCCGTTCAGCGTCATGACGCTCCCCGTGATCGCGAACGTGCTCGACGGCCACGCCGTCACGACGAAGAAGAAGCCGATGCAGCTGACCAACGGGTCCTTCAAGTTCGAGGGGACGTTCAAGGCCCCGCCCGGCTACCTCGCGAACCTTCCCGACGTCGCGAACAAGCTGAAGATCGTCATCACGTACCGGGTGACGAAGATCGAGCTGTAGCGCCCCGTGGCGCTCACGCTCGGATCGCGTCGAGCAGGCCCGTCGAGACGAAGGAGGTGTCGCCGAAGTCGTCGAGTGGGCCGCCCGACGCGTTCGTGAGGCCCACCGCGGTGCCGATCGTGTTGAGCAGCTTCGCGTTGTTGCCGTCGTAGTCGCCGCCGTCGGCCTTCACGTACTGGCCCTGCTCGAGGAAGCCGCCCGCGCTGCCGGCGAGGATCACCGGGCAGTTGAAGCGGCTGTGGTCGGGGCCGTTCGCGAGGTCGTTCCACCACATCGCGACGCCCGCGTCGAGCAGCGGCTGGCCGTCCGGCGTCACGTACTCGACCAGCCGATCCAGCAGGTGCTTGAACGTGCGCGCGTGGTGCAGGTCGACGTGGTGATGCAGCACGTCGGAGTTCGGGATGATCTCGCCCGTGTCGCCGTTCGACAGGAGCCGGTGCGACACGTAGTGGTAGTTCTCCATCAACGAGCCGTCGTCGAGGTTCTCGAACCGCGTGGTGTTGTTGTTCGACACCCCGATCTGCAGCGCGACCGAGCGCGTGTAGCCGCACGCCACCGCGAGCGCGGCGACGTCGATGTGCAGCCGCATGGCGGCCAGCACGAGCCGGCCGTCCTCGCTGTCGTAGCCCGCGGGCATCCCCTCGAGCTCCATCTCCGCGTCGGCGGAGAGGTTGCAGCCGAGCGCGCCTTCGAGGTCGCGGATCGCGTCCATGTGCTGCTCGAGCCGCATCCGGTCGTCGCTGCTCAGCTTCGGACTGCCGATGAGCGCGTTCATCTCGTCGCGCACGAAGTCGTTGATGCTCTTGCGCCGAGCGACGAGCGTCTCGTCGAGCTCGTTGCCGCCCAGGCCCATGATCAGCTGGTACGCCTGCGCCGGACTGTGGATGAACTCGCGGCGATCGCCGGGGCCGCGGTACGAGCACCCGCCGCCGCCGAGCGCCCCGGACGTCGATCCCGCGTACAGGAACAGCGAATCGCGGCCGTCGGGGTTGAGCTCGCGACCGATGCGGTGATCGAGCGACTCACCGTTGGCCTCGGGCTCGGCCGAGCCCGGGTCGAACGGCCCCTGCGCGGTCAGCCCCGTCATCATGCCGAACGCGTGGCCGCAGCCGTAGTCGAAGCCGTCCTTGTTGATGTTGCCGACGACCAGCAGCCGCGCCGCGTGATCGACGAGCTCGCCGATGGCACGCTCGCCCGGCAGCATCGTCGCCGCGGTGAGCGGCCCGAGCTCGGTCGGCCAGAAGCGCTCCGGCTCCTCGCCGACGTCGGTCGACTGCGCCGTCGCGACGCCGTCGGCTTGGCGGAAGAAGATCGCGAACGGCTCGACCATCTTGCCACCGCCTCTGGCGGTGCGGGGCAACAGCGCCTCCAAGAGGGGAAGCGTCATCGCGATCCCACCTGCGCCGCGCAATACGGCGCGCCGACCCATCATCTTCATGGCAGCTCCTCCGTCGCGCGGCTGAGAAAGGGTTGCGACGTGACGACGCCGACCAGCAGGTCTTCGACGGAGATGTCCTCGTCCGCGGATTCGGTCGCGAGGCGGTCCAAGAGCGTGCCGTCCTCGTCGGCGAGCAAGCGTCCGAACGCGTACTGCACCCAGTGGCCGGCGTAGCAGCGATGCACCGCGTTGCTCTCGGCGAGCGCCGTGATCAACTCGAGCGCGTCGTCCACGTCGACGCGTTCGTCGGCGATCTGCACGCTCGCGGACGTGTTCACCGGTTGGCCGTTGTCTTCCGTGCGGAATCCGCCCACGGCATCGAAGCTCTCGAACGGGAAACCGAACGGATTGATGAAGCTCGCGTGGCAGCCGGCGCAGTTGCTGCCCGGTTGCTCCGTCAGTGTCTCGATCATCTGGCGGTTGGTCTGCTCGGGATCGATCGGCGGCAGCGGGGGGACGTCGTCGGGCGGCGGCGGCAGCGTCGTGCACGCGAGCCGCCGAGCGATGAACACACCGCGATGGATCGGATCGGGTTGCACCGACGTCGCGTTCGCGGTGAGGAAGCCGACGTGGGTCAGCACACCGCGGCGCTGCGTGTCGTCGAGCTCGACCGGCACGAAATCGGCGCCGAAGGTGCCCGGGAGCCCGTAGATCGCGGCGAGGTCGGCGTCGACGAACGTGTGCGTCGCCGTGAGCACGTCGCGCCAGCTGCCGTGGCGCGCGAAGACCACGTCGTCGAGGAAGCGCCGCTGCTCCTCGAGCGCGAGCTGGCCGAGATCCTCCGGGATGTCGTAGACCGTGGCGTTCGGGTCCGCATTCGCGATCTTGTCGGCGTCGAGCAACGCGTCGTGGAAGTAGGCGACCACCGGACGCGCGCGCGGGTCGGCGAGCATCCGACGCGCATGCGACTCCACCTCCGCGTCGTCGGAGAGCGCGTCGTCGTCCGCCGCGGCGAACAGCGCGTCGTCGGGCATCGAGCGCCACAGGAAGTACGACAGGCGCGAGGCGACCTCGTGGCTGTCGAGCGCGATCACGTCGCCGACGACCGTGGTGCTGCGCTCGATGCGGTACAGGAAGTGCGGCGATTGCAGCATCGTCTGCACGACGAGCCGCACACCGACCTCGAAGCCGGGCGCGACGCCGAACAGCTCGCCCGCGGTGTCGAACAGCGCGACGTAGCGTGCGACCTCGTCGTCGGCGAGCGGGCGTCGGAACGCGCGCCGACCGAACGTGCGCACGAAGGTCTCGGGATCGGTGCCGCCGGCGATCGCCGCCACGATCGCCGGGTCGCCTGCGACCATCTCGGCGACCTCGGCGGCGGCGGCCTCGTAGCCCGACCACAGCGCCGCATCGACGCTGAGGTTCTGCGTCGCGTTGTCGAACAGGTAGCCCGACACGCCCGCGTCGGGTCGGAACTCCTGCGCGAGCGCGGTGGGTGTGTCGAGGTAGAACAGGTCGGTGACCGTGTTCGCCCACTGCTCGTGCGTGAGTCGAGCGACGCGATGGCTCGGCGCGGGCAGCTCGTCGGCGTGGGTGCCGGGTGCGTCGTCGCCGGCGTCGTCGGATCCGTCGTCGTCGGCGGAGCCCGATCCGTCGCCGTCCTCGTCGCTCCCGTCCGCGCCGCTCGAGCCCGCGTAGCAGCCCGTGAGCGCCGCCGCGCAGGTGAGCGCGCACATCCATCCGGCAGTCGGCTGCGTCATCGTCACTCCGCCCCGACGGGTGGTAACGCGAGCGCCTCGTTCGTCTCACGATCGCCGTCGATCGTCGACCCGGGGGGACGCGGCCCCACGCTCAGCGATCGTCGCTCGTCACGCACCAAGCGTCCGGCCAGCCCGTGTGCGCCGCACAGAACCCGTACGCGCAGTCGGCATCCGTCTCGCACTGCTGCACGTAGCAGCCCGTCACCGTGCACGGGAACGGGCCGCAGGCCCCCGAGTCCTCCGACGACGTCGCGTCTGGCTCGTGACGGCACGGGCATCCGGCGTAGCGCGCGAGGTGGTCGGCGACCTCCGGATCGTGCGGATCGCTGGCGGCTTCCAGCTTCGCGTCCGCGGCCTCGAGGTCGAACGGCTTGCAGTGGCGCTGCTCGATCCGGCGGGGTTGGTGTCTGCGCTCGGTCGGTGTCGCCGGGGCCTCGGGGCGGCACGTCGTCGACAGGGCAATCGATGCGAGCAGCACGACGAGCGAGAGGGTCGTGCGACTCGGTGGCATCGCGCGACAGCATAACCGGGCACGGGCACGGGCACGGGCACGGGCACGGCGCGCGACGACTCGAACGCGTTCGCGTTCGAGTCCCTCGCGCGAGTGAGCCCGCCGGGACTCGAACCCGGGACACGCGGATTAAAAGTCCGCTGCTCTACCAACTGAGCTACGAGCCCGCGCGCTCGTCCGGTCCGGCGACCCCAACGGGATTCGAACCCGTGTTACCGGCTTGAAAGGCCAGCGTCCTAGGCCTCTGGACGATGGGGTCGTGAAGCGACCGGACGAGCGGGGATGGGGTGTAACCGATGCGCTCCGCGCCTGCAAGCGCGCCGCCCCGGAGCAGGCCCCGGGACGGCGAACACGCGCGCGATCGCGATCGAGCCCGGCTCAGCCGGGGGGCGCCACGAGCAGGCTGTCGGCCGACGCCCTGAACGTCGCCTCGAGCTTGCCGTACTCGTCCGGTCGCGTCTGGTACGTGAGCGCGATGATCACGTCCTGGCGGCGCTTCAGCGCGATGTACAGCTTGCTCGCGGGCTGGCCACCCGCGGGCGGGTACTCGGCGACGAACACGTGATCGGTGTCGCTGTCGACCTGCGGCTTCTCGCGCGTGCCACCCGTGTAGCCGTTCTTCTCGAGCGCCGAGTAGAACTCGTCGGCGTACTTCGCGAGCGGCTTCTTCTTGTCGTTCTGGAAGAGCAGCATCGTCATGCGATCGACCGTGCCCTCGCACGCGGACACGAAGCCACCCGTCGTCTGCGCGACCGCGAACGTCGGGTTCTCCTCGTGGAGATCCACGTTCACCGGCGGACGGATGAGCACCTTCTCGCCGAACAGCGGCGTCGGTGCGTCGGCGGTCTTCGCCTCGCACGCCTTCGCGGGCTCCTCCCCGCCACCGTCGCCGCCGTCCTTGCCGCCGCCGTCGTCTTTGCCCTTGTTCTTGCGGCCGCCACCGCGCTTGGCCTCTTGACCGTCGCCGGCGCCGTCCTCGGGTGGGTTCGTCCCCTCGGGCTTCTGCTTGTTGCAGGCGGTCGGGCCGATCGAGAGCGCCAACATCAGGGTCGCGAACAGGGAGAGCGAGAGCTTCACGGATGATCTCCTGGACTGCTTCGGCGGCACCGTATCACAGAAACCGGGCCGCGAGGCCAGGGGTGGCACGGATGCGGGGGTCCCCGTGTTCCCGCCCGCCGGGCGAGTTTCTGGTGGTTCCAGCACGGCTCATGGATGGTCTTGCAGCGCGACGTCGTCGATCGCCTCGGCGGTCGCGCGCAACGCTCGCGCGCTGCCGTCTGCGAGCACGCCGCTCGTGGTGAACCCGTGCGCGACGACGACGACGCGCACCGGAGCTGCCTCGATCGCGGCGAGTCGCTCGGCGGGTGTCGGCGGTGTCGGGCTCGTCGGGCGCGCACCCGGCCCGAGCCGCGCTGCGAGCTCGCGCCCGCGCCCGGCCGCGGCGAGCGTCGCGATCGCGCCCGGGCCGATCACGAGGTCCCATGCGGTCTCGCCCTCCACCGCAGCGACGACGGCGATCGTGCCTGCATCCTGCACGTCGACGCCGCGGGCGCGCAGCGTCGCGATCGCTTCGTCCTGCGTGCAGCCCAGGGGAAGCACCCAACCGCCGAGGCCGTCGCTGCTCGCGAGCGCGACGAGCTCACCGGTCGCGATCCCGCGCCGCGCGAGCGTGTCGACGAGCAGCGGCACCTGCCAGTGCCACTGCCCCAGCGCGAACGCGGCGCGCACCGGCAGCCCCGCGTTGCCGACGTGATCGCGGAGCTTCCCCAGCGCCAGCGCGAGCCCGTGGGCCCGCAGATCGATCGCACCCGCGAGCACCACGTCGCGCGGCACGAAGTGCAGATCGCGGCTGTGCTCGGTGCCGTCGCCGCAGCGCGGCAGCTCCGGCTCGCTCGGAGGCGGCTCGTCCGTCGCGACCGGGGCGGAATCCGGCGCACCGTCGTCGCCTTGCACGTGCCGGTGAGGGCAACCCGATGCGAGCGCGAGCACGACGAGCGCTCGCGCGGGCCGGATCACTTCCGCACCCGCAGCACCGCGACGTCGTCGGCGGTGAGCTGCAGGCGACCGTCGACGTACGGCCCGTCCACGGTGAACGCGACGCGGCCGCACAGCGCCTTGATGGCATCGGACTCGAGCGCGACGTCGCGGTTCGTGAGCGCGTTCGCGGCGACGGTCGCGTCGCCCGACGGATGCAGCCGCACCTGCGCATCGATGCCGCCCTGCCACGCGCGCATGCGCAGCACGAACTGGATCACGTCCTGCCCGAGATCGAAGTGGATGAGCGGGCCCGCGGCCGCGAGCTCGAGCAGCGCGTCGGGCTCCTCTTCGATCACCTTCGCGAGGTCGCGCTCGACGTTGCCGGCCGGCATGTCGCGACCGGCGGTGAGCGGCGACAGCCCGCTGCCGATCTCGCGCGCGGGGATGAAGCCGGCGATGTCGTCGGGCAAGAGCACGACGCGCCACGGCAGCGGCCCCTCGGGCACCAGCATCGTGAAGCCGTCGACCGGATCGGCGCGCAGCTTCGCGCCGAGCAGGATCGGCTCCACCTGCGCGGCGGGCTGCAACAGCGGACGGAGGAGATAGGTGCCGGTGGATGCGATCGACGTGAGCGCGAGCGTCTCGGGCGCGAGGAACGTCCGCGGACGGGCGGCCTGGGTCGGTAACACGGCATCCAGCGCGTCCTCGAGACCCGAAGCGTCGTGCAAGAGCTTCGCGGCCTTCGGCGGCACCGCGAACACGGTGGCGATCGCCTCGGGATCCAGATCGGGCGGCAGCCGCGAGAACATGACCGCGGTCGCGTCGGGATCGAGCCACGTCAAGAGCGAGAGCGCGCGGCCGCTCGCCGAGCGCTCGCCGGCGCTGCTCGGCGTCACCGGCGTCGCGGGCTCGTCGTCGGTCGTCTTCGCGGGCGTCACCTCGCGATCCGCCTTGCGCTCCTCGTTCGTGCACCCGTGCGAGAGCCCGGTCGCGCCGAGCCCCAGCGCGCCGAGCGAGAACTCCCGTCGACCGATCCGTGTGCGCGTCACGACGGCACCCATCGCTTCCCCACGAGCATGAATCGGCGCGGCAACGCGTGCACGCGCGCGGGGACGGTCGCGCCTTCGCCGGGCGCGTCCGCGTACGCGGGATCGTGCGGCATCACGATCACGATCGCGCCCGGCTCCGCGATCACCTTGGGCACGATCGCCAGGTCGAGCTCCGCGCGTGCGAGCTGCTCCAGCGCGGCGACGCCTCCCTCGCGCAGGCGCAAGAGCGTGCACAACGTCGGCGGCGGCAGCTCCACCTCCTCGCGATCCCACGCCGCGAGGTGCTCGTCGACGCTCGCCCACCGACCGTCGTGCGTCTCGTGCTCGTCCGCCTTCGCGAGCGCGCCGGAGCCCGCCGGCAGCACCGCGAGGTAGAACCGCGTGTAGTACCGACGCGGCTCCGCCGACGGCGTGCACCACGTGTCGAACCACCGAAGCGGCACGCCCGCGAGATCGAGGCTCGCTTCCTCGGCGCACTCCCGCCGCGCCGCCGATTCGAACGCGGGATCGGATCCGGGCTCGCCGTCGGCCGGGTCCACGCGGCCACCGGGGAACACGAGCGAGCTCGGCATGAACGGGCTCTTGGCGCTGCGCCGCAGCATGAAGATCTCGACCGGGGAGGCCGGGCCCACCGCGCGTGCGATGACGACCGTCGCCGCCAGCCGCGGCGCGCTGGTGTCGGCTTGCGGAAGCGAGGGGCTCACGGCCTGCAGTGCTACCACGGCTGCGGCCCGCGGGAGACGGCGGGGGCAGGGTGGGGAGGCGGGGGCAGCGTGGGGAGGCGGGGTTGCGCTCGGACCGGCTCGTCCGCGATGATGGGCACTGGCGGACCGCGAATGTCCGCAACGCTGCCACCGTCGTCACCCCCATCCTCGCCGCGTGCGCGCGCCGAGACGTCGTCGTCGCGATCCGAGTCGTCGTCGGTGACCGCGCGCGAGGGCTCGCCGCTCGATTTGCACGCGGAGCTCGCCCAGCTCGTCGGTGCGCTGCCGATCGCGACGTGCCTGCTCGACAAGTCCGGGCTCGTGGTCTCGCACAACCGCGCGTTCGCGGAGCTCCTGCAGCGCGTGGGCGAGTCGATCGACGGCGAGCCGTTCCTCGGGTGGATCGGCCGCGGCAGCGAGCGCGAGGGCTTCGGGCGCGCGTTCATGGGCCTGCGCGATCGCGACGTCGGCACGGGCTTCGCGCTCGACGTGGGGCTCGTGCCGCGCCTCGGACCGCCCGCGTCGTGTCGGCTGCGCGCGATCAAGCTGCAAGGCGGCACCGTCGGGCTGTCGTGTCTGCCGAACGTCGCCGCTGCCGGCAACGCGGAGACCGAGCTCGGGCTCGCCGTCACGCGCGGGCTCGACGCGCTCGATCAAGGCGTGCTCTTCGTCGACGCCGACGCGCGCATCGTCCACTCGAATCCCGCGGGCACGAAGCTGCTCGGCGACGGCGTGATCGGTCGCAACCTGCTCGAGCTCGCCGAAGGCGCGACGACGACCACGCTCACGCGCGCGCTCGCGCTCGCGCGCGGCGGAAGTTGGCAAGGCGAGCTCGCGCTGCGAAGGCTCGACGGCGAGCCGTTGCCGGTGGAGATGTCGATCGCCGCGGGCTCCGGCACCGCGGTCGTGCTGCTCCGCGACCTGCGCGAGCGTCGACGTCGCGAGTTCGAGGAGCGGCTCGTCGCGCAGGTCGATCGCGCGCTCGTGTCGAGTGCCGATCCGCGGCAGAGCGTGTCGGCGGCCTGTGCCGCGCTCGGCAGCGCGGTGGGGGCCACGCGCAGCGTCGTGCTCGCGCGCACCGGGGGGCAGTGGACGCGATGGGAGCTGCAGGGCGGCACGGTGACGCGCGCGCTCGAGCTGCCCGTGCCGCCGCCCGAATCGTGGGAGAGCATGCGCGGCGCCGAGGAGATCGAGCTCGGCGACGCCCACGTGCGCGCCGCGTTCGGTCCGCTGCCCGATCTGCGCACGGCGCTGCGCGTCGTGTTGCGCGGCCCGTCGGGCGCCGTGGGCTACCTGTTGCTCGCGCGCACGCAGACGGGCGCGTGGGACCCTCGCGATCGCGCGCTCGCGGCCGCGATCGCGGCGCAGATCGGCCTCGGCCTCGAGAGCGGTCTGCTCACGCTGGCCACGCGCGAGCTCGCCGCGTACCAGGCGATGGTGCTCGATCAGACCACCGTCGTCATCGACACGCTCGACGCGGACGGCCGCGTGGTCACGTGGAATCGCGCGAGCGAGCAGCTCCTGTCGACGACGGCCGACGAGGCGATCGGCAAGAAGCTCGGCGTCGAGGTCGGCGTCGCGACCGATCCCACGCGCTGGGCCGAGCTGTGGGCGACGCTCCTGCGCGACGGCGTGGTGGCGCGCGAGATCGTGCTCACCGGGGCGGGCGAGGCCGGCCGCGCCGAGGTGCCGCTGCACCTCGAGGGCCGCCTCCTGCGCGACGGCGACGACGTGCGGGGCGCCGTGCTCGTGGGCCTGGACCTCCGGGATCGCCGGGCGCTCGAGCGGCAGATCCTCCGCAGCCAGAAGCTGGCGGCCGTGGGATTGCTCGCAGCCGGGATCGCGCACGAGATCAACAACCCGCTGTCCGGGGTCGTCGGGTACAGCAAGCTCCTGCTCGAGCGCCCGCTGCAACCCGACATCCGCGAGCGCGTGGAGAAGATCGCCCAGTCCGGCGAGCGCTGCCGCAAGATCGTCGAAGGCGTCCTTCTGTTCTCACGGCAGCAGGACGGGGGGGTCCGGCGGCAGGTCGACCTTCGCGCGTTGCTCGACCGCGTGCTCGCCATCGGCGAGTATCAGTGGCGGATGCACAACGTGCGGATCATCCGGGAGCTCGACGAGCCCGTCAGCGTGATGGCCGACGCGGACCAGATCGAGCAGGTCGTGCTCAATCTCCTGTCCAATGCCGTGGACGCCATGCCCCGCGGCGGCGCCGTCCGATTGCGGCTCGCGGCGCCCCCGGGCGGGGGCGCGAGCCTCACCGTGGCCGACGAGGGTCATGGCATTCCCGAGGAGATCCAGGCCCGAATCTTCGATCCCTTCTTCAGCACCAAGGAAATCGGTAAGGGCACGGGCCTCGGGCTTGCGATCTCGTACGGAATCGTACATGACCACGGCGGCGACATCGTCGTCGATTCCGCACCCGGGCGGGGCGCGGCGTTCACCGTGACCCTGCCGGCCTCCGGCACGCCCGAGGGACAAGGACGATAGCAATGGCCCGTGGCCGCACTCCCGTGAAGGACACCTACTCGACGCACGACGTCGCGAAGATCTGCTGCGTCACGCCGACGACGGTGATCCGTTGGATCGAAGACGGGCTCATCCCCGCGTTCAAGACCGTCGGTGGCCATCGTCGCGTGCGTCGCGAGGATCTCGAGCGGGTGTGTCGCGAGCGCGGCATCCCGTTCAACGTGCCGACCGGCGCGGAGGTCGGGCGCATCCTCGTGATCGACGACGAGCCCGTCGTGCTCGATCTGGTGCGCGACGTCGTGAAGGAGCTCAACCACAAGTTCGACGTCGAGGTCGCGAAGGATGCGTTCGATGCCGGACGCCTCGTGGTGGCGTTCCGCCCCCAGCTCATCTTCCTCGATCTCATGATGCCGGGCGTCGACGGCTTCGAGGTGTGCCACCGGCTCAAGAAGGATCCGGCCACCACGAACACCGAGGTCATCGCGATCACGGGCTACTACACCGAGGCGAACACCGAGCGCATCCTCGCGGCCGGTGCCGCGGCGTGTCTGCGCAAGCCGCTCGACGTCACGGAGGTGCGCCGCCACGTGATCGATGCGTTCCACCTGCGCGAGCTCGGCGGTGGTGCGGGCCGCCAGGCCTCGCCGCGCGACGAGGCGCCGAAGGTCCTCATCGTCACGCAGAACGCCGACTTCAGGTCCAGAGTGCGAGATGAATTGTCGTCGACCGATCCACCGGTCGAGGTGCTCACGGCGCAGACCGGTGCGGATGCGCTGCTGGTGGCCCAGTCCGCGCCGCCGCAGTACGTGATCCTGTCGCTCACGGTGCCCGACGTCGACGGCTCGTCGGTGATCGAGCGCCTGTCGGCGGATCACGCAGGCGTGCAGATCATCGCGGTGCACGACTCGCCGACCGACGAGATCCGGGCCCGCGCGCGCACGCAGGGGGCACGCATGTGCCTGCCCACCGCGGCGGTCACCGGCAGCGTCCGCGAGTTGCTCGGCGTGTGACGATCGCGATCGCGATCGCGGGCGTGCTCGCCTCGTCGCCCGACGAGCCCGCGAGCGCCGCGATCGATCTCGAGTGGCACGGCATCGCCGGCTGTCCGGATGCGATCGCCGTGCGCGATCGCTGGGAGGCCGCGCTCGCGGGCACCGGCGCGCGCGTGCACGTCGCGGCGGAGGTCGATCGCACCGACGACGCGCGTTGGCGGCTCGTGCTCGAGACGACGGGTCCGGCCGGTCGCGGTGCCCGCGAGATCGTCGCGGACTCGTGCGATGCGCTCGTCGAGGCCGCGGCGGTGATCGTCGGCATGGTGGGCACGGGGGCGCTCGCGGATCCCGTCGACGCGCCGCCGGTCCTGCCGCCCCCGGTCGCGTCGCCGCCCGCGGTCGAGCCGGCTCCGCGCGCGGCCGCGCCCACGCCTTCGCCCGCGTCGCGTCGCTTCTTGCCGGGCTGGGGCGCGCGGATCGGCGGCGGGCTCGACATCGGCGTGTTGCCGGCACTCGGCGCCACGATCGCTGGCGAGCTCTCTGCGGAGTGGCGATGGGCGCGGATGACCCTGGGCGCGTTGCATGCGATCGAGCGCAAGCACGAAGACGACGGCGTCGCGGGGTCGTTCGCGATCGCGGCCGCGACGATCGGCGCGGGGCCGATCCTGCGACGCGGCCCGATCGAGCTCGCCGGCATGGGCAAGGTCGAACTCGGCGCGGTGCGGGCCGAGGGCGACGGCGTGCAGACGACGTACGTGCACCGCCACTTCTGGCTCGCGCTGGAGGTCGCCGGCGAGCTGGGCTGGGCGTTCGCGCGCGACTGGGTGCTCGGGGCGAGCGCCGCCGCCGTGTTCCCCACGCGGCGCTGGGGGTTCGAGATCGGCGAGACGTCGCTCGGCACCCTCGGGCCCGTCGGTGGGCGTTTCGGGCTGTTCCTGGGCTGGCGTCGCTTGCCGCCCTTGCGAAAACCCCCGACCGGCGGGCAACGGTAGCGGCGACGTGCAACGTGAGCGCGACGGCGAAGGCGTTCCCGACGAGCCGGCGCACGACCCTCCGTCTGCGGACGTGGAGTCGTGCTATCGCGACTCGTTCGCGTTCGTGTGGCGCGTCGTGCGGGCGTTCGGCGTCGAGCCGGGCGACTGCGACGACGTCGTGCAGGAGGTGTTCCTCGTCGTGCGCAAGCGGTGGTCGAGCTTCGATCGCGAGCGGTCGATGCGAGCGTGGGTGGCCGGCATCGCGCGGCGCGTCGCCGGCCATCACCTGCGCGCGCGCGCGCGAGCGCGCAAGCGCGAGTCGACATGGGAGCCCGAGCCGCAGCGCTCGCCCCAGGAGCTGCTCGAGCGCGCCGATGCGAGCTCGATCGTCGCACGCTTCCTCGACACGCTCGATGCCGACAAGCGCGAGGTGTTCGTGTTGATGGACGTCGAGGGCCTGAGCGGGCGCGAGACGGCGGAGATCGTCGGCGCCGGCGCGCCCACCGTGTACTCGCGGCTGCGCGAGGCGAGGCGGCGCTTCGCGCTGTTCGTCGACGCGCTGGGAGGAGAGCGATGAGCGAGCCGGACGATCTCGCGCGGATGCTCGCGGAGTATCGCGGATCGCTGCAGCCGGACGCGACCGATCGCGCGCGGGTGCGGCGAGCGATCGGGGCGGTGGAGGATCGTCGCGCGTGGTGGCGGGCACTGGTGTGGCGCGCGGGCGCGGTCGCAGCGATCGCAGCCGCGGCGCTCGTGCTCGCGATCGCATGGGTGCAGCGGCGCGGGGTCGCGGGCGACGAGCGCGATCGCGGAGCGCCGAGCGAGGCCCCGCGCGCGATCGAGGGCACGCAGCCCGCGACGGCGACCGAGCGCGAGCCGGCCCCGCGTGCGCCCGCGCCGGTGATCGAGCCGACGTCGCAGCCCGAGGGGGTCGCGCCGCCGGCCGTGGAGATGCGTCCGCGCGCGGTGCCGCTGGTGCGCGTGGAGCCGCCCGGCGCCGCGGTGGATGCGGTGCGCGCCGAGGCGGCGCTCGTCGAGCGCGCTCGCAAGGCGCTCGACGACGGTGCGACCGACGACGTGATCGCGCTGTCGTCCGAGCACACGCGGCGTTTCCCGGGCGGTGTGCTCGCCGTCGAGGTGGGCGCCCTGCGTGCGCTCGCGCTGTGCACGGCGGGCAAGAGCGCGCAGGGCCGCGGCGAGGCCCAGGTGTTCCTGCGCGAGCATCCGCGCGCGCCGTATCGCGATCGGATCCGACGCGCATGCGGGCTCGACGAAATCGAGGAGGAGCCTCGATGAAATCGCCGCGCCGCGGGCAACCCCCGAGCATGCATGCTGCGTCGCGCCTCGGCTGCGTTCTCGTCCTGCCCGTGCTCGGCTGCCTGCTCGGCACCGATCAGCTCGGCGAGCCCGACGACACGGGCACGTCGTCCGCGACGGGATCGGATCCGGCCGACGACGACGGCATGACGGGCGCGGGCTCGGCCTCCGCGACGTCCACCGCGACGGCGACGAGCGCCGACGGGACGAGCGCCGGACCGAGCACCGACGACGGTGACGACACGCCGTTCGACGTCGGCGGCTCCGGCTGCGACGAGCGGCCGTGCCTCGACGTCGCGTTCGGTCAGGACTGCGACCCGTGGATGCAGGACTGCCCGCCCGGCGACAAGTGCATGCCGTTCGCGCTCGAGGGCAACTCGTGGAACGACCTCGCGTGCTTTCCGGTCGTCGACGATCCGAACGGGGTGGGCGAGCCGTGCACGGTCGTCGACTCGGGGGTGAGCGGCCACGACGACTGCGAGCTCGGTGCGATGTGCTGGAACGTCGACCCCGACACGCTCGAGGGCACGTGCGTCGCGCAGTGCGACGGCAGCGAGGACGCACCGTTGTGCCCGCCCGGCACGGCGTGCGCGATCGGCAACGAGGGCGTGTTGACCATCTGTCTGCAGGACTGCGCGGACGATGCCGAGTCCTGCCCCGAGGGCGAGATCTGCGTGCCGTTCGAGGACGTCGTCGTGTGCGTGCCCGACGGCCCGAACCCGGGCGGCTACGGCGAGGACTGCACGATGATCGCCCAGTGCGATCCGGGGCTCATCTGCATCGAGGGCGATGCGCACGCGGCGTGCGAGCACGACGCCTGCTGCACGCCGTACTGCGAGCCGGACGGTCGCCCGTGTCCCGACGAGATGCTCTGCGAGCTCTTCCCCGAGTCCGAGATCGGATTCTGTCGCACGCCCGTGTGACCGCGGCTCAACCCGTCCGGCGCGGGGCCACGCGCTCGCGCCACTCGCTCGGGCTCTCGTCGAACCACCGGCGGAACGCGCGGCTGAACGCGGCCGGATCCGAGAAGCCGAGCAGGAACGCGACCTGCGACAGCGGGATCGCGCGGTCGGGCAAGAGCTCCTCCGCCCGCGCCTTGCGGACCAGATCGATCTGATCGCGGAAGCTCGTGCCTTCGTCGTCGAGCCAGCGCCGGATCGTGCGCTCGCTCTGGCCCAGCCGCTTCGCGACGCGCTGCATGCCCGGCGGACCCGACGGCAGCTCGCGCACGATCACCTCGCGCACGCGCGTCGCGATCGACGAGGCCGTGCCGAGTGCAGCGAGCCGCGCCTGCGCCTGGCGCTCGAGGTACGCGTTCAGCTCGGCGTTGCTCGTCTGCGGCGCGCCGTCGAGGCTCTCGAGCGGCAAGGTGAGCCCGTCGAAGGCGCCGGTCCACTCGATCGCCGTGCCGAAGAAACGCGCGTGCGCGGTGGTGTCCCGCGGTGCGCTGTGGCGGAACACGACGCGCAGCGGCGTGACCATGCGACCCCCCACGACGCGGTGCGCGTGCAGGAGCGATCCGATGGCGAGCTCGTTCGACAACCGATGGCCGAGCGTGCGCGGCCCGTCGCGCTCGAGCCGGAGCGTGACGCCTTCGCGGCCCACGTCCATCAGCCAGCGCGACGAGTCGGACAGTAGTGCCGAGTAGGCGATGACGCGCTCGAACGCCTCGCGGCTCGTCGTGCTCGTCATGACGAGGAAGCCGACCAGCCGCAGGTCCTCGATGCGGCGCTGCTCCGCGAGGCGCACCGGCAACGCGGGCTCGTCGAGCGCGCGCGCGACGTGGGCGATGATCGTGAACGACGCGTCCACCGGGATCCGCAGCTCCGGATCGCGCAACGCGTCCTCGTCGAGGCCCACGGCGGCGAACAGCGGGGCGAGCTCGAGTCCCCGTGCGCGCGCGTACGCGACGACGCCCATCGCGAAGCTCGCGATGACCGTACCTCCGATGCCGCTCTCGTCCCGCTCGACTCGCATCACGACGTCAGCCTAGCGAACGCGTCGCGCCCCCGCGAAGTTGCGGTGCGAGCGGTGATCCGCACCACGCAAGGCCTCGCGGGCGCGCACGATGTCCGGTTCGGTTCGGAGACTGGCCGGTGCGGTCATGGTCGCACCGGACCCCCGGATCCAGGGTTCCTGCATGCGAACACCACATCATCTGCAGCTCGCGCTCTTCGCCGTCACGTCGCTCCTCACCCTCGGTGCCGACGGCTGTCGCAAGGAGGACGACGAGGACGACGACGGCGCGGGCGAGTCCGAGGGCGACGACGACGACGGGGACGACGACGCCGATCCGAGCGCGGGCGACGACGCCGATCCGAGCGCGGGCGACGACGCCGATCCGAGCGCGGGCGACGACGCCGATCCGAGCGCGGGCGAGGAGAACGACGACGGTGCGGACGGCTCGAGCACCGCCGCTGCCGAGGACGGGCCGAGCGGCGACTTCGCGATCGCGGGCACGGTGAGCCGCGCCGAAGCGGCCGCGCCGTTCATGGACAACGACGCGATCGGCGACGTGTACGTCGTCGCGTTCGCCGGCGCGTGCAGCCAGGGCATGCCGGTCGGCAGCGGCATGGTCGCGGGTGCAGATCTGTCCGATCCGGCGAGCGCCGTGCCGTTCACGATCGAGGGGCTCGCGCCGGGCACCTACTTCCTCACCGGCTTCCTCGACGACAACCTCGACTACGACCCGAGCGATCCGGGCCCGAACATGGGCGACATCGTGATGGCCGACGGCGCGATGGCGGGCTGCGCCGAGGTGGAGGTCGTCGACACGGACGCCGAGGGCGTCGCGCTCGTGCTCACGATGGCGCTGCCCTTCGACCCCCCGTGAGCCGTGGAGTACGACGACCATGACACGACGAATCACACTCGCTTTCGCACTCGCGTGCGCGTGCACGAACGACGACGACGACGATCCGACCGCGGCCGACGGACAGGAGACCGGCGCGATCGATCCCGAGAGCACCGGGGCGGCGGACGGGAGCACGGGGCCCGACGTCGACGCGCTGTGGGACTGCGTGGAGCCGGCGATGGCGGAGGCGCGCCCGCTCTCCGGCCCCGGCTACGACCCCGCGATGGGGCTGCTCGAGCCCGTGCAGGGCACCTACCTCGTCGCGACGACGAAGGTGTGGGTGCCCGAGAGCAACCAGGAGGAGTTCCTGCAGCTGTCGACCGCGGTCGCGCAGGAGCTCGACCAGACGCCCGGCATGGTCGCGTACGCGCTCGGCTTCGAGCCCACGTGCGGTTTCTTCCGCACGCTGAGCGTGTACCGATCGGAGGCCGAGATGGTCTCGTTCGTCGTCTCGGACGTGCACGCGCTCGCGATGTCGCGCTACTCCGAGCTCGTCGTGACCGGCAAGGCCGCGTCGTGGGAGATCTCGGCCGAGGCGTTTCCTCCGACATGGGCGTCGGCGGACGAGCGGCTCGCCGCCGAGGATCCGATCTGAGACTCCGTCAACCCATGCTTGCGATGCAGCTCGCGAACAGGGTCGCGGCGCCGAAGATCATCATCGCGACGCCGCTGAACATCAGCGTGGGGCCGGCGAAGGCCTGACGAGTGGGCGCGCGCGAGTCCTTCGCGCGCGCCCGTTCGTTCCGCGAGGGAAGAGGTTCCCGCGACGCTCCGAGGAGCCCGGGAGACGGGGGGACGACGACGATGGACGGCCAGTAGGGGGTAGGTGCGGGTTGCATGGGGGCCTTCCGTGTGTGCCGCTCGCCGTGGATGGATGATCCACCGGACGGTTGTGACGCTCGCATCCGAGCGTCGATCATCGAAATCCGCAGAGGCCCTACGTGCGGTCCCACGCGGATATGACACACGTGGGCGCGTGGGCGCGGCCGCGCACCGCTCTGATACCGTCTGTGGCGTGATGGATCGATCCGGGGGGATTCGGGCTCACGCGGGCTTCGCCACGCTCGCGTTGCTTCTGGCGTGCGGTGAGCTGCGGGAGGAGGACGACTCGGTGTCGAGCGCGACCGCGCCCATGGGGCAGCCGCCCGAGACCGGGGACGACGACGACGACGACGACGGCGCGACCGGGGCGCAGGACGAGACGTCGGCCGACGACGACGGCCCCGTCGACGAGGGCATGACGAAGCTCGACGTCGGCAATGCCGAGGGCGTGTCGGCGGGCGACGAGGGCACCGACGAGTCGGGCTGCGACAAGGTCGACTTCCTGTTCGTCATCGACAACTCGGGCTCGATGGCCGACGAGCAGGAGAACCTCATCACGAACTTCCCCGGGTTCATCGCGACGATCCAGGAGACGCTCGACGAGGCCCAGGACTACCACGTCATGGTGATCGACAGCGATCGCTGGGTCTACGAGTCGTGCGAGCTGTTGTGCGGCTTCGGAGCGTGCATCCCGAACTTCGAGTACCAGTGCGGCATGACGACGCCGTTCGAGTGCGAGGACGTGCTCGGCGCAGGCGTCACGTATCCCCGCGGCAACCAGGCGACGAACGAGGACTGCATGTTCTCGACCGGCGCGCGCTACATGGACACGAGCGAGCCCGACATGGCCGCGACGTTCCAGTGCGCGGCGCGGGTGGGCACGGGCGCGACGAGCGATCCCGAGAAGCCGATGGAGGCGATGGTCGCCGCCGTCACGCCGGGCACCGAGGCGGCCGACTGCAACGACGGCTTCCTGCGCGACGACGCGATCCTCGTCGTCACGTTCATCACCGACGAGGACGACGCCGCGACCGACGGCTCGGGCGGCACGGTGGCCGGATGGAAACAGGCGCTCGTCGCCGCGAAGGGGGGCGACGAGACCGCGATCGTCGTGTTGGGTCTCTTCGGCGACCAGGACATGCCGGGCGCGATCTGCCCGCCGTTCAACCCCGACGCGGCGTCCGGCGCCGAGCCCAGCCCACGGCTGCGCGAGTTCGTGGAGAGCTTCGGCGATCACGGCGTCGCCGGCAGCGTCTGCGCGGAGAGCTACCAGCAGTTCTTCCTCGACGCGGTCGGCATCATCGACACGACGTGCGACGAATTCGAGCCGCCGGCGGGGTGATCACCGGCGGCGCTCGTACAGGAACACGAGCGCCGGCAGGAGCACCACCGAAGCGACGAAGACCAGCACGACGCCGGTCACCGACACCCATGCGAGCGAGCGCAGCCCGCGATGCGCCGAGCCGAGGATCGCTCCGAAGCCGCAGATCGTCGTCCACGCCGTCATCCCGATCGCGCCGCCCGTCTCGCGCAGCACGACGCCGACGCGTGCCGAGCCCTCCTCGCGCCAGCGCGCGAGGATGTGCAGCGAGGCGTCCTCGCCCATGCCCACGAGCAGCGGCAGCGCGATCACGTTGAAGAAGTTCAGCCGCCAGTCGAGCACCTCCATCACGCCGAGCAGCCACAAGAGGGCGAGCGGCACCATCACGGCGGCCGCGAGCGCGGCCGACAGCGCGCGGAACGTGAGCACGGACGTCACGAGCATCACGAGGAAGGACAGCGCGAGCACGCGCGGGCCGTCGGTGCGGATCGCCTCGTAGACCTCGGGGATCACGAAGAACTCCGCGGCGAGCGGCACGCGTCCGGTCGGCGTGTCGAGCACGCGGTACGCGTCGTGGATCCGCTTCACGTTGCGGTAGTCGGCCTTCGAGCCCTTCGTCCAGATCACGACGAAGCGGCCGACGTCGCCGGACGCGTCGGTGAACTGGTCGCGCACCCAGGCGGGCAGGGCATCGATCGTGACGGGGCCGTCGACCTCGAGATAGCGGTACCACTCGTCCACGTCGGCGCGGGTCTTCGCCGAGAGCGCGCCGCGCTTGGCATCGACGCGCGCGCGGATGTCCGCGATGATCGCGAGCTTGTCGGCCTGTTGCTCGGGCACGAACGCGAACACGCTCGTCACGTCGTGCAATCGATCCATCATCTCGCCCACGCGCTCGCGCGGGTAGGTGGCCAGCATGGCGGCGGCATCGGGGGCGATCGCGGGGCGCAGCGCGACTGCGCGCTCCATCGCGACGAAGCGCGGGTCGTCGAGGTCCGCGTCGCCGAACGCGTCGGCGTCGAGCTCGTCCTCGTCGTCCGTCGCGTCCGGTGATTGCACGACGGATGCCCAGTCCGCCGGCGCGCCGCTGCCGGGCTGCGCGAGCGCGTCGAGGTCGGCAGACGGATCGAGCCCGCGCAGCGCGACGACCTGCCGGTACACCGCCTCGGCCTGCGCGATGTCCTCGCCCAGCGCGAGCGCGGGCGCGACGGTGCGACTCTTGCCGATCGCGTCGCGGTACCCGAGCGTCTCGGCCTCCTGCGCGCGCTCGGGGCCGAGCTTGTCGAAGTCGTACTCGAACTCGAGATCGCCCGTGCGCAGCCCAGAGGCCACGGCCCACCCCAGCCCCACCGCCACGATCGCCGCCGCGAGGGCGCGTCCCGCCGCACGCCTCGGTGATGGCTCGTGCACCGCGGTCGCGCGCACCTTCGGGTTCCACGGCCGCACGCGATCGAGCAGCACGGCGATCGCCGGCATCACGACGAGCGCGCTCGCCAGCGCGGCGAACACCCCGACGGCCGCGACCACGCCGAACTGCGCGAAGCCCTGGAAGTCGGCCACCGCGAGCACGCCGAAGCCGAGCGCCGTGCTCGCGCCGCCGAAGAGCGACGCGGGGCCCGTGGTAGCCAGGACGACCGTGGTCGCGCGCGCGCGTGGCAGCCCGCGGGCTCGCTCGTCGCGGTAGCGCGCGAGCAACACGATCGCGAAGTCGATCCCCAGGCCCAGCAGGATCGCGAAGATGAACGCGCTCACGAGGTTGAGGAAGCCGTAGGCGAGCGTCGCGAATGCGAGCGCCACGACGATCGCGCCCACGAGCGGCACGAAGACGAGCACGACCACGCGGACGCTGCGGAAGAACAGGACGAGGCTCGTGACCAGGACGGCGAGCGACGCGAACGTGCCCCCGACGATCTCGCGCCGGAACGTGCGCACACGGCCGGAGATCTGGGCATGCGCGCCGTCGAGCTTCACGCGCATCTCCGGGTGGAACGACGCGGGGTCGAGCCCGTCGATCGCGGCATGCACGTCGGTCAGCAGCGTCTGCGCGCTGGCGATGTCGGTGGACGGCGCGAGCGGGCGCGTGCGCACCACGACGAGCCGTCCCTCGTCGGCCTCGTAGATCTCGGCGAAGTCCTCGCGCGTGCCGTACTCCTGCTCGAGCGCCTCGCGATCGATCCCGAGCGGCGCGTCGTCGGCACTCGGGGACGGCAGCACGGACAGATCGCCGTAGGCCTCGCGGGCGACCTCGTCGCGGATCCGTTCGATCACGCGGCGGCGCAGCGCGAGCAGCTCGGCGATGTCGGCGTACAAGAGCGCGTGCCGGTCGAAGTACGATCGATCGCGCCGGAACGCGACCGAGCGCAGCTGCGGGTGATCGGCGAGCGCGGCGGCCACGGCATCGCCGAACGCGAGGTTCGCGTCGCGCGAGGGGCTCCGGATCGTGACGTAGAGGTCGGACTGGTTGCCGATCTCGCGCGCGAGCCGGTCCACGCCGACCACGCTGGGGAAGTCGTCGGGCAGGAGCCGGCGCAGCTCCTGGTCCACGCGCAGCTGCGACGCGAGCGCGGCACACAGCGCGACGAGGACGACGAACGCGGCGACGATCGTACCGGCACGCTGCTCGATCCACGCGGTCACGCGCGCGGCGAGCACGATGCGCCCGTGCGACACGCCGGGCGTCTCGGGCGGCAGCGAGCTGTCGTCGAGATCCTGGCTCACGGTCGTCACTTGCCCACCGGCTCGCCCTCGCGGACGACGCCCGCGTCGTCCGTGCAGGTCACCGTGAGACCCGACAGCTCGTAGGGCACGCCCAGGACTCGGCGCGCTTCGAGGTGCGAACGGATCACGCGACAACGCGCGATGTGGGCCCCGATCGACGGCGGCACGACGGGGTCCGACGACGTCGGCTCGCACGCGAGCGCCACGGCGGCGAGGATCGCGGGCGATCGTGGCGCGACCACGACGCTCGCGTGACGACTCCGTGCAGACGAGACGCTCGCGGTCACGCCCGCGCGTCGCATGCCACGAGACGGCGGCGAGTCCACGGAGTGTTGGTCGCGGAATACACCCGATGGATCCGTCGATCGATCGCCGGGACTACCGACGACAGACCGCGGAGGCGCGGCCGTCGAGTCACTCATGCGTGTCGTGGATGTTTCGGAGTCGTATTCGAGCCATGGTGGGGGCGTCCGCACGTATGTGCACGCGAAGCTCGCGGCCGCGCGTCGCCTCGGTCACGAGCTCGTCGTGATCGCGCCCGGCGTGCGTGACGAGGAAGAGCACGTGGCCGGGGGGGTGATCCGCTGGGTCGCGGCCCCGCGCTCCCCGTTCGACGCCCGCTACGGATTGTTCGTCGATCCCGCACCCGTCCACCGCGTGATCGCGGAGCTCGAGCCCGATCTCGTGGAGGGCTCGTCGCCGTGGCGCGGCGGTGCGATCGCGGGCAAGTGGTCCGGCCGTGCGAAGAAGGCCTTCGTCTTCCACACCGACCCCGTCGCGGTCTGGGGGCACACGTTCCTCGGGGCAACGCTCGGCTTCGATCGCGTCGATCGGCTCGCGCGTCCGGCCTGGTCGGCGCTGCGCAAGCTCGCGGCGCGGTTCGACGCGACGGTCGTGTCGGGCCCGTGGCTCGCCGATCGGCTCGCGCAGCACGGCATCGAGCGGTCCGTCGTGGTGCCGTTCGGCATCGACAAGGCCCGCTTCCGCGGCGTCGCGCGCGACGAGGACACGCGCTCGGCCTTGCTCGCGGCGTGCGAAGCACCACCGGACGCGCACCTGCTCGTCGCGGTCGGCCGCCTCGATCCCGAGAAGCGGATCGGCACGTTGCTCGACGCGTTCTCGCGCGCGCGCTCGCGAAGGCCGCTCGCGCTCGCGATCTTCGGGCGCGGCACCATGGCGCGGCTGTGGGCCCGGCGTGCGCGCTCCATTCCGGGCGTACACATGGCGGGCTGGGTCGCGCGGCCCGACGAGATGGCGCGCGCGCTCGCGAGCGCCGACGCACTCGTGCACGGCAGCGCGGCGGAGACGTACGGCATGGCCGTGGCCGAGGCGATCTCGGCCGGTGTGCCCGTCGTCGTGCCCGACCGCGGGGGCGCGGCCGCGCTGTGGGGCCCGGCGCACGGCGAGCGCTATCGGGCGGGCGATGCCGACGCGTGTGCGCAGGCGATCGAGCGCCTGCTCCGTCGCGATCCCGCGGCGCTGCGCTCGGGCTGCGAGCACGCGGCCCGCTC
Source organism: uncultured Nannocystaceae bacterium (assembly GCA_964468635.1). GTDB lineage: Bacteria > Myxococcota_A > Polyangia > Nannocystales > Nannocystaceae > Xiheibacterium. The sequence goes on from CAYXVR010000017.1 coordinate 34,860, forward strand.
GATCGCGTCGATCGACGAGCACTTCGATCGGCTGTTCGATCTCTACGCGCACATGACGGGCACGCGCACGAGCCCGCCGCTGCGCGTCGCGTCGTGATCTCCATGGCCCGCATCGACATCTGGGTGCACGGACGAGGGCGCGGGCACGCGACCCGCTGCGCCGCGATCGCGCGCCGACTGCAGGGCGAAGGCCACGACCTGCGCGCTTTCGCGGGCGCCGACGCGCTGCCGATCCTGCGCGACGTGCTGCCCACTGCCGCGGTGGAGTCGTTGCCGCCTCGACTCGGGCTCGCGAGCGCGACACGACTCGCGACGCGAGTCGTGCGCGCGTGCGCGGAGATCCGCCGGCACACGCCCGCGGTCGTCGTGGCCGACGGCGATCTGCCCGCCGTGCTCGCGGCGCGGATCTGCGGCGTGCCGACCGTCGCCGTCGGACACGGGCTCGTGTTCGCGAACTGCCTGCGCCCGCGGCAGCTGCCGCGCCTGCCGTGGTGGCGCGAGGCGATCAAGGCGCGGGTGTCGACGCTGGGCGCTCGCCGATCGATCGCCGTGGGCTTCGTCGAGCTGCCCGCCCGATCGCCGACCCACGTGCTCGCGCGCGCGAGCGTGGCCGCGCTCGACCGTCACACCCCGCGGGATCTGGTCGCGTACTTCCGCGACGGGCTGGACGACCGCGAGCTCGCGTGCATCCGTGCGGCGGATCTCGACGCCCGCGTGTTCGCGCCGGGCGATCGACCGGACACGCTGCCGATCCATCGCGCGTCGTTCGTCGCGGCGCTCCGTCACGCGCGTGCCGTGGTCGCCACGGCCGGCAGCCAGCTGATCTCCGAGTGCGTGGCGTGGGGGATCCCGCTGCTCGCGGTGTACGACGCGGCCGACGACGAGCAACGCCTCAACGCGGCGATGCTCGAGCAAGCCGGCCTCGGCGTCGGCCTGGCGCGCGATCGGCTCGATGCGCGCGCCGTCGTGGAGTTCGTCGAGCGGTTCCGCGGAGCGAGCCCGCGACCGTGGCGAGCGGTCGACGTCGCGACCGCCGTGGGGCACGCGTGCGCGGAGCTGCTCGCGGAGGCGCAGGCATGACCGCGCGCGTCCTGTGGGTCACGCAGGACTTCCCGCCGGACAAGGGCGGGATCCAGACGTACAGCGCGGAGCTCGTGCGTGCGCTCGTCGATCTCGGCCACGAGGTCGACGTCGTCGCGCCCGATCGGCCCCACGCGGCAGACCACGATCGCAGCTTCCCCGCCCGTGTGCATCGCGTGCCGGGGCCACGGGACGCGATGCCGGTCTCGGCCGCGCCGGTCGTGCTCGCGATGACCCACCGCACGCGCTTCGACGTCGTGATGCACGCGCAGTGGCCGACGGCGACCGGCTCGGTGATCGCTCGTCGGCGCGAGCGGATCGGTGCGCTCGTCCTCGCCGCGCACGGCCGCGAGCTCCTGTGGCGGCCGCGCATGCTCGCGGGCGCGTACGATCGTTGGCGTCGTGCCGTGCTGCACGCGGCGGATCGCGTCGTCGCGGTGAGCCGCTACACGGCGGCGATCGTGCGCGGCCTGGGGGTCGATGCGCCGCGCACGTGCGTCGTGCCGAACGGCAGCGACGTCGCGCGGCTGCACCGGCCGGCGGTGATCGAGCAGGCGGCGACGCTGCGTGCGAAATGGGCGATCGGCCCTTCGCCGCTCGTCGTCACCGTCGCGCGGCTGGTGCCGCACAAGGGCATCGACACCGTGATCCGGGCGCTTCCGGAGGTCGCGCGGGCGGTGCCGGACGTCGCGTACGTCGTGGTCGGGGGCGGACGCGACCGCGAGCGGCTCCTCCGGCTCGCCCGCGACGTCGGTGTCGCCGAGCGCGTGCACTTCGTCGGGTGCGTCGGCGACGACGAGGTGTCGGCGTGGCTTCACGCCTGTGACGTGCTCGCGCTGCCCAGCCGCGAGCGACCGCCCGACGTCGAGGGCTTCGGGATCGTGCTGCTCGACGCGGCCGCGTGCGGCCGGCCCGTCGTCGCGGGACGCAGCGGCGGCATCGCCGACGCGGTCGTCGACGGCGAGACCGGGCTCCTGTGTGATCCGGATCGCACCGACGACGTCACGCGCGCGTTGATCCACGTGCTCCGCGATCGCGAGCTCGCACGCAGGCTCGGTGCCGCGGGGCGCGAGCGCGTCGCAGAAGGCTTCATGTGGTCCCACGCGGGCGACCGCCTGCACGCGATCGTCGAGCGCGCGGTCGCGAACGGTGGCGAGGAATTGGCGGGAGCGTCACCTGTCGTCGACGATCACACCGCACGGTGCGAGTCGCGATGAAGCAACGATCGACATGCATCCCGCCTGCCGCTCGCGCGACTGACAGAGATGGAGAGCGTGGCATGCAGCGACAACGCATCGACATGCACGTGCACTCGAAGCACTCCGGTCGCTTCAAGCTGTTCGTGCTCAACTCACTCGAAGTCGACGAGTGCTACACCGAGCCCCGGGCGATCTACGACACGATGCTCGCGCGCGGGATGTCGATGGTCACGATCACGGACCACGACACGATCGGGGGCTGCCTCGAGATCGCGCACCTGCCCGGCGTGTTCCTGTCCGAGGAGGTGTCGGGCCGATTCCCGGAGAACGGGTGCATCGTGCACGTGCTCGCCTACGGCATCGACGAGGCGCAGCACGAGGAGCTGCAGCGGCTGCGCTACAACGTCTACGAGCTGGCCCGCTACCTGCGTCGCGAGCGGATCCTGCACTCGCTCGCGCATCCGTTCTCGCCTGCCAACCAGCGGCTCACGCCCGATCTGCTCGTGAAGTCGCTCCTGCTGTTCGACACGCTCGAGCTCGTGAACGGGCAGAAGGACCCCAGTCACGAGCGATTCGTGCGCGACGTCGTCACGAAGGTCGACGCGAACGTGCTCGCGCGGTGGGCCGAGCGCCACGCGATGGACGTCGACCTCGACCGCCGGTGGAACCTCACCGCGGGCTCGGACGATCACTCCGGCGTGACGATGGCGCGCGCGTTCGTCGAGTACGAGGGCGAGCCGACCCTCGCGGCGCTGCAGGCCGCGATCCGCAGCGGCACCGCGCAGGCCCGCGGCCTCGACGAGACGTGCACGAGCTACGCGCACACGGCATATGCCGGCACCATCAACTACTTTCGCCACACGCACCGGCAGGGCGCGAACCAGACGTTCACGAAGCTGATCGACTTCGCGCGCACGCGCACGCTGCCGGCGGGCGAGATGCCGCCCGTGTTGAAGCGGCTCTTGCCCGCCGCGATGGCGACGATGGCCGACGGCGACGCGGCCGCGCAGGCTGGTTGGCTCGCCGCCGAGGGCCACACGCCCGAGGTGCACGACGATCTGTACAAGATGATCCACGGCACGCTGTTGCGCGCGTTCCGGGCCTCGTTCTCCGCCGTGAAGACGAGCGTCGAGAGCTTCGATCCCGAGCCGATCATCGACGAGCTGCCCACGCTCCTGCGGCTCGCGCTGTTCAACATCCCGTACTACTTCGGCTTCCGGTTCTTCTACGGCGAGCGTCGGCGAGCCCGTGCGCTCTACGACAGCCTCGCGTTGGAGGACGCGATCGAGCCCGAGCGCCGCGTCGCGATGTTCTGCGACACGCTCGACAACGTCGACGGCGTGTCGATCGGTCTGCGTCGCGCGGTGAAGGAGCTGCGCCAGGTCGGCCGCACCGTCCACCTGTGCGGCGTGGACACGACCGGCGCGCTCGAGACGAGCGAAGGCGACGTCGTGCGCTTCCCGACCATCGGCACGTTCCCGCTGCTCGGCTACGAGAGCTACACCCTGGGCTGGCCGAGCCTCGTCGAGGTGCTGCGCTGGCTCGATCAGAACGAGATCGATCTCGTCGTGATCACGACGCCCGGGCCTGCGGGGCTCGTCGCGATGCTCGCGGCGCGGATCCTCGGCATCCCCACCATCGGGCAGTACCACACGCACGTCTCCGAATACGCCGCGCGACTGGTCGGCGACCGCTCGATCGGCCGGCTCGTGCAGGGCTACACGACCTGGTTCTACGGCAGCATGGCGGAGGTCGCCGTACCGAGCCATGCGACCCGCGAAGCGCTCGCGGAGCGGGGCATCGCGCCCGAGCGCGTTCGCGTCGTGCGGCGCGGAGTGGACACGCGTCTGTTCCACCCGCGGCGGCGCAACGAGGGTTTCTGGCGGCAACGCGGGCTCTCGGGCCGTTGCACGCTCCTCTACGCCGGCCGCGTGTCGCTCGAGAAGAACGTCCGCTTCCTCGTCGACGTGTTCCGCCGCGCGCGGGCCGAGGGGCTCGAGGTGGAACTCGGCGTGGTCGGCGATGGGCCGTGGGCCGCCGACATGAGGCAAGCGCTCGCGGATCTTCCCGTCGCATTCACCGGCTACCTGCACGGCGAGGAGCTCGCGACCGCGTTCGCGTCGGCGGACCTCCTGCTGTTCCCGTCGACAACGGACACGTTCGGCAACGTCGTGCTCGAGTCGCTCGCGGCCGGCACGCCCGCGCTCGTCACCGACGTCGGGGGGCCCGCGGAGATCGTGCACCACGGTGAGACGGGCACGATCCTCCCGGCTGGCGACGAGGCGCGCTGGGTCGCCGAGATCGCCCGGCTGACCCGCGACGACGAGGCGCTCGGACGCATGCGTCGACTCGCGCGCATGTTCGCGGTCGAGTGCAGCTTCGTCCGCGCGCGCGACGACCAGTGGAACTTCTTCTCGACGCACATCGACCGGTTCAGGGCGCAGATCCGGGCGGACATCCGCTGATGCGCATCGCGCTGACGGTGAACTTCTCGCCCTGGTCGGCGTACAGCGGCGGCGGACAGCGCTCGGTGCACAACCTCGCGGTGGCATTGAGCGCTCGTGGCCATCGCGTCACCGTGGTCTACACGCGGCCGCCGTGGGAACGCGTCGATGTGCCGCCGACACTGCCGTACGAGCTGCGATGGGCGGCGTTGCCTGCCGTGCGCAGCCGCGTCGACGCGCCGTTGCGACCGTTGTCCGCGATCGCCGTCGCGCGCGTCGTCGCAGAGCTCTCCCACCGCGAGGCGCGGATCGTCGTGCATGCCAACGGCGAAGAGGCTGCTCTGCTGCCTCGGCTGCGCGGGCTCGTCGTCACCCCGCGCTATCCGTCCTTTCCCGCGGCGCTGCGCCGGCGCGGTGGCCTCGCGCGCGCATGGGCATGGGCGCGCTATCCGAAGTACGCGGCGCTCGGGCTCGCGTTGCGCCGCGCCGATCGCTGGTGTCCGACCAGCGCGAGCGCAGCCGCGTCGGTCGAGCGGACGTACTCGCTGTCGCGCGAGCGCTGTCGCGTCGTGCCCAACGGCGTCGCACCCGAGTTCGCCGCGATCGAGCGCCGTCACGACGCCGGAGCCGGACCGATCGTGTTCTTCGGGCGCATGGCCGCGGAGAAGAACCCGATGCTCGTGCTCGACGCGGTGGCGGGGCAGGGCGACCCGCGCCTGCGCGCACTGTTCGTCGGACGCGGCCCCGAGCAGGCGCGCGTGCGCGAGCGTGCGCGCGCGCTCGGCCTGGCCGATCGGGTCGAGCTCATCGACTGGCTCGAGCCCGCGGCGCTCGCCGAGCGGCTCGCCGGGGCGTCGGTCGTCGCATTGCCGTCCGTCGAGGAGAGCTTCGGCAACGCGATGGTGGAAGCGATGGCCGCCGGTGCACCGCTCGTCACGACGCGCGCGGGATCGATCCCCGAGTTGCTCGACGACGGTGTGCACGCGGAGCTCGTGCCGGTGGACGACGTCGTCGCGACGACCGCCGCGATCGCGCGGCTGCGCCGCGAGCCCGCCCGCGCGGAGGCGCTCGGCCGCGCCGCCCGAGCCCACGTCGCCGCGCGTTACGGCTGGGACGCCACCGCGCGCGCGTTCGAGGCGGTGTACGACGAGTGCGGATCGCGGTGACGAGCTCAGCCCGGGTCGGGCGTGGGCACGCCCGCGTCGCGCAGGATGTCCGCGAGCCGTCGGCGCAGCACGGTACTCGCGAAGCTGCGCTCGAACGCTGCGCGGGCGGAGTGCCCGAGCCGCGCGCGCAGGTCGGCGTCGTCGCGCAGCTGGACGAGTCGCTCGGCGAGCGCATCGGCGGAGCCGGGCTCCACGGCCGAGACGTCGCCGTCGTCGAAGTAGCGCGCGACCGCATCGGATCGCCGTGTGACGATCGCCTTGCCCATCGCCGCGCACTGCACGAGCTTGTTCGGCACGACGTTCGCGGCCTTGAGCGTGGCGCCGAAGATGCCGAGGCACACGTCGGCCGCGCGGATGCGTTCGGCGAGGCGCACCGGCGGCATCGACTCGACGAGCTGCACCGAGCGCAGGCCGAGCTCGGCCAGGCGCGCCTCCGTGCGCGCGCGCTCCTGGCCGGTGCCCACGAGCGTGAACGCGATGTCGGCGTGCGCGCGCAGGCGGTCGGCGGCGCCGACGATGACGTCGATGCCGTGGAGTGGGATGTACGTGCCGTAGAACAGCACGTCCAACCCCGCACGTCGCGGCGTGAGAGGGCCCGCAGCCGTGAACGTGTCCTCGTCGATCGCGACCTCCAGCACCGCCGACGGGCCGCGCAGGCGGTAGCGATCGAAGAAGTAGCGGCGATGCTCGTGCGTGTCGAACACGAGGTAGTCCGCGCTCGCGCAGCTGGACCAGTCCTGCCACGACGCCACGAGCGCGCCCACGCTGCGGCGCGCGAAGAGCCCGCGATCCTCGACGCGCGTGTTGTAGCGCGACAAGAATGGATCGAAGAGCACGGGCACGCGGTCGAGCCGCCCGAGCGCCTTGACCCACGGCACGAGCCGGTGTCCGCCCTCGGCCACCCAGATCGCGTCGATTCGTCGACGCACGCGCAGATACTCGCGCGCGAGCACGCCATGGCGACGCGGGAATGCGGCCGTACTGTGACACTCGACGACCTCGTATCCGAGCTCGGCGAGCATGCGACGGATGCAGGCGTTGCGAGGGTAGTCGCGCTCGTACCCTCCCAGGATGCATATCGCCGGAGGCGCTCCCATTGCGTCGACGCACGCTAGCACGGGTCGTCGTCGACGCCCGTGCGGACCGCCATGGCGCGCGCACGGTGCTACGATCGACTCGCGTGGATGGCCCGATGGAGAGCGGTGCATCGGCGATCGCGAGGGACCACCGCGATCTGCGGCGCGGCGTCGCCGTCAATGCGCTCGGCTACGTCATCAAGCTGATGCCGTGGCTGCTGTTGCTGCTCGTCACCGAGCGCTACGGCATCGAGGTATTCGGCGCGTTCATGATCGCCCAGGCCACGATGATGCTCGCGGCGCGCGTCGCCGCCGTGGGGCTCGACAAGGCGATGCTGTGGTGGGTGCCGCGGCTGCCGGTGACGGAGCGGCGCCGCGGGCTGCGTTCGGCGCTCGCGGTGACGTTCGCCGCAGCGACCGTGACGACGGTGGTGCTCGTCGTGCTCGCGAGCCCGGACGCGCTCGGTCGGCCGGCCGAGATCGCGGCGCCCCTGCGGATCGTCGCGCTCGCGCTCCTGCCCCGCGTGTGGACCGACGTGCTCACCCACGCGGTGATGGGACAGCGGCGCATGGAAGCGCAGGTGCTCGTGAGCGAGGGCCTCGTGCCGGTGAGCTTCCCGCTGTTCGCCCTCGCGCTGCACGTCGCGGGCGCGACGACCTCGGGGCTCGCGATCGCATGGGTGCTCGCCCACGTGATCGGCCTGGGCGTCGCCGTCCTCGCATTCCGCCGCGCGTTCGAGCGCGCCGCGGTGCGACCCACCGAGTCGCGGCGTCCGCCGGCGGAGCTCCTCGCGTATGCGGCCCCGATGTGGATCGGCGAGGTGGCGAACTCGCTGACGCAACGGCTCGACACGTTCCTCATCGAGGCGTTCACGCACGACCTCGCGCTCGTCGGTGCGTGGGGCGTCGTGGCGAGCGTGAGCAACTCCATCCGTGCGATCCGTCGCTCGTTCGACCCGATCGTCATCGCGATCATCGCGGAGGTCGGGCACGCGGGCGATCTGCGGCGCGTGCGTGCGGGCTTCTCGTACGCGACGTTCCTCGTGCTGTGCACGCAGATGCCGGTGTTCGCGTTCGTGTTCGCGTTCGCCGGCGACATCACGCCGCTCTTCGGTCCGGGCTTCGAGCGTGCGACGACGCCGATCGTGATCCTCGCGTTCGCGTGGCAGGTGAACGGCCTGTTCGGGCTCGCGGGCGCGGTCGTCAGCGCGTACGGGCTCGCCGGCAAGACGCTCGTGGGCCAGGTGCTCGTCATCGCCGTACTCGCGCTCGCGGGGTGGCTGCTCATCCCGAGCCACGGCCTCGTCGGTGCGGCGTGGGCCGTCGCGCTGGCCTACACCGCCCAGGGCCTCGTGCAGCTCGTGCAGATGCGGCGCGCGACCGGTGCCTTCCACTACGACCACCGGATCTGGACCGTGTTCGCGGTGGGCCTCGCCTGCTTCGCGATCATGGGACTCGTCGGATGGGGATGGCCGGGAGCTCCGTTCGCGAGCCGCATCGCGGGTTTCGCCGCGTTCGCGATCGCGTACGGCACGGCCGTGTGGACGATGGCCCACGCCGGGTGGCTCGTGCGACGCGAACGCTGACGACGTCACTCCGCCGCGACGATGCGCGTGGAAGGCAAGAGCGCGAGCGCGATCACCTCGTCGATGGTCGACACGAAGTGCAGCGTCATGTCCTTGCGCACGCGATCGGGGATGTCGGGCTCGTCCTTCATGTTGCGGCGCGGCAAGATGATCGTGCGGATGCCGGCGCGATGGGCCGCGAGCACCTTCTCGCGCACGCCGCCGATCGGCAGCACGCGGCCGCGCAGCGTGATCTCGCCCGTCATCGCGATGTCGGTGCGCACGGGTCGACCCGTGAGCGTGGACAGGAGCGCGGTGGTCACCGCGATGCCCGCCGACGGGCCGTCCTTCGCGACCGCGCCGTCGGGCACGTGCACGTGGACGTCGCGATCCTTCAGGAAGTGGCGATCGATGCCGAACCCCTCCGCGCGGCTGCGCACGAGCGAGAGCGCCGTCTCGGCCGACTCGCGCATGACCTCACCGAGGCGCCCGGTGAGGCGGATGTTGCCCTCGCCGGGCGTCGTCGTGGCCTCGACGAACAACAGGCGGCCGCCGGTGGGCGTCCAGCCGAGCCCGGTGACCACGCCGATCGGCGGCTCGCTGTCGACGATCTCCTCGTGGTAGCGGGGCGGGCCGAGCACGCGCAGCACGTCGCTCTCGTCGAGCTGCGTCTTGGGCACGCCGCCCTGCGCGAGCTCCATCGCGATGTCGCGCAACAGGCCCTCGAGCTCGCGCTGCAGGTTCCGCACGCCCGACTCGCGCGTGTAGCGGGAGGCGATGAGCGCGATGAGCTCGTCGGGGATCCGCGGCGTCCGTCCGGCGAGCCCGTGCTCGGTCGTGGCGCGCGGGATGAGATAGTCGCGCGCGATCGCGACCTTCTCGTCGATGGTGTAGCCCGCGAGCTCGATGACCTCGAGCCGATCGCGCAGCACGCCGGGGATCCGCGACAGGTCGTTCGCCGTGCAGATGAAGATCACCTTCGACAGGTCGTAGCCCATGCCGAGGTAGTGATCCTCGAAGCTGTCGTTCTGCTCGGGGTCGAGTGCCTCCAACAAGGCGCCGGCCGGATCGCCGCGCAGATCGGGCGCCGCCAGCTTGTCGATCTCGTCGAGCAGGAACACCGGGTTGGAGGACCCGGCCTTGCGCATGCTCTGGATGATGCGCCCGGGCAGCGCGCCCACGTACGTGCGTCGGTGTCCGCGGATCTCGGCATCGTCGCGCACGCCGCCGAGCGAGGCGCGCACGAACTTGCGGCCGAGCGCGCGCGCGATGCTGCGGCCGAGCGACGTCTTGCCGACGCCGGGCGGGCCCGCGAGACAGAGGATCGGCCCCTTCTTGTTCGGGGCCAGCTTGCGCACGCCGAGGTACTCGACGAGCCGCCGCTTCACCTTCTCGAGGCCGTAGTGATCGCTCTCGAGCTGATCGCGCGCCGCCTTGATGTCGAGCGAGTCCACCGTGGCCCGCTTCGCACCCCACGGCAGATCCGCGACGCACTCGAGCCACGTGCGCGAGATCGTGGCCTCGCCGCTCTGCGGATTCATGCGGCGCAGCCGCCCGAGCTCGCGCTCCGCCATCGCGCGCGCGTCCGCGGGCAGCTCGGCGCGGACGATGCGCTCCTCGAGCTCCTCGATCCAGCGATCCTCGTCGTCGGCCTCGCCGAGCTCGGACTGGATCGCGCGCAGCTTGTGGCGCAAGAGCGCCTCCTGCTCGTGCCGCGACAGGTGATCGCGCACGTGGCGATCGAGATCGCGCTTCACCTGCAGCACGTGGATGCGGTGGCTGACGATCTCGATGACCTTGCGCAGCCGCTCGGTGATCTGCAGCTCGTGGAGCAGCTCGATCATCTCGGCCGGGTCGAAGCCGACGTGGGCCGCCGCGAGGTCGGCCACCGTACCGGGCGCGCGCTCGGCCAGCAGCACCGCGAGGGACTGCGCACGTGTGCGGTTCTTGTTCGCCGCGGGCATGAGGCCTTCGTGTTGCTTCACGAGATCCTGGAGCGCGCCGGAATACGCGTATGCGAGCGTGGGATCGCCCGTGGTCTCGTGCGCGCGCGCGAACTTCACGTCGGCCCGCCCTGCGCGCACGTCGATCTCGACGAGCCGCACGCGCTCGATGCCGCGCACCACCGCCGTCATGCGGCCCGGCACGCCCTGCAACGCCTGCGTCACCTCGGCGAGCACGCCGATGGGATGGAGATCGTCGAGGTCGGGGCGCTCGACCATGGCATCGCGCTGGGTCGCGACGACGAGCAGGTTGAGCAGCGGATCGGTGCCCGCTCGCTCGCGCGCCCGCCTCACTGCGTCCACCGACGCCGCGCGGCCGAGCTCCACGGGCTGGCCGAGCCCCGGCAGGAGCGTCAGCGTACGCAAGGGAAGCAACGGCAACGTGCCTTGAGCGGGTCGCGACGAGGGCGAACGAGGCATGGACGCCCGAACTTACCACTACTGCGGTGCTGGCAGGCGTCGTATCGCTCGTCACGAGTGTCCATCGCGGTGAACCGTGGCGCACGATGGGCCACTGTCTCGCATGCGCGTGCGCTCGTCCCCGGTCCTGGTCGTCGTCGGTTGGCTCGCGGTCTCGGCCTGCGGCGGAGGGAGCGGAGGCAGCGGCGGCGAAGGCAGCGGCTCCGGCAAGGAAGACGATCTCGACACCTCGGGCGAGATGCTGTGCAGCCTCGACGACGGCGAGACGCGCACGCTCGCGCAGTTCGTCGTGCAGAGCGTCGTGCAGTTCCGCTGCCGCGGGCCGAGCGGGCAGTTCGTCGAGACCGAGTGCTGCGGTCCCGAGCTCGACGAGTTCGTATTCGCGACCGGCTGCCCCACGCGCGCGCGATTCGACGCCGGCGTCGGTGCGGACAAGCGCTGCGTCGAGGATCGCACCGAGGCGGGCGAGCAGGTCGAAGGCACGCTCGTCGTGCCCACCGTCTGCTGCGAGCAGCTGTGCGATCCGAAGGCGGACTGGGACGACGCGACCACGATGGATGCCTGTCGCGCCGCGAACGGCACGTTCCATCCGCACGTGTGCTGCATGATGAACGACGCCGCGCGCTGCGGCGGTGCCACGTTCGACGCCGAGCCCGACGCGCTCGGCTTCCGCCACTGCCGCGTGCGCGAGGGCGAGTTCGCCGGACGCTTCGCACCGGGAGCGTGCTGCGTCGACGAGTGCTTCGACTCGCTCACGTCGGGCGACGACGACGTGCCGATCGACTGCCTGCTCGCGCTCGACGACGAGTGCGCGGGCGCGACCGTGGACGGCGGCCTGTGCAGCGTCGACGGCGAGCGGCTCGTGAAGGCGTCCTGCTGCGCGGGCACCGAGGGCCTCGAGCCCGAGCGGGCCGACACCTGTTACCTGGCCGAGCTGCAGGGCGACGACCTCGCCGCCGCGGGCTGTATCTGAGAGGGGAAACCAACGTGGCCGACCGACACGATCCATCGAATCCGTCCTCCCGCGGGATCACCCGCCGCTCGCTCCTGCGTGGCGCCGGTGCACTCGCGACCGGCGTGGGCACGGGCTGCCTGTCCGAGGGCGACGCGCCCGTCGGCGAGTTCCGGCTCGAGCAGTGCGAGGGCGGCACGCCGCTCACCGCCGCCGAGGCGCTCGCGCCCATCGATCACATCGTCGTACTGATGATGGAGAACCGCTCGTTCGACCACATGTTCGGCTCGCTGCGCCGCGACGAGGGCCGCGAGGACATCGATGGCCTCGTGGGCGGCGAGACGAACCCGGGCGCGGACGGCGAGGACGTCGAGAGCTTCCACCTCGACGTCACGCGCAAGCTGCATCATCTGCCGCACAAGTGGGAGCCGATGCACCAGGCGTTCGCCGGCGGTGCGAACACCGGCTTCGTCATGGCGCACCACGACGCGAACAAGGCCGAGACGCTCGACGCCGGCCCCGAGGTGATGGGCTTCCTGCGCCGCGCGGACGCGCCGGTGTCGTACGCGCTCGCCGACGCCTACACCCTGTGCGATCGGTGGTTCTGCTCGGTGATGGGTCCCACGTGGCCCAACCGCTTCTTCCTGCACGCGGCCGACTCGGGTGGGCGCAAGACCAACCACCCCAAGCTCTTCCTCGGCACGATCTGGGATCAGCTCGACGACGCGGATCTGCGCGCGGTGAACTACTTCAGCGACCTGCCGTGGGCGACGGCTGCGATCGGCAAGCTCCGCGGGCTGTCGCGCCTCAAGAACTTCTTCGAGGACGCCGAGCGCGGCGAGCTGCCCGACTTCAGCATCATCGATCCGGGCTTCTTCAGCTCCACGTCGGATCACCCGCGGGAGTTCGGGGGCGACAGCGATCACCCCGAGATGGGGCCGAACGTCGCGCTCGGTCAGCTGCTCATCTCGACGATCTACAGCGCGCTCGCGAACGGGCCCGGCTGGAATCGCACGCTGTTCGTCATCACCTACGACGAGAGCGGTGGCTTCTACGACCACGTTCCGCCGCCGTCGACGACGGACTCGCGGGCGGAGTTCCGCCAGCTCGGCTTCCGCGTGCCGAGCATCGTGATCGGCCCGCACGTGCGGCGCGGATGCGCGAACAACACCCAGTTCGAGCACTCGTCGATCGCCGCGACGATCGCCGCGAAGTGGGGGCTCGATCCGCTCAACGATCGCGTCGCCGCCACGGCCGATCTGTCGAGCTGCATCCACCCCGGGCTGATCGGCAGCCCGCGCCCGCCGATCACGCTGCCGAAGGTCGAGGTGCCGGCCGACTTGATCGAGAAGCTCGAGCTGCTCGACACGCAGCCCGAGCTCCGGCTGGCCGCCGACGAGGGCCGCATCCCGCCCGAGCTCGACGACCGCCTGCGCATCCGGGCGAACGTCGCGGAGCTCGTCACGCGCGCCCGCGAGTTCGACCTCGTCGCCGACCGACTGCGCGTCAAGTGAGGGGTCGCGGAGCGACTGGGGGGAGGACGCGGAGCTTCCTCCTCGAAGCCTGAGGTCGCCGGGGCGGCCGGCCCCACGACGGTGGTACAACGGGCGTCCGCGCGGTGTCCTCCACCGACTCTCCTGCGATCTCGTCCCCCGCGGCGCTCGTCGTCGGGCTCGCCGTGCTCGCGGGCGTGACGCTGCCGCTGCACTGGGGATCGGTGCCGGCCTTCGCCGTGCTCGCGCTCGCGCTCGCGCTCGCGTGGCGACGCGTGCTCCGTCGCGGCACCGAGTCGTGGTCCGTGCTGCTCGCCGCGCGCCGGCCCGTCGCGCGCGCGGCCGTCCTCGGCGCCACGGTGTTCGCCGGCCTCGTCGGCGCGAGCCTCTGTGCGCAGGGCGTCGGTGCGATCGCGGTGGCCCAACCTGCCGCAATCGGTGCGATCGGGCTCGTCGTCGGTGCGGCGCTCGTCGTGCCCTGGACGCGCGCGGTCGGGCCGGTGCTCGCCGTGTTGGTGGCGGTCGCGGTGCCGGTCGTCGCGGTGCTCGGTGCACGCTACGAGGCGAGCGGTCCGGAGGCGCGCGGGTGGATGGAGTCGGGGCCGATCCACGGCATCCACCCGTTCCAGACGACCGCCGTGATCGTCGACGGCTACGGCCCGTTCGACCTGCCCATCAACGACTACGTCGAGCCCATCGGCGGGCGCGGCTACGATCCCGAGGCGCTCGCCGACGCGATGGAGCGCTCGCTGCACGCGATCGCCGAGGTGCACTTCGCGGATGGACCGGCGCGCGCGCGCATGGCATTCGCCGGCGCGACCGCGGAGGCGGTGTGGACCGATCCCGTGCGCGAGCGGCTCGATCGCGATCCCACCGAGACCGAGCACTGGCGCTTCTGGGTGCAGTCGGGCACGACGGGCCAGCGCTCGCGCGTCGAGTTCGTCTGTCCCGGACGTCGCGACGATCCGCGTGGGCCGCAGCCCGAGTCGCCGATGCACCGCATGTGCTCGGACAAGTACGCGAACGAGGCGAGCGCGGGCCTCGGCGTCACGGGCCGCTGGCCGGGGTACGCCGAGTTCCGCGGCAACGAGCGCGTCGGCCTCTCGCGGCTGTTCGGATGGACGCGCAGCGACGATGCGGAAGGTCGCGCGCTCGTGCGCACCGAGGTGCTCGTCGGCGCGTGGATCCTGCTCGCGGTCGGGCTCGCGCTCGCGTGGCGTGCAGGGCGGGGCGGGTCCGCGATCTCGTTCCTCGCGGTGCCGCTCGTCGCGATGCTCGTCGTCGTCGTCGTCGTCGCCGGCGCGGCGCAGAGCGACGTCGCGAAGATTCCGCTCGTCGCACGCGCGCCCGCGTGGGTCTCGCCGTGGCACCTGCCCGCCTGGATCGGCGCGCTCGCGTGGCCGGCCGCGCTCGGGCTCGCCGCTTGGATCGATCCGCGACGTGCGGGGGCCGAGCCGTGGCGTCGGCTCGCGTGGATCGCCGGTGGTCTCGCGGCTGCGATCACGCTCGCGATCGTCGCGACCGATCTCGACGCGCGCGCGTGGGTCGTGCCGGATCGATCCTCGGACGGCGTGCCGTTCGAAGGGCTCGTCGCCGGGCTCGCGGATCGCTGGGCTGCTGCGTCGTCGGGCGCGCTCGACGTGCTCGAGCGCGAAGCGATCGTCGGCGCGCTCCTCGGCAGCGTGCTCGCGCTCGCCTGCCTGGCGATCGTCGGAGCCGTCGGCACGGCAGCGCGCGCCGCCTTCGCGGCCGCGCAGACGGGCGCGTGGCCGCGGGTCGTGCTGGTCGCGACGACCGTGCTCGCCGGTGCGCTCGCGGTCTCCCGTAAGACCGACGGGGGGTCCGCGTTGATCCCCGCAGCGATGGCCGCCGCATGGGTGCTGGGCTGCACACTGGACGAGATCCGACGGCGCGGGCCCACGCCCGCCGCCGGCCCCTCCTTCGCCCGCGCCGTCGTGCTCCTCGCGTGGATCGCCCTCGGGGTCCTGGTGGTCGTGCAGAGCGGCGCCCTGTCGGGGCCGTGGGACTTCTGGCGGACGCTCTACGGGGTCTCCGGCCTCGTCGCGACCGTGCTGCCGCTCGTGGTCCTCGTGCCCGATCGGCGGGGCCGTTCCGTGCCCCCCGAGCCCGCTTGAGCGGCTGGGTATCGATCGTTATGATGCCGCGCGCCCCGGGCCACGCGGTTTCTCTCTCGATCTCTCTCGCTTGCTCGCTCCCTCGAAATCCTCCGCGATGACTGCGAAGACTTCATCCATCTCGATCCGCATCTGCTCGTTCGTCGTCGCTGCGTTCCTGAGCCTGCCGACCACGCCGGTCGCTGCGGCCGGGCCTGCGAAGGCGGCGCCCGCCACGACGACGCCGGCGACCGGTGGCAAGACCGTGGCGCTGCTCCGGTTCGGCGGACCTGCGCCGTCGCGCGGCGACCTGCGCCCGCTCGTGCAGGCCAAGCTCGAGGAGAACGGATTCGCGATCAAGTCGGTCGCGCTCGATCTCGCGGCGGCCGGCGCGAAGGTGAAGTGCAAGGGCACGCCCGACACGCCGGAGTGTCTCGCGACGATCGGCAAGTGGCTCAACAGCAGCCCGAAGACGGCGGCCGACTACATCGCGTTCGGCACGTACACGGCCGGCGCGCCCCAGCGCGGTCGGTTCGTCGTCTACGACATCGCGAAGGCGACGGTCGTGCGCGAGTTCAGCGTCGCGCTGGCCGACGAGGACCTCGTCGGTCGCGAGGTGCTGCCGGCCGCGCTCGCCACGGCGCTCGTCCACCACATCACACCGCCGCCCGCGGTGACGCCCGAGGAGCAGAAGATCCTCGACACGCTCGACGAGCCCGAGAAGACGCCCGAGCAGATCGCGGCGGAGCAGAAGGCGGTCGAGGAGGCCGAGGCCGAGGCTGCGCGGGCGGCTGCCGCAGCGGCGAAGGGCGAAATCGACACGGAGAACATCCCCGTCGATCTGCGCGCCGACTTCAAGGACTTCTGCCGCGAGGGTCCGCGCAAGAAGCGGAAGACCCGCGAGGACCCCAAGGACCTGCGGCCCAAGTGCCAGCGCGGTCCCGTGTTCGGCTACTGGCAGCCGCGCGCCTGGGTGGCGCTCGGCCTCACCATCGGCGCGGGGCTCGGCACGATCGCGTTCTACTCGCTGTCGCTCGTCGCTCGGAAGCCGTACCAGGACGCCGTCACGGATCTCGACAACTACGTCGACGCGGTGGGCGGCGATCCGACGAAGGACCCGAACCTCACCACGAACGGCGACCAGCGCTACGACGCGCTCGCGACCGAGGTGAGCCGCACGGGCGCCATCATGCGCCGGCGCGCGATCGTGGGCGACGTACTGCTCGGCACGACGGTGCTGCTCGCCGGCGTGCTGGCGATCATCATCTTCCAGGACCGCAGCGACGCGAAGAACTACATCAAGCAGGAGAAGGGCCTGCGGGCGATCTCGAAGTCGTTCCGCTTCGGCCCGTCCTTCTCGCGCTCCGGCTACGGCGCGAGCCTCGGCTTCGAGTTCTAGCCTTCCCCGACCGCGCGTCGACTGGTTGCTCGTCAGAGAGACGGCACACCAGGAGGCGCGAAGCGCCGTGGGGGAGGGAGGCTCACGACGGCTCTGCCGGCGTGAGGGAGGGGCGCGGCGCGCCCCTCCATACAGAGTGTCCGAGAGTCCGGCGCGAAGCGCCGATCCTACAAATGCCGCGAGATGAACTCCTGCAGCTTCGCTTTGCTGCCGGGGTTGCCGACCATCTGATCGACGACCTTGCCGTCCTTGAACATGAGCAAGGTCGGGATCGATCGGATCTGATAGTTCATCGCGGTCTGCTGGTTCTCGTCGACGTTGACCTTGACGATGCGGACCTTCTCGCCGAGCTCGCCGGCGATCGCTTCGAGGTGCGGCGCGATCGCGCGACAGGGGCCACACCACACCGCCCAGAAGTCCACGAGGACAGGCTGCGGCGCCTCGAGCACGTCGTTCTTGAAGCTCGAGTCGGTGACGTGGGAGATGGATTCGGACATGGTGGTCTCACTCCTGGGCGACGCGGTCGGCGTCACGGACGACGCACGCGGGGGCAGAGCATGGGGCGTTCCCCTCGGGCACGCAAGCAGGGGACGCGGGGGTCGGAGGTGGCGCCATAGGACTATCTTCACGAGGCGTCCTCGGGCGTGCGCGGTGTCGTTTGCCCGACAGGCCGCCGAGGACGCATCCTTGCAGACGGCATGCCGCGCCTGTACGTTTCTCAGTCACTCGCCGACGCCTGGGTCGGCAGCGGAGGGGCGCGCATCGACGGCGATCTCCTGCGTGTCACCGGTGACGGCGTGACGTGGACGCTCTTTCTGAACCCGGCGGTCGTGTTCGAGCGCATCGACGGACACGACGCCGATCCCTACGGGCTCGTGGGCGCGGTGAAGAGCCTCCAAGAACTGGCGCAGATGGGCGCGGAGTACTTCGACGTCTCCGTCGTGCTCGCCGAGCACGCCTACACCGTGCGGCCCGGGTTCCTCGCGGTGCCGATCACCGCCGAGGGCCAGGAGACGCAATTCGACGCACGGGGTTGGCAGCGCCTGGTGGCCGCGATCGCGCGGCTTTCCGGGCGCGCCGCGTGAGAGATCGGGCGTTGCCGCGCGGCTGACGCTCGTCCACCGGCGTCGCGCCGCGCGATCGGGCACAATTGCGGCGCACGATGACACTCGCGCTCTTCATCGCCGCCGCGCTCGCCTACGGTGCGGCGACGTTCGCGTACGGCGCGGACGCGGGCGAGCGCACCGGGCCCGAGCCCGAGGCCGGCACGCACAGGTTCGCGCGCCCGCTCCTGGCGATCGGTGCCGTGCTGCACGTCGTGCTCATCGGATTGCAGTGCGTCGTCGGGGATCACCCGCTCAAGAACATCTATCTCGCGACGAGCTTCGGTGCGCTCGTCACCGCAGTCGGCTACCTCGGTCTGTCGCGCAATCGCAAGCTCGATCCGATCGGAGCCGTCATCGCGCCGGTCGGGCTCGGTGGGCTCGCGCTCGGGGTCGTGTTCTCGAGCCTCGGTGGCGCGACGTTGCCCGCAGGCCCCGGCCTCGCGAGCGCGCACGTCGGCTTCGCGTCGGCGGGGCTCGCCGGCTTCACGCTGGCGGCCGCGGTGGCCGGGCTCTACCTCGTCACCGAGCGTCGCCTGCGACGCAAGCAGTTCCGTCCCGGCGGCGGTGGCATGTCGCTCACCGGGCTCGATCGTCTGCACCACCGCATCGTGCTGCTCGTGACGCCCGTGTTCACGCTCGCGATCGTCACGGGTGTGCTGTGGATCCTGCAGGCCGGCGGGCCCGGCATGCTGCGCGGGCGTCTGTTCGAGATCGCCGCGGGCGGGCTCGCGTGGATCGCATCGGTCGCGCTCTTGGTGACGCGTGCGATCGCCGGCTCGCGGGGCCGTCGCTCCGCGTGGCTCACGATCTTCGCGTTCGTCGCGGTGGTGCTCATCGTCGTCTCCTACGGGGTGCGGGGCGGGTGAGCGAGCTCTACGCCATCGGTCTGAATCACAAGAGCGCGCCGATCGAGCTGCGCGAGCTGCTGGCGATCGCGCCGGACGATCACGCGCGGATCCTCGGTGGGCTCGCGCGCGACGCCGGGCTCGGCGAGCTGATGCTCGTGTCCACTTGCAATCGCGTCGAGGTGTACGGCGTCGGGGGCGGGCCGCGGTTCGAGCCGGTGCACGTGCTGCGTGCGCTCGCGTCGCTGCAGAAGTGCGACGCCCGCGAGCTCGAGTCGCACGCGTTCGTTCGCGCGTCGGCCGATGCGGCGCGCCACATCTTCCGCGTCACCGCGAGCCTCGAGAGCCTCGTCGTCGGCGAGCCACAGATCCTCGGGCAGGTGAAGGACGCGTTCGAGCGCGCGCGCGAGAACGGCGTGATCGGGCCGGTGCTCGATCGCTGCCTCAGCCTCGCGTTCAAGAGCGCCAAGCGGGTGCGCTCCGAGACGGAGATCGCCCGCGGCGCCGCCAACGTGTCGTCGGTGGCGGTCGAGCTCGCGCGCTCGATCTTCGGCGAGCTCGCCGGCTGCGTCGCGCTCGTCGTGGGCGCGGGCGAGATGGCCGAGCAGGCGGCCGTGCACCTCAAGGCCGACGGCGTGTCGGAGATCGTCGTGGTGAATCGCTCCGCCGATCGCGGGCGCGCGCTCGCGGAGCGCGTGGGCGGCTACGCCGAGCCGTGGGAGCGCCTGTCGGCCCAGCTCGGACGGGCCGACATCGTCGTGACGAGCACGGGCTCGAAGCAGCCGGTCGTCGATCGCGACGTGCTCAAGCCCGCCGTGAAGGCGCGGCGCGGGCGGCCGCTCTTCTTCGTCGACATCGCCGTACCGCGCGACGTCGACCCGGCGGTGACGAAGCTGCCCAACGTGTTCCTCTACAACGTCGACGACCTGCAGCAGATCGTGCACGACAACCTGCGCACGCGCCGGGACGAGGCCGATCGCGCGACCGCGTTGGTGGACGAGGAAGTGGGGGCATTCCTCGCGTGGATGCGCACGCGCGCGATCGGGCCGCTCATCGGCGAGCTGCAGGCGTTCGGCCGCGAGGTGGTGGACGCCGAGCTGAAGCGCGCGATGGGCAAGCTGGGGCCGCTCACGCCGGAGCAGCAGGCACAGATCGAGCAACTCGGACGCTCGATCATGCAGAAGCTGTTGCACCGGCCGATGGCGAACGTGCGCAAGGCGGGCGCCGGCGACGAGGGTGGCCTCGATGCCGCCGCGCTGTCGCAGGCGTTGTCGACGCTGTTCGAGATCGGCGGGCCCAAGCCAGAGGTGGCCGCGATCGACGAGGTCGAGGCCGAGGCCCCGAAGCTCGCACGACCGGAGGTGACATGACATCGGTGCGGATCGGCACGCGTGGCTCGGAGCTCGCGCTGTGGCAGGCGAACCATGTGAAGGCGGAGCTCGAACGGGTGCACGCGGGCCTCGTCGTGGAGCTCGTCGTGATCACGACCGACGGCGATCGGATCCAGGATCGGCCGCTCGCCGAGGTCGGCGGCAAGGGCCTGTTCGTGAAGGGCATCGAGGAGAAGCTGCTCGACGACTCGATCGACCTCGCGGTGCACAGCATGAAGGATCTGCCGGCCGAGATGCCCGCGGGGCTCGTCGTCGCGTGCACGCCTGCGCGCGAGGATCCCCGTGACGCGCTCTGCGGACCGCCGGGCACTCGGCTGGCGGAGCTGCCGAAGGGCACGAAGGTCGGCACGGGCAGCCTGCGCCGCGCCGCGCTCGCGGTGCGTGTGAATCCGGGGATCGAGATCATGCCGCTGCGCGGCAACGTGCCCACGCGGCTGCGCAAGGTGACCGAGGGCGCGCTCGATGCGGTGATCCTCGCGTGCGCGGGGCTGCGCCGGCTCGGGCTCGCGTCGCACATCAGCGAGGCGCTCGACCTCGAGCGCTTCGTGCCCGCCCCGACGCAGGGCGTGCTCGCGCTGCAGTGCCGATCGTCGGACACGCGCGTCCGCGATCTGGTCGCGCCGTTGTCGGATCCGACGACGTCGATCGCCGCGACGGCCGAGCGCGCGTTCCTGTCGCGCCTGCAGGCCGGGTGCACGGTGCCGGTGGGTTGCCACGCGCGCCTCACCGCACCCGACGTGCTGGTCGTCTCCGGCCTCATCGTCGGCCCGGGCGGCCGCCCGTACCTGACCGCGACGAAGTCGGGCACCCCCGCCGACGCCGCGCGGCTGGGCGACGAGCTCGCATCGACGCTGCTCGACGTGGGCGGCCGCGCGGTGATCGAGGCGTGCGAGCGAGGCGTCGTGTCGTGATCGCTCGCGACGCGGTGCTCGTACTCCTGGCGCTCGTCGGTGCGTGCGGTCCGTCGGCGCGTACGGGAGACGACGGTGCCGACGGAGGCTCGACGACTGGTCTCGAAGCGACCGCAACGGATTTCACGACAGCGACGCCCGAAGAGGGTGTCGACGAGGCGGCGCCCGATACCGGCGCCGACGATCGATGCAGCGACTGTTGCCCGTCGCTGCCGGACGCGGCCGAGCAGTGCGCGGCCGTGGTCGACCGCGATTCGTGCGCCTCCGTCGCGGTCGGCGACGACTTCTGCGTCTGGATCGACTGGTATCCGGTGCAGCTCGACGACGCGCTGGCGTGTGGCATGGTGGGCGATGCACGCGGCGAGTGCCGCGTGCAGACGTGTCAGTCCGAGGGGTGCTACAGCGGAGACTCCTGCGGCGGAGGGTTCGCGGACATCGTCGTCGTCGCCGACGGCGGGGCCGGACGCGAGATCGGCATCGGACCGTGGTGCATCCCCGAGGGCGAGATCTGTCATTTCGTCGAGGGCGTTGCGGACGTCGACAGCCCGCCCGAGTGCGCGTGCGCGTGCTCGCCGATCGCGTCGTGCAGCGGGCCGGTCGAGCCGTACGTCGACGCGTGGGCCGCGTCGTCCGCGGTCGAGCCCGTGGCATGCGGCGTGGTCGGGGCCGACGACACCGTCGAGACGTGGAACGCGGCCCGCCAGTGTGCGGTCGTGAACGCCGGCCGTGGGATCCCCTTCACCGTCGTGTTCGGACGACCGGTCGATGGCGCCTCCCAGGCTGCCTTCGCGGCCCGCGAGGCCGACGGCTTCGAGATCGTCGAGTACGGCGCGGACGAACGCGGAGGGGCGTTCACGCTCGCGCGGCGCACGTGCGGCGCGCTCGATCTCGTCGCCGGGTGCGACTTCGGCGTGGGCGAGCCCTGCCTCGAGTGCGTGGACGCCGGCGGGGGCGAGACGATCTGTCCGCGGTGATCCGGATTCGCGAAGCGGATCACGGATCGGGTCGCCCTCGACCATGGCTTCGATCGAGTCCGGTGGGGACATGGATGGCTGGCGTGCTCGACATGCGCCGTGGGGCGGCGCGACGGAGATCGGCCCGCGCGCGCGCGCGCTGACCAAGTCCATCATCGACGTCGCGACCGTCGTCCTCGGCGTGATCGTGGCGTACGCCGTGCGATTCGAGCGGATGCCCGAGGATCCGTTCGCCGTGCAGATGATGGTCCTCGTCGTCGCACTGCCACTCCTGTGGCTCGGCGCCGCCCGCATTGCCGGTACGCATCGGTCGAGCTGGCGCTTGTTCGGGCTGCCCGAGGCGATCGTCCTCGCGCGCACCGTCGCGCTCGTCAGCGCGCTCTTGCTCGTCGTGCGCCTCGTGCACCCGCGCATCGCCCCCACGCAGACCGCGATCCCGCTGTCGGTCATCGCGCTGCTCGGCTTCCTCACCCTCGTCGTCATGACGACGGCGCGCGTCGCCGTGCGCCTGTTGCACGAGCACGCCGAGCGCACCGATCGCGCGACCGATCGACCTCGGCTGCGCGTGCTGCTCGTCGGGGCGGGTCGAGCCGGCCGCATGGCCGCGCGCGAGCTCGCGCAGTGCCCTGATACCGGCTACGAGCCGGTCGGCTTCCTCGACGACAGCCCCGATCGGTGCGGGCAGGAGATCGAGCACGTGCGGGTGCTCGGCAGCACCGCCGACGCGGCCGCGCTCGCCCGCGCGACGAAGGCCGACGCGCTCATCCTGACCATGCCGTCGGCCACGGCTTCCGATCTGCGCGCCGTGGTCGAGCGCTGCCGCGCCGCGGAGCTGCCGATCCGGACGGTGCCCAGCCTCGACGAGCTGTTGCGCGGTGACGTCGGCGTCACCACGATTCGCGAGCTCCGCATCGAGGATCTGCTGCATCGCGAGGTGTTCGCGGTCGACGAGGTCGCGATGGCGCGGCTGCGCGCCGCGATCGTGGGCAAGCGCGTGCTCGTGACCGGCGCCGGCGGATCGATCGGGTCCGAGCTCTGTCGGCAGCTCGTGCAGCTCGAGCCCGAGCGGCTCGTGCTCGTCGAGGGCTGCGAGAACAACCTGTTCGAGATCGATGCCGAGCTGCGCCCGCGCCTGGGCGCCCGGCTGGCGTCGTGCCTCGTCGACATCCGCTCCGCCCGCGAGGTGGGCGAGGCGTTCGCGGAGCACCGCCCGCACATCGTCTTCCACGCCGCCGCGTTCAAGCACGTGCCGATGATGGAGGCGCATCCGCGTCGCGCCGTGCACAACAACGTCGGTGGCACGCGCATCGTCGTGCAGGCCGCGCGGCGCGTCCGCACGAAGCGGTTCGTGCTCGTGTCCACCGACAAGGCCGTGAACCCGTCGTCGGTGATGGGCGCGACCAAGCGCGCCGCCGAGCTCATGGTGCTCGCGCACGATCGCGAGTCGGACACGGACTTCATGGTCGTGCGCTTCGGCAACGTACTCGGCTCGAAGGGCTCCGTGCTGCACACGTTCGCGCGCCAGATCGAAGCGGGCGGGCCCGTGACCGTGACCGATCCCGAGGTCACGCGCTTCTTCATGACGACCGCCGAGGCCGTGCGCCTCGTCTTGCAAGCCGCCGTGATCGGGCGCGGCGGCGACGTGTTCCTGCTCGACATGGGCGAGCCGATCCGCATCGCCGATCTCGCACGCCACATGATCGATCTCGCGGGGCGTGGCCGCGAGATCCCCATCCAGTACGTCGGGCTGCGGCCGGGCGAGAAGGCGCGCGAGGAGCTCGTGTCCGCCCAGGAATCGGTGCGGCCGAGCGGCGTGCCGGGCCTCTTCGCCGTGCGCGGCGACACGCCCGACCTCGCGGTCGTCGAGCCGTGGATCGCGGAGCTGCAGCGGGCGGCGGCGCGCGGCGACGACGACGCGCTCGTGCGTGCGCTCGCCGGGCGCACCGGCTACACACCTGTGCCCGAGAGCGGAGATGATCGCGATGAGGCCGCGACCTCGACCGCAGCGGGTTGATCGCGTGGTGCGTCGTCAGCGAGCGACGCGCTCGATCACGGACTCCCACGCATCGACGACGCGTGGCAGCGCGAAGCGATCGGCGGCGGCCCGGGCCGAGCGGCCGCACGCGCGGCGGCGCTCGGGATCGCGGAGCATCGCATCGATCGCAGCGGCGAGCGCTTCGTCGTTGCCGGGTGCCACGAGGAGCGCCTCCGGGACGTCGCGCAGGATCTCGCGCGGTCCACTCGGGCAATCGGTCGCGACGATCGGCGCGCCTGCGGCCATCGCCTCGAGCAACGCGTTGGGGAAGCCCTCGAAGCGCGACGACAGCACGAACAGTTGCGCGCGGCGTAGCCTCTCGCGCACGTCCGTCACCTGGCCGGGCAGCGCGACGCGATCGGCGACGCCGAGCCGGCGTGCGAGCGCCTCGAGCTCCGCACGCGCCGCGCCCTCGCCGAGGATCGAGAGCCGTCCACCCGCCAGGCGGGCGAGCGCGCGGACCAGCGCGTCGAAGCCCTTCTGCGGCACGAGGCGGCCGACGGCGACGATGTCGCCGGTGCGCGGGCCGTCGACGTCCATGTCGAGCTCGACGGGGTTCGGGATCACGACGACGCGCTCGCCGTGCCGCTGCGCCCACGCCCGCACCGCCTCCGTCTGCACGACGATCGTCGCCGCCCGCGGGTACGTCAGTCGCCGCAGTCGATCCCACGCGCGACCGATGTCGACGGTGCTCGGGTCGACCCGCTCCGACACGACGACGGGCACGCGCGCGGCCGCGCCCGCGAGGATCGCCTTCACGTTCGTCGTGTCCCCGAACGACACGACCACGTCGGGGCGCAGGCGTGTCAGCTCGCGCCCGAGCGCCACCACTCCGATCGCATTGTTCGCGATCGCGTGCGCCAGCGATCGCGACGCTCCGGGCCCGGCCACGCGCACGCGGGCAACCCCGGCCGGCACCGCATGGAAGTCGTCGGCGCCCGGATCGAGCGTGAGGATCGTGCAGCGATGGCCGCGTTGGGCGAGCGCGTCGACGACGAGCGTCGCGACGCGCTCCGCACCGCCGCAGCCGAGCGACGACAGGACCCACGCGATCGACGGCGGTCGCACCCACTCGCGAGTATCGCCGATGCGTCGCGTCGCGAGGGGGCGCGTCGCGTGAGGATGCTGCGCTCCGCCGGCGTCGTCGCGATCGTGCGCTCGATCGCGGTGCTCGCGATCGCCACCGTGCTCACGAAGTCGTGCGCGCTCGGCAAGGAGCTCGTCGTCGCCGCGACGTTCGGCACCGCAGCCGGGCTCGAGGCGTACCTCGTCGCGTTCGTGGTGTGCATGTTCCTCGTCGGCCTCGTGGCGCACTCGCTGCCCACCGCGTTCGTGCCGGTGTTCGTACGCCACGTCGAGGACGGGCGGCGGGCGGAGGCCCGCGATCTCGTCGGCGACACGACGGGGCTCGCGATCGCCGTCGGGTTCTCGTGCGCGGTGATCGTCGCGAGCGCCTCCGGATGGATCGCGGAGCTCGCGGGCGCCGGCCTCGATTCCGCGACGCGCGAGCAAGCCGCGCGGCTGCTCGTCGTGCTCGTGGCGATCGTGCCGCTGTCGGGCGTCGCCGCGTCGTGGTCGGCGGTGCTGCACGCCGAGCGCCGCTTCTGGGCCGTGTCGCTCGTCCCCGCCGTCACGCCCCTCGTCGTCGTGCTCGCGCTCGTCACGGGTCCCGCCGACGTCGACGTGCTGGCCGCCGCCACGGTCGCGGGCTTCGCCGGCGAGGCGCTCGTGCTCGCCGTGCTGGTCGCCCGCGCCGGCTGGCTCGCACCGCCGCGCCTGCGCCTCGAGGACGAGAGCGTGCGCGACGTGCTGCGCGGGTACGCGCCGCTCGTCGGCGGCGCGGCGCTGCTCGGCCTCACGCCGGTGCTCGATCGCGCCATCGCGGCCTCGGCCGGCCCCGGCGCCGTCGCGACGCTGGGCTACGCGGGGCGGCTCGTCGACGCGACGCTCGCGATCGGAGCCACCGCCCTCGGCACCGCGATGCTGCCGTTCGCGGCCCAGAGCGTCGCGCTCGGGCGCCGCGCCGAGCTGCGTCGCACGGTGCGCGGACTCGTGGTGCTGCTCTTTCTCGCGAGCGTGCCCGTCACGGCCGTGCTCGTGCTCGCCTCCGAGCCGATCACGGCCGCGTTGTTCGAGCGCGGCGCGTTCACGCCGAGGGACACGCGAGCGGTCGCGACGGTGCAGGCCCTGCTCGCGCTGCAGATCCCCATCTATCTCGTCGGCATCGTCGCGGCGCGCCTGCTCGCGGCCCACCGGATCGTGCGCGTGCTCTTCGTCGGCAACGTGCTCAGCCTCGTGCTCGGCGTCGGGCTGGATCTGTTGCTCGTGGGTCCGTATGGCGCAGCCGGCATCGCCGTGGCCACGGTCGTCATGCGCACGGCCGCCACGCTGTTCGTCGTCGTCGTGTGTCTGCGATCGGTGCTCGCGCCCGGCGAGGGGGACGAGCGATGAGGCGCGCGAAGGAACACGCGTGGTGGCGGGGGCTCGTCACCGAGCCCGTCATCGCGCCCGCGTTGCTCGTGTTCTTCTCCGCGCGCAGCTCCGCGATCTTCGGCGGCCCAGGTCACGCCGAGCGCGCGTGGCACCAGGGCTTCTTCGGCTGGTACGACGGCGTGCTGATGCTCGCGCTGGTCCTGAGCGCCGCTTTGCGCTGCTTCGCGATCGATCGCGACACGGTGCGCGTCATCGCGGGCTTCGCCTTCTGCGTGATCGCGAGCTTCGCCCTGGGGGGTCCGATCCCCGAAGCGCGCGCGGCGCTCGACGGCATCGTCCACGTCGCTCGCTTCGCGGCCGGCTTCTCGATCGGCGTGTGGCTCGTGCGCATCCGGGGCGAGCGCATGGCCGAATCGCTCGTGTGGGTGATCTTCGTGCTCCTGCTCGCGAGCGCCGTGTTCGTGTACGGCCAACAGTTCTCGAGCAACCAACGGCTCTACTTCTCGGGCATGACGATGGCGAGCTCGAGCCAGGTCGCTGCGGTGGTGTGCACGATGGCACTCGTGCGCGGCGCCCGGATCCGGCTCGCGTGCGCGGCGCTCTTCCTGCTGTTCACGTTCAGCCGCACCTCCATCGTCGTCACGGCGGTGCTGTGCATCGGATTCGTGCTGCTCGATCGCGGTCCCGAGGCCAATCGCCGCCGCACGGGCTTCCTCGTGCTCGCGTTCACGGCCGCGTGCGCGCTCTACTTCATCGCGAGGAGCCCCGTCTTCGCGGACGTGCTCTACGACCGCTTCGATGCCGAGTCGCTGGAGAGCCTGGGCCTGCGTCTCGACATCTGGGAGTTCGCGAAGCACGACCTCGTGTCGGGCGAGATCCCGGTGTTCGGCATCGGCTTCGGGTGCACGCCGGGCCTGCTCGAGGGCGTCGAGCTGCGCACGCCCGACGGCTGGGCGCAGGCCACCCACTTCCACAGCATCTTCATCGAGCACGCGTTCGGGCTCGGCATCATGGCGATCGTACCGCTCGTGTGGATCGCGCGGCGCACGGTCGACAGCGTGCTCCTGCGCTCGCCCGGCGCGCTCCTGTTCCTGCTCTTTCTCGCGTGCCAGGCGGTGGACTACTCGTTCTATCGCCCCAAGGAGGTCGTGTTCTGGTCGCTGGTGCTCGGCATCGCCGACGCGCAGACGCGGCGCCGGCGGGCGGAGCTCGTGGGAGGTCCGTCGTGACCCGCAGCTCGCCGCTCGTGTGCATCGTGATCGGCTCGCTCGAGGTGGGCGGCACCGAGCGCCACCTCCTGCAGATCCTGCCCGCGCTCGCACGCGCGGGCCTGCCCTCGATGGTGTACACGCTCACGCACGCCGGCCCGCTCGCCGACGCGATGCGCGAGGGCGGCGTGGACGTCGTGCCGCCGCCGTTCTCCGATCGACTGCGGCGACTCCCACCGCCGCCCCGTCGCGCGCTCGCGTGGCCGACGAGCTCGATCGGGCTCGTCGACACGCTGCGGCGTCGTCGACCGGACGTGGTGCACCATCACCTGCCGGCCGCGTACCTCGTGGGCGTGCCGTGTGCCGCGCTCGCCCGCGTGCCGCGGCAGGTGATGAGCCGCCGCTGCCTCAACGTCTACCACGCGAAGTATCCGAAGCTCGCCCGGGTCGAGCGCGCGCTGCATCGCCACATGCGGGCGATCCTCGGCAACTCGCGCGCGATCGTGGAGGAGCTCGCCGAAGAGGGAGCGCCGCGCGAGCGACTCGCGCTCGTGCCGAACGGCGTGGACCTGTCGCGCTTCGCCCCGCGGGCCGACGCGCGCGCGGCTCGCGAGCGACTCGGGTTGCCCGTGCACGCGACGATCGCGGTGCAGGTCGCGAACCTCAACGTGCACAAGGGCCATGCCGATCTCCTCGCCGGTCTCGCGCTCGCGCGCGATCGACTACCGGCCGACTTCGCGCTCGTGTGCGTCGGCCGGGACGACGGCATCGGTCGCGACCTGGCGCGCCAGGCCAGCGCGCTCGGCCTCGGCGACGCCGTGCACTGGCTCGGCCCACGCGGCGACGTGCCCGACGTGCTCGCAGCGGCCGACCTCGCGATCTCGGCGTCGCACCAGGAGGGCTCGTCCAACGCGGTGCTCGAGGCGATGGCGGCGGGGTTGCCCGTCGTCGGCACGAACGTGGGCGGTACGCCCGAGGCGGTGCACGACGGCGTGCACGGTCGGCTCGTGCCGTCGCGCGACCCCGAAGCGATCGGGCTCGCCGTCGCCGAGCTCGCGACGCGACCGGAGCTGCGGCGCGCGATGGGGCACGCCGCGGCGCGGCGGATCCGCGCGGAGTACTCGCTGCCGGCCTGTGTCGATCGCTATCTCGCGATCTACGACGCGGTGCTGTCGGATCGTCCGCTGCCGGAGAGCGTGCGCGCATGAGCGGCGATCCCCAGTACGGCTACGTGGTCGACCTCCTGCGCCGGTTCGCGCAGCCGTCCGCAGTCGTGCTCGACTACGGCTGTGGAGCGGGCCAGGTCGTGCGCGCGGCGCTGGACGCCGGCCTCGACGCGCACGGCGTCGACGTGTTCTACGGCGGCGGGCCGCTGCGCGACGCGGCCGCGCGCACGGGCCTGCTCGGCTCGCGGATCCGCGAGCTCGACGGTCACCTCGTGCCGTGGCCCACCGCGAGCGTCGACGTCGTCGTCGCGAACATGGTGTTCGAGCACGTCGATGCGTTCGCGCCCCCGCTCGCGGAGATCGATCGCGTGCTGCGGCCCGGTGGCGTCTTCCTCAACCTGTTCCCGAGCGCGTCGGTGTGGCGCGAGGGCCACGTCGGGCTGCCGTTCGTCCATCGCTTCCCCAAGCGCGACGCCGGGGCCCGGCTCGCGTACGCGATCGCGCTGCGCTCGCTCGGGCTGGGCTTCAACAAGGGCGACAAGCCGGTCGTACAGTGGGCGCGCGAGGCGATCGACTGGATCGATCGCTGGACGCACTACAAGTCGCTCGCGGAGATCGAGCGGACATTCGCCGAGGTGTTCGACGTCGAACGCATGGACGGCGATTTCCTGCTGGGACGGCTGCGCCGCCACGACCGGCTGTGCGCGCTCGTGCCGATCGTCGCGGCGAGGCGGCTGGGTGCACTGCGGGACTTCGTGGCGAGCCGCCTCGCGACTCACGTGTTCGTGCTGCGCAAGCGCGGCGCCTCGGACCAGTGCTCGTGCCAGGCGCAGAACGCCAGCACGTTCCACAGCCGGTAGTGCTCGTCGGCGCGCGAGGAGAGGTGCGTGCGCCAGATCGGGCCGACGATGTCGGGATCGACGAAGCCGGCGCGGCGCAGTCGGGTGGGCGCGAGCAGGGCCTCGGCCCACTCGCGCAATGGACCCCGCAGCCACGAGTCGATCGGCACGCCGAACCCCATCTTCGGGCGCACGACGAGCGACGCCGGCACGTGGGCCGCGAGCACGCGACGCAGCACCGCCTTCGGCACGCCGTCCTTGCATCGCACCGACGCTGGCATGCGCCACGCGAGCTCCACGAGCCGGTGGTCGAGCAACGGCACGCGTGCCTCGAGGCCCACGGCCATGCTCGCGCGATCGACCTTCGTGAGGATGTCGTCGGGCAGGTACGTGATCGTGTCGACGAGCTGCATCCACTCGGCGAGCGAGCCGACGGTCGTGCGCAGCGATCGATCCCACAGCGCGCCCTTGCTCTCCTCGTCGGCGAACACGAGCGCGGCGGGGTCCTTCCAGTGCGACACGAGATCGCGGTACAGCGCCTCGGGTCCGGCGAGCCCGGCGAGCTCGCCGAGCTTGCGCACGCGATCGGCGAAGTGGGTCGGCCGCCAACGCGCGGGCAGGGCATGCGCGAGCGTGGACCAGGCGTGCGGACGCACGCGCAGCATCGCGGCCGCACCCGCAGTGCGCAGCGGTGTGGGGATCCGGCGCAACGCCGTCCAGATCCGCTCGGTCCACGCGTAGCGCGTGTATCCGCCGAACAGCTCGTCCGCGCCGTCGCCCGACAGCGCCACCGTGACCTGATCGCGGGCGAGCCGCGACACCAGGAGCGTCGCGATCTGCGAGGAGTCCGCGAACGGCTCGTCCCAGAAGCGCGGCAGGTCCGGAATGACGCCGAGCGCCTCTTCGGGCGTGACGTACAGCTCGGTGTGATCCGTGCCGAGGTGGGCCGCGACCGCGCGCGCATGGATCGCCTCGTCGTAGCGCGGCTCCCAGAAGCCGATCGAGAACGTCCGGATCGGGCGCGGGCTCTGGGCCTGCATGAGGGCGACCACCGTCGACGAGTCGATGCCCCCCGACAGGAACGCGCCGATCGGCACGTCGGCGATCATGCGGCGGCGCACGGCATCGCGCGCGAGCGCCTCGAGCTCCGCGGTCGCGTCGCGATCGTCCGTGATGCGCTGCTCGGCGAGCGCGGGCAGTCGATCGCGCAGGCTCCACCACGTGCGGATCTCGGGCGCGTGGCCGGGCCGCACCACCAGCATGCGTCCCGCATCGAGCTTGTGCGTGTCGGTGAAGATCGAGCGCGGCGCAGGCACGTAGCCGTGACGCATGAACGCCGCGAGCGCGCCGCGATCGATGGGCGGATCCCAGCCGGGCAGGGCGCGCAGCGCCTTCAGCTCGGACGCGAACGAGAGCACGCCGCCGTGCGTCGACCAGAAGAGCGGCTTGATGCCCAGGCGATCGCGTACGAGCACGAGCGTGCGATCGCGACAGTCCCACAGCGCGAACGCGAACATGCCGATGAGCCGCGCGAGCGTGGCCTCGACGCCCCAGTGCGCGCACGCTTCGACGAGCACCTCCGTGTCGGAGGTGCCGCGGAATCGAACGCCCGCGCCCTCGAGCTCCGCGCGCAGATCGTCGGCGTTGTAGATCTCGCCGTTGTAGACGACGACGAACCGACCGCTCGCCGAGCGCATCGGCTGGCGGCCCAGGGGGCTGAGATCGCGGATCGACAGGCGGCGGTGCGCGAGCCCGACGCCCGCCTCGGCGTCGACCCAGATGCCCTCGTCGTTGGGCCCGCGGTGCACGAGCGTGCGCGCCATCGCGGTCGTGATCCGTTCGAGCTCGCCGATGCGGCCCTCGATGCCGACGAATCCGGCGAGCCCGCACATCGTCAGGTACCTCCCGATTGCACGCAGCCGTGCACGGCGGTGGAGAACGGCACGCGCGGCGTCCAGCGCAGGCGCGCGGCCGCGTCGTCCGCGATCTCGAGGTCACCGCACAGCCGCGCCCACATCCCGGCGCAGCCGGTCGCACGCGCCGCGAGCTCGAGCCAGCGCGGCGGCACGGCGACGAGCCGCGGCGCCACGCCCAGCGCCGCCGCGAGCTCGCGCACGAGCGTCGCGGTGGAATGCGGCGGGCCGTCGGTGATCGGCAACGCGATGCCTTCGGGCGCGGCGGGGGCGAGCGCATGCACGATCGCATCCGCGAGGTTCTCGACGGCGATCGTGCTGCGGCGGTTCTCGACCGCGGCCAGCGGCAGCGGCAGGCCCCGGCGGATCGATTCCACCAACCGTCGCACGTTGCCGCCCACGCCGGGGCCGAGCACGAGCGGTGGACGCAGCACGACGTACGAGAAGCGCCGCACGGAGGCGGCGGTGGCGAGCTCGCGCTCGCCCTCGAGCTTCGAGATCCCGTACGGCGACGTGGGGTGCGGCTCGGTGCGTTCGTCGATCGGTGCAGGGTGGCTCTCGTCGACGACGGCGCGGATGCTGCTGACGTGCACGAATCGGATCGCCGAGCTGCACGAGCGCGCGAGGCGAGCGGTGCCGTCGCGGTTGATGCGGCGCGCGTCGGCGAGCGACGCGTCCGGCACGTGCACGCGCGCGGCGAGGTGCACGACCGCATCGACATCGGCGAGCGCATGGGCCCAGCGCGTGCCCCCGTCGATGTCGCCGACCACCACGGGCTCCACGCCTGCGGGCAGCGACGCGCCGGCCGTCCGCACCGCGGCGCACACGTTGCGGCCGTCGGCGAGCAAGCGCCGCACGACCGCGCGGCCGACGAAGCCGGTGGCACCGGTGACCAGCACGTTCATGCCGAGCCTCCCGCACGCCAGCCGCGGATCCGACGCACGACGATCCAGATCGCGACGGGCACCGCGAGCCAGCCGAGCGAGCCGAGGCACGCGCTGCCTATCGCGAGCAGCACGAGCGCCGCGTTCGTCCGCGTCACGTCGGCGGTCACCCGCGCATGCCCGCGCCCCGCTGCCACGGCGCGCTGATAGTCGTGATCGCGATGCGCTTGCCACGGGCGATGGCCGGCGAGCACGCGGCGCGCGAGCGTGAGCGTCGCGTCGACGAGGAAGTAGGCGGGCAACACGAGCGCCGCCGGGCCTGCACCGGCGGATGCGACGACAACGAGCACGAAGCCGAGCGCGTAGCCGAGCGGCACGCTGCCGACGTCACCGAGGAACACGCGTGCGGGGCTCCAGTTCCACCGCAGGAAGCCGAGCGCGGCCCCGCCGGCCGCGGCCGGCACGAAGGCAGGCAGCGCGGGCACGAGCCCGAGCGCCGCGATCGCGACGAGCCCGACGCCGATCGCGACCGTCTCCGCACCGGCCAGCCCGTCGATGCCGTCCATGAAGTTGTACAGGTTCGTGAACCACAGCCACGCGAGCGCGACGAGCGTGCGATCGAGCCAACCGGGCAGCCAGTCGACCACCGGCCGATCGAGGCACGCCACGACGCCCACGACGGCCACGACCTGTACGCCGAGGCGCACGAGCGGCGCGACGCCGCGGCGATCGTCGACCCACGAGCACCACGCGAGCGCGGCGCAACCGATCGCGCACGCGACCCACGGCGTGGGATCGCCGGACAAGCCCGCCAGCGCGAGCACCGGCACGAGCACTGCGACGATGCCGAGTCCGCCCCCGCACGGCGTCGGCGTGCAGTGGCTGGAGCGCTCGGTGGGGATCGCGAGGATTCGCCGCGCCGCGAGCCACGGCAACAGGCGGCGCACGATGGCCGAGGTGAGCAGCCCGGCCGTGCAGAACACCGCGATCGCGATCGTCACGCCCATCGGGTGGCCTCGTCGGCGAGGAGCTCGCGATAGACGCCGACCATCGCGCGGCCGATCGCGTCGGTGCCCATCCCGGCCGCGCCGACGCGATCACGACTGTGGGCGGCGAGACGCCGGCGCAGGATCGAGTCACGTGCGAGCCGTTCGATCGCGTCGGCGAGCGCGATGGCGTCGTCGGGCGGCACGACCAGCGCATTGACGTCGGGCTCGGCGATCTCGCGACAGCCCGCGATGTCGGTGGCGAGCAGCGCCCGTCCGCACGCGGCGGCCTCGAGCAGCGCGAGCGGCAGGCCCTCGTGACGCGATGGCAACACGCCCACGTGACAGCGCCGCCACACGTCGCGGACGTCGGCGACGTGGCGATGCCACAGCACGCCGGGCGCGGCCGCGCGCCGGTGCAGCTCGGCCTCGGTCATCGACGTCGGATTCTCCCGGTCGGGCGACCCCGCGAGCACGAGCCGCACGTCGAGCCCGCGCGCGCGCACGCGAGCATGCGCGTCGAGCAACGTGGGCACGCCCTTGTCGGCGAGCATGCGGCCGACGTAGCCGAGCGTGAACGGCTCGGGCGGCTCCGGCAGCGCCACGAAGTGCGAGAGATCCACGCCGGAGCCGCGCACGAGTCGGATCGCCGCGGGCTCGGCCAGGCGCTCGGCCGCGAGCCGCTCGGCGTCGCGATGGTTCTGCACGACGACGAGCCCGCGCGGTCGGTGGAGCGCATGCCGCAGCACGTGGCGCGCGACGTGGCCGGTCGCGATCGCGCGAGCGCCCCGCGATCCGAATGCGAACCCGAAGCCGGTGAGCGCGTTCACGACGCGCGGCGTGCCCACCAAGCTGGAAGCGATCGATCCGTAGACGACGGGCTTGAGCGCGACGTGGTGCACGAGATCCGGCGCGAGCTCGGCGTACAGCGCCGCGATCTCGGCGATGTCGCGCGCGGCCGAGAACGGATCGAGCGATCGTCGCCGCCAGCGCAGCGGATGTACGTCGAAGCCGTGCGCGCGGATCTCGGCCGCATGATGGGTGCACCGCGTCGCCACGCCCACGCGGAAGCCGGCGTCGCGGGCCGCACGGGCCATGGGCAACCGATGCGAGCAGAAGTACCAGTCCTCCGTGACGAGGTAGAGCAGCCGCGGCCGCGCGGCGCCCGGGCGAGCGCGCACGGACGGCGCCGTCGCAGACGTCACGGATGTGGTGGTCACGTGGCTCCGGCGCGACGGAACACGAACTGGTTGCACGCCGCATGGCCGCCGCATGTCTTCAGCGCGGTGAGCACGAAGCCCTTGGGCACGACGGCGTCGAACACCTCCTCGGGCTTCGCGACCTCGTACGGATAGCCGCCCACCCAGTCCACCCAGTCGTGCCACACCGACATCCCGCGCCCCGCCGTGCTCAGATAGCGCGCGACCGGGTTGCGGCCGCGCAGCGCATCGGCGACGAAGCAGCGCGCGACCTGGAATCCGGCGAATCCGGCGAGGATGCCGGTGCGCAAGAGCGGCCCCGAGCGCACGTAGGTGCGCTTCATCGCCGTGTGCACGTGGGTCCACACCGGCTGGCGGTTGTAGATCGAGATGAAGAGGCGTCCGCCCCAGCCGACGCGCTGCGCGACGTGGTCGAGCGCGCGCCACATCTCGCCGGTGTGGTGCAGCACGCCCCAGCAGTACACGACGTCGAAACGCGGCAGCGTCGCGAGCCACGCGTCGTCGAGCACCGAGCCCTCGCCGATCGACCACCCGTCGTCGTCGGGACGGAAGCGCTCGCGCAGCGACTTCGTGGTCGCGACCGAGTCGCGATCGAAGTCGAACGACTGCACGCGCGCGCCGAGGTTGCGGGCCGCGAGGCTGAACAGCCCGCTGCCGCAGCCCGCATCGAGGAACGAGAGACCGCGCAGGTCGTCCACCTGCAGCATCTCGCGCAGCGATGCCTCGGCCTCGAGCACGCGCGGCTCGTCGACCTTCTTCGCATAGCGCTGCCAGTTCGCACCGAATGCGAAGCGGCGACGCTCCTGGATCTCCTGCGACCATCCTGCTTCCGTGGACTCGTTCATGGCTCTCCTCCCCGTCGGGTTGTCTCGTGGGCCACCGCGAGCGCGAGGCCCTCGACCAGATCGATCTGCGGCGCGTAGCCGAGCAGCTCGCGCGCGCGCCGGATGTCGGCCAGGCTGTGGCGCACGTCGCCGGCCCGGAACTCCTCGTGCACGGGCTCGATCGCGCCGCACGGCGCCCCGCGCTCCGCCAGCGCCTCGCGCAGCATCGCGAACAGCTCGAGCAGCGTCGTCGTGCGGCCGAGCGCGACGTTGAACACTTGCCCCATCGCCTCGTCGCCAGCGAGCGCCGCGAGCACGTTGGCCTGCACGACGTTGCCCACCGGACAGAAGTCGCGGCTCGTCGCGCCGTCGCCGTACACGACGGGGGCGCGTCCACTCGCGAGGGCCGCGATCCAGCGCGGCACCACGGCGGCGTATGGACCGGTGGGGCTCTGGCGCGGGCCGACGACGTTGAAGTAGCGCAGGCCCACCGTGCGCAGCCCGTACACGCGGTGGAACGTGTCGGCGTAGAGCTCACCGATGCGCTTGCTCGTCGCGTACGGCGACAGCGGGCGCCCGAGCACGTCCTCGCGCTTCGCCGGGCTGGTGTCGTCGCCGTACACGCTCGAGCTCGAGGCGAACACGATCGTGCGCACGCCGGCATCGCGCGCCGCGAGCAGCACGTTCACCGTGCCGTCGACGTTCACGGCGTGGGTGTCGGCCGGGTGGGCGATCGAGCGCGGCACCGAGCCGAGCGCTGCCTGGTGGAGCACGAAGTCGCAGCCGCCGGCGGCGGCGCGGCACGTGGCGGAGTCGCGCACGTCGCCCGTCGCGATCTCGCAGCGTGTCCATGCGGACGCGCCCACGATCGCACGCACGGCCGCCAGGTTCGCGTGGGTGCCGGTGGAGAAGTCGTCGAGCACCGCGACGTGCTGGCCGTGCCCGAGCAGGAACTGCACGAGGTGCGAGCCGATGAAGCCGGCGCCGCCGGTGACGAGCCACCGCTGCGGTCGCGCGGCGAGCTCGAGGCGCGTGTCGTCCCAGTGCGTCATCACAGTCTCCACAGCCGCACGTGCTCCGGTACCGCATCGCGCGGCACGATCGATTTCACGTCCGCGCACACGACGGTGCGCGGGTCCTGGAGGAGCTCCACGGCCAGCGCCGCGCTCGCGCGGTGGGCCACCGCCACGACCAGCACGTCCGCGCCCGCGAGCTCGGAGTCGCCCGCGAGCCGCAGACCGTAGGTGCGCTCGACCTCGTGCGGATCGGCGAGCGGGTCCCAGATCGTCGGGTGCATGCCGTACTCGACGAGCTCGTTCACGATGTCGGGCACCCGCGAGTTGCGGACGTCGGGCACGTTCTCCTTGAACGTGATGCCCAGGATCGTCGCGCGCGCGCCCGCGACCGGGCGGCCGCTGGCGATCAACGCCTTGATGACGGCCTGCGCGACGAACTCGCCCATGCCGTCGTTGATCTTGCGGCCCGCGAGGATCACCTGCGGATGCACGCCGAGCTGCTCCGCGCGGGTCGTGAGGTAGTAGGGATCGACGCCGATGCAGTGGCCGCCCACGAGCCCGGGCGAGAACGGCAGGAAGTTCCACTTCGTCCCGGCGGCCGCGAGCACGTCCTGGGTGTCGATGCCGAGCCGGTGGAAGATCACCGACAGCTCGTTCATGAGCGCGATGTTGATGTCGCGCTGGGTGTTCTCGATGACCTTGGCGGCCTCGGCCACCATGATCGACGGCGCGCGGTGGATCTGCTGCACGACCGCGCCGTAGCAGCCGGCGACGACGTCGAGCGCGTCGGCGTCCTGGCCCGAGACGACCTTCGCGATGCGCTCGAAGCGATGCTCGTGGTCGCCCGGGTTGATGCGCTCGGGCGAGTAGCCGAGCTTGAAGTCGACGCCGCACACGAGGCCCGACTCGCGCGCGAGCAGCGGGCCGCAGATCTCCTCGGTGACGCCCGGATACACCGTGGACTCGTACACGACGATCGCGCCGGGCTTCAGGTGGCGGGCGACGGTGCGCGTGGCCGCGAGCAGCGGCTCGAGGTCGGGTCGGCGATCGCGATCGATCGGCGTGGGCACGGTGACGATGAAGAGATCGACGCCGTCGAGGATCGACTCGTCGTCGGACACCGCGAGGTCGACCTCGCACAGCGTCTCGTGATCGACTTCGCCCGTCGCGTCGTGGTGGTCGCGCAGCGCGGTGACGCGCGCGGGCGAGATGTCGAAGCCGACGGTGCCGGGAAAGCGGCGCGCGAACGCCACGGCGACGGGCAACCCGACGTAGCCGAGCCCGATGACTCCGATACGACGCTCGATCATGGTCTCCTCCGATCCGCCGCGCGGGCCTGGGCCGCGAGACCTTCGCGGAACACCCGCTCGGTCCGCGTCGCCGGCCGCTGCAGCAGCGCATCCGCGACGACGCGCGCGCGCGCCTTCGCCTCGGCACCGTCCGTCGCGAGCAGCACGACGACGAGCTCCTCTTCGATCGGGCCGCGCGCGCCGACGTCGGTGTCGAGCGCCGACTCGAGCGCGTCGCGAGCTTCCACCAAGCGCGGGGGGTCGAACGCACGCAGGGCCTGCGCGACCGCGACGTGGGCGATGGCCTCGTGCGGTGCGACGGCGCGCAGGATCCGGGCGTGGTGGAGCGCGAGCGCGGGGTTGGCCTGCCGCATCGCCATCGCGTGGCGCACGACGAGCGGTTCCGGATCGGAGGGCCGTGCGTACGCGCGGGCGGCCGCGAACGCGTCGGCGTGGCGGGGCGAGGTCTCGGCGAGCGCGTCGACGAGCAGCCTCCACGCGTCGTGATCGGCGGGGGCGAGCGCGCCGAGATCGTGGGGCTCGCGATAGAGCGCGACGAGCCAGTCCACCAGTGCGCGCTCCGGGACGTCGTGCACGAGCGCGAGCGCGCGAGCGATCGCATCGTCGGCGGTGTCGTCGTCCGCGGCTTCGTGTGACGCGGCGCCGAGCAGCAGCCACGCGTCGATCTGCCCGGGCCGCAGCCGCGTCGCGACCAGCGCGCGCGCGTGTGCGGCCGCCCAGTCGCCGTCCATCGCGGCACGACGGGCGAGCAACCCGTGCAGGCGGCCGTCGAGCGGCCGAACGGCGAGCACGTCCGTGCCCGAGCGCTCGCCGCTGCGCACCACCTCGTCGACGCGGGCGCGGGCCATCGCGGCATCCGGCGCGCTGGCAATCGAGAGCCCGAGCGCGACGGCGAGCACCGAGCCGACCCCGATGCCGACGCGAGCGGTGGGCCACCGCCACGACGGCCCGACCGCGAGCGCACCGGCGAGCGCGACCGCAGGGGCGGCGACGCCGAGGAACTCGAGCGAGAAGTCGGCGAAGCTCTGCAGACCGAGCGCGAAGAGGCCGAGCAGCGCGATCCGTCGGGGCGCGCGATCGTCCGCATCGCCGCCGCGCCACGCGGCCCACCAGAACGCGAGCGCGCCGGCCAGCAACAGGCCGCCGACGACGGGGCCGAGCTCGACGATCATCGCCGCGGGCGTGCACTCGAGGTGGGTCGCGAGCCGATGCGACGGGATCGACTGCACGGCGGGGTAGAGGTCGACGAATGCGCCGCGCCCGATGCCGAGGACGGGTGACAGCGCGACGAGCTCGAGCGCGTCGTCGATCGCGACGAGCTTGGAGGTGGCCGCGGCCTCGTCTGCGTGTGCGAGCGTGGCCAGCTCGGCGGTCGCGCCATGGCTCGCGACCACGACGAAGGCGACGGCGATGCCCGCAGCGATCGCGAGCCGGCCCACCGTGCGTGTGGGCGCGCGCGCGGCCGGACGCGCCCAGGCGATCGCCGCGGCGACGGGGGCGAGCAGGAGGAACACCACGAGTGCGCCGCGCGAGAGCGAGAGCACGAGCGCGGGCAGCTGCACGAACACCGCGGCGATCGCCGCGACGAATGCGTCGACCCGTGCGGGGTCGCCGAGGTCGCGCGAGCCGGAGACGTCGGCGGCGAGCGCCATGCTCGCGAAGATCCCGAGCAGGAGGAGGCCCGACTGGTGGTTCGCGTTCACGAACGGACCGCGGAGCGCGGTCGCGCTCGCGAGATCGACGTCGGTGGCCGCGTACACGCCGTAGATCCGGGTGATGCCGAAGACCTCGTGCGCGAGCCCGACGAGCGCGACGAGCGTGCCGGTCAGCGCGACGACGGTGGCGACGGTGCGCCAGCGCAGCTGCGCGGCGACGACGAACAGCACGGTGAGCGCAGCGAGGCGTGCGATCTCGAGTCCGGTGTCGGCGGGCACGGGGGTGAGGCCGGGTGGTGCCGCGACGCCGGTGTCCGCGAGCGCGGTCTCGACGATCGCGTGCATCTGCGGCGCAGCCCACTCGCGCACGGCGGCGAGCGGCAGCCACTGGACCAGTGCCCATGCGGCCGCGATGGTTCCGAGCACGGCGAACGCGGGCACGTCGATGCGGCCGCGCGCCCGGCGGCACACCGCGAGCCAGGCGATCGCGACGGCGACGACGAAGGCCGCGACGACGGGGGGATGCACGCCTCCGATCGCGAGCGCCGGTCCCGCGACCGCGACGCCGAACGGCACGAGCACCCCACGCACGCTCGCACGGCGCCGCGTCACGGCGCCGGCCGAGAGCCCTCCATCCATCCACGATGGCCATGGCGCGAGGCGCTGCGTTCCGTGACGTGCGCGGCGGTGTGTGTGCCTCTCACGGATTCCGTGGGGTGCCGCCATCGCAGGGAATCCGGACGTCGCCGCCCCGTGAAGAGGGGTGCAAGGTGGCGGATGGATCGGGTCGACGTTACGAGGGCGAGGTGGGACGAGCGATCTCGACCGCGGCGTCCGTGAGCGCGTCGACGCTCCCGCCCTTGCACCGGCGCCTGCTCGCGGCCGCCGAGCTGTTCGGGCGCGTGCACGTCGAAGACGGCTGGCGCGAGGAACGACGCGCGTGCGCCGAGCTCGTGCAGCTGGGCTTGCTCGTTGCCCCCGTGCGCGAGGACGGCTGCGACGTCTACGCGTTCGCGAGCGCGGCCGCGGAACGTCGCGCGGGCTGAGAGGCCGTCGGCGAACGAGTCACGGCCACTCGCAGGCCTTGTGCCCGTGCTCGCACTTCATGCCCTCGGCACAGTCGTCGCCGTCGTCGCAGCCGAGGAAGCAGACGCCGTGCTCGCATTCCATGTCGAACGGGCAGTCGTCGCGCTCGTCGCAGCGGAACGTGCACATGCCGTGGTTGCACTCCTTCGTATCGCAGCAGAAGCCCGTCTCGCACTCGTCGTCGTCGTCGCAGAATCCCCCGATGCCGCCCGGGCAGTTCGCGGGATCGAAGCGGCAGCGCTCGTAGCCGTCGTCGTACGGCCCGTAGTGCCCGCACGCGACGAGGAAGCCGAGTGCGGCTGCACGAACGCTACGGAGCATCGCCGGCGTTGCCATGCGGCGAGCGTATCGCGACGACGCCCGAGGGCGCGATGTGCCGAGGCCTGCGACCGCGGATCCGATCGCGCTGTCGATCAGGTGGGCTTGCCGTCGTTCGCGTCGTCCTCGGCCTTCGTGTCGTCCTCCGACTTCGCGTCGTCCTTTTTCTCGTCGCCGAAGTCGGCGCGGTCGACGTGCGAAGGACCCTCGGCGTACGTGCTCGAGCCCTTGGGGCCGTCCCACTTGCGCATCGGGGCGATGTCGTCGGAGGTGCTGGCGTCGTCGGAACCGCAGGAATCGTGCTTGCCGGACATGTCGTGGTCGCTCCTCGCTCGCGGACGATCAGTTGCGCACCTCCGCGTGCGCGCGTCAACGACGATTCCGTGCGAGGCTCGGCGGCGTCGAAGCGATGGTTCCACGCCGCATTCTCTCCATCGAGGTCGAGTCCGACGACAGCGCGATCGTCCACCTCGACTGCGGCCATCGCCGACACGTCCGCGATCGCCCTCCGCTCGAGAAACACCCATGGGTCCGCGACACCGCGACGCGAGCCGAGCGCGTCGGCACGTCGATCGAGTGCGGATGGTGCGAGGCGTGCCGTCGCCCCGACACCGTCACGCGCTACCGCGAGGGCCCGCGCTGGGATGCGACGACGATCCCCACGGGCTTGCGCGCGAGCCACACGCTGCGCGCCGGCGTGTGGGGCGAGCTCGTCGTGCACTCCGGCCGCATCCGCCTGCGGTATCTCGCACCGCTCGATCGCACGATCGAGCTCGGGACCGGGGACACGGCCTCGATCCCGCCGGAGCTCCCCCACGAGCTCGAGCTCCTCGGCGACGTGCAGCTCCACCTCGACTTCTATCGCTGAAGTCACGTCCAGGTGAGCAGCGCGTCGTCCAGCCAGCGCTGCAGCCACGCGACGACGGTCGGCGGATCGCCGATGCGGTCGCACAGCGCTTCGAACGTGGTGCCCGCGAGCACGAGCGCGAGCGCGGAGGCTTCGGCGCGGTCGAGCTCTCGGTGCACCGGCTCGAGATCCACGCGCCATACGAGCACGTCGATCGCCGGCGAGATCGGGGTCGGTGGCGAGGCCGGGCTCGGCTGCGACGCGTGCTCGAGCCACAGCCGTGTGAAGGGTAGGGGGCACGCGTGCACTCGCGCCGTCGCGACGGCGCGCAAGCGCAGCGACGGCCACGCATCGAGCGGCAGCGCGCGCAGATCGTCGCGCGTCGCCACGCGCTCGTCGGGCGCATCGAGGGCCATCACCATCGACCACTCGATCGCCGCCGCCTCCGCGAGGCCCACGATCCTCGCGCCCTCGGCGTGCGTCGCGAGGAACGTGGGGAAACGCGCGCCGTAGCGGCGGATGTCCGGATCCACCGACGGACACGCGAGCACGTAGTCCGTCACCACGTTGCGGAAGCGGTCGGCGCCGAGCAGCCAGGCGACGAGGCCGAAGTGATCGGCGAGCACACCGTGCAACCGCCAGAAGTACGCCTCGGCGTACACGTTCACGCGGGCGACGCGATCGAACGCCGGTGTCTCCGCGAACGCGCGCTCGAACCACGCTCGCGTCGGTGCATCGGCCTGCGCGAGGAACTCCGCGACGCCCGTCGGCCACGTGATCGCGCGCATGAGGAGCGCTTGATCGTCCGACAGGCTCACGCGCGCGCCTCCTCGATCGCGGCGCGCTGCGCCTGCGCGCGCAGCGTGTCCCAGTCCGGCACGTCCTCGTCCCACTCGACGATCGTCGTGATCCGTCCATGACGGCGCACGACGTGGCGATAGAGCGCCCACACCTCCTCGGGCACCGCCCCTCGGTGATCGTCGAACCGATGCGTGCCGCGATCGCTGTGGTTCGCTAGATGCAATTGCACGATCCGCTCGCTCGGCAGCGCGTCGACGTACGCGACGGGATCGAAGCCGAAGTTCGCCGCCGACACGAGCACGTTGTTCACGTCGAGCAGGATCCACGCATCTGCACGCGTCACGATCTCGGCGAGGAACTCGTGCTCCGGCACGGCACTCGAGTTCCACGCGACGTAGCTCGACACGTTCTCGAGCGCGATGCGGCGCCCCAGCGCATCCTGCACGCGGCCGAGGTGGTCGACGACGCGCTCGATCGCCTCCTCGGTGTGCGGCAACGGCAGCAGATCATGCGCCTGGTGCCCGCCCGTGCTCGTCCAGCACAGGTGATCCGACACCCACGCGGGCTCGATGCGATCCGCGAGCGCGCGCAGCCGCGCGAGGTAATCGGTGGACGGCGGCGCGGACGAGCCGATGCCGAGCGATACGCCGTGCAGCACCACGGGCATGTCGCGACGCAATCGCTGCAGCACCGCCATCGGCCGCCCGCCGCCGCCGAAGAAGTTCTCCGACACCGCTTCGACGAGATCCACGTCGAGCCCGCTCGCCAGCGCGCGATCGAAATGAGGCACGCGCAAGCCGACGCCGTGGCCGAGCGGAGCGAGCATTCACCCCATCGTAACGCCCGCGCCGCGCCGGTGTTTCCCCTTGCGTTCGGCCGGCAGTTGCGCAAGAACCGGCACCGACCATGCGCAAGCTCCTCCTCACCCTCGGAATCGTCGGCCTCTCTTTCGCGGCGTGCGAGAAGTCGAACCAGCCATCCACGCCGCCCAACGACACCGCGGGCGACTCGGCGGGCGCCGGCGACTCGGCGGGCGCCACCGAGGGCGCGACCGCGGGCGACACCGCGGGCGCGGCCGAAGGCGGCGACGACGGAGTGGAGCCCGGTGCGCCGGGCGTCGCGTGGAAGGACAAGACCTTCAAGCAGCGCCAGGAGTTCATGGGCCTCACCGTGCTGCCCGAGATGAAGAAGATGTTCCAGGCGCACGACTCCGCCGCGTTCGGCACGTTCAAGTGCCAGACCTGTCACGGCAACGACATGCAGGCGAAGAACTTCAAGATGCCCAACGACAGCATCTACCCCTTGAACCCCAAGGATCCGGTCAAGGGCGCGATGGACTACGACAAGAAGATCACGAAGTTCATGGTGGACGAGGTGACGCCGAAGATGGCGGAGATGCTCGGCGAGACGGCGATGGGCAAGGACCCGGCCGGCACGTTCGGCTGCCTGCGCTGTCACCCGAGCGAGTGAGCCGGCATAGGAGCAGGCATGAACACGAAGGCACTCCCCTCCACGGTCGCGCTCGCGGCCGCCGCCCTGTTCCTCGGCGCCTGCCAGAAGGACAAGGGCGAGACGAAGGATCCGGGCTCCGACGCCGCCGGTACCGAGACCGACGGCGCGGCGAAGCCCACGGGCGACGCCGCG
This sequence comes from uncultured Nannocystaceae bacterium, assembly GCA_964468635.1. Taxonomy (GTDB): domain Bacteria; phylum Myxococcota_A; class Polyangia; order Nannocystales; family Nannocystaceae; genus Xiheibacterium. The sequence goes on from CAYXVR010000017.1 coordinate 79,183, forward strand.
AAGGCCAAGACGATGAAGTGCTTCGGCATCAACGCGTGCTCCGGTCAGTCGGCCTGCGACGTGCCCGACGGCCGCGTCGCGCCCGGCAGCAAGGGCCACGCCTGCGCGGGCCAGAACGAGTGCGCGAAAAAGGGCTGGGTGCTGCTCACCGCGGCCGAGTGCACCGAAAAGGGCGGCGAGAAGTTGTGATCTGCGCGCCGACGCGCGCGTGACCCGGCCGCGTCGTCGTCGGATTCGAGGTCGGACAGACGTCGGTCGACCGTCGGAGTCGCCGCGCGGCAGGCTTCGAGCTCCCACAGGCGCCTGTCGGAGCTCGAAGTCGAGGGGCGGCGGGTTTCGAGGCGCGACAGCGGTCGGTCCGCGGTCGAGTACGACGAGGCTGGCGCTACAGCGCGCCGGCGAGGGCCTCGAGGACGAGGCCCGCCGGTGCGTCGAGGCGCACCGTCGCGTAGGGATCGCCGCGCGTCTCGCCGAGATTCACGATCGCGATGGGAACTCCGCGCTCGGCCGCGCGTCGTACGAAGCGATAGCCCGAGAAGACGGTGAGCGAGCTGCCGACGACGAGCAACGCGTCGGCCTCCGCGACCAGGGAGTACGCCGCTTCCACCTTCGGTGCGGGCACGCTCTCGCCGAAGAACACGACGTCGGGCTTGATGGTGCCGGAACACGACACGCACGTCGGCACGCGGAAGCCCTCCACCCACGACTCGGGCAGATCGGCGTCGCCATCGGGGCGCAACATCTCGGCGACGGCCGCGTGCACGTGGGGATTGAGCGCGGACAAGCGCGCCTGCACCTCCGCGCGCGGCTCCCTCTCGCCGCAATCGAGACAGCGCACGTCGAACAAGGCACCGTGCAGCTCGACGATGCGCTGCGAGCCGGCGAGGTGGTGCAGTCGATCGACGTTCTGCGTGACGATGCCGCGCACGACCCCGCGCGCCTCGAGCTCGACGAGCGCGCGATGGCCCGCGTTCGGGCGCGCCGCCGCGAAGCTCGGCCAGCCCACCATCGCGCGCACCCAGTAGCGCCCGCGGCCGACCTCGCTCGCGGTGTACTCGGAGAACCGCATCGGGTCCTTCGCGCGCGCCCGCGTCTTCGGCCCGCGATAGTCGGGGATCCCCGACTCGGTGGAGATGCCGGCGCCCGTCAGCACCGCGAGCGTGCGCCCGCGGAGGCAGTCGACGAGCGCGCCGACGTCGGCGCTCATCCCTTCGCGTACTTGACCGAGCAGCCGTACGACTTGGTCTCGGCGGTGGCGACCGGCTTGTTGCCGCGCACGGCCGCGAGCGCCTCGGACAGGTAGTTCACGACCGGACCGCCGCCGTCGACCTCGCCCATCGGCGCGTTGTCGATCGCACCCGCGTAGACGAGCGTGCCCTTCGTGTCGACGAGGAACACGTGCGGCGTCTTCTCGGCGCCGTAGGTGCGCCCGACGGTGCCGTCCTCGTCGATGAGGATCGGGTTCGTCATGCCGAACGTCTTCGCGCCTTCCTTCGAGCCCTCGACTCCGGCGCCTTGCTTGCCGGGCGCGCCCGAGTTCACCGAGAACCACACGACGCCCTGTTCCATCTCCTTGGCCGCCATGTCCTTGAGCGGACCGGAGCCGTGCGCGTACTTCACGAACGGGCAGCCGGGGTTGAACCACTCGAGCACGACGAGCTTGCCCTTCTGATCGGACAGCTTGTGGGCCTTGCCATCGGTGTCGGTGAGCTCGAAGTCGGGCGCGGGCTGGCCGACCGCGGCCGACTTCGCGACGACGGCGGCATCCTTCGCCTCACCGCCCGCAGGCGTCGTGGCCTTCGCATCGGCGCTCGCGCTCGGCGTCGCGCCGGTGGGCGAGGACGACTTCTCCTCGGCCGACTTCGTGGCGCCTTGGGTGCAACCGGACAGGAGCGCGGCGAGAACGAGGAGGTGTCGGCTCATGGCCGCCAGGGTAGCAGGGAGCGTCCCGGTCGTCTTTAAGGCGCCGCCCGCGATCGCGGTGTGTCCGCCGGACACCACCGAATCGTGAAGACCGGGATGGCCATCGTGTTCGTGACGTTCGCCGTGCTCGCCGCCGGCTGTTGCCCGCCGAGCACCAAGAACCAAGACCTCGAGTCGTACGAGCTCGAGCTCGAGGGCGACCTCGACGAGGCGGCGTTCGAGGAGCTCGTGTTCGAGGAGGAGGGTTGGCACCGCTGCTACGAGGCGTGCGAGATCCTCGCGCGCCGCGAGATGGAGATGATCACGGACATCGACACGTGCCACGCCGAGGGCGACGTGAAGCCCGAAGAGCCGTGGGACCTCGCGAACGAGAGCGTGTTCGTCACCTGCACCGGCAGCTACCACGAGGCCGGCGACGTGTGCATGTGACTCACGCGTCGCGGCGCCGACGAAACGGCCACACGAGCCACAGCGTGCCGAGCACGCACAGCCCGTTGAAACCCTCGCCCGTCCAGCCGTAGAGCGTGAGCGCGTCGGGATCCATCATCGGCACCTCCACCGCGAAGCCGTCGGGCGGCTGGAAGCCCTCGATGTCCGGATCGGTGACGCGGGTCTTGTGGTGCGCCGCGCCGGTCGGGTCGATGTACACCGACACGCCCGTGTTCACCGCGCGGACCATCGGCTTGCGATGCTCCACTGCGCGGAACACCGCGAGCCCGAGGTGCTCGGCCGGCTCGTGGGTCTTGCCGAACCACGCGTCGTTCGTGAGGTTCACGAACACGTTCACGCCTTGCTTCGCCGTCTGCCGAACGTAGCGAGGGAGAATGTCCTCGTAGCAGATGAACGGCCCCAGCTTCCACGGCCCGAGCGACAGCGTGCCGGGCCCCGAGCCCTCCGCGATGTGCGACGCCGACGGCACCATCTTCAGGTACCACTGCGGATCGACGAGCGGCGCGTACTCGCCGAACATCAAGCGGTAGACCTTGTCGTACTTGCCGGCGATGGAGCCGTTCTCGTCGAGCAGGATCGCCGTGTTGAACGGATACGGCTCGGCACCGGTGGGATCGCGCGTGACCGCGCCGAACACGATCGGGATGTCGAACCCTCGCCGCACGCGCCATGGGTGATTCGGCGGCAGGTCCTCGGTGCGCTGGCGATGGAACGTCTTGCCGTTGGGATACGACGTCTCGCCCCACAGCGCGACCTGGGCGCCCTCGGCCTGCAGCTTCGCCGTCATCTCCTGCTGGCCCGCCAGGATGCGCACGCGCGTCTCCGGGTTCGCCATCTGCCGGATGCTCATGTTGCCTTGCACCACCCCGAACACGAGCTTCGGCGCGTCCTCCATCTGGGCCTGCACCTGCGCGATGCGGATGGCGCCGTACAGAGGATTGCCCACGAGCAGCACCGCGGCCGTGATCGCGGCCCGACGATCGACCGTGTGCTCCACCAAGCGCGCCCGCGCGAGGGTGTACAACGCGGCGTTCGTCGCCACCATCACCGCGGACACCGTGGTGACGCCGCCGAGCTCGGCGGTCTGCATCAACAGCGGCTGCCAGCACCAGCCGTGCGCCATGTAGATCGGGAAGATGTTCGGCAGCACCGCCTCCATCGCGACCCAACACACCGGTGCGACCAGCACGAGCGGCAGCTCGGGCCGACGCGCGCGCGCCCACGTGATCAGGAGGGCCGCGCCGCCCCAGATGAGCCCGTGCCACATCGCGAACAAGAGCGTGATCGGCAGCGCGCCGACGTACGGGAAGCCGGCGAACTTCGTGAGCAGCTCGGACAGCCAGTTGAAGCCCCAGAAGACGGTGATCGTGCCGACGAGCCAGCCGTAGCCGAATGCGGCGCGCGGCTTCTGCCCCTCGATCGCCGCGAAGTACGGGATCCACATGAGGAAGCCGAGCCAGAACTGATCGTAGTCCGGGCACGACAGCACCATGCCGCACGCCGACAGCACGCAGAGCGCGAGCCGGCGCGGCTCGGGCCGCGGCAGCGCCAGCTTCACGCCCCCTCGGCGCCCGGCAGCGGTCGCAGTCGCAGGAACAGCTCCGCCAGCTGTGCGTCGTCGACCGGCGTGGGGCAGGCCGTCATCAGGTCCTGACCCTTCTGCGTCTTCGGGAACGCGATCACGTCGCGCAGGCTCGCCGCGCCGTTGACGAGCATCGCGAGGCGATCGACGCCGAGCGCGATGCCGCCGTGCGGCGGCGGCCCGTACTTGTAGGCCTCGAGCAGGAAGCCGAACTTCTGCTGCATCTGATCGGTGGACAGCCCGAGCGCCGCGAACACGCGCGCCTGCACGTCCGGGCGGTGGATTCGGATGGAACCGCCGCCGATCTCGTTGCCGTTGAGCACGAGATCGTACGCCTGCGCGCGCACGGACTTCGGATCGGACTCGAGCATGTCGAGGTGCTCGAGCATCGGCGACGTGAACGGATGGTGGGCGGCGACCAGCGTGCCGTCGTCGCGCACCTCGAACATCGGGAACTCGTAGACCCAGCAGAACTGCCAGGTCGGCGTCTTGGGCAGCAAGTCCAGCTGATCGCGGAGCTCGAGCCGCAGCGAGTCCAGCGCGTGGTGCACCACCGCGAAGGAATCCGCGACGATGAGCAGTAGCGATCCGGGCGCCGCACCCACGTGCTCCGTCACCCGCTTCTGTACGTCCTCGGCGACGTTCTTCGCGAACGGGGCCTGCCACGCGCCGCCCTCCTGGATCCGCGCCCACGCGAGCCCCTTGGCCCCGCCGTGCTCGCGCTTCTTCACGAAGTCGGTGAGCTTGTCGAGCTGGTTGCGCGTGAGCGTGCCGGCGTGCTCGGGCGGCACGACGAGGCACTTCACGACCGGCGCCTCGAACACGCGGAAGCCCGATTCCTTCACGAGCTCACCGATGTCGTGCAGCTCGAGCCCGAAGCGCAGGTCGGGCTTGTCGGTGCCGTAGCGGCCCATCGCCTCCGCCCACGTCATGCGGCGCAGGGGCAACTCGATCTCGACGCCCACGACCTCGCGCCAGATGTTGCGCACGAGCGTCTCGATCGCCTCGAACACGCGCTCGGGCGTCGCGAACGACAGCTCGACGTCGATCTGCGTGAACTCGGGCTGGCGATCGAGCCGCAGGTCCTCGTCGCGGAAGCACCGGCAGATCTGGAAGTACTTGTCGAACCCCGCGACCATGAACAGCTGCTTGAAGATCTGAGGCGACTCCGCCATCGCGTAGAAGCTGCCGGGATTCAGGCGGCTCGGGACCAGGAAGTTCCGCGCCCCGCCGGGCGTGTACTTCACCATGTAGGGCGTCTCGAGCTCGAGGAAGCCCAGCTCGGTCATCGTGCGGCGCGTGATGAAGGCGATCTGCGAGCGGGCGATGAAGTTGCGCTGCAGCGAGGGGCGCCGCAGGTCGAGGTACCGGTACTCGAGCCGGAGCGACTCTTTGGTGTCGATGCGATCGTCGTCGGCGACGGAGATCGGGGGGGTCTCGGAGCGGGAGAAGATCTCGAGCCGCCGGACCTCGACCTCGATGGCCCCGGTCGGCATGTTGGGGTTCTCGTTGGTGCCGCGGTCGACCACGGTGCCGGCGACGCCGATGCAGTACTCCGAGCGGAGCTCGTCGCCCAGGGCATGGGCGGCGGCGTCGATGTCGGGGCCGAAGACGACCTGGGTGAGCCCGTCACGGTCGCGCAGGTCCACGAAGATCCGGCCGCCGTGGTCGCGTCGTCGGTGGACCCAGCCGAAGAGCACCACCTGCGCACCGGTGTCCGTGCGGCGCAGGGCATTGCACGTGTGTGTGCGCCCGTCGTGGAGGAGCGAGGCCACGTTTGCCATGGTGGGGCGGACGATAGCCCCCGCGGCGCTGAGCGCCAAGACGACCAGGGCGGACGCCCCCTGGCTCGCGAGGCGTCCTCCCTGCTATATCCCGCGTGGGCGTGGCGCCGGGGGAGGTCCCCGGCCGTGCCGGAAGTGCAAGAGCCGCCCGACTCGAGCGCCCATGTCGCTGCGCTTCGTCCATGTCTCGGACATCCACCTGCTCGACCTGCATGGCGTTCGTCCGTGGGACTACTTCAACAAGCGGATCACGGGCCGCGTGAACCTCCTGCGTCGCCGCCACCTCCACGACGAGCGCATCTTCGATGCCGCGGTCGCCAAGGCGCGCGAGCTCGCCGTCGATCGGCTCGTCGTCACCGGCGACCTCACGAACCTGTCCTTGCCCTCGGAGTTCGCCCACGCGGCCGCGAAGCTCGCCGCCACGGGCCTGCCCGTCACCGTGATTCCGGGCAACCACGACAGCTATGTGCGAGGGGTCTGGCGCGCCGGCCTGTTCGAGCGCACCTTCGCGGCGTTCATGGACGGCGAGCGCGACGGCGAGGCCTACCCGTTCTTGCAGCGCCACGGCGACGTGGCGCTCGTGGGCGTGTCCACGGCCGTGCCCACCCCGCCGCTCGACGCCACCGGCGAGGTCGGCGAGGCGCAGCTCGCCCGGCTCGAGTCCATGCTGCGCAAGACCGGCGACGAGGGCCTGTGCCGCGTCGTCTTGGTCCACCATCCGGTCGTCGAAGGCACGGCGAAGCCGAACCATCGCCTGCGCGACCTCGCGGCGTTCGACGCGGTGATCGCCCGCGCGGGCGCCGAACTCATCCTCCACGGTCACGAGCACCATCGCATCGACGCGACCCTGCCGGGTCCGGCGGGCGACGTGCCCGTGCACGGCATCGGCTCGAGCACGAGCACATCACAACGCCCCGGGCACGAAGCGGCGCTGTCGGTCTACGACGCGTCGCGCACCGGGATCCATCGGGAGCTGTACGTATGGAACGCAAGCACGTTCGTTCGCGCCTGACGTCGCGCAAACTCCTGTCGGCCACGTGCCTCGCGCTGGGGCTCGCGCTCGTCGCACCCGGCTGCGCGGGCCGCAAGCTCAACAAGGCGCGCGACACCTGGGCGGAGGGCGAGGGCGACTTCGAGGAGGCCGAGCCGCTCTATCGCGAGGCGATGGAGCACCCGAGCACGAAGGAGGACGCGACGCACGAGCTCGCGCAGGCCTACGTGGTCCTGGGCCAGCGCTACAAGAACAAGCTCAAGGTCGCGTACGACTACTTCGAGAAGGCACTCGAGCTCGAGCCCGACAACTTCGCGGCCATCGAAGGCATGGCGCGCGTGATGATGCAGCGCGGCATGCCCGAGGACGCGCTCAAGCTCGTGGAGCGCGGCGCGAAGCTCAAGAACTGCAAGGGCTGCAAGCGCCTGCTCACCGTGCTGCTCATCCAGCGCGGCGACGCGTGGATGGCCGCGGGCTACTTCCCGCAGGCCGAGACCGACTACGGGCGCGCGCTCGCGATCATCCCGAACGCCGGCGTCGCGCTCAACATCGTGCGCGCCCAGGTCGCGCGCGGCGACTTCGAGGCCGCGGCGGGCGGTCTCAAGCCCGCCGCCGACATGATCCTCCCGGTCGACGTGGATCAGCGCAAGCAGTTCCTCGATCTGCGCCGGCAGATCGTCGTGAAGCTGCTCGAGCAGGGCAAGGCGGAGGTCGCCGAGAAGCTGCTGGATCTCGCGCCCGTCGGCGTGGGTCCCGAGGAGCAGCTGCAGAGCGCGATCGAGGTCGCGCTCGAGCTCAAGAAGATGAACAAGCCCGATGCGGCGATCGATCGCATGGAGGCGATGGTGGCCGCGGGCGACCAGGGCAAGCTGCGCATCGACGAGGGCCGGCTGTCGATGCTGAAGGAGCTCACCGCGGACCTCTACGTCGCGCGCGCCGCGATCCGGACGTCGCAGGACGACATGCTCGGCGCCGAGGAGGATCTCGCGCGCGCGCTGCAGCTGCAGCCGGGCAGCGGGCAGATCGAGCTGCACCGCGTGCTCTCGGGGTACGCGGGCAAGAAGGACCTCGCGGCGGCCGAGGCCGCGCTCGCGAAGATCAGCCCGAAGACCAAGGGGTTCGCCAAGGTCACCGCGATCCTCGCGTCGGCGAAGGTCCACCAGCTGATCGCGGCGGGGAAGATCGACGCGGCGAAGGTCGAGCTCGACAAGGCGAAGGCCAAGGGGGCCGATCTGCCCGAGGTGCACATCGCGAACGCCGACTGGCTCGCGGTGACGGAGCTCAGCCTGCCGGGCGTGTGGAAGCGCGACCTCAAGGAGGTGCGCGCGCGTGGGCTCGTGAAGTACCCGAACAACCGGATCACGCGCGTCGGCGAGGCGCTCGGCGAGCTCGACTGGGCCCGCACGGCGATCACCACGAAGGGGGCCGAGCAGCAGTTCAAGGGGCCCGGCACGCAGAAGCGCCTGGAAGAGCTGCAGGCGAAGTTCGCGAAGCTCTATCCGTTCACGGTGAAGTACAAGGAGAAGGCCGGCGCCGCGCTGGTCTTCACGAACAAGGGCAGCGCGCCGGCGGCCGCGAAGGTGCAGCGCTGCGCGAGCGCCGATGCCAAGGTGGCCCCGGGGGCGAGTAGCCGCGTCGAGATCCCGAAGGCGGGCTTCTGCGAGCTGACCCTCGGCGGCCGCTCCGCGGCCTTCATCGCCGAGCCCAATACCGAGGTCGAGGTTCCGCTCTGAGGGCCTCCGTTCGCCCGCAGCCCCGGCGTCCGCGGGCCCCCGGCGCCCCGTTGGGTTGGCGTCCGTAGTACTCTCAGGCTCTCGTGCCGGGGTGCCCCCATCGCAAGATCCGCCCACTGGGTGAGGGCGCGGTGGGCGACGTGCACCTGTGCGTCGACGTGTTCCATCGCCGTCTCGTGGTCGTGAAGTGGCTGCGCGCCGAGGTCCACGAGGGCAGCGAGGCCGCGACCCGGTTCGCGCGTGAAGCCAAGCTGATGAGCGGAGCGACGTTCGACGGGGTCATCAAGGTCGAGCACTTCGGCAGCGACGAGTTCGGGCGCACGTGGATGGCGATGGAATTCGTCGACGGCGTGTCCCCCGCCGGGGCGATCGGCGAGGGCGACGCCTGGGGTGTGCATCGGCTCATGGTCGGCATCGGGCGCAGCCTCGACGAGCTCCACGGGCTCGGCGTCGTGCACCGCGATCTCAAGCCCGACAACGTCATCCTGCGCAACGACGCGACCGGCTGGGAGCCGGTGATCATCGATCTCGGGATCGCGAAGTGGCTTGCGCACGAGGCCGCGACGGCGACGGGCTCGGTGTTCGGCACGCCGCACTACATGAGCCCGGAGCAGTTCCGCGACACCAAGCACGTGGGACCGGCGACCGATCGCTACGCGCTCGCCGTGATCGCGTTCGAGCTGTTGTCGGGCAAGTTGCCCTACGACGGACGCAGTCTGCCCGAGCTCTTGCACCAACACATGGAGGCCGAGATCCCGCCCTTGCGGATCCCGGCGCGCAAGCGGGCGCGCAACACGGTGATGGAGGCGGGCGCGGAGGTGCTCGACACCCCGCAGCTCGACCAGTTCATGCGCCGTGCGATGGCGAAGAACCCGGCGCAGCGGTTCGGCAGCGGGCGCGAGATGGCGGCCGCGTTCAAGACGGCGGCGCAGGCCGACGGCGTGTGGGAGGAGCCGGCGTCGATCGAGCCGCTGTTCGAGCCGCTCGTGCGGCCGTTCCTCGAGGTCACGCAGGCCGCGACCGGCACGAAGCGCTTCGACATGCGCGAGGGGCCGGTCGTCATCGGGCGCCACGAGGCGTGTCAGTACGTCGTCAGCTCGCCGCGCATGAGCCGGCTGCACGCGTGCATGTACCAGCACCGTGGACGCGTGTGGATCGCCGATCTGCAGAGCCAGAACGGCACGCAGTACCAGGGCCGCGGCCTCACCGTCGGCGTGCCCGTGCCGCTGCGAGCCGACGGCGAGCCCGGGCCCGTGCGCCTGTACGATCAGGAGCTCGAGGTCCGCACGCTGACGGAGTGAGATCGTGTCCGACGCGCGCAAGACCGCCGTGCTGTTCGGTCCTGCGGTGGTGTGGGCGGTGATCGCAGCGGCGGGATCGGTGGCGGCGCTCGACGGGGACGAGGCGGGCGCGATCGATCGGCGCGGGAGCGCGGTCGTCGGGGCGCACGACTGTCGGCGCTGTCATCCGCGCGAGCACGCGACGTGGCACGCGAGCTGGCACCGCACGATGACGCAGGCGGTGGACGACGCCGTCGTGCTCGCGCCGTTCGCGGGCGAGTCGCTCGTGGCACTCGGCTTCGTCGCCACGATGGATCGCGGCGCGAGCGGGCGACCGCACGTGAAGGTGGTCGCAGAGGACGATCCGTCCGACGTGCTCTTCGACGTCGACGTCGAGCTCACCGTCGGCAGCCATCGCATCCAGCAGTACGTCGCGCGGATCGATCGCGGGGGTGGGCCGGACGAGCGCTGGCGGCTGCCCGTCGCGTGGCACGTCGGCGAAGCGCGCTGGATCCACCTCAACGGCGCATTCCTGGCGCCCGACGGCGAGCCCGGCTCGCGCGAGGACTTCGCGCGGCACCTCGCGCGGTGGAACGACAACTGCCTGTTCTGCCACAACACCGAGCCCGCGCCGGGGCTCGCAGACGACGGCACGTTCCGCACGCGCGTCGCGGAGTACGGCATCGCGTGCGAGGCGTGCCACGGCCCGGCCTCGGCGCACGTCGAACGCCATCGCGATCCGCTCGCGCGGATCTGGACGTCCGTCGCCGACGAGCGCGATGGATCGATCGCGCATCCTGGCGCGCTCGGGCCCGCGCTCGGCAGCGACGTGTGCGGGCGCTGCCACGGGCAGCGGATCGGACGCGACATCGCGACGGTGATGGTCTCGGGCGACGGGTTCCTGCCCGGCGAGCCGCTCGCGGACGTGTCGCGGCCGATCTTCCGCACGAGTCGCGTGCACGGAGGAGCGGAGGGCGAGTTCGCAGCGCGCTTCTGGCCCGACGGCACGCCGCGGCTGTCCGCGTACGAGTACCAGGGCCTGTTGTCGTCGCCGTGCTTCGACGAGGGGCGCGGGCTCGGCTGCGGCAGCTGCCACACGATGCACGGCGACGAGCCCGACATGCAGCTGCGGGCCGACTGGGATCCGGTCGCGACGTGCACGGGCTGTCACGCACAGGCGGCGCTCGGGGTCGATCACGGTGGGCACGAGGGCGCGATCGATTGCACGACGTGTCACATGCCGCGCGTCACGTACGGGCTGCTCGAGGGGATGATGTCGCACCGCGTCACGTCGCCGGATCCGGCGGCGCTCGTCGGGCGGCACGACCAGCCGGATGCGTGCACGCAGTGCCACGTCGATCGATCGCGGCGGTGGGCGGCGACGTCGATGCCGACGCTCGGGCTCGAGGGCAGCGCGCTCGATCGAGCGCAGGACGAGCGCGAGTCGTGGGCATCGCGGGTCGTGCTCGACCTGCTCGGAGGCGACCCCGTCGCGCGTGCGCTCGCCGCCCACGCGTTGGCGCGACCCGAGGCGGCGACGCCCGCGGACGCCCGGATCGCCGCGCTCGCGCCCGCGCTCGTCGACGACTACGCCGCGGTGCGGTGGTTCGCGTGGCGCGGCGTTCGAGCGCTCGCGCACGAGATCGGACGCGACGATGTGCTCGCCGCGCTCGCCGGATATGAGGTCGACGGCGCGATCGAGGCGCGGATGGCGAGCTGGCAGCGCGTGCGCGCGCTCGTGGGCGCCGGGCCCTTGGACGACGCGCCCGAACGGGTCGCCGAGCTCGAGGCCGCTCGCGATGCGCGGGCGATCTGGATCGGGGAGTGACGATGGACGCCGCGCGACACGTTCGGCTCTCGCTCGGGTTGCTCGCGCTCTTCCTCGCCGGGGGGATTGTGCTCGAAGGGCTGCTCGGGTTTCGCGTGGGCGCGTGGATGGACGATCCCGTGCGGCGCGAGCTCGTGCGGCTCGGGCATGCGCATGGGGGGTTGCTCGCGCTCGTGAATCTCGCGATCGCGTTCGCGATGGGCAAGCTCGACACGAACGAAGGCTGGGCGCGGCGCGTGCGGGTGGCCGCGATCGTCGGGGCGCTCTTCGTCGGCGGCGGGTTCGTCGGCGGCGGCGTGTGGCACGGGGCCGTCGACCCGGGGCCGATCGTGCTCTTCGTGCCGGCTGGGGCCCTGCTCGTGCTCTCTTCGATTCTCGTGGTCGCCGTCGTCAGGAATTGAACAGGTCGAGCTGCGGCGCGCGTTTCGGGCGCTTGCGCGTCGTCTGGGCCGCTCGGCTCGGACGGGACGGGGCACGGGCGGGCACGGGCATGGGCACGGGCACGGGCACGGCGTCGCGCCGCTTTCGGCGGCGCTCCGAGGGCGGAAGCAACTGATGCGCGAGCGAGGACTCGCGGCGGAAGAAGCCCTGCGTATGGAACGTGTCGATCAGACCCAGGCACTCGAAATCGAAGTGATGACAGAGCTCGTGCAAGAGCGTGCGCACGAAGGTCCGGAATGCGACGACCCGCGAATGCGCGGCCGTTCGCATCCACACGCGGATCACCGCACTGCCGTCCTCGTCGCGCTCGTACAGCCCGTGCAGCTCCGAGGTCGCCGACGAGGGCCGACGCGCGAGCACGCGCACCACCAGGGGGGCGGCGCCCTGGTCGGCGCAGATCGCCGCGGTGAACGCCCGTACAGCGAGCTGAGTGGCCTTCCGGTCGTCCGCCGCCAGCCCCGCCTCGATGGCGGGCACCAGCGCGACCAGTTTCCCGCGGTCCTTGAGCGGCGTCGCCATGACGGCGTCGCTCTTGCGATACGTGACCTGCTCCGATCGCTTCAAGCGGCGGTAGTAGTCGAACGGCACCTGTCCGTCATCATACCCTCAAAGCAGGGGCGATAGCACTCTTGCGGCACCTTCGGCGAGCCTGCGCGCGAGGGACAGGTCGTCGCGCGCGCCGGCGCTCACCTCCCGGGCCTGGGAGAGATCTTCGAGGAAGACCTCCGACAACCCCGAGGTGATCGCGGCGTCGTAGAGCATCGCGATGATCTCGTAGTTGATATAGAAGCTGCGCACGTCGATGTTGGCCGAGCCGATCACCGCGAGATCGTCGATCACGAGGTATTTGGCGTGCAGCATGCCGGATTCGTACTCGTAGATGCGGCAGCCCGCGCGGATCAATTCGTCGTAGTAGCTCGCGGCCGCATACGCGACGAGCCGCGAGTCGTTGGTGGCCGGCGCCGGCAGGACGATCCGGACGTCCACCCCACGCAGTGCCGCAGTCGTCAGCATGAGCACCAGTGCGTCGTCGGGAATGAAGTAGGGGGTGACGATCCAAGCGCGGCGCTGGGCCGTGGCGATCGCTGCGGAGATCTGCGCGGCGATCGCCTCCGCCACGGGGGCGTCGGGCCCACTCGGGATCACCTGCACGAGCGATCCGGTGGAGGAGGGGGCGCGTGGGGGCAGGGCCGCGAAGGGATTGTGCTGGCGGACGACGCGGTCGCGCTTGCGCTCGCGGCCCATCATGCGCCGCATCTTCGTGCGACGGGCATCGATGTGCGAGATGGCGGCCCGCGTCTCGCCTTCGAGATCGATGACGCGACCGGTGGTCGCGAGCCAGTCCTCGAGGAACACCGCGCCGAGCCCGAGCACCGCATCGCCCTCGATCGGTGCCATGAGGTCGCGCCACGGGCGGCTCGTCACCCGGCCGGCGTATTCGTCGCCCACGTTGATGCCGCCGAGCAATCCCCAGTCGCCGTCGATCACGACGATCTTGCGGTGGTTGCGATAGTTGAGACGCGAGCGCGCGAGGATGAGTGGCACCCGCAGCCGACCGAAGATCGCGACCTCGCCCCCGGCGTCGACGAGCGGCGCGAAGTGGGCATCGGGCAGTCCGAACGACCCCACGTGATCGACGAGCACGCGCACCTTCACGCCGAGTCGCGCGCGCGCGGCCAGCCACTGCACGATCTCGCGACCGGTGGAGTCGTCGCGCCAGATGTAGAACTCCATGTGGATGTAGCGCTCGGCTCGCGCGATCGCGTCGCCGAGCGTAGCGAAGATCTCCGTCGGATCGACGATGACCTGCACGCGATCGGCCCGTCGCAGCGGAGCGGCCGACGTCGCGATCGCGAGCCGCACGAGACCTCGCTGCAGCTCCGGCATGTCGGAGGGTATCTCGAGCACGCGCCCGAGCTCGTTCGTGGCCTCGATCGGGCGCACGATGCGTTGCTTGCGGGCACGCTGGCGCAGGATCACGCGCCGATTCGCGACGGTGAGGTAGACGAGCAGGCCGACGAAGGGCACGAACACGAGCGCGAGCACCAGCGCGAGCGTGGCCGTGGGCTTGCGGCGCTCGATGAGCACGAGCGCCGTGATCGCCACCGCATAGATCGCGAACGCAAGCTCGATGACCCAGCGCGGGATGTCGTCGGGCAGCATGTTCGGCGCGCGCGAAGCATAGCGCCCGCCGTCGATCAGATCGCGCAAGTCGGACTGTCGAGCGATGCGCCGATGCACGAGCCGTTCGCGAGCCAGTCCTCGCGGCATTCGAGCGCCGGCCCGGGCCATGCTCCGCAGGCCGCGATGCACGGCTCCCCGCCCCTCAGCGTGCCTGGGCACGTCGAGTCGAGCTCGGTGCAGAACGACACGCACGCGTCGACGTCGAGCGCCGCTTCCCCGCTCGGCTCCGAGACCACGACGATCGCGACGTCATGGGGCTGCGCGCAGGGCGGAGGCTGATGGGACGCCGGAGGGATGGCGCACGCGAGCCCACACAGGGCGAGCGCGAGGGCGGTGCGGAGGCGTGACACGAGGGAATCAGGCGCGCAGCGGCGTGGGCAGGAACCCATCGACCGGTTCGGGCCGCTGCTTGAGGCCGGGGCGGACGTGTTAGGCTGTCGCCCCCGCATGCCATCGCTTCTGCAGGTGCTGCACGATGCGACCGTTCGCGGAGCCGTGGAAATCGTGCTCGAGCCCGACAAGCCGCCGCAGGCGCGCGGGCCGAAGCAGGTCGAGAGCATCGCGACCGTGCTGAGCGAAGGCGAGCTCTACGACGCGCTCGGTGCGGTGCTCAAGCCCGAGCAGCAAGCCGAGCTCGCGGTCGGCAACGTCGTCGAGTTCCACCTCTTCGACGGCAGCGCGAAGTGGCACCTGGTGGCGGAGCCCGGAGGCGACGGCGTGATCGTGCGCGGTCGCGCCGGCGACGGGGTGCCGAGCGTGGCCGAAGGCACGCCGCTCGACCTGCCGCCGCTGCGTCGTGGCGAGCCCGATCGCAACGCCGCGGTCCCGCGCGCGCCCGGGCCGTTGTTGGTCAAGCGCCCGCGCGATACGGCGTGGGATCTGCCCCCGGTCACGGGTACGCAGTCGGGCGTGCCGCTGCCCAAGCCGACGCCGCGCTCGATTCCCTCGCCGGCGGTGTCCGGCAACGCGCCCACCGAGAACAAGATGCCGAGCTGGTTCGAGGGCACCGCGCCGTCGTCCGCGGCGGCGCCGGTGCTGCCGCGCTCGACGCCACCGCCGTCGCCCGGCGTCGAAACGCGCAGTGGCTCCGAGGACGCGATCGACTTCGCGCTGCTGCGTCGTCCGCCCACCGGAGAGCCCCCGGCGATCCTCGACGACGCCGAGGAGCTCGCCCACGGGAACTCGCGCCCGAAGGCCGACGATCCGTTCGCACCCTTCGCTCGGGAGCTGGGCCCCGGCACGATCTGTCTCGTGCGTGGCCATGGCATCGGCGAGCGGCTCGCCCGTCACTACGGCAAGTACGCGCTCATCGTCGAGCGCCGCGAGGTGCAGGGGATCCGCGAGGACGGCAGCGTCACGACGTTCGTCGTGCGCATCGAGGACCCGAGCGAGCTGCTCGGCTGGGCGCTGCGCCGCGCCGAGGAAGGCGCGCGCGTGATCATCGAGACCGGCGCGCTCACGGCCGCGGGCGCCCGGCGCAGCCTGCTCGGCACGCAGGCGGCCGCGAGCGCGACCGCGTGGCTCGATGCGCTGCCCGTGCGGTGGCTCGCCGAGGAGGGCGGCACCTGGCAGCTCGCGAAGGCGTAGGAACCTACGCGACGCGAGCATCGCCGCGGTTGTCGAAGCGGCAGACGCAGTTGCGACCGAGGGCCTTCGCCCGGTACAGCGCCGCGTCGGCGCCGGCGAGCAGCGACTGCGCATCCACGCCCGTGCGGAACTGGTCCGTGCCGCACACGCCGATCGACAGCGTCTGCGGGCCGCACACGGTGCTCTGATCGGAGCGCACCGCGAACGCGGCCCGGATGCGCTCGCCCAGCTGGATCGCGCTCTGGTGCGGGGTGTCCTTCGCCACGATCGCGAACTCCTCGCCGCCGTAGCGATACGCGAGATCGCTGCCGCGCGTGAGCTCGCCGAGCAGGCGCCCGAAGGACGCGAGCAGCGTGTCGCCGACGGCGTGCCCGAACGTGTCGTTCACGCGCTTGAAGTGATCGAGGTCCATCAAGAGGACCGACAGCGCGCGCTCTTCCTGCAGAGCCGTCGCGAGCTCGCGCGGCAGGCTCTCGTCGAGCGCACGGCGATTGCCGACGCCGGTGAGTGCATCGAACGACGCGAGCTTCGCGAGCGCTCGGCTGCGGGCCTCGAGCTCGCGCGTGAGCGATCGGATCCGCAGCATCGCGGTGAGTCGCAGCTTGAGCTCGAGCGGGTCCACCGGCTTGGCGAGGAAGTCGTCGGCACCGGCTGCGAGCCCGTGCTCGCGCGCACGCCTGTCGGCGAGCGCGGTGAGGAAGACGATCGGCACGTACGAGGCCGAGCGCGCGCGCAGGAGCTTCGTGAGCCGGAATCCGTCGACGCCCGGCATCACGGCGTCCATGAGCACGAGGTCGACGTCGGACTGGCCGAAGGCGCGCAGCGCATCGGTCCAGCCGTGGCACACCGTGACGCGATGGCCGAGCTCTCCGACGGTGGCGGCCACCGCGGCGGCGGTCACCGCATCGTCGTCGACGACGAGCACGTGCGCCGGCGAAGGGTCGTTGGCCGGCCCGACGGCGGCGAGCAGCGGGGAGTCGGCGTTCACGCGACCGCTCCGTCAAGCTGCGGCGAGGGCGGTGCGAACGCGATCGTCGAGCGACACGTAGCCGTCGAGCGAGGGAGCGAGGTCGGCTTCGAGTGCATCGGCGACCTCCACCCAATCGGCGGCACCGAGCGCGGGCTGTAGCCCTTCGAGCACGTCGACGACGTGTTCTTGGTAGTCGCGCAGGCCAACGGCCGCGGACGGGTCGGCGGTCGCCACGAGATCGCGCACGAGCACGAGGTAGGACAGGAACGCCTGGATGTCGTCGACGCTCGCTTCCAGGGACGTGAGCGCCTCGGTATCCCGACCGTCGCGCAGTGCGAGGGCGATCGCGAGGCAACGCTGCGACAGCAGCTGGGCGAAGGGCATCGCCGTCTCGGCGGCGTTGCGGGCGAACTCGAAGGACTCGGCGGTCGACATGGTGGTCTCAGCTCGCGCGCGCGCGCAACGGGCGGGTGGTGCGGGGGGAGGCCTGGCGCATCCAGGCGGGCGGGAGCACGCGGACGGCGGGGCCGAGCGGGCAGCGCGGCAGCATCATCGCGAACGCGAGCACGCCATCGGCGTCGGCGAGCGCGAGCGTCCCACCGCAGGACTCGATGAGGCGGCGGCAGTGCGCGACCGTGGGATCGGCACCGGCCTCGCCGTCGCCGGCGAGCGCGCGGACGATGCCGAGCGGCGGGACGTAGGGCAGCGTCACGGTGATGCGCACGCGCTCGTCGATCTCGGCGACGGCGACGCGCACCGTCGAGCCCGGATCGACGGTGTCGACCGCGTGCTCGGACTCGAGGCTGCGCAGGAGCGCCCCGAGCACGCCCGCGAGCGCGAAGGCCAGCGTGGTGGAGTCGCCGGCGATCACCGGGTGGCCGGGCGACAGCCCGAGCGAGACGTTCGCGCGGTGCGGCTGCAGGAACGCGCTCACGCGCGCGACGGTCGTCGCGACGAGCAGGTTCGCGTCGGTCCAGCGGACCGAGTGGGTGGGGGCCGTGTCGTTCGCGGGCTCGCCATGCAGGTCGGCGTCGATCGCGTTCAGCTCGAGGATGGAGGTGGGGGCGGTCATTCTCGTGGTCCTTCAGGCGAGATCGGTGAGCACGCGGCCGGGCGCGGACTGGGGCGCGCGCTGACGCACGCGAGAGATGGCGGAGGCGACGACGCGCGAGCGCTCGCCGCAGGCGGCGATGATGCGGGCGTCGAGGTCGACGAGCGCACGCGCGACGGCGCGCTCCTCGTCCGTGAAGTTCGTGTCGTCGCACGACGCGACGAGCTCGCGGCGGCGCACGAGCAGTGCGCGGATGATCTCGCCGTCGGTGTCGCCGACCGAGAGGCGGGCGAACAGCTCCTCGCCGACGGCGAGTGCGGCGCGCAGCGTGTCGAGTCTCGCGCTCACTTCGCTTCCCCCTCGACCTCGCCGATGGCGGTCTGCCAGGCGTCGCGGAGGTCGCCGAGGATGCGGATGACGGGCGCGATGGCGCCCGCGTCCATGCGGATGTTCGCGAGGCTCAGCTGCTGCTGGAAGAAGACGTAGAGGCGCTCGAGCGAGTCGCACAGCTCGGGTGCGACGTCGTGGTCGAGGGTGCTGCGCAGCTCACCGAGGATCGCGACCGCGCGCGAGATCGCCTGGCCCTTGCCGGCGACGTCGCCCGCTTCGATCTGGGCCTGGGCGGTCCGGCAGAAGCGGATGCAGCCCTCGTACAGCGCGAGCAGGATCTGCCCTGGCGAGGCCGACTCGATCTGGGCAGCTCTGTACTTGCGCGCGACGGCGAGGGACATGCCCTGCTAGGAGTTCAGGAACCGTGCCAGGTAATCGCCCTGACTCCTGATCTCGCTCATCGTCGACTCGAGCAGCGTGAACTGCTGCTGGAGGTTGGCCTCGAAACGCTCGAGATACGCCTCCAAGTCCTCGATCCGCTTGTCGTTGAGCTCGATCACGTCCTCGATGCCGTCCTTGCGAATCTCGAGCAGCGAGTCGCTGCCGTCGATGTAGCCGTCGATCGCGTCCGAGAGCAGCGTCGCGATCCCGTCGTTGGTGGCGTCGCCGACGAAGTACTTCGCCACTTGGGCGAAGTCCGCCGCCAGAGCTTCGTCGAGATCGCCGTCGTCGAGCGTCAGCGTTCCGTCGCGCTGCGTCTTGATCCCGAGATCGGACAGCTGCAGGCTGTTTCCGCTCGCGTCCTCGAGCCCGTCGATGGGGCTCGAAATCAAGCGCGAGAGGCCCTGCTCGATCGAGCGCACGGTGGAGTCGCCGTTCAGCGTCTCCTCGCCCTTGCCCTGGCCGCTCTGGGCCTGGATGAGCGAGGCGACGGCGTTGTAGGCATCCACGAACGCCTTCACCTTGTCCTTCACGCCGGCGGGATCGGCGGACACGGTGAGCATCACGGGATCGGTGAACCCGACGGTGTCGTCGGTGAGCTCGAGGGTCACACCGGGCAGCGCGTCGTCGATGACGTTGTCGGACGAGGTCATCGGATAGCCGTCGAGCGAGAACACCGCGTCGAGGGCCTGCTCCACCTGGTTGTTCTCGAGACCGAGCGCGAGGCCGGTGTCCGTGAACGTGATCGCCTGGTCGGCGCCCGTGCGCGTGCCGACGACCTGCAGGCGGTAGTCGGTGCCGTCGAACATCAGGCCGGCGCGTGCGTCGATGCCCGCAGCGTTGATGGCGGCCGCGACGTCGCGCAGCGACGCGTTCGCGGCGATCTCGATGTCCGTGTCCACGCCGCCGATCGACAGCGTCAGCGTCTGGGCGCTGGTCGACAGCGCCGCATCGGCGTCGCCGAAGGGTTCCGAATAGGACCGCTGTGCCGTGGCGAGGCGCGTGACCTCGAGCGCGTAGCTGCCGGGCACGGCGTCGCCGGAGACCGTCATGCTGGCGACGGAGTCGTTGCCGACCTTGCCTTTGTAGGAGAGCACGTCGCCGGTGGAGCCGAGCGACTGCGCGGCGGTGCGCAGGCTCGCGAGCGCGGACGACAGCTTGTCGACGACGCCCTTTTTCTGCGTGAGCGCCCCGTTCTGGGACTGCAGGCGCAGCATCGGCACGCGTTCGACGCCCACGAGCGCGCTGATGATGGCCTCGGTGTCGAGTCCGGACGAGAGGCCCGAAAAGCTGATCGCGGCCATGGGGGCAGTACTCCGGATCTGCCATCGCCCGGGCGGTCGCGCACCTTGAGCGAAGGGATCGCGGGCGGTCCGAAGCGGGCCGGATCAGCCGCGGGCGCGATCGCGAGCAGCCGCGTCGAGCATCGCGCGGAGCTCGGTGCTCGACGTGTCGACCGCGGGGCCGGGCATCGTGCTGGGACCGTGGACTCGGTGGAGGTCGTCGATGTAGCGGTCGAGCAGTGCGTCGGCCTCGCGCAGCAGCGTCGTCGCGCACGGGCGATCGGCGTTCTCGCGGTGCTCGAGCGCGCGTGCGGCCTCCTTGTAGGCCTCGAGCGCGATGAGCAGCGTGGTCTCGCGCTCCTCGCGATTGGTCGCGTTCTCGGGCAACACGTCGAGGATCCGCCGCCACGCCGCGGCCGCGCGCACGTACTCGCCGGCCTCGAAGTGCGCCGCGCCTTCTTGCTGCAGCGACTCGGGATCGGTGCGGCCGATCGCGGCGGTCTGCGACGGCAGGACACACCGCCCCGGATCGCCGGACGCCGCACCGTCGACCCCCGGCGCACCGTCCTCGGGCGCGGGCATCGGCCACTCCACCCGGCGGCGACAACCTCCGAGCGCGACGAGGAGGACCGCGAACAGGATCCGCACCTCGATTGGAAACGCCGCGGACGCCCGAAACAGACAGAGGGGGACCCTCGCGGGCCCCCCTCTTCGTCTCGTCATCCGGGGCCCGCGTTCGCGGTCCCCGCCTTCACTACAGCAGCGAGAGCGCCACCGACGGGCCCTGGTTCGCTTGCGCGAGCATGGCCGTACCAGCCTGCATCAGGATCTGGTTCTTCGTGAGGTTGGCAGTCTCCTCGGCGACGTCCACGTCGACGATGCGCGAGTTCGCGGCGGACAGGTTCGCCGAGTAGGTCTCGAGGTTCGACATCGTCGTCGAGAGCCGGTTCTGCATCGCACCGAGCGAGGCACGGCGCGTCGAGATGTCCTCGATCGCGTCGTCGAGCGCACCGATGGCGGTGTCGGCACCACCCGTGCTGCTGATGCTGCTCGAGGTGAGCCCGAGCGAGCTCGATCCGGAGTCCGCGATCGAGATCGTGAGACGGTCGTCGCCCGAGGTGCCCATGCCGACCTGGAACGACAGGCCGCTCGCCTGGTCGCCGTCGAGAAGGCTGACACCGTTGAACTCGGTCGTGTTCACGATACGGTCGATCTCGCTGCGGAGCTGATCGAACTCGTCCATCAGGAAGCCGCGCTGGCTGGTGTTGTACGTCCCGTTGCGCGACTGGACGGCCAGCTCACGCATGCGGGTCAGGAGGCCGCCCACCTCTTTGAGCGAGCCGTCCGCGGTCTGGATCAGGCTGACGCCGTCGTTGGCGTTGCGCTTGGCCTGGTTCAAGCTGCGGATGCTCGCCTTGAAGTCCTCGGAGATAGCGAGGCCGGCGGCATCGTCGGAGGCGGACTGGATCCGCAGACCCGACGACAAGCGAGAGATGCTCTTCTGCAGCTCTCCGGTGGTCTTCGACAGGTTGCCCTGAGCGACGAGGGACGAGATGTTCGTGCGAACGGAGATGGACATGACTTGTTCCTTTCGTGGATTCCTCCGCGTTGCGGAGGGTGGGCGTACGTGCCCGTTCCGGGTGGTTCTCGGGGACTCGAAGGTGCGCCCGGACGCGCCTCGAGCCTTGGTTCACGCTTCTTCGGTTTTCGACTACTGCAAGAGAGAGAGGGCGATCTGCGGGGCCTGGTTCGCCTGTGCGAGCATGGCCGAGCCCGCCTGCATGAGGATTTGGTTCTTGGTGAGGCTGGCCGTTTCTTCGGCGACGTCGACATCGACGATGCGCGAGTTCGCGGCTGCGAGATTGGAGGAGTAGGTCTCGAGGTTCGACATCGTCGTCGAGAGCCGGTTCTGCATCGCGCCGAGCGTGGCGCGCCTCGTCGAGATGTCCTCGATGGCGTCGTCGAGGGCCGCGATGGCCGTGTCCGCGCCGGACGTGCTGCTGATCGTGCTCGAGGTGAGGCCGAGGGCGCTCGCGCCCGAATCCGCGATCGAGATGGTCAGTCGATCGTCGCTCGATGTGCCCATGCCGACCTGGAAGGACAGCCCGCTCGCTTGGTCGCCGTCGAGCAACGACAGGCCGTTGAACTCGGTGGTGTTGGCGATGCGGTCGATCTCGCTGCGGAGCTGGTCGAACTCGTCGTTCAGGTATCCGCGTTGGGTCGAGTTGTTCGTGCCGTTGCGCGACTGGACCGCGAGCTCCCGCATCCGGGTGAGCAGGCCGCTGACTTCTTTCAGCGAGCCGTCGGCGGTCTGGATGAGGCTGACGCCGTCGTTGGCGTTGCGCTTCGCTTGGTCGAGGCTCCGGATGCTCGCCTTGAAGTCCTCGGAGATCGCGAGGCCGGCGGCGTCGTCGGCCGCCGATTGCACGCGGAGGCCGGACGAGAGGCGAGAGATGCTCTTCTGCAGCTCTCCGGAGGTCTTGGCGAGGTTGCCCTGGGCGACGAGGGAGGAGACGTTCGTTCGAACGCTGATGCTCACGGGGATTCCTTCGTTGGGGGTGGATGCGGTCCGCCGCGGGCGCGCAGGCGCGCGCCACCGCGGTGCCGTGGAGGGTTACTGCAGGAGCGAGAGGGCGATCTGCGGGGCTTGGTTCGCCTGCGCGAGCATGGCGGAGCCGGCCTGCAGCAAGATGCTGTTCTTCGTCATCTCGGCCGTCTCCGCCGCGACGTCGACGTCGACGATGCGCGAGTTGGCGGCACTGAGGTTCGTGCTGTAGGTCTCGAGGTTCGACATCGTGACCTGCAGGCGGTTCTGCATCGCGCCCATCACGGCGCGGCGCGTCGAGACGTCCGCGATCGCGTCGTCGAGCGCCGAGATCGCCGTGTCCGCGCTGCTCGTGCTGCTGATCGTGCTGGTCGAAAGACCGAGCGCGCTCGCGTTCGAGGTCGCGATGGAGATCGTGAGGCGATCGTCGTTGGACGTGCCCATGCCGACCTGGAACGCGAGGCCGCTGGCCTGGTCGCCGTCGAGCAACGTGAGGCCGTTGAACTCGGTGGTGTTCGCGATGCGGTCGATCTCGCTGCGGAGCTGCTGGAACTCGTCGTTCAGGTAGCCGCGCTGCGTGGAGTTGTTCGTGCCGTTGCGCGCCTGCACCGCGAGCTCGCGCATCCGGACGAGCAGGCCGCTCACCTCTTTGAGGGAGCCGTCGGCGGTCTGGATGAGGCTGACGCCGTCGTTGGCGTTGCGCTTGGCCTGGCTCAAGCTGCGGATGCTGGCCTTGAAGTCCTCGCTGATCGCGAGGCCGGCGGCATCATCCGCGGCGGAGCGGACGCGCAGGCCGGACGAGAGGCGTCCGATGTTGTCGGCGAGCGCGCCGGAGGTGCGGGAGAGGTTCTGCTGGGCGATGAGCGACGAGACGTTCGTGTTGACGGAGATCATGACGGTGGCTTCCCTTCGTGGGTGCCCGCCCGTGAGGGCGGTGGGGCGTACGTGCCCCTGCCGGTGGGTTGGATGGATCGGTTGTCGTGCGCGCCTTCAGGGCGGTGCCGGGGCTGCTCGAGCTCGCGGGCGCACGGTTGCGCGAGCTGTGAACGGAGCAGTGCCGGGCTGGAGGTGGCCCGCGTCCGGTCGCGTGGGCGACTGCGACGCGGAAACGACGACGTCAGTCCGCGGTCCGCTCCGTCGACCTGCACACGAAGGTGCTGCGGCGGACGGAAGTGGGACTTGCGTGGACTGTACGGCGTGGGATCGGGGTGTTCATGATGGCGTCCTTCGTGGACTTCGAGCGGTGGCGCGCATTCGTGCGCGCTCGCGTCGTTCCGCCTGGGAGCCCTCGTCGTGAGGGGTGTTCGGCGGCGACGTCTCTGTCATCGGACGCCCCGAAAAACTCTTGAGGGGGGAGAAAAGAAAAAAGCGACGGCCGGAATCGGCCGCCGCCTTGGCGGGTGCAAACGATGTGAGCGGGAGAAGGGCTCGCGCGCGGTCGGTCGCGGGCTAGCCCTGCAGGAGTTGGAGCGCGAGCTGGGGGATCTGGTTGGCCTGGGCGAGCACCGACACGCCGGACTGCATGAGGATCCGGTTGCGGGCCATCACGGCCGTCTCTTCGGCGACGTCGACGTCGCGGATGCGCGAGTTGGCGGCGCTCAGGTTGTTGTACTGGGTCGAGATGTTGTTGATGGTCGCCTCGAGCCGGTTCTGCGCGGCGCCGAGCGACGCACGCTGACCCGAGACCTCCTGGATCGCGGCGTCGAGGATCGACAGCGTGCCACGAGCGTTGCCCGTGGAAGTGATCGCGAGCGCCTCGATGCCGAACGACGACGGCGACACCGTCGCGATCTGCACCTGGATCTGCTGGGTCGCATCACCGGTGAGATCGACCTGGAAGGTGAGCGCGTTGGCCGACGTCGCGAACGTGCCGGACAGGAGGTCGAGCTCGTTGAAGTTCGCGGTGGAGCCGATGCGATCGATTTCCGAGCGGAGCTGGCCGAACTCCTCCTGGAGAAACGCGCGCTGACCGGTCGACACCGTGTCGGTGGCGGCCTGCATCGCGAGCTCGCGCATGCGGATGAGGATCTGCGAGACCTCGCCCAGCGCGCCTTCGGCCGTCTGGATCAGCGAGATGCCGTCGTTCGCGTTGCGGCGCGCCTGCGCGAGCGACGAGAGATTCGCCTTGAACCGCTCGGAGATCGCGAGGCCGGCCGCGTCGTCACCGGCGCGGTTGATCCGCAGGCCCGACGACAGGCGCGTCATGTTGGCGGAGAGGCGCTCGTTCGTGGAGTTGAGCGAGGTGTTCGCCTCGAGGGCGGCGATGTTGGTGCGGAGCGAGATTCCCATGGTGACCTTTGCGGGTGGCCCTTCGGGGCCTGAGTGGGGCCGTCTTCAGCCTGCGATCCGAAGCGGGTCTTCGGGGTTCGCTCGGGGGACACTCTCGATGGTTTGCAGCAAGCGGGCCAACGACTCGGCGAGCTCGGTGAGCGGCGCTTCGAGGGAGGCGTAGAAGGTCTGCGACGTCAGGTTGCCGCGGCTGCGCAGCTCCTCGACGGGGCCCAGCACCGCTTCCGAGGCCAACGGGGCCTCGCGCAGCACCGCACGCACCTCTGCGTTGAGCGCCAACATGCGGTCGGCGCCGCGGCGGTCGAGCGTCAAATCGCCGTCGGGATCGTCGGCGACGGTATCGCGCGCCGATCGAGCGAGCTTCGCGATGCGCTCGACGCGGGCGAGCTCTTCGCCGACGGCGCGCGCGAGCGTGGCGGCCGGCGTCGGCGCGCGGGCGAGCAGCTCGGCGAGCTTCGCCGCGGCATCGATGCGCGGGCGATCGGCGAGCGCATGGGCGAGCGGCAGGTCGACGAAGCCCGGCACGTGGGCGCCGCCCTCGGTCGCGTTGATGGCCCCGATGCCCTCGGCGGCGAGTTGCTTCGCGGCGTAGGTGTACCAGTCGCGGAACATGACGAAGTCGCGCGTCGTGGTGACGTCGGGCCCGCCGCCCCACCCGGGCACGCGCTGGATCTTGGTCTTGTCGGGGATCCGGCTCTTGCACGCGTCGTCGGAACGCTCCTCGATCGCGCGCTTGCCTTCCATGTGCTCGAGCTGCGCGGTGCCGTCGTCGCCCGCGCGCGCCCGCATCGCGCCGAAGTCGGTGCCACTCGCGTAGACCCGCTCGTCGGTGTAGGCGAGGTCGGAGCCGACCAGCACGATCGGATCGCAACCGAGCACGTACGCGATGGAGGTGGCCGCGTTCGCGACGCAGAACCCGGCCGACAGCTGGTGACCTTGGTCGATGCGACCGGAGAAGATCGAGCACGCGCTCGTGTCGACGGAGATGGGCACGCGGCGCGCGAACGGCAGGGCCCAGATCGCCGGGTTCGCGGTCAGCTCGAGGAACGCGGGGATGTGCTCGAGGCCGGGAATCGCGGCGAGCTGCGAGCTGACGTCGAGCGACTCGATCGCGACGATCGCATGGGGCGTGATGCCCGCCTTGCCGAGCGCGGTGGCGGCCGTGTTCACGCACAGGACGAGCGCGCGATCGCTGGCGTCGCGCAGCGCAGCGAGGTTCCGATCGAGGCTCGGGCCCGCGGCCACGATGATCGCGGGCACGCCCGCGAGCGCACCTTTCATGGCGGGCAGGCCGGGCGTGCGCGCGAGCTCGGCGAGGTTCGCGAGGTAGTGACGCAGCCAGCCCTTGCCGCGCAGCAGTGCCGTGCGATGGCGAAGCCCGGCGCGATCGACCGCCTGGGCCGCCTGCGTGAGCGCGGCCTGGTGGACCTCGGCCCACCCGCGCGTGCTCGGGGTCCAGCGCACGATGACGCCGCGATCACGGCCGGACAGGCGCCCGTACAGCACCTCGCCGAGCCGCACCGGCGTCGTGACGACGCGGACGGTGCTCGGCACCTCGCCGTGCGTGACGCCTTCGCGCAGCACCTCGAGGTCGGGCTCGAACACGACGATGCGCGCCTTCGTGCGCTCGGCGAGCGCACGCACGACGTAGCCGCTGCCGAACCCGAGCACGATGACGACGGTCGCTTCCGCGAGGTCTTGCTCGCGCGCGAACCTTCGCGCTTCGGCGACGGGATCGCGACCGCTGTGGAGCTTGCGCCCGTCGACGGTGACGACCGGCCCATGCGGGGACGCGAACGCGGCGACGCGGCCCGACGACGGAAGGCTGTGCACGCGCGCCAGGCCCTCGGCGTCATCGACGAGCAAGCGCGCGAGCAGATCGGGCATCGCGGAGGGGGAATGCAACGAGCGCGCCCGCGGCGAGCGTCAGCCGCTCGACGCTGGTGGCCCGGAGTGGGACCAGGACTACGACTCCGACTCCGACTCCGACTACGACTACGACTCCGACTACGACTCCGACTACGACTCGCGATCGTCAGTCGTGGTCTGCGAGTCCGTGACGTCGGGGCAGGACCGGAGGTCCTGCCGGAGACAGGTTCGCCAGGGAGGGGATTCCTTGCTCGGCTCTGCCGAGCAAGGACCGCGAGGTCCCTCCAAAAAGACGAGAGCGAGTCGCGACTTCGCAAGCCTACGGCTTGCGAAGGAACGCGACTCGCGTATCGAAGCCGCAGTCGTGCAACACGATCTGCGCACCGCGGCGTGAGCGGAGGCCGATGCCGAGCGGTGCCAGGAAGTTCGCGGTCGGCTCGTCCGGTGGGGGCGGCACCGTGCAGATCGCGAGCACGGCGACCTCTTCGTCGGGCTCGAGCTCGCAGAATGCGATCGCCTTGCGCACGTTCTCGATCGGATAGTCCGGGACGAACGCGAGCGGGTCGATCACGACGAACGCGAGGTCCGCGAACTCGACGGCCTGCAACCATCGGAACACCGAGCCCGGCCGGTGATCGACGAGCACGAACGTCTTCGCGTCGGCGAAGCCGGGGATGCCGAGCGGGAAGTGGATCAGCCGGTCTTCGGGGGCTTCGAACTCCCCGAACCGACTGGTCCGGATGGTTCGGGTAGACCCGCCAGACGATCGAGGCTGATCTCCGCCGTCGCGCGAGCGTTCTCGTCCGCGATCTGCTGATAGAGCTCCTCCCGATACACCGGCAGACCCAGCGGCGCCGTGATCCCCAGTCGGACCTGACGACCCCTGATCTCCCTCACCACGATCTCGATGCCGTTGCCGATCAGGATCTTTTGACCGATCTTCCGCGTGAGCGTCAGCATCATCGCCTCCTTGGCGTGTCGGGACGGACCGAGTCGAGACTTCCCGTTTCGTCATGGTCAGCGTCACTGAAGTCCTAGCATCTTTTGACGTTCCATCCCCAGTCCGGATCGGCAAGCCCTCCCATTCTGGCGAATTCGGGCCTGCCGCCGCCGATCTCCGGACTCGACTACGGCGTGCGGACGCGGACCGGCGGCCCGATCGCGGACGCTGCTCTCGTTTTGGCAGCTCGCGGCGCCGAGCCGACGTCACCCGACGTCGAGCAGCGACGGTCCCAGCATGCGCGCGGAGACGGTCAGTGCCGCGCGGACCGTGGTCTCGGCGAGCTGGAGGCGCGAAAGCGCGTCGGTGATGTCGGCGTCGAGGAGATCCGACTTCAGCCCGGCGACGATCGTGGCCTGCTGTTCCGCCTGTTCGTCGGCGCGCTGCAGCGTCTGCAGGCGCTCGCCGACCGCCGTCCGCTCGCCGAGCGCCTGGCCGAACGCGGCGGTGAGCGCGTCGATGCTGGTCCGGACCGCGTCGGGATCGTTGGCGGTCAGGGCGTCGCGCAGCCCGGCCACGGCACCGACGACGTCGAGGCTGCCGGGATCCGCGGCGCGCTGGGCGAACGCGTTGCTGCCCGACGCGCCGATCTCCGCGGTGCGACCCTGCGCGACCTCGGCCGAGCGGACGTCCGCGTAGGTGTCCACGTCGTAGGTGAAGCCGACGCCGTCCTGGTACGGACGCGAGTGCGAGTCCACGTGGGCAAAGACGTACTCGTCGCCGTCGCGCGTGTTCACGAGATCGACGAGCGAGCGGCGGAGCTGCTCCGCTTCGTTCGCCGCGGACGCGCGCTGCTCGGCCGTCATCGTCTCGTTCGCCATCGCGGTGGCGAGCTCGCGCGCGCGCACGAGCACGTTGCCCACCTCGGCGAGCGCCTGCTCGGCCGTCTGCAGTCGCGTGGTGCCCTGACTCACGATGTTGCGATACGTCTCGGAGCGCGCCTGCAGGTCGCCGAGCAATCGGCCGCGGGCGGCGGCGCTCGGATCGTCGGACGGCTTGGAGACGCGCTCGCCCGTCATCGCTTCGCTCTGCACCTTCTGCAGCTGCGCGCGCGAGCGCATCATCGCGTTCAGCGACGCGTCGTGGAGCTGGAGCTGGGTGACGCGGATCATAGCTGCAACAGTGCCTCGTACATGCGGTCGGCGGTCTGGATGATCCGCGCGCCGGCCTGGTAGGCCCGCTCGAACCGCGTGATGTCGATGAGCTCCTCGTCGATGGACACGCCCGTGCTCGACTGGTGTAGCGCGCGGGTCTGCTCGAGCGCGAGCTCGGTGGATGCGACGCCGTCGGCCTCGGATCGCGCGGCGCGCCCGAGATCGCCGATGAGCCCGGCGAGCTCGCTGACGAACGTGCTGCGTCCGCCGTTGGCGAGCGAGAGATCGGCGAGGCTGGCGAGCGCGAGGACGTTGTCGTTGCCGCCGATCGCCGTGGCGGCCGTGCTCGCCGCGGCGAGCCAGCCCGGGTTGTCGACGAGGCCGCTCGCGAGCGCGAGCGTGCGAGCGGTGCCCGCGACGCCGGCCGGCGGTGCGAAGAAGTCGCGCAGGCCCACACCGTCGGCGCCGAAGCCCGCGCGGTGCTGGGCGTTCATCGCCGTCGCGACGTCGTAGGCGAGCTGATCGAGGCGATCGCCGGTGTCCACCAGCGTCTCGTCGCGCAGCTCGAGTCGGCCGCCGAGCGCGCCGCCGCGCAAGCTGGTCGTGACGTCGAGCGCGGTGCCCGACACGTCGACGAGCTCGACGCGGTGCAGCCCGCCGATGAGCGGGTCGTACGACGTGCGCAGCGAGGCCGCCTGATCGCCCTGCACGAGCGCGGGCCCACCCGCGAGCAGCACCGTGAGCGAGCCGTCGGCCTCCTGGATTGTCGTGAGCTCGCAGATCTCGGAGAGCTCGTCGACGAGGAGGGCGCGTTGATCGAGGTGGCTCGCGTTGTCGGGCGTGCCCGGCGCGGTGGCGGTGACGCGCGCGTTCTGCTGCGCGATCGCGGCGACGAGCTCGGACGCCCGGGCGGTGTCCTGCACGATCGCCGCGTCGGCCTGCGTGCGCTCGCGGTCGATCCCGTCGGCTGCGCTCTGGAACGCGTTCGCGAGATCCTGCGCGCGCGCGAGCACGTCGCGGCGGAACTGTTCATCGCTCGGGGAGGACGTGAGCATGCGCAGCGAGCCGAAGAAGGCGTCGAGCCGCGCGCCGATGCCGTGCTCGGACTCGGCGAACATGCGCTCGACGCCGGCGAGCCCCTCGGACTTCGCCTGGTGGGCGCCGAGTCGGCCGCGTTGGAGCACGAGCCGCTGCTCGAGCAGCGGGGCAGTGCGCCGCTGGATCGCGGAGATGCCCACGCCGCTCTGCCCGGGCAGCGCAGTGAACGTGACGTCGCGGCGCGCGTACCCGATCGTCTCGGCGTTCGCCGTGTTCGACGACGCGTTCGCGATCGCGGCCTGCTGGGCCAACAGGGCGCTGCGACCGGTCTGCAGGATGCTGCCGAGCGAAGTCATGACGTCAGCCGATCGTCTGCGTCAGCACGGCGCGAACCGGGCTTTCGTTGTTGCGGCCGTAGGTCGACCGCGTGGTGCCGGTGAGCTGGTCGACCAGCTCGCCCACCGCGACGAGGCTCGCACGCAGGCGCCGATGGTTCGCGCGCGCGCGGCTGGTGACGTCGTCGCGCAGGCGCGCGAGCTGTTTGCGGGCGGACTCGCTCGTGGGCAGCGGATCCGCCAGGGCGTTCCCGATCGCGGGCTCGAGCTCGAGCTTCGCGGCCGCCGCTCGATCGATGGCTGCGAGGTCGAGTGTGCGAAGTGCGACGTCCTCGGCCTCGAGCACGGCGAGGAGCTGCTGCAGCGCGTGGACGAGCGTGGGTGTGTCGTTGTCGTTCATGGCGTGCCGCTCTCGTCGTCGAGATGGACGTCATTCACTTCGCGTGCCAGCGCGATGCCGGCGCGTGGGCGTGTGGCGTCGCTCGGTGCCGCGCCCTGGGATTCGTCGCGCAGCCGCTCGAGGTACGTCTCGGGATTCAGACGGCGGCTGCCGTCGCGCACCTCGAAGTGCAGGTGCGGGCCGGTGCTCTGGCCGGTGCTGCCGACGTCGGCGATCGCTTCGCCGGTGTCGACGACGTCGCCGACGCGCACGTGCAGGCGCGAGGCGTGGGCATAGCGCGTCACGATCCCGTCGGGGTGCGTGATCTCGACCATGTTGCCGTAGCCCGGGTGGCGCTGCGCGTACGTCACGGTGCCGCGCTGCACCGCGCGGATCTCCCGGCCTTCGGGCGCGGCGATGTCGAGCCCCGAATGAAACCGCTTGTCGCCGTGGATGGGGTGGGTGCGGAAGCCGTAGCCCGAGCTCTGCACGCCGCCGTCGACGGGCCACAGGCCCGGCGTGGGCACGCCGCCCTCGAACGAGGTCGTGAGCCCGTCGCGATCCTTGGGGCCGTGCGCGTGGCCGAAGGGCTCGATCGCGCTCGCGGACTCGCGGTACGCGGAGACGCGGTGCGGCGCAGCGACGTGGGTCGTCGCCGTCGTGGCACCGCCGGACGTCTGACGCTCGAACAGCTGCGCGATGCCGAGACCGCCCGCGGACGATTCCACGAGCGCCTGATCGAACATCTCGCCGTAGGTGCCGCGCGCGAACGCGTCGCCCTCTTCCTCGCCGAACGAAGCGGTCGCGCGCATCGCCTTCATGAGCTCGCCGAGCAGGAGCGCCTCGAACTGCTTCGCCGCCTCCGCGCGCGCCTCCGGCGTGTCCGTGCCAGCCGACGGGCCGGCCGGCAGCGGGGAGTCGAGCTGCACGGAGACGCCCATCACTGCACCTCGATCTCGGCTTTCAAGGCGCCCGCTTGCTTCATCGCGAGCAGGATGGCGACGAGATCGCGCGGGCGGACACCGAGCGCGTTGAGGCCGGCGACGACGTCGCCGAGCGTGGGGCTGGTGGGCAGCACGACGATCTCGCTGCCGTCCTCGGTGACACTGAGCTCGGTGCGCGGCACGGTGGTCGTCTTGCCGTCGGCCATCGGGTTGGGCTGCGAGACCTCGGGATTCTCGCTCACCTCGACGGTGAGGCCGCCGTGGGAGATGGCGCAGGCCGAGACGCGCACGTCGGCGCCGATGACGACGGTGCCGGTCTTCTCGTTGATGACGATGCGCGCGGTCTCGTCGGTCTCGACCGAGACGTTCTCGATCGTCGAGATGAGGCGCACGAGGTCCTTGCGACGCTTCTTCGGCACGTCGACGAGCACGGTGCCGGGGTCGGGCGCGTACGCGAACTCGCCGCCGAGCCGTCCGTTGATCGCCTCGCTCACGCGCGCGGCGGTCGTGAAGTCGGGGCGCTCGAGCGCGACGGTGATGGGCTGATCCGCCGCGAGCTTGAAGCCGAGCTCCTTCGACACGAGCGCGCCGTCGGGGATCCGCCCCACGGTGGGGTGGTTGCGCGAGACGCCGCTGCCGCTCGATCCGTCGGCGGCCCAGCCGCCGACCATGAGCGGGCCCTCGGCCCACGCGAACACCTCGCCGTTGCCGCCCTTGAGCGCGGTGGGCAGTAGCGTGCCGCCGAACAGCGACTTCGCGTTGCTCGCCGACGACACGGTGACGTCGATGCGCCCGCCGATGCGCGAGAACGGAGGCAGACGCGCGGTGATCATGACCACCGCGACGTTCTTCGCCTTGATCTGCTTGGGCGTGATGATGGTGCCGAAGCGCCGTCCGAGCAGGTTCGACACCATCTGCTGGGTCTGCACGCTCTGCAGGTTGTCACCCGTGCCCGCGAGACCGACGACGAGCCCGTACCCGACGAGCGGGTTGCTCGCGACGCCGCGGATGGTGGCGATGTCCTTCACCCGCTCCGCCCGCACGAGCGAGGGCACGAGCACGACGACGGCGAGCAGCGAGAACAGAGCGAGCTTCGAAACGTGGCGCATGGGAGTTCTCTCGGGAAGGACTTCCTCAATGATCGCGACCGAAGGTCGCGAAGCGCGATAGCGCGGGGGAGGGAGGGGCCAGGGGCCCCTCCAGAAAGCTATAACGGCCACGCGTGGTCGAGCGCGCGGTGGAGGATGCCGGGGCGCTGTTTGTCGGAGACGACGCCGCGGCCACTGAAGTCGATGCGGGCATCGAGGATCCGGCTCGAGGCGACCTGGTTCGACATGTCGATGTCGAACGGCCGCACGACGCCGGACAGGTAGAGGTGCGTCTCCTCGTGGTTGATCTGGATCGTCTTCGTGCCCTCGACGAAGAGGTCGCCGTTGGGCAGCACCTTCTTCACCTGGCAGGGAATCGTCGCCGTCAGGACGCCGGCGCGCTTCGTGGATCCGTCGCCCTCGAACGAGGACTCGAACACCGCGTTCACGAGCGCGGTCGTGTCGATGCCCGGGTGCTTCTTCGCGAACTTCTCCACCAGCCCGAAGAAGTTGTTGATCCCGCCGGTGATCTGGCTCTTCTTGCTCGTCTTCGTCGTGGCGTTCCCGGATGCGTCCGCCGATTCTTCGATGCGGACGATCACGAGATCACCGAGCCCACGACTTCTCGCGTCCTCGGTGACGTTCGGAGTGGACTCGCCCCACAGTAGACCGTTCTGGCCGGCCGAGGGCGCGTCGTACTTGCCAGGCTCGTACTTGCGGGTGGGGAACTTGTAGCGGCTCATCGGCCCGGAGCAGCCGCCGAGCGCGACGAGCAAGCCGATGCAGAGGGCGATGACGAAGTGGGGACGAATCATGGCGAACCTCCCAGGCCGACGACGACGAGCGTCGCGGACTCGATCTTGCCGAGGAGCAGCTCGCCCTCGCTGGCCTTCACTTTGATCGTCTGACCGATCGCGCCGTCCTGCTGGGCGACCGCTTGGCGGGAGATCTTGAGCCCCCGACCGCGCGCGACGACGTGCACCACGTCACCGCGTTCGATGACCGGCGGCGCTTCGACGGCGGCCTTGCGCACGAGCTGCTTCGCGCTCGTCTTGGTGCGCAGGCGCTGACCGACGAGGTCTTCCGCCCGCGTCATCGCGCCTTCGGGCACGTGGTCGAGCTCGACGTCCTTCATCTCGAGGTGCTCGCGCGTCACGGTCGTGCCCTTGGGCAGATCGTCGCGCAGCACCGGTGTCTTCGCCGTGCCGGACAGCTGCAGCGTCGCCTGCTGGCGCGCCCATCGGCGTCCGCCGGCCTCGATCTCGACGGTCGCGACGGTCGAGCGCCTCAACTTGCCGATCGTCACGTCGATGCTGTGCTCCGCGGTGGGCAGCACGACGTCCTCGAGCCCGAGCACGCTGTCGATCGTCAGACCGACGGGCAGCTCGGCGCTCGCGGCCTCGCGCACGCGCGCTGCGAGCGTCGCCTTGGTGAGCGAGTGCCCTGCGCGCTTGATCTCCGCGCGGGCGGGCAGGGCGGTGGCGAGCTCGGGGTCGGCCCCCACGCGACGCAGCGCGTCCTGGACCGCCGCGCGGCTGACGAAGCCGGACTTGCCCGGGCGCGGCGCGGGGCCGATGTCGAGGCCGAGCAGCTCGCGCGGTGCGGTGGGCGAGAGATCGCCGAGCGTGACGCGCTCGCTCTCGACGACGACCGTGCGGGTGCGGACTGCCGCGTCGGCGGGCGCGCTCGCGAGCACGAGCGCGGCGAGCACGAGCGCGAACACCTCACGCCGTCTGAGCAGTGGTCTGCAGCATCTCATCGGAAGCCTGGATGACCTTGGAGTTGATCTCGTATGCACGCTGCGAGGAGATGAGACTGATCATCTCTTCGACGACCTTGACGTTCGACAGCTCGAGGAAGCCCTGACGGAGGCCGCCGAGCCCCTGCTGGGTGGGCGAGCCCACCTGCGGATCGCCGCTCGCCGACGTCTGGCGATAGAAGTTGTGGCCGATGCTCTCGAGCCCCGCGGGGTTCAAGAAGTCGACGGTCTGGATCTGACCGAAGTCCGACGACGCCGTCTCGCCCGGCATCAAGCCGGACACGGTGCCGTCCTCGCCGATCTCGATGTTGCTCGCGCCCTCGGGGATCGTGATCGAGGGATCGAGCAGGTAGCCGTCGGGCGTGGTGAGCTGGCCCTGGCCGTCGACCGTGAAGTTGCCCGCGCGCGTGTACGCGATCTCGCCGCCCGGCATCGCGATCTGGAAGAAGCCGCGGCCCTCGATCGCCATGTCGAAGGGGTTGCCCGTCTGGGCCATGTCGCCCTTCTCGTGCGAGCGGTACGTCGACGCCGTGCGGACGCCGGTACCGACCTGCATGCCGGTGGGGGCGAACGTGCCCTGCACCGACGTCGTGCCGGCGACGCGCTCGTTCTGGTAGAGGAGGTCCTGGAAGTCGGCGCGCGACTTCTTGAAGCCGGTGGTGTTGACGTTCGCCAGGTTGTTGGCGGTGACGTCGATGCGCTGTTGCTGCGCTTCCATGCCGGTGGCGGCGGTGTGTAGTGCGCGGATCATGGTCAGCCTGCTTTCGACAGCGTCTTCTGATCGAGCTTGCGGTACTCGGTCATGACGCGGTTCTGGGTCTGGAAGTCCTGGGTGAGCTGGACCAGCTCGACGAGGCCACGCACCGGGTTCACGTTGCTGCTCTCGAGCGCGCCTGCGATCACGGAGGTCTTGGCGGGCACGAGATCCTGCGGGGCGGCACGCATGTGCATGTCACCGACTGGTTGCAGGCGCGCGGGGTCGACGGTCACGACCCCGAGCGTTGCGATGGTCGTGCCATTCTGCGAGACCGATCCGTCGGCGCCGACGCTCGGCTGTCCGCCGTCGGGACGCAGGCGAATCGGCGCGCGATTCGTGCCGAGCACCGGCAGTCCGCCGCCGTCGACGAGGGTGCCGTCGGCCTGCATGCGCAGTGCACCGTTGCGTGTCAGCATCGTGCCGCCCTCGCCCTGGACCATGAAGAAGCCGGGGCCGTCGAGCGCGACGTCGAGCGGGTTGCCCGTGGTCTGGATCGCGCCCGCGGTCAGATCGACGCGGCCTTCACCGACGCCGACGAAGCCCTTCTCGGCGGGTTTGCTGCTCTCGGTGTCGACGAGGAACGACTGGAACGCGACGCGCTGCTGACGGAAGCCGGGCGTGTTCGCGTTCGCGACGTTGTTCGCGACCACCTCGAGGCGCTTCTCGGCCGCCATCGCACCGGACATCGGAATGTAGACGCCGTTCGCCATCGCATCACCCTTGCTTGAGCAGATGACGGAGTCGGCCGGTGGCCTCGCCCATGATCTGGCAGACGCGCGACTCGGTGACGCCGACCTGCTGGCCGATCTCCTTGAGCGTCATCTCGCGCTGGTAGTACATGTCGAGGATCATCTGTTGGCGCTCGGGCAGCCCAGCGATCGCGTTGCGCAGCCGACCGTGCAGCTGGCGGATGCCGGTGGCCTCGTCGGGCTCGAGCGTCTTCGCCGACAGCTCGGCGACGCGATCGTTCGAGCCGTCTTCGCTGCGCTGCAGATCGTCGAGCGAGAGCACGCGCACGCTGCCGATGCGATCGACGAGCTTGCGGTAGTCCTCCACCGACATCTCGAGCGCGCCGGCGACCTCGGTGTCGATCGGCGGCCGACCGAGCTTCGCGGTGAGCTCCTGGGTCTTGCGCGCCAGTCGCTTGGCGGTGAGCCGGGCGTTGCGCGCCATCAGGTCGTAGCGGCGCAGCTCGTCGAGGATCGCACCCTTCACGCGGAACTCGGCGAACGTCTCGAAACGCTCCGACTTCGTCGGGTCGTAGCGATCCATGGCGTCGAGCAAGCCCAGCGTTCCGGCGCCGACGAGATCGTCGAGCGACACGTGCGACGGCAGGTTGCGGGCCATGCGGGTCGCGATGCGCCGCACGAAGTCGAGGTAGCGCGTCGCGTCGAGCTTCGCGCGGACCGGCGCCTCGTTGGCGGGCTGACCGTCGGGTAGGTCGATGCGCGCGGACTCGTCGTCGAGCGGCGAGTTGGCGGGGACGGCCGCATCGTTCGCCGCGCCGTCGGGCGTCGGCGGAGCGGCCTGGGTGGTGGACAGAGGCGCGCGCGCGGTCGGATTCCGACGAGAGGGCGCGCGGCGGGCGATGCCGAAGTGGCTCATCATCATTCACCCTTCTGGCGGAGCAGTCGGCGCCAGAACAACCGCATCGCCCCTTCGCGTTCATCGCGACGATCCGAGCGGGCAAGAGTTTCGGCGACCTCGAGCATCGCGACCGATGCGGGCGCGCGGGGATACGCGCGCACCACCGGCTCGCCGCGCATGACCGAGCGCGACACCGCGGGGTCCTTCGGGATTGCGCCGAGGTAGTCGAGGCCGATGTTGAGGAAGCGCTCGACGAGTCCGAGCAGACGCCGATACACCTGCTCGCCCTCGGCCGCGCTGCCGACCATGTTCGCGAGCACTCGCACGCGGCGAACCGCGCAGCGCGTGCACAGCACCTTGAGCATCCCGTACGCGTCCGCGACGCTCGTGGGCTCGGGCGTCACGACGAGGACGATGTCCTTCGCCGCCGCCGCGAAGCCGACGGTGTTCGATCCGATGCCGGCGCCGGTGTCGACGACGATCGCGTCGAAGCGATGATCGAGCGAGTCGACCGCGGCGAAGAGCGCCCGCCGACCGTCGTCGTCGAGCTGAGCGAGGTCGTACTGGCCGGACGCGCCGGGCAACAGCCACACGTTGTCGGGGCCGCCGATCACGACCTCGTCGATGGTCGCGTCGCCATGCACGAGGTCGGCGACCGTGTGCACGGGCGCCATGCCCATCACGATGTCCATGTTCGCGAGGCCGAGGTCGGCATCGATCGCGAGCACGCGGGCACCGCGGGCGCCGAGCGCGTACGCGAGGTTCACCGACACGTTGGTCTTGCCGACGCCGCCCTTGCCGGACGTCACGGCGATGACCGTGGGCGAGACGGGCTGCACCGCGGTGCGCAGCGGGATCACGTCACCGCCGGTGGGCTCGAGTGGGATGGAGATGTCGTCGTCGGCGGCGACCGCGACGAGCTCTTTCTTGTTGACGTCGTTCATGCGCGCGCGCCTCCGAGGAGGAGATCGATGAGCACATCGGGGTTGGCGAGGACGAGATCGTCGGGCACTTGCGGGCCCGTGGTGACGAAGCTGAAGGGCAGGCGAGTACGGGCGCGCAGGCCGAAGACGCTGCCGATCGCGACGGCCTCGTCGACCTTCGTGATCAGCACGGATCCGGGATTCACCGGCGCGTACAGGTGAGCGATGCGCTCGAGCTCCTCCGTTCGCGTCGCCGCGGCGACGCACAGGTGCACGGCCACCGGCTCGCCGGCGCGGCCGAGCCGGCGCCCGAGCTCGCCGAACGCGTCGGGTTGGGCGGGCGAGAGACCGGCGGTATCGACGAGCACGAGCTCGGCGTCGCCGGCCGCGGCGATCGCCTGCGGCAGGCCGCCGGCGGGCACGCTCGTGAACGGGACATCGAGGAGCTTCGCGTAGCCGCGCAGCGCCGACGTGCCGCCGAGGCGACCGTCGTCGAGGCTGATGATCGCGATGCGCTTGCCCGCGATGAGGTTCACCGACGCGGCGATCTTCGCGAGCGTCGTGGTCTTGCCGACGCCGCTGGGACCCACCAGCGCGACGACGCGCCGACCGTTCGGTGCGAGACCGGAGGACGGTCCGAGCGCATCGTGCAGGATCGCCCGCAGCCGGGCTTCCGCGTCCGCGCGCGCAGCGACGTCGTTCGCACCGGCCCCGAGCTCGCGCAGCCACTTCTCGCACAAATCGCGCGGCACCATGCCGGCGAGCAGGCGCCGGCGCAGCGCGGCGTGGGGAGCAGGACCCGCGGCGCCCGACGCCGCCGCGACGGCGGTGCCGGGATCCTCGGCGATCATCTTCGAGACCGACGGCTTGGGCTCGCGCGCACGCTCACGGTCGGCGCGGCGACCGGCCAAGAGCGCGCGGATCGGACGGTCGTCCACCGGCTTCTTCGGCGCGGGCGCGGGCGCAGGCGCGGGCGTGGTCTCGATCGGCGCCGCCGCCGTGACCTCGATGAGCGATCCGCCGAGCAGGCCGAACGCGGGGCCTGGGATGCGCCTCGTCTGCAGGATGACGGCGTCGGGTCCGAGCTCGCGGCGCACGAGCGCGAGCGCTTCGCGGATCTCTCGGGCTTGGAAGGTGCGTTGTTCCATGGAAGTGTCGGTCCTAGGCGGCGAGCTTCACGATGCCGGTGGTGGTCACGCGAGTCTTGGGGTCGAGCTCGCGAAGACTCATCACTGCAAGACCCGGTGCATGTCGTGCCGCCAACGCGGCGACGCTGCGGCGGAGCTCGGCTGACACCAACAGGAGCGGTTCGGTCGTCGCCGGCTTGCCCGTCGTCAAGGCGGTCTCGAGGCCACGAACGAAGCGCGGCACCACCGACGGATCGATGACACCGCCGCGTCCGCGCAGCGCCGCTTCGACGTCGGGACCGAGCACCATCGCTGCGAGCTGGCCGCGCTCGTCGACGTAGCGGCCCGAGATCTGCCGCCCGAGTCGCTCGCGCACGTGCTCGGTGAGCGCGTCCGCGTCCTTGAGCGTCGTCCCGTAGTCGGCCAGCGTCTCGAGAATGGTCCGCAGGTCGCGGATCGGAACGCCCTCGCGCAAGAGGTTGCGCAGCACCTTGATGACCTCGCCCAGCGGCAAGATCGTGGGGATGAGCTCCTCGACGATCTTGGGGTTCGTGCGCGCGAACGCGTCGAGCAGCTCCTGCACCTCGGAGCGACCGAGCAGATCGGCCGCATGTCCGCGCAGGAGCTCGGTGAGGTGGGTGGCCGCGACGCTCGCCGGATCGACGACGGTGTAGCCGAGCAGCTCCGCGCGCTCGCGCTCGCCCGTCCCGATCCAGACCGCGGGCATGCCGAACGCGGGCTCCTTGGTCCGCTCGCCCCGCAGCTCGCCCTTCACGCCGCCCGGGTTGATCGCGAGCAGTCGACCCACGCGCAGTGTGCCCTCGCCGATCGGAGCACCCGAGAGCAGCAGGCGGTAGGTGCCCGAAGTGAGGCGCAGGTTGTCGCGCACGTGGATCGGCGGCACGACGATGCCGAGCTCGGGTACGAGCTGGCGGCGCACCGCGGAGATCCGCTTGAGCAGGTCGCCGCCCTTGTTCTTGTCGACGAGCGGCACGAGATCGAAGCCCACCTCGAGGGCGAGCAGGTCGACGCGCAGGAGATCGTGCAGCGGCGTCTCCTCGTCGTTCGCCTTCGGCTTGGGCGCAGCGGTCTCGGCCGGTTTCTGCGCGGCGCGACGGGCCCGGCGCGCGAGCCAGAAGCAGGCCCCCGACAGCCCGAGGAACGCGAACGTGGGCATGCCGGGCGCGAGCGCGATACCGGCGAGCGCGACGCCGGAGATGAACAGGGGCTCGGGCCGCGCGAGCAACTGACGCGCGAGCGTGGTGCCGAGGTCTTCGCCGCTCGCGGTGCGCGACGCGATCAGGCCGGCGGCCATCGACGTGAGCAACGCGGGGATCTGCGAGACGAGGCCGTCGCCGATGGTGAGGATGGTGTAGGTCGACGCCGCGTCCTCGAACGTCAGGCCTTGCTGGGCGACGCCGATGATGATGCCGCCCACGACGTTGACGGCGGTGATGATGAGCCCGGCGACGGCATCGCCCTTCACGAACTTATTGGCGCCGTCCATCGCGCCGTAGAAGTCGGCCTCGTCGGCGATCGCCTTGCGACGCGTACGAGCGGTCTGCTCGTCGATGTGGCCGTTGGCGAGGTCGTTGTCGATCGCCATCTGCTTGCCGGGCATCGCGTCGAGGGTGAAGCGCGCCGCCACCTCGGCGATGCGGCCGGCACCGGCGGTGATCACCTTGAAGTTGATGACGACGAGGATGATGAAGACGATCACGCCGACGACGTAGCTGCCGCCCACCACGAACGCGCCGAACGCCTGGATCACGTGACCGGCCGCGTCGACCCCCTCGTGGCCCTTGAGGAGGATGAGGCGGGTCGACGCGATGTTGAGCGCGAGCCGCAGCATCGTGGTGACGAGCAGGACCGACGGGAACGTGGAGAACTCGGCCGGATCGCCGAAGTTCACGGCGAGCAGGAACACGACGAGCCCGAGCGTGAT
This sequence comes from uncultured Nannocystaceae bacterium, assembly GCA_964468635.1. Classification (GTDB taxonomy): domain Bacteria; phylum Myxococcota_A; class Polyangia; order Nannocystales; family Nannocystaceae; genus Xiheibacterium. The sequence goes on from CAYXVR010000017.1 coordinate 119,720, forward strand.
GCTCAGCGTGAGCAGCACGTCGAGCACCGCGGAGGGCAGGGGGATGACGAGCATCATCATGATGGCCACGAGGCCGAACGCGACGGTGCGTCCGCTCTTGCTGTCCTGCACGTCGTTCATCGAGCGGTCCTCCAGCGCGTCATGCGGTAGACGTAGGCGAGGACGCGGGCGACGACCTCGTAGAGCTCGGGGGGAATCTCGCGGTCGACCTTGCCGGCCGCGTACACGGCCCGCGCGACCGGTGGGTTCGCGATGATCGGCACGCCGTGCTTGCGCGCCTCCTCGCGGATCTTCGCGGCCAGGTGATCGACGCCCTTCGCGAGCAGCTTGGGCGCGCCGGCCTGGCCCACGCTGTAGCCCAGCGCGACGGCGTAGTGCGTGGGGTTCACGACCACGACGTCGGCCGTGCGCACGGCGGCGAGCATGCGATTGCGCCCGATCGCGCGCATGCGCGAGCGGATCCGCTGCTTCACGAGCGGGTCGCCTTCCTGCTGCTTGTGCTCTTCCTTGATCTCCTGCTTCGTCATCCGCATCTCGGTCTCGATGCGGCGGCGCGCGAGGACGTAGTCGAGCGCCGCGATCGCGGCGCCGACGAGCAATGCGACGAGCGCGAGGCGGGCGAGCAGGTGGCCGACGGCATCGAGCGCGATCTCGAACGTGACGGCCGCCAGCGCGGCGAGCTCGGCGATCTCGTCGGCCACCGCCCACCAGAGCGCGAGCCCGATCGCGAGCGCCTTGAGCACGGACAGGCCGAGCTCGGTGATCGTGCGCCCGCTGAAGAGGCGGCCCAGACCCTTGGCGAAGCCGAGCCGATCGAGGCTCGGCATCAGGAGCTTGCTCGACCACAGGCCGCCGGATTGCACGATGCCGGCGACGACCGTGACGACGAGCAGCACGATGCAGACGGGCGCGCCGAGGTGCAGCGCGGCCGCGCCCGCCTGGCCGAGTGCGCGCGGGATGGCGGTGGTGCCTTCGTCCGGCACGACTGCGATGTGGGCGATCGCGTCGGCGAACGCTTGGCGGCACGCGCGGGCCCACTCCGGGCCCCACGCGGTCGCGAGCCCGAGCGCGGCGATGCCCACCGCGACGGCGCCGATGTCCTTGCTCGACGGAATCCGCCCGTCCTCGCGGAATTTGTCGCGCCGCTTCGGCGTCGGTTCTTCCGTCTTGTCGTCGCTCGCCACGAGGTCGCGGGCTTCATTGCAACCTGCGGACCGTTCGCGCGGGCGGAGGTCCGATCCAGTCCGAGCGCTCGGTCCGTGCGCGCGACCGCGGCGGACGGCGGCAGCGTCGAGCCGGGACGCGGACACCCCCCGACGATGCGGCCCGGACCGGCCCTCCTCGGGATCGATGTCACGGATGCGATGTCGGTGGTTCGGCCGCGTGCTCGCACGCGCGTCCGCGCGGCGCCCGACCGACCCACGTCAACGCGGTGTCGGCGTCTTCGATCGCCGGGGCGCGTTGACGGCGATGAGCAACGCGAAAGGGGAGGCGCGTCGGAAATCCGTGCCGCGATCGTGTCGGAGAGGATGACGGCGCAGCCCACCGTGCGGCGCGAATACGGGCTCCAGCAGGCGATCTGCGGGGTCGAGGAATCCGCGGAGCCGCGGCCGCCAATTGCGGCCGCCCCCGCCGAGAAAGCGTCACCCATGTTCGTCTCGAATCACACGCTCCAGGTTGCGGGCGCACTCCTTTTCCTCGGTGCTTGCGGCGGCGCGGCACCACCGGCCGACGACGCCGACGACGAGACCGGCGGCATCGAGCCCGACCCGACGACGGGCGCCGTCGACGACGGCGTCGAGGACAGCGGCGACGGGCCCGTGCTCGATCTCGGCGTGCAGCACGACTTGCCGGCGGGCGACGGCGAGGAGTGCGTCACGCAGACCGCCGAGGCAACGCTGCAGTTCCGGCCCGTCGACGTGATCCTCGTGATCGACACCAGCGGCTCGATGGATCCGGTGAGCAGCGGCGTCGAGCAGACGATCGGCACCTCGCTCGCCCAGAAGCTCGCCGACAGCGGGCTCGACTACCGCGTCATCGCGGTCGCGGGCTACGGCGGCGGCCAGTTCCTGTGCCTGCCGGCGCCGCTCGGCAACGACGCGTGCGCACCTCCCGGGCCGCTCGCGCCCGTCGGTCCACTGCTCTTCCAGTACTCGGTGGGGCTCGGCTCGGGCAGCTTCCTCGAGGCGATCATCACGACGTACACGGGTGATGCGGCCGTCGGCAACGCAGCGCTCTACGCCATCCCGCCGGTGGGATGGGGCGCATGGCTGCGACCCGAGGCGCTCAAGGTGTTCGTGGCCGTCACCGACGCGGAGGAGATGAGCAACGCGACGGCGCCGGGCGACGCGTTCGACGCCGATCTGCTCGCCCTCGCACCCGAACAGTTCGGCACGCTCGACGCGCGCAACTACGTGTTCCACACCATCGCGGGCATGACGGCGAACACACCGGTGGACGAGCCGTGGCCGCCCGATGCTCCGATCGTGAACACGGACTGCGCGGGCTTCAGCGGCAAGGAGCCCGGGCAGCCGCTGCAGCAAGTCAGCATCCTCACCGGTGGACTGCGCTTCCCGCTGTGCGAGTACGGGAAGTTCGACAAGCTGTTCGACGCCGTCGCGACCGGCGTGGAGGAGACACTGCCGGTCGCGTGCGACTTCGCGTTCCCCGAGCCGCCCGAGGGCGAGACGCTCGACCCCGACACGCTCGAGGTCGACTACCACGCCGGCGACGGCACGGTGCACGCGTTCCACCAGGTGCCGTCGGAAGACGACTGCGACGCCGCGGCGTTCTGGGTCGACGACGTGTCGATCCACATGTGTCCCGCGGCGTGTGCAGCCGTGCAGAGCGACGACCTCGCGTCGCTCGAGCTCCGCTTCGGCTGCGACGTCGGCTACGAGCCGAACGGTTGAGCCTCACATCGGCTGGAACGACGGCGGGGCCTGCTCCGCCGGGCGTGGGGTCGAGGCGTCGTCGGCAGCGGCGGGCGCGGACGCGCACGCAGACCACGTGCGTGCGCTCGCCCGGAACTGCTCGCGCATGAGCTCCTTGCGCGCACGGTTGCACGCCTTCGCGACCGGGCCGCTGCCGTCGCCCGGGTCGGCGTTGCCGTCGTCCACGAAGAAGCCGTAGAGGAACGTCTTCGACTCGACCTTGCCGCCGTCGCACACGGGGATGCGGATCCAGCCGAGCTCCGATCCACGCCCCTTGCCCGGCCACCAGCCGCCCTTGCTCGCACCGCGCACGCGCGCCTTGTACGACGCCTTCGCCGATGCCGACAGCCCCGCGGCTGCCAGCTCCTCGTCGATCGTCGCGCCGAGCGAGTGGCCGGCCATCAGCTCCCAGAACGTGCGGCGCAGCGCGGGCGTCTCGATCAGCTGGCCGCGCAACACGCCCTCGTAGAGCTTCGCGCCGTCCACGAGCGTCATCTCGTTGCGGATGTTCTCGTTCTGATCGGCGACCTCGCACTCCATCGCGCGCTTCCACTTGAGCTTCCCGAGCCCGAGGTTCACGGCCATGTTGTTGATGTTCGTGCGGCCGACGAGATCGACGACGGCGCGCGTGCGGTCGTTGTCGGACACCTGCATCATCTTCTGCAGGGCGGTGCGCAGCGTCTCGGTCGGGGCCGCCGCGCACGTGGTCGGCGTGGGATAGATGCCGATGCGGTCGCGCAGCTCCGCGTTGCCCTTGTCGACCTTGCGCATCGCGTAGAGGTGCGCGAGCACCTTGATGGAGCTGGCGGGCTCGAACACGCGCGTGGAGTTGAAGCCGGCGTGGATCGGCCCGCCGATTTCACGCACGAAGAAGCCGGGCGTGCCGGTGGAGCCGGCCATCACCTCGCGGAGGCGATCGTTCTGGCTCTGTCCATCGACCGCGCCCCAATCCGGGGCGGCGGTGCTGGCCTCGGCGTCGGAGCCGAAGAGGGTGGTGACGAGGAGGGCGAGGGGCATCGTGAACGACATGGCCAACGGAGGGGGGTCCGCGACCGTGTGACGAGGGAAATTTCGCGGCGTCACACGGCCCGACTCTTCCCTCCAATGCGACGGCGGTCGTGCGATCCTTCGCGGCCGCCCGCGCGCCATGGACGATTCGGCCTCCCAGGACACGCCCGTCGACGACGATCGCGCGGATCCATTGCTGCGCGCGCTGGCGGCCGCGCCCTCGATCTCGCTCGGCGACCCGCCGCTGCCGGCCGAGACGGAGGTGGGGCAGAGCTACGTGCTGCACCGGGTAATCGGCGCGGGCGCGATGGGGGTCGTGTACGAGGCGACCGATCGCGTGCTGTCGCGGCGCGTCGCGATCAAGGTGCACGAGATCGGGCGCAGCGATCGCGCGGCGCGACTGTGGCGAGAGGCGCGGGCGATGGCTCGGCTGTCGCATCCGAACGTGGTGACGGTGCACGAGGTCGGCGTGGACGGCTCGCGCGGGTACATCGCGATGGAGCTCGTCGTCGGCACGAACGCGCGCAAGTGGTGCGCGGCGGCGGCACGCACGTGGCCGGAGATCGTGGACGTGTATCGGCAGGCGGGCGAAGGCCTCGCCGTCGCGCACGACGTCGGCATCGTGCACCGCGACTTCAAGCCCGACAACGTGCTCATCGGCGAGGATGGTCGCGCGCGCGTGGCCGACTTCGGGCTCGCGCTCGAGCCCGAGCCTCGATTGGACGAGGTCGTGGAGACGTTGCGCGACGGCGCGCTGACACGCACGGGCGCCGCGATGGGCACGCCGGCCTACATGGCGCCGGAGCAGCTGCGCGGCGGAAAGGTGGACGCGCGCTCGGACCAGTTCGCGTTCTGCGTGTCGCTCTTCGAGGCGCTGCACGGCGTACGCCCCGACGTGGACGGGGTGCTGCCGGTCTCGTCCGCGCGCCCCGGCCCGCATCCTTCCGCCGTGCCCGCGTGGATCGACGCGGTGCTGCTGCGCGGGCTCGCGGTGGATCCGGGCGCGCGTCATCCCGACATGCGAGCGCTCGTGCGCGCGCTCGATCCGTCGCCACGCCGGCGCCGACGCGTCGCGATCGCGGCGCTGGCGGGCGTGCTCGTGGGCGGCGCGTTGTTGTTGCGCCTCGGCGGCGTGCTCGGCGTGGGGCGCTCGCCGTGCGAGGACGCGGGCGCAGCGATCGACGAGACCTGGTCGAGCACGCGCGCCGACGAGCTGCGAGCCGCCTTCGATGCGCGCAACCCCGCGATCGCGGAGGTCACGGCGACCACCGCCATCCCGGCGCTCGACGACTTCGGCGCGCGCTGGCGCGACGAGGCCCGCGAAGCGTGCGAGGCCACGCGCGTGCGCGGCGAACAGTCGACGGAGCGATTGGACCAGCGCATGGACTGTCTGGGTCGCGCGCGCCAGCGCTTCGGTGCGGTCGTCGATCTGTTGGGATCGGGCGCGACCGATGCGATGACGCAGGCGGACGCGCTCACCGCGAGCCTGCCGAATCCGGGCACGTGCGCGCGCCCGGACGTCGCCCATGCCGGCGAGCTCGACGGAGCTCGGCGCGCGCTCTACGACGACCTGTCGCTGGAGGTCGATCGAATCTGGGCGGAGATCCTGGCTGGTCGCATCGCGGAGTCCAAGGAGACGCTCGACGTGCTTTTGCCCCGCATCGAGGCGGCGGGCTTGCGCGAGCTCTTCAGCGGTGCGTGGGTGATGCGCGGACGCGCTCTCATCTCGATCGGTCGCACGTCCGAGGCGGTCGTCGATTTCACGACGGGGACGGCGCTGGCGATCCGGTCGGGCGACCGCGAGGAGATGACCTATGCGATGACGGAGCTCGCCGTCGCGGTGGGGCGGACGTCGGCGGGATACGAGGAAGCAATGCGCTGGATCGCGAGCGTGCGCGAGCTCGGCGACGAGCTGCAGTGGTCGCCCAAGAAGCGCTCGGGATTGATGACGGCGGAGCTCGAGATCCTCACGCACACGGAGCGCTACGCCGAGATGGAGAGGGTGGCGCGCGCGATCCTCGATGCCGACCAGGAGCCGCCCGGCGCTCGCGTCGTGGTCCTGTCGCTCCTGGCGGTTGCGCTCGAACGGCAAGGGCGGGCCGAGGACGCGTTGGCGGTCCACGACGAGGCCCTCGCCCTGGCGGAGAGCGTGTTGGGGCCCCAGCATCCCACGACGGCGATGGTGCTCGGCAATCGGGCCGCGCTCCTGCGCGAGCTCGGCCGCGCCGAGGAGTCGCGCGCATCCCTCGAACGCGTGCTCGCGATCCGCATCGCGTCGTACGGGCCGGACGCGCCGCTCGTTGGCGAAGTGTATCGGCAGCTCGGCGACTTCGATGCGGCGGCCGGCGACGTCGATTCCGCGGTCCGCAACTTCGACCGCGCGATCGCGATCCATCGCGCCGCCGGCGAGGACGCGCTCCTCGTGTACGACCTCGGCAACCTCGCGTCGTTGCGCTCGTCGATCGGTGAGAACGAGGAGGCCGCGCGTCTCATGGACGAAGCGATGCCGCTCGCCGAGCGCGCCTTCGGAGCCGACTCGGTGCGTGTCGCGGAGGTGATCGCGGCGACGGCCCCATCGCGCATCGCGACCGGGAAGCACCAGCTCGCCGCCACCGAGCTCGAGCGAGCGCTTGCGATCTCCGAGCGCTTGCTGCCTTCGGACTCGCCGCTGTTCGCCGACGTGCGCGCCTATCTCGCGCACGCGTACGCGATGCTCGGCCGCGTCGACGAGGCGCTCGGACAGTACGAGCTCGCGCGTCAGGTTGTGGAGAGGACGCAGCCGCCCGAGAGCGCCGATCGCATCGAGGCGGCGGCGCTCTTCGGAGAGATCCTCGAGCGCGCCGGCAAGACCGAAGAGTCGCTCGCCCAGCGGCGAGAGGCGGCGGCGCTCGCGGATCGCATCCTTGCGGATCACCATCCCGATCGCGTCGACGCGTGGCGGACGCTGGGCCGTCAGCTCGTCGGGCTCCGCCGTCGCGACGAGGCGCTCGACGTGCTCGAGCGTGCGCAAGAGCTCGATGCGGCTGCTCCGGCCGATGCCGAGCGGACGGCGGAGATCGAGGATCTGATGGGGCGCGCACAGGCGCTGCCTCGGCGGTAGCTGGTGGCGCATGCGCAGGCCCTCGTCGCCGCGCATCACTGGACGGAGGGCGACTCCGATCGCTACTCTGATGGAGTGGATGCGGAAATCCGAGAGCGCGTGGCGGACGTCCTGTCGGGCGACGCGCGATTGGTGTGGGCCTACGTGTTCGGCTCGGCGGCACGCGGCGGACCGCACCGCGATGTCGATGTCGCCGTGATGCCTCGAGATGGTGCGCTCACCTCTCTCGTCGACCTCGGTGGCCTGCAGATCGAGCTTGCTCGAGCGGCGGGGACCGACGTCGACTTGATCGATCTTCGGCGCGCTCCACTGCCGCTCTTGGGCTCTATCCTCTCCGATCGGACCGTGCTGCTCGACCGCCGCGGTCCCGAACGACGCAGTTGGGAGGCGTGCACGTGGTCGCGCTGGCTCGACTTCGAGCCCAGTCTTCGGCGCTACTCGGAGATCCGCGCCGAGAAGCTCGCGCAGCGTGGGAGCTCGGGTTGATGGTCGCCTGGCTCGACGACGCGTCCGGCTAGCGGCATCATCGGGCGCAGTGGACGCGCAGGAGCGGGCGGAGCTCGAACGGGTGATCGCGGAGCACTGTGCGGCGCAGCAGTACGATGCCGCCGCGACGGCGGCGATTCGCGGGTACGGGCCCGAGGTGCTCGGGTACTTCTTCGCGACGACGCGGCGTGAGCACGAGACGGCGGAGATCTTCTCGGACTACTGCGAGGATCTGTGGCGCGGGCTGCCGAAGTTCCGGGGCGAGTCGACGTTCCGCACGTGGTCGTATCGGCTTGCCTATCACGCGCTCGCGCGCGCGGGGCGCGACGGCGCGAAGCGACGCGAGCGCGTCGTCGGTCTCGCGCAGGTGCCCGAGATCGAGGCGATCGTCGATCACGTGCGCACGCAGACGCTGCCGCACCTCAAGACCGAGCTGAAGGCCGAGGTCATGCGACTGCGCGAGCAACTCGCCGAGGACGAGCGCACGCTGCTCGTGCTGCGCGTCGATCGCGGCCTCGAGTGGGAAGAGATCGCGAGCATCGTCGACCCCGAGCTGCCGACACCGGAGAGCATCAAGCGCCTGTCGGCCACGCTGCGCAAACGCTTCGAGCGCCTCAAGCTGCGCCTGCGCGAGCTCGCGAAGGACCTCGTCCCGGACGAGTGACCCGCTCGGATCCGACGCTCGATGGGATTCGCCCGACGCGAGCACGACCTGTGCCGAGCCGGTGAAGTCAGCGCGCATTGGCGTTCGCGGCGAGCCACGCCTCGATCTCGGGCAGATGGCGTTGCTCGGTCTCCGGCCCCGCGCGCAACACGGTTGCGGCCGCGCGGGCCAGCTCGACGGCGCGCTCGTGCTCGCGGCGATCGCGAGCGCCGACGAGCGCGCGTGCGAGCAAGAAGCGCGCTTCGGCCAGCGCGAATGGGTTGACGCCTTCGGCGGTGGCGCCGATTCGATCGGCGCGCTCGAGGACGGCGATCGCATCGCGTGGCCGATCGCGCTTCAGCTCGATCTCGCCGATGCCCATCAGCACCATCAGCGCCTCGGGGTGGCCCTCGGGGTAGGCGTGGTCGAAGATCTCGGCCGCCTCACGATAGGCCGCGATCGCCTCGTCGTTGCGCTCGAGCGCCATCAAGCTGACCGCGAGGTTGTTGAGCGACGCGGTCAGCTTCGGGCTGCGCGGCCCGAGGGTGCGCTTGCGCATGGCGATGACGCGGCGGGAGATCGCGATGGCGTCCTCGTAGCGCTGCTGGCGATACGCGAGCCCGGCGAGGTTGGTCAGCGTGATCGCGATGTCGGGATGATCGTCCTCGAGCGCCGCTTCCAACAGCACGAGCCCCTGCTCGAGCACCTTCTGCGCCTCGTCGAGCCGACCCATGCTCGTGTAGCAAGCCGCCATGTTGGACAAGAGCTTCGCGACCTCGGGGTGCTGCGGACCATAGCTCGCGACCGCGACATCGTGCGCGTGGCGGAACGCCGCGAGTGCACCTTCGAAGTCCTGGACGCGATACGCGACGCGGCCGAGGTTGCCGAGCGCCAACGCGTGGTCGGGCCCCTCGGGATCGAGCTCTTGCCACGCCGCGACTCCCTGCTCGGTATAGCGCCGCGCGAGCGCGTAGTCGCCGGCGGCATCGGCCACGCTGGCGCGCCAGATCGCGAGCTGGGCTTCCACGCGCGGCAGATCGCCGACGCGCTGCAGCTTCGCGGCCGCGAGCTTCGCCCATCGCTCGCCCTCGTCGGTGCGACCGCCGAGCACGCCGACGATCGACACGAGCGACGTGTGAGCGCGCGCGACGAGCTCGTCCATCCGTTCGGCCTCTGCGAGCTCGGCGGCCGCGGCCACCGTCTTCGCTCCTCCGTCGACGTCGCCGAGGTCGGCCTGCAACTGCCCAGCCAGTAGCCCCGCCTCCGCGCGCAGGGGCAGCCAACCGATGTCGTCCGCCTCCACCACGACCGAGCCCGCGATCTTCGCGGCTTCGGCGTAGCGCGCGACCCCGCGTCGTGCCGAGGCGTCGGCGAGCTCGCGACGCAGCGCATCGATCCGCGCGCGACGATCCGCCGGTGGAGGCGCCGTGCGTTCGCGCTGCGGATCCACGACGAGGCAGCCCTCGATCGGTTCGAGTGCCGCAACGCTCGTGACCGCGTGCTCGACCACGCCGGCGTCGGCCGTGTCGAAGACTGCGAGCAGTGCGTCCAGCTGCGTGCGCCGAAGCGCGAGACACTCGAGCTGGAGGTCGAACGCCGCGTCCGACTGCTCCATGCGCACGCGCGTGGCCTCGCAGGCTTCGCGCCGCGCGTCGGCCCAGGTTCGCACATGGCGATCGAGCATGGGCTCGACATGCGACCAGGTCGCGTCGGCGTATGCGAGTCCGGATGACGCGAAGGACGTGGCCAGTGCGGCGCGCCGGTCGGCGTCCCAGCCCTCGGGCTCGCCGGCCAACGCAGCACACGGGTCGTTCGCATCGCCATGGCGGCCGTACGCGAAGCCGATCGTCACTGCGATCACCGTGGTCGCGCCGACGATGCCGAGCGCTCGCCAGCGTCGGCCGTGGTCGTGCGAGAGCGCGGCCGACAGCGCGTTCATGTCGGGCCAGCGATCCTCGGGCGCAGCCGCCAGCCCGCGCACGACGACGCGGCGGAGCCAGCCAGGCACGGCGGCCGCGGGCACCGGCTCGAATTTCTGTGCGATCGCGGCGGCGGCGAGCTCCTGGGCGGTGCGGCCCGCGAACGGTCGCCGGCCGAACACGGCCTCGTACAACGCGACGCAGAACGCGAACTGATCGGCGCGCGGGTCCACCGACGGGCTGCGGTGCTGCTCGGGCGCCATGTAGGCCGGCGTGCCCATCACGAGGCCCGTCTTCGTGAGGTGGCCGCTCTGCGAGCTCGCTGCAATCCCGGCCCGATCGTGGCTGGTCGCGGACGTCTCCGCGTCGAACGCAGCACGCGCGAGGCCGAAGTCCATCACGCGCACTGCGCCGCGCTGCCCGACGAGCACGTTCTCGGGCTTGAAGTCCCGATGCACGAGTCCCTCGGCGTGGGCGGCCGCGAGACCGCGTGCAGCGGCGACGAACACGTCGACGATCGCCGTCCATCGCCGCGGCTCGGCCTGCAACCACGCCCGCAACGTGCTGCCCTCGACGAGCTCGACGGCGATGAAGACGGAGTCCTCGTACGTGCCGACGTCGAAGATCGGCAACACGTTCGGATGCGAGAGCTTCGCCATCGCTTGCGCCTCGCGGAGCAAGCGATCGCGCGCCGGTCCGGCGTCACCGCTGCGCGCCTCCGGCCGCACGAGCTTGATCGCCAGCTTGCGGTCGAGCTCCGGATCGAACGCGCTGTAGACCACGCCCATCCCGCCGCTGCCGACGAAGTCGAGCACGACGTAGCGCCCGACGTTCGTGCCACGGGCGAGCCGCACCGACGGGCCCGGGTCGGACGCGGGCCGATCGATCACCGTCGTGTCGGCGGCGCTCCCGTCCGAATCGCCCGCTGCCGACTGCTCGTTCGTCGGCCCGCTCACCCTCGTCGAGCATACCCCGGCGCCGAGCGGGCGATCTCGTCACTCGTCGAGCGCGGAGACGAGCGCGCCCAGATCGCTGCCGATCGCGGACATGCGGGCCGCCATCGCGGACGCGAGGCCCGGCAGCGCCTGCGCGAGCGCCCACAGGCCGATGAGCAGCGTGATGCCGAAGGCGAGCGAGAAGATCTGCAGGCGGGGCACGAAGCGGGCGAGCACCGCGATCGCGAGCTTGACCGTCAGCAGCACCGCGAGCACCGGCAGCGACCAGCGCAGCGCGAGCATCAGCATCTCGCTGCCGAGTCGCGACAGGCCCATCACCGCGTCGCTGCCGAGCGACGCGGCGCCGAGTGGCACGTCGCGCGTGCTCTTCGCGAGGGCGACCACCACGACGTGATCGAGCCGCAGCGCGAAGAACATCTGCAGCGACAAATGGCCGAGGATCGCGGCCGTCGCCGTCGACGTGCCGGGATTCGTCGGGTCGGCCACCGCGGAGAACGACAGGCCCATCTCCACGCCGAGGATCTCGCCGGCGATGCGCGCCGCCGCGAGGAGCAGGTGCACGACGAAGCCCATCGCCGCGCCGATCACCACCTCCACGATCATCGCGACGCCGATCGCGAGCGGATGCGCACTCGGCAGCACCGGTGGCCCCGCTCCGAACACGAGCGACACGGAGATCGCGACGAGCGCGATCGCCTTCACCATCCGCGGCACCGAGTGCGACGAGAACTGCGGCAGCGCGAACAGGAGGCCTCCGGCCCGCGCCATCGCGAGCAGCACCACGACCAGCATGGGCTCGAGCGCGCGGAGCAACGTGGCCGCGTCCATGGCGAGTTCCTCAGGAGTGGATGTTCGCGATCGCGCCGAGCATCTCGCGGCCGAACGTCGTGAGCCGCTCGAGCAGCCAACCGCCCATCAGCGACAACGACGCACCCATCGCGAGCAGCTTCGGCACGAAGCCGATCGCCGGCTCGGACAGCTGGGTCGCCGCCTGGATCACGCCGACCACGAGCCCCACGGCGATGCCGACCGCGAGCAGCGGCCCGGCGACCTCGAGCGAGACCCACATCGTGCGGTTCATGACGTCGAGCACGGCTTCGGGCGTCATGGCACGAGACTCCGGACCAAGGATGCGATCACGAGCCCCCAGCCGTCGGCGAGCACGAAGACGAGCACCTTGAGCGGCAACGTCACGAGCGCGGGCGGCAGCATCACCATGCCCATCGCCATCAGCACGCTGGAGACGACCAGGTCGATGACGAGGAACGGTACGAGCACGAGAAAGCCCATGGTGAACGCGGTGCGCACCTCGCCGAGCGTGTACGCCGGCACGAGCACCCAGATCGACACCTCCGCCCGCGTGGCGGGCCGCGGGCGCTTGGACACCTCGTGGAAGAGCAACAGATCCTCGTCGGACGTGTGGCGCAGCATGAACTCGGCGAGCGGCTTGCTCGCGCGATCGAGGGCCTCGGTCGCGCCGATCTCGTTCGCGACGACCGGCTTGATCGCCTGGTCGTGCACCTCGCCGAAGGTCGGCGCCATCACGAAGATCGTCAGGAACAGCGCCATGCCGGTGAGCACCTGGTTCGGCGGCGCACCGGGCAGGCCGAGCGCCTGCCGCAGGAACGAGAACACGATGATGATGCGGGTGAAGCACGTCATCGTCAGTGCGATCGCCGGCAACAGCGACAGCACCGTCATCAACAAGAGGATCTGCAGCGCGAGCCCGGCCCCGGAGGCCGGAGGCGCGTCGGTCATCGTCGCGGCGACGCCGTCGGCGAGTGTGCCCGGGTCGATCACGCCGTGTCCTTGCGCTGCGCCCACTTGGGCTCGCTCGTGAGCAGCTCGAGGTGCTCCGGCATCGCGGCATCCGAGCGCGACGCGATCTCGTCGGACAGGGCCACACGCAGGCGCTGCTTGAACGCGGCGACCTTGTTGCCCGCGGTCGGATCGGCGGGCTGCACGGGCGCAGCGACCGGGAAGTCGATCGGCGCGTCGGTGCGCACGCGACCGAGGTCGGAGATGAGCGCGATGTTCTGCTCGGTGGCACCGACGAGCATCGCGCGATCGCCCGCGACGAGCCACACGATCTGCTGCTTCGGGCCGAGCACGACCTTCGACACGACGCGCATCGACTCGAGCGACTCGGGCGCGCGGCGCTTCTTGGCCTTCCACAGCGCGAGGCCTGCGAACGCGCACAGGGACGCGATGGCAATCCAGCCCATCGTGCGGCCGGTGGGCGGCGTCGCCGACTCGGCGAACGACTCGTCGAATGCCGCGGCGTTCTTGGGCGACTCGCTCCTCGGGGCCGCCTTCGCGTCGTTCATGTCGGTCGTCGGGGTCGCGACCGCGGCGGGCTCCGGCGCCGGCTCGACGTCGGGCTGCATCGCGACGGGCGCGGGCCCGGGCGCCGCCGGCGGTGCGTCGACGTTCGCGATCTTCGCGAGTGCAGCCGTGGTCGCCTCGTCGCGTGCGGGCTCGACGGTGGCAGTGGGCATCACGATCGCCGCCGGCTTCACGCCGTCCTCGACGTACACGTCCACGCCCCCCGCGACCGGCTCGCTGCGCATGAACTTGCCGAGGCTCCCATTCGCCTTCTTGCGCTGCACGATGCGCACGGCGACCTTCGGCCCGGCCTGCCCGACCTGCACGTAGTCGAGCCGATGCTTCGGCGGCGCCGAGATGCGGCGCACGGGCGAGGTCTGCTGCGGCAGGAACAAGAGTGCGCCCGTCTTCGAGGTGATGACCTCGTCCTTGATCGCATCGGACGGGATCCCGCGCATCTCGACCACGACCCCGTTCTCGGTCTCGCGCAGGTTCACGCTCAGCTCGCCGGCCTGGGCGAGGGTGGGCACGCCGATCGCAGCAGCGAACGCCGCCGCGGAGAAGAAGCTCAGTCGTTCACGCAGCATCGGTCTTCACCTTTCCCTTGCCGGCGCCATCGTTCGCCGCCGGCAGCGTCTCGCCGCTCCCGATCACCTCGGTGATCCGGATGCCGTACTTCTCGCCGATCACCACGGCCTCGCCGCGCGCGACGAGCTTGCCGTTGACCAGCAGATCCAAGCTCTCCCCGGCCGCCTTGCCGAGCTCGATCACCGCGCCGGGTCCGAGCTGCAAGAGGTCGCCGATCGGCAGCGAGCGCCGACCGAGCTCGACCGTGACCTGCACGGGCACGTCGAGCACGAGGCTGAGGTCGTCGTTGGGAAAGCTCATGGAATCCTCCGCGTGATCTCGACGGCGACCATGCCGTCTTGCTGGACGGGATGACCCGCCCACTTCGTGATGCCCTCGATCTCGATGGGAAGCTCTTCGCTACGGCCCTGCTCGAGCGTGAGCACGAGCCCCGGCTGCAGTCGCACGAGCTGGCGCAGGCTCATCGTCGCGCGCCCGAGCACGACCGACACGTCGACGGGCACCTCGCGCACGAGCGTGGGCATCGTCGATGCACACACCTCGGGCACCGTGTTCGCCCACCGCCCGCGCAGGGGCTCGAGCAGCGGCGCCGGGATGGCGAGCGAGAAGCTCGCGATCTGCGAGCCGATGCTGAGCGTGAACGGCACGTACAGCGCGGTCGTGTCGGGCGTGTAGCCGGGCACGAGATCGAGCCGGCTCTCGACGCCGTGCACCGAGCAGCTGAACCAGTCGGGCGGCTCGAGCGTGCCGTTGAGCGCCTCGAAGAGGGGACCGAGCGCGCGCACGAGCATGCGGCGCTCGAGCGACGTCGGGCTGCGACCGCTCGGCGTCTGCGGAGGTCCGCCGCCGCCGCCGAAGAGGCGCTCGATGACGCTGAACGTGAACACCGGATCGAGCGCGAGCACGGCGTACCCGCCCGGACCCTCCGGCGGCGACACGCGCAGCGCGATGAGACACGCGGCGCGCTGGGCGATCGACACGAGCCCGCGACCCGACAGCACCTCGGGCGCCTCCTCGTGGACCTCCACCTTGGCGCGCAGCACCGACGTCAGGATCCGGCGCAGGCTCTCGGCGAGCCGTGCGAACCCGACCTGCAGCGCAGGCACGAGCGAGCGCAGGTGACGGTCGTCGGCGAGCAGGTCGATGCCGACGGCCTGGGTGCGCGCGCGGGCGGGGCCCGTGCGCGCGCCGTCGGCGAGCAGCGTCGCGATCTCGTCCTTCGACAGGATGGGCTCGATGCGGGCCATGACGAAACTACTGCACGATGAACTCGGTGAGGAACACCTCGGTGCCCGCGTCGGGCCCGAGCAGGTCGTTGAAGCGCTTGAGCAGGCGGCGCTTGATCGCGAGCTTGTTCTTCGCGCCCATCGTCTGGCGGAAGTTCAGCTCCGACAGCTCACGGATGAACTGGTCGCGGATGACGGGCTTGAGCCGGTCCACTTCCGCCGTCACCTTCTCGTCGGACAACGAGACCGCGATGGTCGCCTTGAGGTAGCGCGTGCCCTCGGGCTCGTTGAGGTTGACGATCATCGGCGGGAGCTCGGCGATCGGTCCCTGCAGGGACGCGGCCGACTTGCCTTCCTCGGTCGTCGCGGCGCCGTGGGCCGGGGGCGCTTCGCCACCGCTGCCACCGGATCCACCGAGGACGAAGAACGCGGCCGCGCCTCCACCTCCGAGCACGACGAGGACCGCCGCGATGAGCACGACGGGTTTGCCTTTCTTGGGCGCTGCGGGAGCTGCGGCTTCACTCATGGTCGGGGAGCGGGTGCGGACGACCCGGCACACGACTGCAGTGCATCGTTCGTGCCGTCGTGCCGCTCGCCGCTCCGCGACCGCCTCGCCGCCCGCGGTCGGCCCGAGTCGGGCCACCTGCGCTCGTTCGCGGCCCCGCGCGGCCTCGCATCGAGCGATCGCGAACGCGGGAGACGACGACGCCCGGACGTCGGTCGCGAGACCGCACGCCCGGGCGCGTGGGCGAGCTGGCGCTCGCCGGCGTCAACGTGACGACTACCGCTTGAGCGCCACGATGTCCGTCAACATCTCGTCGGCCGTGGAGATCGTGCGCGAGTTGCTCTGGAAGCCGCGCTGCACCGCGATCATCGTGACGAACTCGCGCGCGAGGTCGACGTTGCTCGCCTCGAGGCTGCCCGACGAGACCGCCCCGTGGCCGCGCGTGCCGGGCACGCCGAGCACGGGCTCGCGCGAGCGACCGGTCGCCGCGAACAGCGAATCGCCGTGGCGCTCGAGGCCCTCGTTCGACACGAAGCGCGCGGTCACGATCTGACCGAGCGCACGCGACTGACCGTTGGAGTAGCGGGCCTCGATCGTGCCGTCCGGCTGGATGTTGAACTCCGAGAGCTCGCCGGTGCCGCTGCCGTCCTGGGAGATGGCGGTGGCCGCCGAAGCGCCCGCGTAGCTCGTGAGCCCGTCGATGCCGGTGCCGCCCGCGCTGGTCGGCGTGCCGAAGTCGAGCGCGATGTTGGACGCGGCCGCGCCGGCCCACTGCACGGGAACCGACGGCAGCGACGACGAGACCAGCGCGCCGCTCGTGTCGAAGTCGAGCGTGCCCACACCGAGCTCGGTGTAGTCCTGCGCGACCGCGGGGTCCACGTCGGAGCCCGCCGCCGCGACGTGCACGTCCCACTGCGGCGTCGGTGCGTCCTGCGTCTTCTTGAAGAACATCGTCACCTGGTGGGGCGTACCGAGCGAGTCGTACGTCGTCACCGACGTGGACCAGTCGCTCGTCGCCGCCGGGTCGAGGATGTCGAACGGCGTGGGATCCACCGTCTGGCCGGCGTCGAGGTTCGCATCGAGGCCGAGCGACGTCGTCGCGCTGGGCGGCAGCGCGCTGGTGTCGAGCTGCAGATCGCCCGGCGTCGTCTGCAGGTTGCCCTGCGCGTCGAGCCCGTAGCCCTGCAGCCGTAGGCCGTTCGCCGTGACCATGAAGCCGTCGGGATCGACCTGGAACTGGCCGGCGCGGGTGTAGTAGTCGGTCGTGATGCCGTCGAGCGTGCCGCTGACGACGAAGAAGCCGTCGCCGCGGATGGCGAGGTCGGTCGCGTTGCCGGTGCCGAGCAGCGCGCCTTCGGCGAACATGGTCTGCACGCTGCCGATCATGCTGCCCGCCCCGATGTGGGAGCCGGCCAGCATGCCGCCGAGCACGTCCGAGAAGTTCGCTCGCGAGGAGCGGAAGCCCACGGTGTTGACGTTCGCGATGTTGTCGCTGATGACACCCATCGCGTCCGAGTGACTGCTGAGACCGGCGGCGCCGGTGTACATCGAAGATGTGATCGACATGGTGGTCCTGGGGGATCGCCGAGCTGCGCTCAGCCGTTGTTGGCGGGCGCTTGCCCGGAAGACGAGTTGGCGCCGACGGAGAGGATGTCGGCCGGAGAGATGTGGTGCTCGCCGACGAGCAGCTCGGCGTAGCCGTTCTCGAACGTGACGCCGGTGACCTCGCCCGAGAGCAGCGGATCGGCCGTCACGGCGTTGCCTTCGGCGTCGGTCGCCGTGACCGACACGGTGTAGTCGCCGGGTGGAAGCGGCACGCCATTGGCGTCATTGCCCGACCACGTGAGCTCGTGGTGGCCTTCGGCGAGCGGGCCCTTCTCGAACGTCGAGACGACCTTGCCGGTGGAGTCCGTGATCGTGACCTCGACGTTCTCCGCCGCGCCGCCGAGCTGGATGCCGACCGGCGGCGTCGCGCCGTTGCCGATCGTCAGAGAGTCGCCCTTGGCGACGACGTTCTGACCGATGAAGCCCGCGAGCTGGGCGTTGCCGGTGGAGATCTGGGCGAGCTGCAGCTCGAGCAGGCGATCGTTCGAGAGCATCTGCTGCTCGAGGCCGGAGAACGTGGCGAGCTGGGCGACGAACTCGTGGTCCTTGAGCGGTTCCATGGGATCCTGGTGCTGCATCTGCGCCATCAGGAGGTTGAGGAACTCGGTCTTGCCGAGCGCGCCGGAGAGATTGCCGCCGCCGCCGCTGCGGTTCGCGGAGCCGGTGCCGAGGCCCGCGGCGGGATCGTTGGTCGAGATCGGTGTGGTCATCGGATCGGATCCTGTCGGTGGGGCTCGGTTCAACGCGCG
This sequence comes from uncultured Nannocystaceae bacterium, assembly GCA_964468635.1. Lineage (GTDB taxonomy): Bacteria > Myxococcota_A > Polyangia > Nannocystales > Nannocystaceae > Xiheibacterium. The sequence continues at coordinate 137,763 of CAYXVR010000017.1, forward strand.
TGCCAGCGCATGGCGGAGATGGTTCGGAGTCGGGCCACCACTGCGCCGGAAGCGAGGTCAGGCGAGGACATCGACGAGTCCTCGTGCACGGGCGGTGGGCGTGGGCGCCGAGGACGAGGCGCTCGACGTGGAGCGCGGCGGCGCGCCGGCGTACGGCGAGGGCAGGGGCGTGGGCTCGCGCGACGGTCGACGATCGCTCGCGTCGTTCGTGCCGCCGCGCAGATCGAGCTCGATGCCGAGCGCACCGTTCACGGCGCCGCGCGCCGCCGCCGTGAGACCGTCGCGCTCCTGCGCGAGCCAGGTCGCGCCGGCGTCGGAGCTCGCGTGGATGCGCACCTTCACGACGCCGTCCTCGACCTGCACCTGCACGCGCATCTGGCCCAGGCCGGGCGTCTCGACCTCGAGCGTCGCGCCGCCGCGCGGGATCGGCTTGAGCTTCTCGATCGCCTGCGCGAGATCTTCGGCGCGCGTGAGCACCACCGGCGCGTCGGCGCTCGGCGTGGGCGGTGCTGCACGGCTCGACGTCGGCGATTCGGCGGGCGCCGTCGCGAGCGAGGGCACGAGCGCGTCGGTGGGAGTCGTCGGGATCGCGGCTGCGTCGCTCGGCGCGCTCGCGATGGGATCGGCATTCGGCTCGCGTACGACCGGCGCGGCGGCGTCCGAGCTCGGAGCGGGCTCGCTCGGCGTCGCCGCGGAGCTCGGCTCTGCAGCGTGGGACGGCTCTGACGTCGTCGCGCTCGACGGAGCCGCGGAGCGTTGCGTGTCGTTCGGCGGCGCCACGGGCGTCGGGATCGCGCGCGGCGACGGCGTCGCTTCGGTGCGCGCCAGCGTGATCGGTCCACGCCGCTCGCCGCCGGTACGTCGGGCGACGCGGGGCTCGTGCGCGGGTGATGCGTGCGGGGTGGTCTCGATCGCCGCGGTCTCGCGCGCGACCGCCTCGGGCGTCGCGGGGCTGCGGAGCGTCGTCTCGCGGATGATTGCGTCGCGGACGCTCGGCTCGTGCGCTGCGCCGGATTCGGTCGGCACGTCGATCGGCGAGGTCGAGACGGGTGCGACGCCGCCGATCGGTCCGTTCGCCGGTGCGACGATCGGCGCGCGGAGATCGACGCGAACGCCTCCATCGGTGCGCATCGGGACGCCCGTCACGATCGCGTCGTGATTCGCGATCGAGGCCCGCGCGCGGGCATCGGTGCCGTCCGCGGGCGTCGGCCGTCGAACGAGGCGCGACGGCGGTGTCGAGCTCGTCGCGTCGGTGACCGGCGCGGCGTCAGTGCGCGCGCTCGCATCGACGGCCACCGGATCGGTCGCGGGGGGAGTCGATGCCGCGGTGTCGCGGATCGTCGCATCGATCGCCATCGGTGCGATCACCGGCGTCGCGGTGGGTTGGAGCTCGGTCGGCGCGACGGCAATCGTCGGCCCGGCGTCGTGCGCCGTCGTCGTCGCGTCCGCGGCGATCGAGTCGTCCTCCGCGACGACGTCCGCATCGTCGATCATCGGCACGTCGTCGTCCTCCGCCGCGGCATCGACCTCGGTCTGTGCGAGGGCGGTGCTCGTCGAGGGCGGCGTCGCATCGACGTCGTCCGCCGCGGGCGGCGTCGTGCGATCGTCGGACGTATGCGTCTGCGGGCGCGCCTCCGCGTCCACGTCGGTGCAGCGCGCCAGCACGTTCGCGAAGGCGTCGTCGGATCGCCCGCGTCCGCCGGTCGCGACGACGGGTGCGGTCGTGGGCGCATGCTCGATGGCGGTCGATCTCATGGGTTGCTCTCCTGGGGCTCGTCGGCCGTCGATGCGGGCGCGGCCGAGCTCGCGGGCGGCTCGGGCGTCGGCTCGCTCGGCGCGGGCGCGGGTGCGGGCGTCGGCGCGGGCGGGGTCGGGGTCTCGGTGGCGGGCGCGAGCGCTTTCGGATCGCGGCGCAGGTAGCCCTGGCCGATCGCCGCCGCGCGCGGGGCAGGCATGGTCGCGATGAGCTTCGCGGCCTTGCGCTTGTCGGTCTGGGCGACCGCGAGCACGAGGTCCTGCGCCTCCACCTCGGACATCTGCGCGAGCATCGTCGCGGCGGCCGCGGGCGGCATCGTGGCGAGCAGGTTCGCGAGCACGTCCAGCCGCTCGCGCCTGCGCTCCTCGGCGACCTTGCCGACGCCGACGAGCGCGTCGAGCCGCTGCTCCAGCGACTCGATGCCACTCAAACGCGCGTCGAGCTCCTTCGCGAGCGCGTCGAGCTCGGCGCGCTCCTTCGCGAGCGCGAGCTGGTCCTCCTCGGCATGCGCACGCGCGGCCGCGATCGCGGCGTCGATCTCCGCCTCGGCCGTGGGCGCATCGACCTCCGGTTCGGCGGGTGGCTCGTCGCCGCCCTCGGAGTCGCCGGCGACCTGCTCTTCGTCGCCGCCGTCGTCCTCCGTGCCCTCGGTGGCCTCGGGCTCGCTGCTCGCATCGGCCACGCGGCCGCAGGCGCACGCGCCCACGATCGCGAGCCAGAACAATCTCTGTAGTGCGCCGGTCATCGACGTCTCCTCGCGGCACGCTCGTCGTGCTCGGTCTGTTCTCGCTTCAGCGCCTTCGCCAGCGCCTCGGCGCGGGCGCGCTCGAGCGCTTGCTCGGCGCGACGGCGGGCGAATCCGGCATCGCGCTGCACGGCGGCCGCGTCGGCCACCGCCGACGCGCACACGAGCACGCGCGCGCGCTCGGCCTCGATCGTGGCGGTGCCGCGCTCGAGCGCGCTCGTCTCCCACGCCCGCACGAGCATGCCTTCCACCGCGTCGATCGCCGCGCCGTGGGCGGCCTGGGCGGCCTGGTGCCCGACCTCGGCCGTGACGACGGCCGCATGCGCGAGGTCGTGCTGGCGCGTGCGGACGGCGAGCAGTCGCTTGCAGCGCTTGATCATCCGCCGACCTCCGCGAGCGCGGCCATGCGCTTGCCGCACTCGTCGAACGGCGTGGGCGCGCCGAGCCCCTGGCGCAGGAACTCGAGCACGTCGGGCTTGCGCGCGAGCGCGCGATCGAGGGCCGGCACCGCACCGGGCACGTGGGCCCCGAGCGCGACGAGCTCCTCGGCCTCGGCGAGATCCGCGAGCAGCCGGCGCAATGCCTGGGCCGTCGCGACGCGCTCGCGCGGCACGACCGAGTCGACGACGCGCGAGACCGACTGCAGCACGTCGATGGCGGGGAAGTGGCCGCGCGACGCGAGCGAGCGCGAGAGCACGACGTGGCCGTCCAGGATCGACCGCGCAGCGTCGCCCACCGGATCCGAGAGGTCGTCGCCTTCGACGAGCACCGTGTAGACGCCGGTGATCGATCCCGCGCCGGCGAATCGGCCCGCGCGCTCGAGCAGGCGCGGCAAGAGGGCGAACACCGACGGCGTGTAGCCGCGGGTGGCGGGCGGCTCGCCCACGGACAGGCCGAGCTCGCGTTGGGCCATCGCGAACCGCGTGAGGCTGTCCATGAGCAGGAGCACGTTCGCGCCCTGGCTGCAGAAGTGTTCCGCCACTGCGGTGGCGACGAATGCACCTCTCATGCGCAACAGCGGCGACTGATCCGAAGTGGCGACGACCGCCACGCTCTTGGCTCGAGCGGCCGGGGTCAGCGTGCGCTCGAGGAATTCGCCGACCTCGCGTCCGCGCTCGCCCACGAGCGCGACGACGACGACATCGGCCTGCGCGTGCGCGACGAGATCGGCGAGCAAGCGGCTCTTGCCGACGCCTGCGCCCGCCATGATCCCGATGCGTTGGCCGCGACCGAGCGTCAGCGGTCCGTCGATCGCACGGATCCCGACCGGCATCGGGTCGCAGATGTGTGCGCGGCGCAAGGCGGGTGGGGGATCGCAATAGAGCGCGCGCGTGTGCAGCGTGCCGCCGATCGCGGGTCCGTCGTCGACGGGGAAGCCACGCGCATCGATCGCGCGTCCGAGCAGGCCATCGCCGCACGACACCTCGGCGGCGAGCCCGAGGTGGACCATGCCGTCGCCGATCGCGATGCCGCGCACGTCGCCGAGCGGGATGACGAGCGCTCGGCCGTCGCGCAAACCGATCACCTCGCCGGTGACGGCGCCGCCGTGGGCGCGCCGGATCTCGACGAGGTCGCCGACGGCCGCGGCCGGACAGCTGCCCTCGACGACGAGTCCCACCACGCCGGCGACGCGGCCTTCCACGCGCACGGCGAGCCGGCGCCGCAGCGTGCTCGCGTCCACCCGCGACAGGCTCATGGTGCGTGCTCCGGGTCCGATTCCCCCAGCACGAGCGCACGCGCACGGGCGACGCGCTCGGCGATCGACGTGGACAGACGACCCGCGGCACCGTCGAGGCGCAGCGCGCCCGCGGTGAGCGAAGGATCCGCACGCACGACGAGCTTCGGCCAGCGCTCCTGCAGCTTCGCGCCGACGCGCTCCGCGTCGAGCGGTGCGAGCACCACCGCAATCTCGTCCTCGCTCGCGAGCGCGGCCAGCGATGCGCTCACCAGCGCCTCGATCGCCTTGCCGCTGTCGAGCTCGGTCTGCAGCACGGACTCGGCGACGGCGATCGCGAGGTCGACGAGCTCGCGCCGCTGGCTCTCCGCGCCCTCGAGCGTCTGACGCACGAGCGCCTCGAGCCCGGCGGTCCAACGCGCGCGATCCTTCTCCACTTCGGCCGTCGCGATCGCACGCGCTTCGACGAGCGCGGCCGCGAGTCCCTCTTGCCGCGCCTGCTCGCGCAGCGCCGCGAGCTCGGCCGCGAGCGCGGGGGCCGGATCGGGCGTCTGACGCCCGAACGGCCACGGATGTGGGCCGTTCGCGGCGGGGCGATCGAACAGGTCGACGTGCTCCTGCGGCAGCTTGCGCGACACCGGCGGGTCGTAGCGCGACCACGACATCACACCATCTCCTCGCCACCGGCGCCCGCGATCGTGATCTTGCCGTCACGCTGCAGCTGCAGCGCGATCTCGACGATCGCGGACTGGGCCTCCTCGACGACGGAGAGCTTCACCGGCCCCATGCTGTCGAGGTCGTCCATGAGCATCTCCGCGGCGCGTCGGCTCATCGCGCCGAGCACGTGCGTGCGCAGCTCCGGCGTGGCGGTCTTGAGCGCCGAGCGCAGGTGCTCGGTGGAGACCTCCTTGAGCACGGTCTGCATCTCGCGGGAGTCGACCTTGAGCAGATCCTCGAAGGTGAACATCGCGCGCTTGATGGCGATTGCGAGCTCCTCGTCGTCGTCGTCGATGGCGGTGATGAGCTTCTCGCCCACCGCGCCCTGCAGACGCGACACGAGATCGGCGGCGCGCTTGAGGCCGTCGATGTTCGCGACCTTCGCCTCCGACACGAGCGCGAGCTCGTCGCGCAGCGCGCGTTCGGCCTCCTGGATCGTCGTGTGCGGGATCGACTCGAGGTTCGCCATGCGGCGCACGACCTCCACCTGCACGTCGTTGGGCAGGTGGCCGAGCACGGCCGCGGCCTTGTCGACGTCGACGTGGGCGAGCAGCGCGGCGAGCGACTGCTCGTGCTCCTTCGCGAGCAGGCTCGCGAGCGTCTCGGGGTCGATGCGGTTCAGGAGGCGCAGCGGCTGCGGGGCCTCGAGCTCGCGCGCGAGCAGGTCGTCGGCCTTCTCCTGGCCGAGCACGCGGCTCGCGATGCGACGCATGCGACGCGCGCCCGACGAGATCGCGATCACGTTCGCGCGGTGATCCTTGTCGAACGCGGTGAACACGGACTCGGCCTGCGTGCTGCTGACCGACTGCATGCTGTCGATGCACTCCGAGAGCTGGCGGACGTTGTGCTCGTCGAGGTAGTGCAGCACCTGCGCAGCCTGGTCCTCGCCGAGGCTGAGCAGCAGCACGACGGCTCGTTCGGTCCCCGATAGCGCTCGTTCGGCGGTCACGTCGTCCTCAGGTCGGCTGATCGGCGCGCAGCCAGGCGCGGATGATGTCGGCAGTGCGTTCCGGATCGCCCGCGGCGAGGGCGAGCACGCGCTCGCGTGCACCCTCGGGGGCCTCCGGCAGCGCGAGGTTGGTGCCTTGCGGCAGCGGTGCGCCGGTCTCGGCGCGCACGATGGCGGCCTGCGCCGCGCTCACGCTCTGCGGCAGCTGCAGCACCTCGTTCGCCACGATCCGTGCGGGCTTCTTCCTGCGCATCATCATCACGACGACGAGCAGCAACAGCACGCCGCCGCCGGCGGCCGCCATCATCCACACGGGGATCGCGTCGGTGGCCGGCAGCGCCGAGGCATCGTCGGCCGCGCGATCGCGGAACGGAACGCTCGCGATCTTCACCCGATCGCCGCGCGCGGCGTTGTAGCCCATCGCGTTCTCGACCACCGCTTGCAGCTCGGCGAGCTCCTCGTCGGTGCGCGCGCTGTACTGCGGGGCCGCGCCTTCGACGGGCGTGTAGTGGCCGTCCACGAGCACCGCGACCGAGAGGCGCTTCACGGCGGCCTTGGGCCCGACGGTGTGCACCACGGTGCGGTTCACCTCGAAGTTGCGCGAGCGCACGAGCTTGCTCGACGCGTCGGCATCTGCGGCGGTCGCCGCCGGTGCGGCGCCGGGCTGGTTCGACTCGGCCCCTGCGACGCCGAGCGGCCGGCTCGCGCCCGCGCCCTCGTGCGCCTCCTGCAGCGACTCCGAGCGCAGTGCCGTCTGCTCGGGGTCGTAGCTCTCCTCGGTCGTGTCGGTGTGCGAGAAGTCGACCTCCGCGGCCACCGTCACCTCGACGCCGCCGACGCCCACGGTGCGCTCGAGCAGGCGAGCGACGCGGTTCTCGAGATCGCGCTCGAGATCCGACTCGTAGTCGAGCGCGGCGCCGTTGGCCTCGTCGGTGCCGCCGCGGCTGAGCAGCGCGCCGTCGGTCGTCACGACGGTGACGTCGCCGGGCTCCAGCCCTTCCACCGCGGACGCGACGAGGTGCCGGATCGCGCCGACCTGGCGGTCGGCCAGCTCGCGGCCGGCGCGGAGATCGACGGTGACCGACGCCGTCGTCGGCGTCTTCTCGTCCTCGAACACCGCGCGGTCGGGCTGGGTGATGTGCACGCGCACGGTCGCGATCGGATCGAGCGCGCCGATCGTGCGCTCGAGCTCGCCCTGGAGGGCGCGCCGGTAGTTCACCTTCTGTGCGAACTCGGTGAGCCCGAAGCTCTGCTCCGCGAACAGCTCGAACCCGACGTTGCCGGTCTTCGGCAGGTCCTGCTCGGCGAGCATCAAGCGCGCGCGGTCGACCTCGGCCGACGGCACCTCGATCGTCGTGCCCCCGTTGGCGAGCTCGTAGGGGATCTTCGCGCCGTCGAGCGCGGTCACGACCGCGGCGGCATCGCGGGGCTCGAGCCCGGAGAACAACACGCGCTTGGGGCCGCCGCCGTAGAGGCCCACGCCGATCGCGGCGACGATCCCGAGGATCGCCACCGCGACGAGGCTCGTGCGCGCACGCGCGCCGAGCTTGCCCCACAGTTGTTGCAGCTGCTCGAATGCCTTGCCGATGCCGCCCATCGTCGATCCCTAGGAGCTCAGCCGCCGGCCGCCTGCACGAGCTGCTGATACGCCTCGATCACCTTGTTGCGCACGGTGCCCGCGACGCGCAGGACCAAATCGGCCTTCTCCATGGCGACCATCGCCTCGTGGAGATCGACCTCGCCGGTCACGAGCCCTTCGCCCGCCGCGTCGGCCTTCGTCGTCGTCGACTCGAGGTCGGACATCGCCGCCTCGAGCGACTCGCCGAACGCCGAGCCCTTCGCGCCCTCGCTGCCGCGGACGGCCGGAGTGCCCGTCGCAACGGCGGCGGCATCGCCCAGTCCTGCGATCTTCATCGACCGATCCTCAGGGCCTGCTCGGCCATCGTGCGGACGGTCTGCATCACCGTGGTGCCCGCCTCGTACGCACGGGCGGCGCCGAGCAGGTTCACCATCTCGCCGATGCCGCTGACGTTCGGCATCGCGACGTAGCCGTTGCCGTCCGCATCGGGATGGCCGGGGTCGTACACCATCATCGGCTCGTCCTGGCTCTCGGCGATCTCCGCGACGCGCACGCCCACCGCGGGCTCGTCGCCCATTGCGGCGCCGAGCGTCTCGCCGAAGGCGCGCTCCTGCGGCACGGCCTCGAGCACGACGTCACGGCGGCGATACGGCCCGCCGTCTTCGGTGCGCGTCGTGGACTTGTTCGCGATGTTCATCGCCGCGACGTTCATGCGCGTCCGCTGGGCGGTCATGCCGTTCGCGGCGAGGTCGAGGGTGCGGAGCAGGGTCATCGTTCGGGTTCCTTCACGGCCCTTCCGGGCCTGATTCGTCAGCCGCGGCCGTCGTTGGCCGCGTAGCGGAGCATGCCGATGCGGCGCGACAGCACCTCGGCGACGGCGCGGTACTGGATGTTGGTCTCGTCCATGCGCGCGATCTGGGTCTCGAGCGCGACGGTGTTGCCGTCCTCGTCGGGCACCTCGTCGTCGGCGGTGTCGACGGTCTGCTCGAACGTCATCGTCGACTCGTTCGTCTCGCGGTTCGTCGTGAGCACCTCGTCGAACGACAGGTCGCGCGCGCGGAAGCCGGGCGTGTCGAGGTTCGCGAGGTTGCCGGCGATGACGCCCTGGCGCGCGACGTGGTAGCCGAGGTGCTGCGCGAGCCGATCGAGGCCGGGCAGCGACGACGCGTTCAGGTTCAGGAATTTCTCGCTCATGGCGTCGTCTCCCCGCGCGGAGGCTCGAGCGCGGCGACGGTGCGGGCCAGCGTCTCCTCGCGCAGCCGCGCGCGGGCGACGAGGCCCCAGCGCGTGCCGTCGATCGCGATGCGGCCGAGGATCCGATCGGCATCCCCGCGGTGGCCGAGCGCGATCTCGCAGAGCGCGAGGTGGTAGCTCAGGCGATCGCGCGCCTCCGGATCGGCCGTGCGATCGATCCACTCGCGCAGCCGCGGCGCGGCTTCGTCTGCTCGACCCGCACGTGCGAGCGCGATCGCGAACGACTGCGCGCGGGCCGGGTCGGCGTCGGAGGTCATGCCGGACAGGGCTTGCACGATCTGCGCCGGAGTCCCCCACGCCTCGGCGACGTCGGCTCCGAGCGTCGAGATGGCGACGCGCACGTCGCTGTCGGTGGTGCGCCCCTTCAGCTCGCTCATGCGACCGCGGGCGGCCAGGAGTCCCTTTTCGGCCGCCGTCGCGATCACTTCCGCCCGCAGCTCGGCCACGAGGCCCGGCGCGCGTGGATGGGCGGCGACCTGGAAGTCGAGCGCTTCGTGGGCGCGCACGCGATCGCCCAGCATGCGGTAGCCGTGGGCGAGACGACCGACGACGTCGGCCTCGTCGATCGCACCGGGTAGCTCGCGCAGCCGCGCGCGCAGGAGCGGCACGGCGCGGTCGTGCAATCCGAGCGCCGTGTAGGCGGCGGCGACGACATCGAGGATCCGATCTCGATCCGCGTGACGATCGACGCGAACGCTCCATCGCACGTGATGCACCGCGGTGCCGCGGGGATCGCCGCGCAACGCGGGCGCGACGATCGTGGATGCGACGAGATCTTCGCCCAGCGCGCTCGCGGGTCCGCGCCACACGGCCGGCAGGCCGCTCGGGTCGGGCAGGTGGCGCAGCGCGAGCTCGTGCTCGCCGAGCTCGACGAGCACCATCGCCGCGCGCATGGAGATGAACGCCTCGAACGCCGCCCGATCCACGCTCGCTGCGGCGACGTCGACCTGCTCCGGCTCTGCTCGCGCGAGGCCGGTGAGGGCCTCGAGGTGGAGCACGTCGAGGCGCGCCAGCGCGGCCCCGGTGGACCGCGGAAATCTGCGCGACACGGCGCGCAGCTGCGCGAGCGCCTCGTTGACGTGGCCGCTCGCGATGTAGAGCTCGGCGGTCCGCAGCGCGGCGAGGTCGGCGAGCTTCGGCTGATCCGCGAGCCGCTCCCACCGGCGCTTCGCCTCCGGCAGCTCACCGGCCGCGATCGATCGCTCGGCCTCCTGCCACACCTCGAGGTCGGCGCCGAGCTCCGTCGGCTCCGGCAGGGGCAGGCGCACCGTGTCGGCGAATGCTCGCAGGCGGGCCTCCTCGCCGAGCGCACCGAACGCGACGACGATGCGACCGTCCGCGCGTCCGACCGCGGCTGCGATGCTGCGATCGCGATGGACGACGCGCGCACGCGTCCCATCGAGGATCTCGCGGGCGTCGACGTACCACGCATCGGGACTGGTCTCGATCGCGGACGCGATGGCAGCGCGCACGTCGGCGACCGGAGCCTGGATGTCGAGCTCGACCCCGAGCGCGGCCGGCAACAGGCGCACCGTCGCGTCGCGCTCGGTGCGAGGCAGCTCGAGCACGAGCTGCCGCTCCACGTTCGCGAGCCGCGGGCGTGCGGTCGACACGGTGAGCGCTCCCGCACCGCGCGCGTCCGTGCCGGGCGCCGCGATCTTCGCCTCGGGGCGTCCGCCATGCGGTCGCGCCCCGGCGTCGGACGCCACGAGGGCGAGCACCGTCAGACAACAAACCGCCGCACGCGAGAGCACGCCCCCGTTCGAGCAACCCCCGTGCCACCTGCGAGAGGCGGAACGTTGACGCCCGGGCGGGCTGCTAGTTCTCGTCGGGCTTCTTTTGACGCTTGCGGAGCTTTTCCACGAGCGTGGTGCGGTTCAGGCCCAGCAGGATCGACGCCTGGTTCTTGTTGCCGCCCGTGCGCTCGAGCGCCTGCTCGATGAGGCTCATCTCGAACGCCTCGACCGTCTTGCGCAGATCGAGCCCTTCGTCGGGCAGTCGGAAGTCCTCGGGTGCGGCCGGCACGCGTCCGCGGTCCGATTCGGAGCCGTTCACCGCAGCGGCCGAGAGCGGGACGACGGCCGCCCGCGCGTCGTCGTCCCGCGCGATGTGCATCACCGCGCTGTCGCCCGGATCGCGCGGCTCCGGCGGGCGGGCGTCGCTCGCGGGCGCGGGCTCGAGGTCCGTGGCCACCGCAGCGACCACGTCGCGCCGCGCCTCTCGCTGGATCTTCGGCGGCAGATCGGCCACGCCGAGCACGCCAGCGCCACCGTGCAAGAGGGTCATGCGCTCGACCGTGTTCTCGAGCTCGCGCACGTTGCCGGGCCACGTGTAGCGCATCATGAGCTCGAGTGCGTCCTCGCCGATGCCGAGCACTCGGCCGCCGCGGCGCTTGCCCTGCAGCTCGAGGAAGTGGCGCACGAGCAGGCGGATGTCGTCGCTGCGCTCGCGCAAGGGCGGCAGGTGGATGGGGATGAGATTCAGCCGGTAGAACAGGTCCTCGCGGAACGTGGCGGCCTCCGCCATCTTCTCGAGGTTCTTGTTCGTCGCGGCGATGATGCGGACGTCGCAGCGCCGCGGGCGGGTCTCGCCGACCGGCACGTACTCCTGCTCCTGCAACACACGCAGGAATTTCACCTGCACCGCCAGCGACATCTCGCCGATCTCGTCGAGGAAGAGCGTGCCGCCGTCGGCCACCGCGAATCGCCCTTCGCGCGCCGACGTGGCGCCGGAGAACGAGCCCTTCGCGTGGCCGAACAGCTCGCTCTCGATCAGCGTTTCCGGGATCGCGCCGCAGTTGACCGGTACGAACGACTTCTTCGCGCGCCCGGACGACTCGTGGATCGCCCGCGCGACCAGCTCCTTGCCGGTGCCGCTCTCGCCGAGCACGAGCACCGTGCAATCGGTGTGGGCGATGCGCTCGAGCACGAGGAAGACCTCCTTGAGCGCCGCGTGCTCGCCGATGAGGTCGGGTGCGAACTTGTCGCGCCACACGAGCCGCGGATCGGCCTCGGTCGTCGTGTCGCGGTTCTTCGACCCGAGCACACGGCGCACGAGATCGTGGAGCTGCTCGAGCTCGAACGGCTTCACGAGGAAGTCGGTCGCGCCCAGCCGGATGGCCTCGACCGCGTGGGAGACCGTGCCCTCGGCCGACATCATGATGCAGTCGGGCGCGATGCCGCGGCCGCGCGCGCGCTTGAGGACCTCCATGCCGTCGAGGTCGTCCATGCGCAGATCGAGCAGCACGAGGTCGAACGACGAGCCCGCCATCCGCTCGAGGGCTTCGTTGCCGCCGCTGGCGCCAGTGCACGCGCAGCCGAGCGCGCCGAGGTAGTTCGCGAGCAGCATGCGGTGCGGCTCGTGATCGTCGACGATCAAGACCGACGCCCCGCGCAACACGCTGTCCGTCGAGAGCCCCATTCGAACCTACTATTCGACGGTGCCCCCGGGGGGTCAATGGTCTGACGCCGACGAACGAGCGGCCTCTTGTGGGACCAGTCAGGAGGCTGACGGTGGGATCGCGTGCTCCGTGGTCTCACCCGGTCGAGTCGGAGGAGGACGAGTCGTCGCTGCCGCCGGACGACGTGGTCGTCGAATCATCGCCCGTGGCGCCCGACGAAGACCCGCTCGTGTCCGTCGGATCGCCCGACGACGTCGACGACGAGGCATCGATCGCCCCGCCGTCGCTCGAGTCGCTGCCACTGGACGTCGCGGTCTCGTCCATCGCGGCGCTCGTCTCCGCCGCGTCCGTCGTGGTGCCGGGCATCGACGGGTCATCGTCGCCGGCGCCCGTGGTCGGGTCGGTGGTCGGGGGGTCGAGCCCATCCGCGCCGTCCGTGCCGTCGGTGACCAGGGCGTCGCCGGTGCCGCTGCCATCGGTCGTGCCGTCGGTGTCGACGGGCGGATCGACGCACGTCACGGCGGTGCACACCAGCGGCTTCGCACAGTCGGAGTCGCGCAGGCAGTCCGCCTTCACGCATCCGCCCGCGAGCGCCAGGAAGAACAGCGGGACCGCGCGTCTCAAAAGTGCACCCTCACGCCGAAGGACGAGTCGAGCTTGCCGAGCACCGAGCTCGTCATGAGATCGCTGCCCCAGAAGAACACGTTGCCCGTGAATTCCGCGACGAGCGCGACGCGCTTGTGCAGATCGAGCGTGAAGCCGAAGCCGGCCTGCACGCCGAGCATGCTGTACGGCGCGACGAAGATCGGCAGCCCCAGCACGCCGTAGGGGTGGAGCCGCTTGGTCGGCACGAATGCGCGCACGCGCGGCAACAGCCCGAATCCGACGCGGCCCTCCATCTCGAGGAGCAGCGCCGGTGCGAACTCCAGCCACATCAGATCGGGATGACGCAGCCCCACTTCGGCGAGCAGGAACGCGGGCGAGCGTCGCCCGTAGGTGACGCCGTCGCTGCCTGCGAGGCTGAGGCCCGTGCCCGCCATGATCGTCGTGCTCACGTGCATCTTCTCGGCCGGCGCGACGCCGCCGACCACACCGCCGGCCAGCACGCACGCGAGCGGGATCGTCGACGCGATCATGCCGACCTCCGCAGCACCTCGATCCGGCCCGAGCGCAGCGCGCGGACGATCGCGACGTGATGGAACCGAACGCGGTCGCCCGGCGCGACGTTGAGCCGCACGAAGAACGCGTCGACGTACGGTGTGCGGCGCGTGAACAGCACGCTGCCGTCCTCGAAGAAGATCTGCGTGCGCACGGCCCCCTGGCTGCCGCCCAGGTCCTCGCTCTGTACGTGACAGTGGACGCCGTCGTGCTCGACGGTCTCGTTGATCCCCGAGCGCATCGTCGTCGCGCTGCGAGCCGGGGCCCACAGCTCTTGCGCGAGCGTGGCGATGTCGATGGAGATCGGCGCCGCGGGATCCGTCAGGACGACGGGCCGCATGGCCCGAATCGACCGCGCTGCCGCCGGATCCTCGCGAATCGTCGCGCGCAGGCACACCTGACCGCCCAGGAACCGACCCGCGAGATCGTGCAGGAGGTTCGCGACGCGTCGGCCTTCGGCGGGCGTCGCACGATTCACCACGAGCGACGTGGCGCGCACGAGCGCCGCGCGGGCATCCGCGCTCTCGCCCGCGATCCGGCGCAGGGAGCCTTCGTCGTGCTCGCGCCGTCGCACGCCCGTGCGCTGCTCGAGTGTGCGCAACGTGGCCGTCTTGATGAAGGCGAACGCATTCTGCACGCTCGTGGGCTCGGCCGTCGCGACCACGATGCCGACGTCGGCGGCGAGGTAGAGGTCGAGCGTATTGAAGGAAGTGCCCGCGCCGAGGTCGACGATGACGAGATCGCACGGCAGCGTCTTGAGATGCCGCACGAGCTTCTGTTTCTGCGCGTGGGCCGGGTTCGCGCTGCCCAGCGTGTCGGCGTCTCCGGCGACCAGCGCCAGTCCTTCGACGCCGGTCGGCACCGCGACGTCGCCGAGGTGCTCCACGTTCTTGGCGAAGAAGTCCGCGAGCGTCCGGGCCGGACGCGTGCAACCGAACAAGGTATCGAGGTTCGCCCCGCCGAGATCACCGTCGACGATCACGACACGCCGACCGAGTCGCGCCATGCAGACCGCCAGATTGCTGGCGACGACGCTCTTGCCGACGCCACCCTTGCCGCCCCCGATCGCCCAGATCTTGGGACTTGTGGCGGGATCGGGCCCGCGGTCGGCCGGTGACGAGGACATCCGCGCGGAGGCAGAGCAAGGCGGATGCCATGATCGCCGGCGCAGGTGATGCGTTTCGGGACGGGTGCAGCGCCTCAACCGGCGTCGGGGGTGGCCGATGGGGAGCGAGAGGACAGACCGACCGATGAATCACCCGACCCGGATCCTGCTCGTCGATGCCGACGCGGCCCACAACGCTCGACTCGTGGCGGACGCCGCCGCGGATGCCGTCGAGGTCGTCGCGTGCCGTGATGCCGACGTCGCGACCGAGCTGCTCGAGCGCACGACCATCGACGGCGTCGTGATCGATCTGGACTTCGACGAGGACGCCGTCGCGTCGATCGTCGGCGAGGTCGAGCGTCGACACACCGGCGTGCCGCTCGTCGCCATCGCGGCGCGCGTCGACGACCGTCGGGTCGAGTCCGCGTGTCACCTCGGCGCCGCGGGCATCCTCGCGAAGCCGTTCCAGACCGCGATGCTCCTGCAGCTCATGCGCAATCCGGCGTCCGACGCGGGCTTCCTCGGCTCGTGCTCGGGCATCCCGACGGCGCAGCTCCTGACGCTCCACTGCGCGGCCGGACACGACGGCGTGCTGCACCTCGTGTGCGCCGCGACGGCGAAGTCGCCGGAGAAGAGCGGCACGATCTTCCTCGAGGCCGGTCAGCCCGTGCACGCGCTCGCCGACGACATGTCCGGCGCGGCCGCGGTGCACGCGATGCTGTCCTGGCGCGATGCGGAGGCGACGTGGGTGTCCGGGGCGACTCGGTGCGCGCGCACGATCGTCGGCCGCTGGGAAGGATTGCTCGCCGGTGTCTCGCGCAGCGGCGCGGATCCGGGCGAGCTCGATCGCGTCGTCGCGGTCGCGTATCCCGATGTCGTCGAGAAGCTCGCTCGCCTCGCGCAGACGCCCGACGTGCTCGGTGCGTTCCTTCTTCGTCACGCGGAAGTCGTCGCGGGTCGCTGCGTGCCGGGGCTCGACGAACAGCTCGCCGGCCGCTCGCTGTGCCGGCTCGCGCACGTCTTCTACGACGTCGAGGCCCAGCCGTCGTCGGGCTCGAGCGGCGAGATCCAGGCCGTCATCGGCGACCTCCGGCTCGTGCTCGATCGCACCGGTCCGGCCGGCGCGGGCTTCCAGGTCGGCGTCGTCGTGAAGCAGGCCGCGCCGGTGTGCAAGAGCCTGCGCCGCCTGCTGCGTCAGATCGATGCCGCGTTCGCGCGCAGCAACGGTCGCACGCGCGAGGCTCGCATCCCGCAGAGCCGCGAGCGTCTGCCCGCGTTCGCTTGAGTCACTGCGATCCGGGCTCGCCGCACTGCGCCCGCTCGGCCTCGATCACGATCGCGTCCTTCGCCAGCTCGGCGAGGTCGCAGTGCACGGTGGGCACGAACGGGTTGTTGCGGATCACCCGATCCGCGGCCACGCGCGCGCCCGCCCGTGCACCCGTGCGCAACAGCGCCCGCGTCTGCGCGGCGGCGAGGTTCGCGTCGTCGGGGGCGTCCTTTGCCGCGATCTCGAGCAGCGGCACCGCCTCGGCGTAGCGCTCGAGCTCGACGTACAACCGCCCGAGCCGGCGCGCGAGCGCGGGATCCTTGCGCGCCCGCGGATCGGCCTTGCGTGCGCGCTCGTACTCGACGACCGCTGCCTCCGCGTGATCCCGCGCGTGCAACAGCGCGCCGAGTCGCGCGTGCTGGCGCGCCTTGCCGCCGCCGAGCTCGGAGAACACGTCGCCGAGCTCGACGGCCGGCGGCGGCTCCTCGCCGTCCTTGAACGTGGGGACGTCGATCTCGTCCTTGTCGCTCTTCGCGGTGCGCACGAGCATCACGCGCTTCCACTCCGCGTAGAAGTCGGCGAACGGACCGCCCCACGCGGCCCCCAGCGCGGTCTCGGCATCGTCGCCCGCGGCGACGCGATCGAGCAGCGACTCGATCGCCGCGGTGCCCTTGCGCTCGCGCAGGAGGCCCAACATCGTCTCGACCTCGGCATAGGCGAGCGCGGCCCGCTCGGCGCTCGGCAGCATGGCGACGGACGGATACATCTCGGCGAAGGTGACGAGATCGTCGCGCACGATCGCCTGGTGCAGCCGGTACGCGACGCCGTCGTCGAGCGGCTCGGGCTCGTCGCGACGCCAACGCGTCTCGTACAGCTTCGCGAGGCCCTCCTGCAGCCACACGGGCGCGTTGTTGCCGGTCCGCAGCGTGAGCAGGTAGTGCACGTACTCGTGCACGGCGGTGTCGAGCCAGCCGTAGCCGTGCACCATCACGCGCGGCGTGATCATCACGACGCGCCGGTGCTTCGTGACGCCGACCGTGCCGGTCGTGCGGATGTTCTGCACGGTGAGGGGCGTGACCATCGCGAGCTTCGCGGGGTCGTCGAGGAACTCGAAGCGCACCGCGTGATCGGGCACGACGCCGAGCTCGCTCGCGAGCACGGTGCGCGCCTGTGCCATCGCGGCGAACAGGTACGGCGCGAGCACGACGTCCTTCGCGTCACTGAACACGGCGTCGACGTGGGCGTCGGCGTCGACGACGTGGATCGTGCTGCCGAGGGCCTTCTGCGCGCCCGCGGCGAGCGCGAGATAGTGATGGGCCTCCTCCGCGAGGCCGCCGGTGTCGTCGAGCTCGCCGCTCGCGATCGCATCGGTGAGCAGCGCTTCCGCGTCGTGGTAGTGGCCGCGGAACACCGCGATCACGCCTTCCTTCACCCTGCGCTCGACGCCGTCCGGCATGCGCTCGAGCGCGTCGGTGGCGGCCGTCGTGTCCCACCGCCCGAGCGCATCGTCGAGCTCGCGCACCGGATCGGGATCGTCCGCCGCAGCGGCGTACGGCCGCGCGACGAGGCACGCGAGCCCGAGCAATCCGACGAGCGAGCGCTTCATCGCAGGAGCTCCTCGTAGTAGCGGCGCACCGGATCGGCGAAGCCGGGTGGGGCGTCCTCGCGCATCGCATCGAGCAGCTCGTCGCGCAGCGATCGATCACGCTCCGCCTCGGTGGACGCGTCGCCGCTCGCCGACGGCGGGGGAGGGGGCGAGCCGCGGCGCAGGCTGTCGATCGCCTCCTGCAGCCCGCTCCACGCCTGCGACTGGCCGGAGATCGCATCGCGCGGCGTCTCGCCCTCGAGGCCCCGCAAGCTGCGACCCATGCCGCCGTCGGCGCGGCGCATGCCTGCGCGACCGCTCTGCGGCAGCGGCTTCGCGAGCTCGCTCTGCAACAGCTCGCTCGCCCGCTCGCGCACGCCGTCCTGCCGCTCGCGCAGCTCGTCGAACTGGGCGCGCTGCTCCGGTGTGAGCACCTCGCGTGCGCCCGGCAGTCGGCCGTTCGCGGCCTCGCGCAGCGCTCGGGCCTTCTCGTCGGCGCGCTCGAGCGCCTTGCCCTCGCCCTCGGCTCGCTCCGCGCCCGCGAGCGCGCGCGCGATGCCGTCGGCGGCGGCATCGGCCGCTTCGGCGATCTCGAGCGCCTTCGGTGCCTTGCCTTCGGCAGTCGCGCGGAGCCGCTCGAGCGCCGCCTTCGCGTCGTCGAGGCCGCGCCGCGCATCGCGACCGAGTCGCGCGTCGTTGATCGACTCGAGCTGCTCGCGCAGCGCCTCGGCCTTGCGCCGCGTCGACTCGGCATCGCCGGCCTCGGCCGGGGTCTCGGCCACCGCGTCGCGCCACGCCTTGTGCAGCTTCTGGGTCTGCCCGCGCAGCGACGCTTCCTCGTCCTGCAGGCGGCTGAGCTCGCGCAACAGCGCGATGCGTTGGCGCTCCTCCTCGGTGAGCTCGGGCGCACCCGCGCCGGCCTCGCCGGCGCGCTCCTGCACCTGATCGCGCAGCCGCTGCACCTCGTCGAGCTGGCCGCGCGCCTGCTCGAGCGCGCGCTCGACCTCGCCGCGCTGCAGCATCGCTTGCAGCTGCTCGTCGCGCTCGATCTGCTGGAGGATCGCGAACGCGTCGAGGTTCATGAACTCCTGCTCGATCTCCTCGCGCAAGAGCGCCCGCGCCTCGGACAGCCGCCGCAGATCCTCGCGCCTTCGCTGCTCGAGCTGTTCGATCTGAGCGCGCACCGACTCGTCGCCCGCCTGCAGCTGCTCGAGCAGCTCCACCAGCTTTCGCTGGGTCGCTTCGAGTCGGGCGACGAGTGCCTCGAGCTGCTCGACCACCATGCCGTCGACCATGTCGTCGAGTCGAATGATCTCGTCCTCGAGCTGCGTCACGACGGCCACGTTGTGGGCCGCGAGCGTCCCGAGCGTGCGCTCGGCGGTGGCGGGATCGTCGAGCTCGCCCTCGGGCGGCAGTGCTTCCCAGGTCGTCGCCTCCTTCTGGTGGAGCGCGAGCAGCCGCCGATGGATCGCCCCGAGGATCTCCGCGTCGCGAGCCTGCGCGAGCGCATCGATCGACAGGGCATCGATCGACGCCGCGAGCTGGGCGAGTAGGGCCCCCGAGTGCTCGTGCAGCTCGCGCGCGAGCGCGACGCGGGTGACGAGGTCGGGCTTGGGCTCGCGAGCCTCGAACGGCACGGCGACCAGGCGCTCGGCGAGCGAATCCACCGCGCGATCCCGCAGCTCGCGGAGGCCGAGGATATTCTGGGCGTGCTCCGCCTGCTCGTCCTCCACCTGCAGGCGCAACGCGGACGAGCGCGTCACCTTGCCGGGACCGTCGGGCAGCGGATCGATGCCGAGCCCCGGATCGTTGTCGCGCACCTCGAGCCAGTAGAGCACCTCGCTGCGCGACGCGACGGGGATCGCCGCGATGTCCCACGTCGTCTTGTGTCGCCAGCTCCGCGTCGGCGCGGGTGCGGCCTGGGGTCCGAGCCGATGCGTGGTGCCGTCGGGCAGCTGGTACACGAGCTCGACCGCGACGATGCCGAAGTCGTCCTTCGCATGCCAGCGCACGTCGATCAGCTCCGCGTCGCGGACGGACTGCTCCGTGGGGCCGAGCGGGATGACCTCGATCTCCGGCGCGCGATCGGGCTCGAGCTGCACGGGCAGCGCGGCCGACCGGCGCGACGCCGCGTCGGGCTCCTCGTCCTCGTCGTCGAGCAATGCGACCGTCCACGTGCCCGAGCCACGCACGACGAATCGACCGCGGAAGCCGAGGCCCTCGGCGTCGGTCGGCTCGAGCACGACGCGTTCCGGCGCCGGCGCGAGCGAGAGCTCGGTGGGATCCGCGACGACGACGAGCGCCGCGGCGCTCGCGGGCGAGCGCGCGACGAGCTCGACGGCGACCTCCGTGCCGGCGGGCACGCGCAACGCACCGCTCGGGTTCGGCATCGTGTGCGGCGGTCGATCGGTGTGCGCGGGATAGGTGAGGCCGAGGGTGAGCGACGACCAGACCGGCTCGGGCGGTGGCGCGGGTCGACCGTCGCGGGCCTCGAGCCACAGCGGCCAGCCAGACGCGAACGTCGAGGTCGCTGCGAGGACGGAGCCGAACACGCCCAGGACGATCGTGGCCGCGAGGATCCGATGCACCGGGATCGCGGGCAGGGCGCGACGCGGCGTCGCACCGCGATCGCGCAGCCGGGCCTCGACGTCCCCGACGTAGACGTGGCGCAGCGTGGCCGACCCGGCGCGACCGGATCCGGCGCCGATGAGGTCGAACGCGCCGAGCACCTCCTGGCGCAAGCGTCGGTCGCCGTCGGCCGCGGCACCGGGACCGAGTGGCCGCCTCGTCCGCGCGATCGCGAGGGCGCAGCGCGGCAGGGTGCCGAACCTGCGCACACCGCGGCGGATTTCCACGACCGCGACCGCGAGCGTGCCGAGGCCCACGAGCGCGAGCCACCCCGGTTGCGTGAGATCCCCGCGCAGCGTCCAGCCGGCGGTCCACACGGCGACGAGGGCGAGCCCCGCCGCGGACAACACCGCGATCGCAGCGATGCGGACGGCGGTCCCGAACAGCGCCCAGCGGCGGGCCCGGGCCACGAACGCGCGCAATCCGAGGACGGGCGTCATCGCGATCGCATCCAGGACGGGGGCACGCGCGGCATTGTCGTTGGCCGCTCGGGCCCGCTCGAAGGTATAACCGGCCGACGCGACCCCGTCACTCGGTCGCGGGGGCCGGCGAGAGCGCCGAAGGCCCTTTTCCGCCCCTTCGCCGCCTGAATAGGCGGTACCTCCCGCCGTCGAAGAGCGAGGAATACGTGGTTTCCACCGATGCCGACGACCACACGTTGGTCGAGTCCGCCCGCGGCGGAGATCGGCGTGCGTTCCAGATGCTCTACGAGCGCTACGAGCGCAAGACCTACTCGGTGGCCTACGGATTCCTTCGCAACCCCGAAGATGCGCTGGACGTCGTGCAAGAGGCCTTCATCAAAGTGTACCGCTACCTGCCCAACTTCGAGGGGCAGTCGAGCTTCTACACGTGGCTCTATCGCATCGTCGCGAACCTCTGCATCGATCACCTGCGGCGCAACGTCCGGAAGCGCGACGTGGAGTTCGACGACAAGCTGAGGCACGACGGGGAGAAGGACGCCCCCGCCGACATGCTGCCCGCCTCGGCGCTCGGCAATCCGGGTGATGCCGTCGAGAACAAGGAGATCCTCGCCGCGGTCGAGGACAGCCTGCAGTACCTGTCGGACAAGCATCGCGCCGTGATCGTGATGCGCGAGCTGCAGGGCATGTCGTACGCCGACATGGCGAAGGCGATGAACTGTTCCAAGGGCACGATCATGAGCCGCCTGTTCCACGCGCGCCGCAACATGCAGAAGCTGTTGCGACAGCGGCTCGAGCACCTTCCCGAACCGTCCGAGGACGGCGACGACGCCCTCACGCACGAGGCTGCACTGCCATGACGAAGACCTCCACCCGCAGCGACAAGAGCCCGTTCACCAACACGATCGGGTTCCCGGACGCGGCCGACGAGCCGAGCATCCCGAGCCGTCGCGACCAGCGTCTGCAGATGTACTTCGACGACGAGCTCGACGACGGCGATGCCGCCGAGATCGCACGCGAGGTCGATCGCGACCCCGAGCTCCGCGCTCACCTCGAGCAGCTGGGCACGATGCGGAGCCTCGTCTCGCGCAGCCTCGAGGCGCGCGCCAGCGAGGTGCCGCGGGCTCGCTTCGAGCAGATCTGGGACGAGATCGATCGCAGCATCGACGCGGAGCAGAAGGCGGCTCGCGCCGCGGTGCCCGAGTCGATCTGGTCGCGTCTGTGGGCGGCGTTCCGCCCGTACCGCACACCCGTGCTCGCGGCTGCTGGTGCTGCAGCGCTCGCGGTGGTGGTGGTGCAGTTCACGGGCGACGACGGGTTGAATCGAGAATCCCCCATCGCGTCTGTGCCCGAGACCCCGCCGGCGAAGGCCTCGCCCGAGACCGGCCCGACCCCGGCGCCGAGCGTCGAGATCGCCCAGCGCACCCCCGAAGCTCCGACCCCGCCCGAGGTGTTCCCCGCACCGAAGGCCGCTGCCGCGGAGATCCACAGCATCGAGTTCGGCGGCAAGACCGGCCGCATCTCGCAGAACGGCACGGTCACCGTCCTCTACGTCGAAGAGGGCGACTCCCCCCAGAAGAGTGAACGTTCGCTATGACCCACCGAATGAAACAACGCGTGCTCGGATCGGTGCTCGCCTCGCTGATGGTGCCCACGCTGGCCCTCGGCGCGGTCGCTCTCGATCCGGCGGTCGCCCAGGCCGAGGTCGGCAAGGCGAAGTGCCAGTTCACCGCCGTGCTCCTGTCGAAGGACGGCGACGGCAAGATTCCGAAGGAGCTCGAGGCGCTGCGCTCCTTCTTCGAGAGCGAGCAGTTCGAGATCTACAAGGGCTTCCGCCTCGTCGATCAGAAGACGCTCAAGCTCGACAAGGCCGCCGCCGAGGGCTCGTCGGCGACGTTCAAGTCCGGGCACAAGCTGAAGCTCAACCTGCTCGGTGGCGACGACAAGAAGCTCAAGCTGAAGCTCGACCTGTCGAAGCGTGACGGCACCGGCTCGCTCGTGAACACCGAGTACAGCATCGACGACAACGCGCTGTTCATGTTCGACGTCGGCAAGTACGAGGATGCCAAGGGCGCGGGCCATCTGATGTTCGTCAGCCAGTGCCATCGCAGCTGAGCGATCGCCCCGGCCCCGTTCCTCTCCCGCACGAGTCCGCCCGGCCCACGCCGCGCGGACTCGCCGCATTTCGGGGCGATTGCGGGCTCGTGTGGGCCATCGACCGCCACGGCGCCCTCGTCGCCGTCACGCCTCGGGATGCTCGAGCACCACCTCGCGCGTCGTGGTCGAGGGTCGGCCGGACGAGTACCCTACAACGACGTCTGGCGATCGCTCTCGATGACGCGACGCTCACCCACGCCGAAGCAAGTCTCGCGGACCTGGATCTGGTTCGTGGCGGCATTCCTCGGCTGGGCGATCGTGTGCGTCACGGCGATCGCGACACTTCCGGCGTGGACGCGATCGTGGGCACGCGAGGCGATCGTCGAGAAGCTCTCCGCGCGGCTCGAGCAACCCGTCGAGCTCGGCGAGCTGGAGCTCGGCTACGAGCGCGTGGTCGTGCGCGACCTCGTCGTCGGTGACCCGAGCGCGCCGATCCTCCGCTTCGACGAGATCACGGTCGAGCTCGCGGGGCACGTGCTGGCGCGCCGGCGCGTCGACGTGCAGCGCGTGCACGTGCAGGGCGGACGCGTGCAGGGCGATCGCGCGACGCTCGAAGACCTCGCGCGCAAGGCGATGCGCCGCCGAGACGACGCGCCGCGCGACGAAGGTGGCCGCGTGCGGCTCGTACCGGACACGCTCGTCCTCGCCGACGTGTGGGTCGTGATCGACGAGCCGGAGGATCCGCGGATCAGCCACCTCGAGGCGCGCGTGCAGGCCGAGCTCGCCCCCGCGACGCGCACCGCGGCAGTCGAGCTCCAGGACGTGAGGGTGCAGCCGCGTCGCGGTCCGCTCGTCACCGCCGGCAAGGTGGCGGCCACGCTCGTGGTGCAGCGCGGCGTCGACGGCCCGCAGCTCGCGTTCCCCGTTCGCGTCGAGCTCGACGACGTGGGTGCGCCGGTGACCGATGCGATCGCCGTCGCCGGCGTCGACGGGTGGGTCGAGCTGTCCGACCCCGCGATCACGGAGGTCGAGGTCGACCTCGCCGGCGGCTTCTCCAACCGGGCCGAGGACGCCGGCGCGCGGCTGTGGTCGATGGCCGGCAAGGTGCGTCGCGATCTGAGCGCCGGGGTCGTGCGCCTCGACATGGCCGAGTTCGAGCTCGGACGGATCCCCGAGGTGCTCGGCAAGCTGCCCGTCGTCGAGTCGGCGCAGGCAACCGTCGGCGGCCACCTGTCGGTCGTGTTCGGTGGCGGCATCGCGCGGCTCGAGGGCGACGTCTCGCTCGAGGGCCTGAACGTGAACCACCCCGTGCTCGCGAAGGATCCGGTGCGCGGCATCGGCTTCGATCTGCAGTTCGCCGCCGAGGTGGATCCCCGCGCGCATCGATTGCGGCTCGACCACGCGGTGATCCAGCGCGAGGGCGTCGAGCTCGCGCTGTCCGCCGACATCGTGCACACCGCGGATCGTCGGCATCGTCACTACCGCCTGCACGCGCAGGTGCCCAAGGTGGACTGTCAGGCGGTGCTCGACGCGATTCCGCGGGAGCTCACCCCGAGCCTGCAGGGCTTCGTGCTCGACGGCGAGTTCGAGGCCGACGTGCGCTTCGAGGCCGACTACGCGGACCTCGAAGCGATGGTGCTCGACGGTCGCATCGGCATGGACGACTGCGCCGCGAAGCAGGTGCCGGTGCACGCGTCGGCCGAGCGGTTGAACGGATCGTTCACCCATCGCGTCACGATGCGGGACGGTCGCGAGCGCACGGTGAGCCTGCACGCGTACTCCGGTTCTTTCACGCCGCTCGAGTCGATCTCGCCGTACATGGTGCAGGCCGTGCTCACCACGGAGGACGGCGGCTTCTGGCGCCATCGCGGCTTCCTGCCGTCGCAGTTCAAGACCGCGATGCAGCGCAACCTCGCCGCCGGCAAGGTTCGGCTCGGCGCATCTACCATCACGATGCAGATGGTGAAGAACGTGCTCCTGTCCCACGAGCGCACCATCTCGCGCAAGCTGCAGGAGCTCTTCCTCACCTGGTACCTCGAGACCGCGCTGTCGAAGCAGCGCATCATGGAGCTCTACCTCAACGTCATCGAGTTCGGCCCCGGCATCTACGGGGTCACCCGGGCGGCGCGGCACTACTTCGGCAAGGATCCGAGCGAGCTCACGCCGCCGGAGGCCGCCTACCTCGCGCTCATGCTGCCGAGCCCGGTGCGACGGCATGCGAGCTGGTGCCACGGCCAGCCCACGGCCTCGATGCAGGTGAAGCTCGGGCGTATCCTGGGGATCATGCACGACCGCAAGCGGCTGTCCGAGGAGGACTACCTCCTGTGGAAAGACGTGCCGCTGCAGTTCGACACCACCGAGCGCAACGACGTGGGCTCGTGCCTCGCGGAGATCGATCGTCTGCTCTCCGCGCAAGAGGGGCAGCGCGCGCTCTCGGGGCTCTTGGCCGGTGGTGCCGCGAACGATGGCCCCGAGCCCGTCGCGGCCGACGACGAGGGCGAGCCGCCGCCGAAGATGCGGTGGACGAAGTCGAACGACGGCGAGTCGGGCGACGATCCGGCCGAGGTCGACGCGCCCGGGCGCCCCGCGATGGACGAACCACCCGACGGCGAGACGTGGTGATGCCGGCGACGGTGCTCGCCGTCGCGATCGCTCTCGCACCGGCAGGAGCGACGTCCGCTCCACCCGCGTCCACGCCGTCGACGGTCGAGATCCCGAAGCCCGCGCGCGCGCGCTTCGGCAACGGCGAGGTCGTCGTCGACGCCGTCGATCGCCCGGGACCACCGCCGTCGAAGGCGCGCGTCCACGGCGAGGCCCGCGTGTCGCTCGGCTTCGGCGTCGTGCTCGAGGATCCCACCGCTGCCGTCACGCCTCGGATCGCGATCGATCTGCGCGAGCTCGCACCGGTGCGGTTCGCGTTCGCGGTGCCGCTGCGGCTGCGCATGGCCGATCGCGCGCCCGACGATCGCGGCGTGCTGCGGCTGCAGGAGTGGAACGAGGTCGGCGACTTCTTCGCGCTCTTGTCCGACTTCCACTACGGCGATGCGCACGCGTTCGGCAAGACAGGTCGCGTCGCGGTGCGCATCGACGCCGGGCGGCAGCGCGACGTCGTGCTGGGCCACGGCAGCCTCGTGCGCGGGTGGGCGAACTCGCTCGACGTCGATCGGCGGCGCACCGGCGTCGCGGTGAGCACCGTGGTGGGCGCGCGATTGCTCGATCAACCGGCCGACCTCTCGATCGATCTGCTCGCGGGCGACATCGCGGGCAGTCAGATCCTCGCGAGTCGGCTCGGCGCGCGCTGGGCCGGGGCCGGCCTCGGCGTGTCGGTGGCCGGCGATCCCACGGCGCCCCACGCCCTCGTCGACAACGGCATGCCGGCGTCGTTCGAGATCGGCAAGGGCGGCGGCCTGCGCTCCGTGGGCGAGCGCGGTGTGGTGGCGGCCGCGGTCGACCTCGAGTACGTCGCGACCGACCACTGGCGGTGGGCCGTGGGGCCCTATGTCGACCTCGCGATGCTCGCGAACCTCGGAAAAGGCGCGCACGTGGGCGCCGACGGCGAGGTCCGGCTCGGGCGCCGGCGCGGCGTCGTGCTCGGCGGCACCGCCGAGCTGACGGTGGGAAGCGCCGGCTACGATCCCGCGTATTTCGACGTGTTCTACTCCGCCCAGCGCTGGCACACCCCACCGCTCGGCCGTCCGAGCGACGCCGCCGACGACTCCACGACCACGCTCGCGCCGAAGTACGCGTTCGTGCGCGACGAGGTGCCGAAGGCGGTCGGCGGCATGGGAGCGCTGCGCATGAGCCATCGCAGCGGCGCGGTCGTGCGCGCGGAGTACCGCATGCGGCCCGGGCCGTTCGGGCACATGTTCTCGCTCCTCGTCGGCGTCGACGTCCCGCACGTCGACGTGTTCGCTCGCTTCGCGCATCGCGGTGACAAGCACGGCTTCGAGCCGAAGCTCACCGGCACCATCGCGCAGCTCGAGCTGCGCGTCCCGGTGATCCGCTACGTCGAGGTCGAGGTCGCGGCGGGCTGGACGTTCGCGATTCGACCGGACACGCGCACGGGCGCCGATCCGAACGGAGGCTTCCTCACCGGTGGGGGCGTCGTGCTCGCCGGAATCGCGGGGCGGGTCCCATGGTGAGCCCCATGTTTCCACCGCACCCGGGGTACCATCCGGCACCGCCGCGTCCGCCGTCCTCGATGTCGCCGCTCGCCAAGAAGCTCGTCCTCGCGCTCGCGCTCACCATGGTGCTGGGGGCGGTCGCGGCCACGCTCGGGATCGTCGGCGTGTTCTGGTGGTTCAGCCGCGACGTCGCCGACCTCGACGAGCAGAAGCTGCGCAATTACCAACCGCCGCAGATCACCCGCATCGTCGATCGCGACGGCGTGTTGATCGGCGAGATCTACACGCAGCGGCGTACGGTCATCGCCTACGAGCAGATCCCCAGCCACGTGGAGAACGCGTTCCTCGCGGCCGAGGACGCCGACTTCTACAAGCACGAGGGCATGGACGTGCTCGGCATGGTTCGCGCGCTGTTCGTGAACATCCGGGCCGGCGAGGTGCGCCAGGGCGCGTCGACGATCACGCAGCAGGTCGTGAAGATCTTCCTGCTGACGCCGGAGCGCACGTTCGATCGCAAGGTCCAGGAGCTCGTGCTCGCGCGCCGGCTCGAGCAGGCGCTCGACAAGACGGAGATCCTCGAGCTCTACCTCAACGAGATCTATCTCGGCCACGGGCGCTACGGCATCGAGGAGGCGAGCTGGTTCTACTTCGGCAAGGGCGTGAAGGACATCGACCTCGGCCAGGCCGCCTTGCTGGCCACGCTGCCGAAGGCGCCGAGCCGCGACTCGCCGCTCAAGAACCCCGAGAAGGCCCAGGCCCGCCAGAAGTGGGTGCTGAACCAGATGGTCGAGCACGGGCTCGCGCGGCCCGACGAGGTCGCGCCGTTCCTCGCGGCGACGACGCTGTCGCTCGCCCAGGACGCGCAGCGGCCGACGCCGCAAGCGGGCGCCGAGGAGTTCGTCGACGAGATCAAGACGATGCTCGAGGCGCAGTACGGCGCGGACGCGTTGCCGTACCTCGGCGCCACCGTGCACGCGACGGTGTCGCTGAAGGTGCAACGCGCCGCGCGAGCGGGGCTCGTTGCGGGGCTCGTCGCGGTCGACACGCGCCAGCACTACGGGCGCGGGCTCGAGCCGGCGAAGGCGAAGCAGCGCGCGCAGGTGGCCGCGCAGGGCGATCGTCCGCTGCCGGTCGGCGAGGTCGTCACGGCCGCGATCGAGGAGCGCCCGGCCGGCGTCACGCTGCCCGTCGACGGGTTCGCGGCGTCCGTCGGTGAGCATCGCTTGTTCGTCGCCGTGCCGGTGGGCTCGCGCTACGACGACCCGGAGCTCGACGCGGCCACGCAGTTCCCCAGCGGCGCCGTCGTGCGCGTCGTCGTGACGGCCACGGGCGCCGACAACGGACTGCCGAAGGGCTGGATCGCGGCGGCGCTCGACGAGGGCCCGGAGGGCGCGGTCGTCGTCGCCGACGTCGAGACGGGCGAGCTGCTCGCGATGGTCGGCGGGGTCGTGCACGAGCTCGGCGACTTCAACCGGGCCGCGCACGCGCTGCGCCAGCCCGGCTCCGCGTTCAAGCCGTTCGTCTACGGCGCCGCGTTGAACAGCCGGCAGTACACCGCGGCCACGCTCGTGTCGGACTCGCCCGAGATCTACGAGAAGTGGCGACCCACGAACTTCGAGGCGGACGTGTATCGCGGCGATATCCGCCTGCGGGAGGCGCTCGCGCAGTCGGTGAACACGATCGCGATCAAGCTGCTCGACAAGCTCGGCATGCAGACCGTGCACGAGTTCGCGCGCGCGGCCGGCATCACGAGGCAGCTGCCCGAGGATCTGTCGCTCGCGCTCGGCACGGGCGAGGTCACGCCGCTCGAGCTCTTGTCCGGGTATCTCACCATCGCGCGCGGCGGAAGCCGGATCGATCCTGCATTCATCCGCTCCATCGAGCTGCGCGACGGCACCGTCGTCACGCCCGAGCGCGTGTCCACCGAGGCGTTCGGGGCCGACGTCGCGTTCGTGCTGACGTCGATGATGCAGTCGGTGGTGCAGAACGGCACCGGCACGAAGGCGAAAGCGCTCGGGCGCGCGGTGGCCGGCAAGACCGGCACGTCCGCGGATCACCACGACGCGTGGTTCGCCGGGTTCACGCCGAAGACGGTGGCCGTCGCGTGGGTGGGCTTCGATCGCCCGCGCCCGCTCGGCAAGGCCGAGACCGGAGGACGCGCCGCGATCCCCATCTGGCTCGCCGCGATGCAGGCGGCCGAGACGGGGCCGGCCGCGTCGTTCCAGCAGCCCGCGAGCGTCACGGTGCGGCGCATCGACGCCGTCTCCGGGCTGCTCGCGCCGCCCGATGCGGACGATCTGAAGACGCTCGACGAGTTCTTCCTCGCCGGCACCGAGCCGGTCGACGAGGCCGTGCCCGCGGCGCTGCCCGCCGGCGACGTGCTGCTCGATCTCTACGGCGAGGGCGGCGACGGGCAGAACCCGTCCGACGACGCGACGCCGGAGCGGCCGTCGGATCCGGTCGAGCCCACGCCGGTCGACCCGGCGCCGGCCGAGCGCAAGCCGAGTGAGCCGCGGCTGCCGGGCCGTGGCAGCGCGCGCGAGCTGCCGTCGATCGAGGACTGAACGATCACTCGTCGTCGTCGGGATCGAACATCTTCACCTGCGGGCCTTCTTGGACCCGCGTGGCGTCGCGCAGCACGTTGTCGAGCTCGTCCTCGACGTCGTCCTCGTCGAACGAGGTGAAGTCCACCCCGTCGAGGAAGCGGTCGTAGGTCTTCGACACCGTGAGCTCCTTCGGGAAGTCCTCCTGCTCGGCGATGTGCAGCGGCGCGCCGGGCCCACCGAGGTCGGACAGGTCGAGCTCGACCGTGAGCTCGCGGCCGTTGGTGAGCTCGAACATCACCGGCTCCTCGCCCTCCACGCCCTGCGTCGCACCGCCGGCGAGGTACACCGTGCTGCCGTCGATGTCGGTGTTGGTCGGGATGTTGTGACGCGTGTCCTCGTTCGCGGGGTCGACCTCGGGCGTGTGGTACGGGCCGTAGCCGACCACGAGCTCGCAGTAGTCGCCCTGCGGCATCTTGCGGCCTGCGACCGTGAGGATGTCGAGGTCCTCCTCGCGCATGTCCTCTGGGCAAGGCCCCCAGAACATCTCGAGCGGGTAGGGCGTGCCGTCGCAGGCGACGAGCGTGAGGCTGCTGATCGTGATGTACGACTCGAGCAGCGTCACCGTCCAGCCGGTGTCGTTGTCGAAGGTGCGCGCCATGTCTTCGCCACCGCGATCCGGAAACATGCCGTCTTCCGGGGTCGCATGGTGAGTCGAGAACACGTACAAGAGTGCGCCGCCCTGGTCGTCACAACCGGTGAGCAGGCATCCATACGCGAGGGCGAGGGCGAGGGTTCGTCGTCGTGAGCGCATGGGACGAGGCAGAGTGACACTAACAGAAGGTGGTGGTCCCCATCAAACGGCGGCGAGCGGTTTTTCGCCCGATTTTCGCGTGCTCGTGGAGGAAGCGCGCGCGGACACATCGACCGTGATCGGCGACACGTGCCGATGCGCATGCCTGCATGCTTACGCCGACGTCAGTCGCCCGCGACCCCTCGAGGCCGCAGCTCGATGCGTGCGTGGGGGGCATTCACCTCGACGCGAACGTCGATGGCGTGTCGCGCAGCTCCCTTCACACGAGGTGCGATCGAGCGCGTGAGCCGACGAAGGAACGCGCGGTGAATGGTTGGCGAGCCCATGGTCGCGACAGCATTTGTGTCGGGGCGCACCTCGTTTTCGCTCGCCTGGTTCGCACGTCCGTGACGGCCCGGCGTTGGGCAGTTTGCATGGGTGGAGCGATGCGTCGGGCAGCACGACACGGACGGGTTCGATCGCGCGCACGGACTCGCGCATGCGTCGATCGACGTAGGCGCCTCGCACGAGATCCGGATCACCCGGTCCGCGGTGCCGCCGTGTCCGCGCCGCAGATCCCGATCGGGGCGGCCGCGGCGTCGGCGGCTCGCGAGCCGCGCCCGTGACCCAGCCGCGCCCCCGAATGGGACGCGCCCCCTGATGCAGAGCGCGGGAGGGCGCGCGTGCACGCGCGCGCCTGGGATTTTCGCGAGCGCGCCCGCGGTTGGGGGCCGATGCTAGCCTTTGCCCGTGGCGCGCCTCTCGATCGCCGATCTCTGGACGCAGTCGCAAGGCGGCCAGGCGTTGGTGCCCGTGCCGCGCGGTGACACGGGTCCGCACGGTGCCCTCCAACGACACGACGACGTGCGGACGTGGGCCGAGCGCGCGCCGTTCTCCTGGCACGGCATGATCGTGGCCGGGCTCTCGCTCGCCGGGATCGGCGGGGTGTTGGCCGTGCTCAACCCGATCGGATTCGTCGGCGCGGTGCTGTTCGGCAGCATGATGACGCTCGGCGGTGGCATCGCGATCCTCGGCGGCCTCAAGCGCGCGTCGGTCCTCGTGCCGCCCGCGTTGCCGGCCCCGAAGGGCGACCCGGCCGTCACCGCGGAACGCGGCCGACGCGTGCGCAAGCTGCTCGCGCAGAGTGGGCAGAGCACGTTCGAGCAGCTGCTCGCGCGTCTGCGCTGGACGGAGGCGGCGCTCGTGCAGACCCTCGTCGCGCTCAAGGACGCGGGGCTGCTCGTCGAAGATCTCGACCTCGACACCGGCGAGTGGGTGTATCGATTGCACGGCGGCGACGAGATGGGGACGCGTGCCTCCTTGACGTTGGCGGAACGCAACGCCGCGGGGACTTCGGAGACGGCATGAAGGACAAGAACACGGCCGCCATCCTGGCGCTGTTCATGGGCACGATCGGCGTGCACAAGTTCTACCTCGGACGGATCGGCGCGGGGATCCTGTACCTCGTCTTCTCGCTGACGTTCATCCCCACGCTGCTCGGGCTCATCGATTTCTTCGTGCTCGCGCTGATGGATCAGGACGAGTTCAACCGGCGTTACAACGGCAGCGGCATGCTGCCGGGCCCGGTCGTCGTCAACATGCTGCCGCCGCCCTATCCGGGCCCGTATCCGTATCCACCGCCGTATCCCGGCCCGCCGCCGTACCCCTCGCCGTATCCGCCGCCAGGAAGCCATCCCCATCACCCGCAGCAGGGTGGCTACCCCCATCACCCGCAGCAGGGTGGCTATCCCGGTGCGCCCGCGGGCTACCCGGGTGGGCCCCCGCCGACGCCGCCGCGATCGACCGAAGAGCTCGCGGCGCAGCTCGAGCGACTCAACGAGCTGCGCATCGCGGGCCTGCTCACCGACGAAGAGTTCGCGCAACAGAAGGCGCGGCTGCTCGGCGCGTGAGCGCGTGGCCTCGGCGAGCCGTGCTCGCGCTCGCGGCTCGCGGGGCCGTGGCCGCATGCACGCTCGCGATCGGCTGTCGTCCGCGCGCGAGCAATCGCAGCACCGCACCGTCCCGGGCGAGCGACGAGGACGACGCGTTCGCGGAGCTGCACGGGGCGTGCGACGGCGTGCCCGAGCCCACGACGGCCGAGTGGGCCGAGCATCGCACGCGGGTGCAGGCCGGGCTGCGCGCGGCTGCGATCGACGCGCTCGTCGTGGAGCCGGGCGCCGGCATGGCGTACCTGTCGGGCATCGCGTGGGGACGCAGCGAGCGGCCGTTCGTGCTCGTGCTGCCGGCCGAGGGCGAGCCCGTGATCGTGTGTCCGTCGTTCGAACAGCGCACGGCGACGGAGCGCGCGAGCGGACTTCCGCTCGTGCTGTGGCGCGAGCACGAGGATTCCGCGGTCGCGCTCGCGCAGGTGGTGCGGCGCGTCGCGGGGGCGCGGCCCCGTGTCGCGATCGAGCCGAGCACCCGGCGCTTCGTCGCTGCCGGGCTCGCGCGCGCGCTCGAGGGTGTCGTGCTCGTGGACGACGACGTGCTCGGGGCCGAGCGCATCCGCAAGACCGACGTGGAGCTCGCGCGACTGCGACGCGCGAACGAGGCGACGAAGCGCGCGCTCGCGGCCGTCGCCGCGCGCATCCGCATCGGCACGCCGCAGCAGCGGATCGGCGCGTGGACCGAGGCCGCGCTCGTCGCCGCGGGTATGGTGGATCCGTGGGCGCTCGCGCTCGTCGGTCCCAACGCGTCGTTCCCCCACGGCACGTCGCAGACGCGCGCCGTCGCCCGCGGAGACGTCGTGCTCGTCGACACGGGCGCGTCGCTGTTCGGCTATCGCTCCGACATCACGCGCACGTTCGTCGTGGGTGAGCCGTCGGACCGCGTCGCGAAGGCGTGGGCCACGGTGGCGCAGGCGCAGCGCGCCGCGTTCGAGGCGATCGCACCGGGCGTGCGCTGCGGCGCCGTCGATGCGGCCGCGCGCGCGGTGATGGACGACGCCGGCTTCGGTCGCGACGATCGCTGGTTCACGCATCGGCTCGGCCACGGGATCGGGCTCGAGGTGCACGAGCCGCCCTACCTCGTGGGCGGGAGCGAGCTGGTGCTCGCACCCGGCATGACGATGTCGAACGAGCCCGGCCTCTACGAGCCCGGCGCGTTCGGTGTGCGGCTCGAAGACATCGTGGTCGTCACCGAGGCCGGGGCCGACGTGTTCGGGCCGTGGCCGGGCGAGCTCGAGCCGCTGTCCGGCTGAGGCCCGCATCGGGACGGGCCGGACCCGTTGCCGCCCGCGCCGCGGACCGCATGGAATCCGACCGTGGGGATGCTCGAAGTGGTCCAGGCAGGGACTCGTCCGGCGCTCGACGAGGCGTTCGATCGCGGGCTGCGCGAGTGCTGCATCCGACACGGTGTGGATGCGCTCGTGCGAACGGTGCCGCTCGACGAGCAGCCGCAGACGCGCATCGTCGTCGTGTGCGATCGCGACGGTGCGCTGCTCGGCGGTGGGCGCGTGCACGAACGTCACCCGACGAAGGGCTTCCCGGCGGAGTCCGTGCTGCGTCACTTCGTGGCGATCCGCGGCCGCGTCCGCGAGCTCGCGCCCAACGACACCGTCGAGCTCGCGTCGTTCTGGACGACGGCCGCGGGTCGCAAGAGCGGCGTGCCGCGTCTGGTCGCGCAGGCCTGCATCGCGTCCGCGGTCGCACTCGGCAAGCGGGCGGCGTTCACCGTGTCGCACGCCCAGTTCGCGCCGGTGCTGCGCGGCATCGGGATGACCGCGCTCGAGGGCGTGGCGGAGGTGCCGTTTCCGACGGCGAGCTATCGCTCGCGGATCCACACCGCCGACCTCGCCGTCCTCGCGGGGGCGGGCCGCTCGGATCGCGCCGTCATCGGGACGATCGTTCGATCGTTGCGCGAGGGGACGAGCGCGCTCGAGCTGTGCGAGCTCGCGTCGATCGAGTACGGCGGCCCGGTGTGGTCGCTCGGCCGGCGCACGACGCAGCGCCTGCGCTCGGTCGCCTGAGGAGGCGACGGTCGCGGCGCCGGCGCGGCTAGCTCGGCAGATTGCCGCGCGCTCGCTGTTGGCGGACCCAGTCGAGCGCCGCCATCACCTCGAGCACGGCCGCGCGATACTCCTCGTCGCTGCGGTCCTCGAACTCGATCGACGGCGTGTCGTCCGCGGCGACCGGCGCATCGAGACTCGGCTCGGAGACCTCGGCCGGCGCCTCGGGCCGAAGCTCGCGAGCCCGGCGGGCCTCGCGATCCAGTCGTTCCTTTGCGGTCATACCCACACCCTAAGCCGCGGGAGGTCCGGGTCAACCACGCGAGCCCGGCGCTCTCGCGAGAGCGAGCGCGACTGCGGCAATGTGCTACGGCGCGTCGAAATCGGACCGACGCACACGCCACAGCACGAGTAACGGGACGACGACGTACGGCGTGTACACGCCCACGAAGATCGCGAGGTTGGGCGGCGGCATCTCGCCCCACAGCTCGACGGCCGTGTGCACGACCATCGAGTACAGCATCGCGACGACCCACACGAGCGTGGGCACGCGAGCACGCGCGTCGCGGCGCCACAGCGCGCGTGCGAGCCAGAGATAGAACGGCCCGAACACGAAGGCGGAGATGCCCGACATCACTCGGAGGAAGAGCGGGTTCGCGACGACGAGCGGGTCGTAGCGCACGCCGTACCAGTACACGGCGCGCGCGAACGGGTCGGCGCTGTCGGGGCCGATGATGTCGAGCGCGGCGGTGCGATCGCACAAGAGCGACGTGCCGGCGAAGCCGACGAGCGCGGCGACGAGCCCGACGTCGAGCGCGGAGCGGCGGAGCGCGTCAGCCATCGGCCTTCGCGGGCTCGATCGCGACGAGCGTGAGCCCTTCCTGTCCGGTGTCCTTCACGAGCTTGCCGTCGATCTCGGCGTACCGGAGCATCGGATTGCGCGAGCGGTTCTTGCGATCGGCGAGCCTCGCACGGAAGTCCGAGAGCGGCTGCACCTGGTACGCCCACAGATCCGCGTGCACCCACTTCTTGTTGTAGATGGTGCGGAGCAACATGCTCGCCTGGTCGTCGAGCGGCATCGCGTCGATGTTCGCGACGAACTGCGCGGTGTACTTGAAGTACTCCTCGGCGTTGCTCATGTAGAGGACGCGCACCGGGATGTCGAGCGCCTTGCAGGCCGCCGCGACCGTCTGCAGGCTCTTCGCGCCGGCCAGATCGCCCGGCATCGCGCGGATCCGGCCGGTCTGCCACAGCGCGCGCACGTGCGCGTAGTTCTCCGGGTCGGACAACCAGCTGGACGGCTCGCCGGAGCGCTTGCGGGCGATCACCCGCTCGAGGTGGCGGTACACGGTCTCGCGACCGGTCGCGAAGCCCCGCATGATCCTCGAGCGCTCGCGCTCGGGTGCGTCGGCCAACGCCTCCATCAGCACGGCCCGGGTGGTCGCCTCGTTCCTCTCGTGCCAGGCATCCACCAAGGCGCGCGGTTCCTCGTGGTGGCGGATCAGGATCTCGTACATCCGATGGAGGTCGACGACGCGGAAGTCGATGTCGAGCAGGAACGCGACCTCGCTGCGGGCCGACGCGATCATCGTGTAGTTCTGATCGCTGCCCACCCCGACGTAGGCGCCGCCCTTCGTCGCGATGTACGGGAAGTAGAGATCGTGGCGCGTCTCGTTGCTCTGGACGTAGTGGATGTCGACCGGGATCGGATCGTCGGCCTCGCCGGCGAGCAGCAGCTCGCGCTGGCGATCGTCGAAGCGCGAGAGCTTCGCGGGCCCGAACGTCTCGACGACCGGCGCCGGCGTCTTCGGCTCCGCCGTGCGTGCCGCGGCATCGACGGACGGCGTCGGGCTCGGCGCCTCGATCTCCTCGCGCCCGCCGGCGGTCGGCGGTTGCGAGGGTGACTCGTCGCCGGCCGGGTCGCGGCAGGCGGACACGAGCCACGCGGTGCAGAGCCCGCACACGACGAGGAACCGGAGCCGCGGCATGGGCGGACAATGCCACGGGTCGCGCCGCGCGAGCGAACATCGCGCGCGAGCGCGGGTGTTCGGGTGTTCGCGAGAGGGCTTGCACTCGAAAGGAGTCGAACGCACACTCGCGGGCGCCCCAGCATTGCGCTGGCCGCGCGCAAACCTTTGCCCGGTCGGCGGTGTCGTTGGGGCCGGAGGCGAATCGTGAGCGAGAAAGACAGTGCGGCCCGACCGGTGACGATCAGGGCCGAGGCGATCTCGAAATCGTTCGGCGAGTTCGCGGCCCTGCAAGGGGTCACGTTCTCGGTCCGCAAGGGCACCGTCGCCGCGTTCCTCGGGGTCAACGGCGCCGGCAAGTCGACGACGATGCGGATCCTGACCGGCTATCTCGCGCCGACGTCGGGCACGTGCTCGTTGCTCGGCCTCGATCCGCAGGATCCCAACGCGCGCATCGACCTCGCGCGGCGGCTCGGCTACATGCCGGAGAACGGGCCGCTCTACCGCGACATGACGCCGCAGGAGTCGCTCGAGTTCTTCGTGCAGCTGCGCAAGCTCGACGACGGTGCGCGCCGCATCGGACGCGTGGTCGAGCGCTGCGCGATCGGCCAGGTGCTGCACAAGCCGATCTACAAGCTGTCGAAGGGCTACAAGCAGCGCGTCGGCATGGCGCAGGCGCTCTTGCACGACCCCGAGGTGATGATCCTCGACGAGCCCACGTCGGGCCTCGACCCCCTGCAGATCCGCGAGGTGCGAGCGCTCATCCGCGAGCTCGGCGCGGACAAGACCATCCTCTTGTCCACCCACATCCTCCAAGAGGTGGACGCGGTCGCCGACGAGGTCGTGATGGTCCACGACGGCCGCATCGTGTTCACCGGCACGAAGGACGAGATCGCCGGCACGAAGGGGCTCGAGGCCCGCTTCTACGAGCTCACCGGCGCGGACAAGCGCGCGAAGGAGGTGGCGTGATGGGCGTCGACTTCGGAGTCGTGACGGCGATCATGCGCAAGGATCTGCGCCAGTACCTCGCCAACCCGACCGGCTACGTGTTCCTCACGCTGTTCATCCTCGCGACGGCAGCGGCGGCGTTCCTGCGCGAGGGGTTCTTCGCGCGCAACCTGGCCGACCTCGCAGAGCTCAACAAGCTCATGCCGGTCGTGCTGATGTTCTTCGTCCCCGCGCTCACGATGGGCGCGTGGTCGGACGAGCGCAAGAGCGGCACCGACGAGATCCTGCTGACGGCGCCGGTGCGCGACCTCGAGGTCGTGCTCGGCAAGTACCTCGGCGTGCTCGGCATGT
This sequence comes from uncultured Nannocystaceae bacterium, assembly GCA_964468635.1. Taxonomy (GTDB): domain Bacteria; phylum Myxococcota_A; class Polyangia; order Nannocystales; family Nannocystaceae; genus Xiheibacterium. The sequence continues at coordinate 174,769 of CAYXVR010000017.1, forward strand.
ACACCGTGTCGCTCGGCTTCTCGATCGCGCACGTGTTCGTGCTCGCGTACCTCGGCGATCCCGACCCGGGCCTCATGTTCTCCACGTACCTCGGGTACTGGCTCATGGGAGCGCTCCTGTGCTCCATCGGCCTGCTCGCGTCGATGTTCACGGCCAATCCCACGGTCGCGTTCATCCTCGGGCTCGTCGGTTGCGGCGGGCTCGTGAGCGCGGGCGCGGAGCCGTGGTCCGCGGGCCTGCTCGGCACGCTCGTGCTCGGCCTGCTCTTCGCGCTCGCCTGGTTCGTCGTGCGCGGCGGCGACCTGGCGGGCACCTCGTTCGCGGGTGGGCTCGGCGCGGTGGTCGGCCTCGCGCTGTGGCTGCCGTCGATGGCACCCGCGTTCATCCCCGGCCTGCAGGCCGACGATCGCTCGAACCGCTTCATCGAGGCGTTCCAGGCGCTTGCGCTGGACCAGCACTTCGCGAGCTTCGGCGAGGGCATCGTCCGCCTCGGCGACGTCGTGTACTTCGTCGGCGGCGCGGTGACCCTCTTGTATCTGTGCGCGTTCCTCCTCGGAAGGAGGCACTGGTAGCCATGGCCCTTCTACCCCGTCATCACCGGCTCATCCGGTTCTGTGCGCTCGCCGTCACCGTCGCTTCGCTCGGATATGCGAGCACGCGCGCGCGCTCGCGCGCCGACGTCACCTCCGAGGGTCTGTCCCGGCTGACGCCGGCGACCCAGGAGCTCATGCGCGGCATCGCCGAGGACCGCCCGGTCATCGTGCACGCGTTCGTGTCGAAGGAAGTGCCGCGCGAGTACGTCGAGGTGCGCCTGCGCCTCTTGAACCTCCTGCGCGAGATGGAGGCGCAGGGCGGCGCCGGCCTCACCGTCCGCATCGTCGAGCCCGAGCTCTACTCGCCCGAGGCCGAGGAGGCGATGGAGAAGTTCAACATCTTGCCGCGCCCGCTCGTGAACCGCGAGGCGGGTCGATTCGACGAGATGGAGACGTTCATGGGCCTCGCGTTCGTGTCGGGCCCGCGCGAAGAGGTGATCCCGTTCCTCGATCGCGGCTTGTCCGTCGAGTACGAGATCGCCCGCGCGCTGCGGGTGGTCACGCAGGACGAGAAGAAGGTCGTCGGCATCCTGCGCACCGATGCGACGATCATGGGCAACTTCGACATCCAGACCCGCTCGCAGCAGCCGGGCTGGCGGATCGTCGAGGAGCTCAAGAAGCAGTACGAGGTGCGCTCGATCGCACCGAAGACCCCGATCCCCGAGGACGTCGACGTGCTCTTCGTGCCGCAGCTGTCGAGCTGCTCGCAGGACGAGCTCGACAACGTGCGCGCGTACATCGACGCGGGCCGGCCCACGCTGCTCACGGTGGACCCGTTCCCGCTGTTCGACGTCCGCACGGCGCCCACCGAGGAGAAGCTGCCGCCGCCGGGCCAGGGTGGCGGTCCGTTCGGCGGGCAGGGTGGTCCGCCGCCCGAGCCGAAGGGCGACTACAAGGGCCTGCTCCGCGACGTCGGCGTCGCGTGGGACGACGAGATCGTCCTGTCCGACACCTACAACCCGCATCCGACGCTCGAGAAGGTCCCCAAGCAGATCGTGTTCGTCGGTCCGCGCCAGGACGGCAGCAACTCGCTCGCCGGCGGCGACGTGACGGTCGACGGTCTCACCGAGATCGTCGTGATGTTCGGCGGCGAGATCAAGCCGTCGTCGGGCTGGGAGGACAAGTTCACGCCGCTGCTCGTCACCGGGCCCACCGCGGGCTGGGCCTTGTTCGACGCGATGGTGGAGAAGCATCCGCTCTTCGGGATCCAAGGCCCGCTGCCGCCGCGCCCGGGCAAGCTCGAGGACGGCCGCATGGCGGTCGGGGCTCCCGACGGCAAGGCCAAGGTCATCGCGGCGCGCGTGCGCGGCGGGGCGAAGGCGGCGGACGCCGAGGGCGGCGGCGAGCGCAAGGATCGCAACGTCGTCGTCATCGCGGACCTCGATCTCTTCGGCAACAACTTCTACGCGATGCACGAGCGCGGCGGCGACGTCGACGGCGACGGCCTCGACGACGTGCGCTTCGACAACGTCACGTTCCTGCTCAACGTCGTCGACGATCTGGTCGGCGACGATCGCTTCATCGAGCTGCGCAAGCGCAAGTCGAAGTACCGCCGCCTCACGACGGTCGACGACCTGAAGAAGGAAGAGCGGGCCGAGCGCGAGAAGCAGACGCAGGACGCCAACACCAAGGCGGAGGCCGAGCTCGAGGAGGCCAAGACGGCGCTCGAGGCCGCGGTGAAGTCGATCCGCGAGCGCGCCGACCTCGACGAGACGACGAAGGAGATCATGCTCAAGAGCGCGGAGCAGGCCGAGAACCGGCGGCTGCAGTCGAAGACGGAGACGATCGAGCTCGAGAAGGCCAAGGCGCTCGACAAGGTCGAGACGCGCTACCAGAGGGAGTCGCGCGAGATCGAGGATCGCATCCGCATCGCGTCGGTGCTCCTGCCGCCGATCCCCGCACTCATGCTGTTCGGGTTCATCTACGCGCGCAAACGCAGGCGCGAGCACGAGGCGATCCCGCAGACGCGGCGCGCCGGATCGGGCGCGCCCACGAAGGCGCCCGCGAAGAAGGAAGGAGACACGCCATGAACCGCGGCACGACGATCCTGGTCGCGCTCGCGCTCGGCAGCGCGGCGCTCGCGTGGTCCATGCGACCCAAGGACCTGGAGGCGGCGACGTTCGAGGACACGGGCGATCCGATGTTCGCGGGCTTCACCGATCCCACGCTCGCCACGAGCCTCGAGGTCACGACGTGGGACGAGAAGACCGCCAAGGTCCAGCGCTTCGCCGTCGAGCAGAAGCAGGGCAGGTGGGTGATCCCGAGCCACAACGACTACCCGGCCGACGGCACCGAGCGCATGGGCAAGGCCGCGGCGTCGTTCATCGACACCAAGCGCGACCTCTACTACGGCGACAACGCGGCCGAGCACGCGCAGTACGGCGTGCTCGACCCGACCGGCAGCGAGGGCAAGGGCGACGAGAAGGGCAAGCGCATCACGATCAAGGACGCCTCGGGCGCGCTGCTCGTCGACGTGATCGTCGGCAAGGGCATCCCCGACAAGCAGGGCTACTTCTACGTGCGCTTCCCCGATCAGAAGCGCGTGTACGGCTCGAAGCTCGACGTGGACATCTCGACTTCCTTCACCGACTGGATCGAGAAGGACCTCCTCCACGTCAAGAAGGACGAGATCGTCATGATGCTCTACGACCCGTACAAGGTCGACGAGCAGCAGGGCAAGGTGCTCGACTCCAAGCCGATCCGCGCCGACTTCAAGGACGTGGACGGCAAGGAGGACTGGGTCCTGGCCGAGGGCGTCGAGGTGCCCGAGGACAAGGTGCTCGACGTCGCGAAGGTCCGGCAGATCGTCACCGCGATCGCGAACATCAAGATCGTCGGCGTGCGTCCGCGACCGAAGCAGCTCACGCTCGAGGCGCTGCAGAGCAAGGGCTTCTTCGTGTCGATGTCGGCGCAGGGCCAGCGCCTGTTCGGCAACGAGGGCGAGGCGCGCGTCGTCACGAAGGACGGCGTCGTGTTCAGCCTCTACTTCGGCGAGATCACGCACGAGTCGGGTCTCGCACTCACCGCGGGTGAGGGCGAAGAAGACGCTTCGGCCGCGCCCGAGGCGTCGGACGAGTCGGGCGGCGAGGGCGAGCTCGGCGAGGACGGCGAGAAGAAGCAGGCGAACCGCTACATGTTCGTCGACATCGCGTACGACCCGTCGCTCGACACGACGAAGGACGCGCCCGAGGAGCCGCCCGTCGACGAAGAGGGCGCCGAGGACGACGAGAAGAAGGACGCGCCGAAAGGTGAAGCGCGGGCACGCCAGCTGCAGAAGCGCTTCGGCGAGTGGTTCTACGTGATCTCGGACATGAGCTTCAAGCAGATCCACAAGGATCGCGCGGAGATGTTCAAGGCGCCGCCGGCGGACAAGAAGCCCGCCGGCGAGGACAAGAAGCCCGGCGCGGAGAAGAAGCCGGCCGAGACGCCGGAGAAGCCCGACAAGAAGCCGGAGACGAAGCCGGCCGAGGGCAAGACGCCGCCCGCACCATGACGTGGCAGTCGGGCGGCCTTGCGCCCTTCTTCGGCCGGGTGTAACCCGCGGGCGAGTGGACGCCCCCGCGCAGGGACATCCGAAGCTGTCGTGGCGCGAGGGGCTGTACCTCGTCGGGCCCGATCCGCTGACGTCCCCGTACTACTCGTCGGGGGCGCTCATCCTCGCGGGTCTCGGCTACACGACGCCGCTCTTCCAGGTGATCCTGTACGGGATCCTGTTCCTGCTCGCGCCGCTGTACATCGAGGCGGTGCTGCTCACGCTGTCGAACGGCGGCACGTACGTGATGACGCGCTACGCGTTGTCGCAGCTGGGCAAGCTCGCGATCGCGACCGCGGCGGTCGTCGGCGTCGTCATCTCGTTCTCGTACGTCGCGACGGCGATCGTCAGCCTGCTGAGCTTCAGCGACTACGTCCGCTGGCTGACGCTCGGGCTCGAGGGGGGGGCCACGGTCGCGGCCATCGGGCTCGCGGCGGTGCCGGCCCTCGGCTTCGGCCTGTGGGTGATGCCCGAGCGCTGGCGCCAGACGATCGCCACGGTGCTCGCCACGACGGTCGCCGCCATCGCGCTGTCGTCGATGTTCCCCGCCGGCGTCGTCGTGATGCTGCCAGCGCTGGTGCTGCTGTTCACGCTCAACAATTACGGGCTGCACGAGAGCGTGCAGGTGAGCAAGACGATCTTCCTCATCAACCTCGCCGTGATGGGCTTGACCATCCTGTTCGGCGCGGTCTATCTGCTGTTCCACGGCGTCGATCTCGGCGTGTTCCTCGACGGAGCCGAGGTCGCGTCGATCCCTGCGGCCCACGGCCAGGTGACTGCGACGGAGGAGGGCGTCGACGCGATGGGTCTGCGCATGCTGCCGGGCTTCGCGACGCTCGGCGCCGTGCTGATCCCGGTCGGGCTCGGCTCGTCCATCCTGGGTGCGTCGGGCGTCGAGTCCGTCATGAACATCCCCGAGGAGCTCGAGCGTCCGCGCGCCGACGTGCGCCGTATCTATCGCGCGATGCTGTCGATCCTGCTCGTCGTCGGCACGTCGATCTCGCTGCTCGTGTTCATGGTGTTGCCCCCCGACCAGCTCGTCAGCTCCGCCGGATATCTCGTGGCCGCGCTCGGCCACCACGCGGTCGCCGGCGTCACGGGCAGCGAGGTGGTCGGCCGCATCTGGGGCATCGTCATCGTGTCGACCGCGGCGCTCATGCTGATCGGCGCGACGAACACGGGCTTCGCCGGTGCCCGCGGCCTGTGGGTGACGATGGCGCGCGACAACCTGCTGCCGCGGGTGCTGCTCGACACCAACGACCGCGGCGTGTTCGCGCGCGTGAACACGTTCTTCCTCGTGTCGATCTTCGCACTCTGCTACGAGGCCGATGCGGACATCGAAGTGCTCGAGCGCTGGTACGGCGCGAGCTTCGGCCTCGTGATGTTCTCCGGTGTCGTCGCGTTCATCCTCTTGCGTCGGTTCAAGCGCGACGACCGGCGGGTCTACCGCGCGCCGTGGAACATCCGCATCGGCCGGGTGAGCCTGCCCATCGCGGCGCTCGTCGGCGTCGTCGTGCTCGCGTTCGCGCTGCTCGGCCTCTACACGCGCTTCGCCGAGCAGATCCGCGACCTACAGAACCTGTTCGCGACCGCTGCCGTCGCGGTCGTGGCGATCCTGCTCGGCTACAACCATCGCCCGCTGTTGCGCACCGCCTATCATTACTTCCGCCGTGTGATCGATACCGTGGAGAGCGAAGCCATCGAGACCGAGGACCGCACGATCGTCGTCGCCGTGGGCGGCGTCCGCATCGGGCGACTGTTGCAGAACGCGATCGAGGTCGCTCGCGCGCAGGGCAAGGCCAGCGGCATCCCGTACCGCCAGATCGTCGTGTTCCACATGACGCGCACCGTCGATCGCGAGTACGTGTACAAGGTCGGGCGGGACTCGATCCGGCCGTCGTCGATCGAGGGCAACGTCGTCCGCATCCACACGGAGCTCACCGAGCTCGCGCCGCCGGACATCACGATGTACCTGGCGCTCGTGCCCAACCGGTCGAGCAGCCAGGACAAGCTGCAGGCCGCGATGGATGCGCTGGTCACGTTCCACGAGAGCCACGGCTTCAAGGGCCACATCGTGATCATCGGCGACTACGGCATCAGCGAGGACGACAAGGCCGACCTCCAGCGCCGGCTCGTCGGCTCGACGCTCCTGCCCGTCCCGGTGTAGCCGCCGGCGCCTTCCGGACGTGCTAGCGTCGGCCGTGGTGCGGGGGATCCTCGTGGGCGTGGTGCTGGCGTCGGGCTGCGCGGAGCTGGGCGCGCCGGTGATCGGCGACCCCGACGACGTCGAGCTGTGCGTCGGCGAGGTCGAGGTGCCCGACGAGGCCCTGCGCACGCTGCTCGAGGAGCTGCTGCCGCAGCCGGAGCCACCCGAGGGCGAGGACCCGGAGATGCAGCCCAAGGTCGTGCTCGCGGAGGAGCTGCGCAAGCTCACCGGCCTGCGTGCGCCGGGGCTCGGCATCGCGGATCTGCGCGGGCTCGAGTGCGCGCAGAACCTCATCAGCCTCGGTGCGCCCGACAACGAGATCGTCGATCTCGCGCCGCTCCTGAACCTCACCGCGCTCGAGGAGCTGCAGCTGTCGAACAACCAGGTGGCCGACCTGTCCGTGGTCGGCGAGCTCACGCGACTGCGCACGCTCGTGATCGACGGCAACGGCATCACCGACATCGATCCGCTCGCGAACCTGCACGCGCTCACGTACCTCGACGTCGCGGGCAACACGATCACGGACATCCGGCCGCTCGCCGAGCTCGACGGGCTCACGGGCGTCGTGCTCGCGCGCAACACGATCACGGACATCTCGGCGCTCGCGAACGCGAAGGATCTGTTCTCGATCGACATCACCGACAACGACGTCGAGTCGCTCGACGCGCTCGAGGGACACGCGCTGCTCGCGTTCGCGAACGTCGAGGGCAATCGCATCGCGAGCCTCGAGCCGCTCGGCGACTCGGTCGCGATGATCTCGCTCAACGCGTCGCGCAATGCGATCGACTCGCTCGCGGGCGTGGAGAACATGAAGCTGCTCGATCGCCTGGTCGCGCAGGAGAACGCGATCACGACGACGGCCCCCGTGGCGGGGCTGGGGCTCCTCACGGTGCTCGATCTGGGGGCCAACGACGTCGCCACACTCGACGGCGTCGAGACGCTGGTGAACCTGCGGCGGCTCACGATGGCGGACAACGCGATCGCCTCGCTCGCGCCCGTCACCGGGCTGCCCGAGCTGCGCGAGGTCGACGTGCGGCAGAACCCGGGCGTCGTCGATCTGTCGCCGCTGTCGAGCCTCGACCTGCTCGGGTCTGTGTTCATCGGCGGCAGCGGGGCGGAGCTCGATCTCTCGCCGCTCGCGGGGCTCACGATCCTGCGCCGCGTGCACTACCAGGGCGCGGTCGCGAACGATCTGTCGGTGGTGGGCGAGCTGCCGGCGCTCGAGGCCCTCGAGCTCGACGGCACCGCGGTGTCCGCGGCTGCGGTCGCGCACATCGCCCTGGCGCCGCCGACGTTCCGCACGCTCAGCCTCGCGAGCGCCGGCGTCGACGACATCGAGCCGCTCGCGCCGCTCGTGACGCTGCAGAGCGTGGACGTCTCGGGCAACGGCATCACGTCGATCGCGGCGGTGGCGGACTGGATCGAGCTGTCCTCGATCAACGTGGCCGACAATCCGCTCGCGAGCCTCGCGGGGCTCGAGACGCAGGAGTTCCTCGGGAGCGTGGATGCGCATGGCACGGCGATCGTGGACCTCGACCCCATCGCCGCGAACGAGACGTTCCGCAGCGGCGACGCCGTGGACGCGCGCGAGACCGGGCTGTCGGCCGACGACTGCGCGGCGATCGCCGTGATCGAGGAGCGCTTCGGCGTGGTCCAGAGCGATCTGGACTGCGGATGATTTCTTTTCGCAGGGGCTGCCGCCCCTACGTCGACGCTCGACTCGATCCCTTCGGGCTCGAGTCGAACGCCGCCTACCCTCGGCCTTCGGCCGGGCGCGCGCGCGAGATTCGAGACCCGTGGTCTCGAGTCTCGCCGCGGGCGCTGGTTGAAGGCGTTCGTCGCTGCGCCTCCGACCTGGAAACGAGCTTTTCTTTGGGGCGGCAGGGCGGGGCGCTAGCCTGCCGGCGATGGAGGCCGAGGCCGCCCGTTACGTCGAGCACTTGATGCACGAGCGCCGCGTCTCGGAGCACACGGTGCGCGCGTACGGGGGCGACGTGCTCGCGTTCGCGGCGTTCGTCGCGGAGCTGCGTGGGCGGGCGGCGGTGCCGGCCGACCTCGACGTGCGGACGGTGCGGGCGTGGCTCGCGTCGATCCACGCGCACGTCGGTGCGGCCTCGATCGCGCGCAAGCTGTCGGCGCTGCGCAGCTTCGGCGAGTTCCTGCGCCGCACGGGCGTGCTGCCGGAGAACGCGGTCGCGCTCGTCGCGAGCCCCAAGAAACGGCAGACGCTGCCGGTCGCGCTGCCGGTGGAAGACGTCACGGACATGATCGAGGTGCCGCACCGCGAGGGCGTGCACGGGGTGCGCGACCGGGCGATCCTCGAGGTGATCTACGGCGCGGGGCTGCGCGTGTCGGAGGCGGCGGCGCTCGACCTGCACCACCTCGAGCACGAGCGCGGCAGCCTGCGCGTGCGAGTGGAGCACGGCAAGGGCGACAAGGATCGGATCGTGCCGCTCGGGCGCAAGGCGGCGGCGGCGATCCGCGAGTGGCTCGCGGTCCGCGACGCGCTGGTGCGCGCGCGCTCGCCGAAGGCGGCGCTGTTCCTCGGCGATCGCGGGCAGCGGATGGGCGTGCGATCGATCCGCGAGCTCGTGTACCGGCGCTGCCAGGCCGCGGGCACGCGTGCGCGGATCGGGCCGCATGGGCTGCGGCACTCGTTCGCGACCCACCTGCTGGACAGCGGCTGCGACCTGCGCACGATCCAGTCGCTGCTCGGCCACGCGAGCCTGTCGACGACGCAGAAGTATACCCACCTCACGCTGGGGGGGATCATGGACGTGTACGAGAAGGCCCATCCGCGCGCGCTGAAGCGCTGATCACAGGTCCACGAACACCCGCGGTCCGTTCGCGATCGCCTCGGCGCCGGGCTGATCGATCCGCACCGTTTCCCCCCGGCGCGGCTCCGTCGCTTCGCGCCACACGCTGTCGACCCACACCTCGACGAACGGCGCCGGCAAGCCCATGTCGCCGCCCTTGCGGCCGCGCGTCTGCACGTGGAAGTGCACGTGCGGCCCGCTCGAGTGCCCGCTGTTGCCCGCGCGCGCGACCGGCTGGCCCACCTCGACGCGATCGCCCTCGCGCACGGTGACCGAGCC
>CAYXVR010000017.1:184204-199775 GCA_964468635.1 uncultured Nannocystaceae bacterium
GGATCGCGTGCCACAGCGCCGAGTACTCGCCGAAGCCGTGATCGATGACGACCCCGTTGCCGCCCTTCTCGCCCTTCTGACCGCCCACGTTCTCCGGCACGCCGTCGATCGCGAGGATCACAGTTCCTGCGGCGGGCGCGAGCAGCTCCTTGCCGTAGCAGTAGTGCGCCTCGTTGCCGCGCTGACCCGGCCGCGTCTTGCGGCCGTTCCGCTTCACGACGATGTCGTATGCGAAGCGCTGCAGTCGCGTGTCGAAGTGGTGGTTGATCGATCGCGACCGCCCACCGTTGCTGATCGTCCACTCGCCCTTGCCGATGAAGTGGAAGCGCGTGACGGGCTGGTAGTAGTCGGCCGGCGCCACCAGGTTCTCGAGGAACCAGTGCTCGCGCACGAGCAGGCGCGCGAGCCGGTGCTTCTCGTCGAGCGCGAACTGGTAGAGCACCGGCGTGAGCACCTCGTTGCCGCCCGGGTTGCGGCGCTCGTGCACCCACAGCCCGGAGTACCAGTGCAGATTGCCCTCGCGATGCGAGCGCTCCTCGAGGATCCCACGCGGCATGCCGAACTGCTTGCGCAGGTGCGTGCCCGCTTGATCGAGCCCGTTCACGTCCACCCGCGCCCGCAGCTCGGGCGTCATCCACTGCCGCAACAGCTGGAAGTCGTCGGTGGCGAGCGCGCGCACGACCATGTCCGCATCGGCCATCACCGCCGAACGGGCCTGCAGATGGTGGGCTCGATCGGGCGCGATCGGAGCCTTCGGTCGGCAGCCGGCCGAGCTGCCGAGCACCCCCAGGCCGAATGCGAGGCCGAGCACGGCGTTTCGCGGTCGTCCGTTCAGCACTCCGGTCATCATACGACCGTCGCCGACGCCGCCACTGCCACGTTTCGATCGGGCTCCTGCTAGGATCCGATTGCACCCATGGAGCTCCACCGTAGCGCGCAGCTCGTCGTGTCGGACGCGACGACCTCCGCGGACTGGCCGCTCACGCCGGTGGAGTTCTTCGTGCTGAGCCGCATCGGCGAGCGGTCGACGGTGGCGGACGTCCTGCACACGAGCGGGCTCCCCCCCGGCGAGGCCGAGACCGCGCTGCGCAAGCTCGTGGAGCTGGGGCTCGTGCTCGTGTCCGAGCCGGCCGAGCCCGCGCGCAGGACGGCGCCGTCTGCCGCAAGACAGCGCGCGCTGCAGAGCCAGCTCGCCGCCGCGCGGGCCGCGGCGGTGGCCGATCCGAGCCCGCGCCGGCCGACGCCCACGCCCGCTCCGCCGACCGAGGCCGTCCCCGACGAGCCGTTGCCCGAGCCACGCGTCGGCCTGCTCGATGCACGGCTGCGCGACGGCATCGCGCTCACGAAGGATCAGCAGCGCAAGGTGCTCGCGCTCTTCGATCGACTGCTCGAGCTCTCGCCGTTCGAGCTGCTCGGCATGCGACCGACGCACGACATCAAGGCGATCCGACGCGCGTACCACAGCGTGAGCCGCGAGCTGCACCCCGACGCGTACTTCGGCCAGGAGCTCGGCGACTTCCGACCGATGCTCGACGCGCTCTTCCGGCGCGCGACGCAGGCCCAGGAGGCGCTGCAACACGAGGAGGTGCGCGCGCCGTTCGTCGACGGCGAGATCGCGCGCAGGGCCGAGGCGCGTCATCGCCAGATGCAGGTGATCGAGAAGCAGCGGCAGGCGGCCGAGATCGCGCAGGCACAGGAGGAGGCGGAGGCGGCGGCGCGCCGCTACGATCGCGAGATCCAGCGCGCCCGACGTCAGCGCGATCGCTTGCAGCAGTCGGTGCGCGACAAGATCGAGGCCCACCTGCAAGACGCGTCGTCCGCCGAGGGCGCCGGCAACCTCGCCCGCGCGGCGAACAGCTACCGGCTCGCGCTGCAGATGGTGCCGACCGATGCGGAGATCCGCGGGCACTGGGAGCGCTGCCGCGATCTCGCCCGGCGCACGCGCGCCGAGGAGGCGTTCGCACGCGCGATGATGTATCGCGACATCGGCCACGCCGCGGAAGCCCTGCCGCTCCTCGTCGAGGCCGCGGAGGCCCATCCCACCGTTCTGCACCTGGCGTGCGCCGCCGAAGCGGTGGGCCCGACCGACCCCGGCAAGGCCCGCGACTTCGCGTTGCAGGCGCTCGACCGCTTGGCGTCGGAGCCCGAAACGGTCCGCACCGCACGAAAGCCGAACGACCTCGCGGCCGTGCACGTCATGCTCGCCCGGGCCTTCGTCGCCGCTGGGCAGATGCACACCGCACGCGAACAGGCCAAGATCGCCGAGACCCTCAAACCGGGCGATCCCGAGGTGAAGGCGCTCGCGAAGTCGATCAAGGCTTCGTGACGGCCCGGGGGGCCCGATCGGGGGCGATTCGGGACGGCGAAAACAGTCGGTCAGGTGCGGCCACACCCTCGACTCTGATAGCCTGACAAGGGCGGCCAGGTCGCGCCGTCGGCCCCGCGAGACCCGGAATGGACAACGTCGTCGGCATCGATCTCGGCACCACCAACACCTGTGTCGCCATCGTCGAGGACGGTGTCCCCACGGTGATCCCGAACAAGGGTGGCTACAAGACCACGCCGTCGATGGTCGCGATCTCGGAGAGCGGCAAGCGGCTCGTCGGTCACATCGCGAAGCGTCAGGCGGTCACCAACGCCCAGAACACGGTCTACGCGGCCAAGCGCTTGATCGGCCGGCGCTGGGACTCGCCGCCCGCGCGCGCGGTGCTGCAATCCGCGCCGTACACCATCGTCGAGGGCCCGCACGGCGACGTGCGCGTGCGCCTGCGCGAGCAGGTCTACAGCGTGCCCGAGATCAGCGCGTTCATCCTGCAGGAGATGAAGCTGATCGCCGAGCAGTACCTCGGCGGCACGGTGGAGCGCGCGGTCATCACGGTGCCCGCGTACTTCAACGACAACCAGCGGCAGGCCACCAAGGACGCCGGTCGCATCGCGGGGCTCGACGTCATCCGCATCATCAACGAGCCCACCGCGGCCGCGCTCGCGTACGGCTTCGGCAAGGATCTCGAGCGCCGCGTCGCGGTGTACGACCTCGGCGGCGGCACGTTCGACATCTCGATCCTCGACATCGGCAAGGGCGTGTTCGAGGTGGTGTCCACCGCGGGCGACACGTTCCTCGGCGGCGAGGACTTCGACATCCGCGTGATGGGGCGGCTCACCCAGGCGTTCGAGGAGAAGACCGGCGTCGTCGTGTCCGACGACAAGATGGCGATGCAGCGCATCAAGGACGCGGCCGAGAAGGCGCGCTGCGAGCTGTCGGTCGCCCGCGAGGCGCTCGTCGACCTGCCGTTCCTGTACACGACGCCGTCGGGCCAGACCTTCCACATGCAGGAGACGCTGACGCGCGACGAGGTCGAGGAGCTCACGCGCGACCTCGTCGATCGCACCGTCACCATCTGCGAGAAGACGCTGCGCGAGGCGAACATCGACCGCTCGGATCTGGACGACGTGATCCTCGTGGGCGGCATGACCCGCATGCCGCTGATCCAGTCGCGCGTCGCCGAGTTCTTCGGGCTCGAGCCGTGCAAGGGCGTGCATCCCGACGAGGTCGTGGCGCTCGGGGCCGCGATCCAGGCCGCCGCGCTCGTCGACGAGACGATGGACGTCCTGCTCCTGGACGTCACACCGCACAGCCTCGGCATCATGATCGTGGGGGGCTACTTCCACAAGCTCATCGACCAGAACACGACGGTGCCGACGTCGGCGTCGCACATCTTCACGACCGTCCGCGATTATCAGACCTCCGTGAAAATCCTGGTGCTGCAGGGCGAGAGCGAGAAGGCGGCGGAGAACGAGCTGCTCGGCGAGTTCATCCTGTCGGGCCTGCGCAAGGCCCCGCGCGGCGAGGTGGAGGTCGAGGTCACGTTCGCGATCTCGGCCGACGGCCTCGTGTCGGTGTCCGCGAAGGACCTGGAGACCGGCCACGAGCAGAGCATCACCGTCACGGCGACCTCGGGCCTCACCGAGGACGAGCTGCAGAAGCTCGTCGAGCACAGCCAGAGCTACATGGTGGAGGTGCGGGCGAGCGAAGAGTTCGAGCGCCAGCGACAGCAAGCAGAGCGCCTCATCGCGGACGTGCGCGCCTTGTTCCCCCAGGTACAGGGCATCATGAGCGGCACGAGCTTCGGCCGCGACGCGATCGCGAAGGCCGAGGGCGTGCTGCGCCGCGCCGAGGGCGAGATCCGGTCGCAGGACGCGCGCAGCCTGGAAGAAGTGATCGAGTCGCTGGAACGCACGCTCAACATGTTCCGCGGCGTGGTGAGCAAGACGGGCTTGAGCTAGACCGTCCGCGCGCGGGCATGAAGCTCACGTTCCTCAGCTACAACGTGCACAAGTGCATCGGTGGGCTCGACCGCCGGTACCGGCCCGAGCGCGTCACCGAGACGATCGCCCACTTCGCGCCGGACTTCGTGCTCTTGCAGGAGGTCGACGAGGGGGCGAAGCGCTCGCTCTTCCATCGGCAGGTGGACCTGCTCGGCGAGGGGTTGGGGCTTCGCCACCGCACCTGGTTTCCCAACCACCACCTCAAGAACGGCGGCTGCTACGGCAACGCGATCCTGTCGAAGTTCCCGCTCTTCGACACGAGCAACATCGACCTCACCATCGCCGGTCGCAAGGCTCGCAGCGTGCTGCATGGGCGCTTTCGCGTGCGCACGGGTCGGCACCTGCGGACGGTGCACGTGTTCAATCTCCACCTCGGCTTGCTCGAGCGCGATCGGCGGGAGCAGCTGCGTCGTTTCCTCGACGCGCACCCGTTCGCGGGCCTGCACGAGCGCACGCCCGTCATCGTCGCCGGCGACTTCAACGACGTCTGGGGCAGCCTCGGGCCCGAGCTGCTCGTGCCGGCCGGGTTCCGCGGTGGGGATCGGCCGATCCGCACGTTTCCGGCGTACGCGCCGGTGCGCGCGTTGGACGGCATCTATGTCCGCGGCGACGTGCGTTTGACCGCGGTCCGCCCCGGACGCACGAGGCTGTCGCGGCTCGCGTCGGACCATCTGCCGCTCGTCGCCGAGCTCGATCTGTGATCTCGCTCGCACGACGCGGCCCGACGGGCGCGCCGAGTCCGAGAGGACGCAGGCCCGCGCCGCCAGTTGCACGCGATGGCGTCGCGCCCGGTGTGCGGTTTGGTGCGGCCCTCGGATCTGGCCGCGAGGTTGTGCCGCGTGCAACCTTCCGCGATGCTCGATCGCACGATGATCGCCCGCGCCGGAGCAGTGACCCGCCGACGAGGTGGGGCCGTGCTCGTCGCCGGCGCGGTGCTCGTGACGAGCCCAGTCGTGCGCGCCGCCCCGGCCGAGGAGTTGCCCACGGTGGAGGGCGATCCGGTCCACACGCCGGCACCGGCGGTCGAAGAGGACATGAGCTCCGCCGAGCGACTCGAGCGCGCGCGCTCGCTGTACGAACGAGGGCGCGGCAAGTTCGAGACGTTCGACTACGTCGGGGCGATCGAGTTCTGGACGCAGGCGTACAGCGAGCTGCCGGAGACCGACGAGTTCGCGAACATTCGCGCGAAGCTGATGTTCAACATCGCGGCCGCGCGGCTGTCGGCGTTCGAGATCGACGACAACATCGCGCACTTGCGCCAAGCGAAGCGCCTGATGGATCTCTACGTCGACTCGCTCGGCGAAGCGACCGACGAAGAGGCCGCGGACGCGCGCGCGTGGCAGGAGAAGATCTCGGTGCGCCTCGCCGAGGCCGAGGCGGAGCGCAAGAAGGCCCAGCCCCCCGCGAAGCCCAAGCCCAAGCCCGAGACGGCGCCCGATCCGAAGCTGGTCAAGCGCGCTCGCATCCTCACCATCTCCGGCGCGGCCACGCTGTCCGTCGGCGTCGCCGCGCTCGGCGCGATGGGCGGGGCGCTCGCGTGGGGATCGAAGCTGGAGTCCGACGGAAGGGGCCAGGCGGACGATCCGGGCACGAGCGCCGACGAGCTGCACGACGTCGTGAAGCAGGGCAAGACGGCGAACACGATGGCGATCGCCACGGGGGTCGCTGGCGGCGTGCTCGTCGGCGCGGGCGTGGGCATGCTCGTGTACGGGCTCGTGACGACCAAGAAGCTCGGCGCGGGACGCCGCGCGTTCGTGCCGGTCGCGGCGCCCGGCTACGTCGGCGTCAGCGCGAGGTGGCGGTTCTGATGCGTCGCGCGTGGATCGTCGGCGGTGTCGCGCTCGGCCTCGGCGCGAGCTGCTTCGAGTCGGACTTTCTCGCGGGCCTGCCGTGCATGGACGACAGCGAGTGCGGGGATCTGAAGTGCGAGGACAACTTCTGTGGAGGGCCCGGAGCCACGGCCCAGAGCACGGGCGACGACGACGACGACGACGACGACGACTCGGCGACCACACCCGGGGAGTCGGACTCGTCCGGCGCCGGCCCCACCACGGATCCCGAGACGTCGCAGACGAGCGTCGACCCCGACAGCACGACGCTCGATCCGAGCGGCAGCAGCTCGGACGACGGCACCACGTGCCCGCCGGACTGCCCGTGCGAGCCGCCGCCCCACGAGCCGTGCGACGGCGACGGCAACTCGCTCGTGCTCGCGCTCGGCCTGTCGTGCCCCGGCGAGCCGGACGCGGGCAGCTCGCAGTTCGGCAGCGTGGCCGGTCGGACGACGCGCGACGTCATCGGCGGCTTCACGGCGCGCGAGGGCGAGCGCTTCGCCGTGCTCGGCTCGGGCTTGGCGGCCGAGCTGACGATGGAGCAGCCCGACGGGGATCTGCCCAACCAGCCGACGTACTGCAGCGACGATCAGGGCGGCGCCTTCGACGTGGGCACGCTGCCGGCTCCGCTCACGAGCATCCCGGCGTCGGGCAGCTGCGAAGACCCCGAGGTCGTCGCCGAGATGGCCGACTGCTCCGGCTCGCTCGAGGACGAGATCGTCGCCCAGATCGAAGACTACTCGTCGTTGACGATCGACGTGACGGTGCCCGAGAACATGCGCTCGTTCTCGTTCGACTTCGCGTTCTCGTCGATCGAGTACCCGAGCTTCACGGGCATGGCGTTCAACGACCTGTTCGTCGCGTGGCTCGTGTCGGAGTCGTGGACGGGCAACATCTCGTACGACGGCGCCGACGCGATCTCGGTGAACTCGAGCCTGCTCGTCGTCACGGACGAGGACGCGACCGAGCCGATGTTCACGGGCACGTGCCTGCGCGGCCACGCGAGCACCGGCTGGCTCACCACCACCGCGCCCGCCACGGCCGGCGACGAGATCACGGTCGTCTTCGCCGTCTTCGACCAGAGCGACAGCTCCTTCGACAGCTTCGCGTTCATCGACGCGTTCCGCTGGAGCTGCAGCCCCGTGCCGGAGCCGGAGACGCACTCGTGACGGCCCCGGACGCCGCGAGCATCGCGGCGTTCGCCGCGGCGGTGAAGGCGAGCAAACGGACGCTGTTCATCACTGGCGCCGGCGTCTCGGCCGACTCGGGCCTGCCGACCTATCGCGGCATCGGGGGGCTGTACGAGCGCGACGCCACCGAGGACGGTGTGCCGATCGAGGTCGCGCTGTCGGGCCGCATGCTCGCGCGCGACCCGGCGCTGTGTTGGAAGTACATCCATCAGATCGAGTCGGCGTGCCGTGGCGCGCGACCGAACGCGGCGCATCGGGTGATCGCGGCGCTCCAGCAGTACGGCTTCGACTCGTGGGTGCTCACGCAGAACGTCGACGGCCTCCATCGCGCTGCGGGCTCCACGAACCTCATCGAGATCCACGGAGACGTGCACGGCCTGTCGTGCACCTCGTGCACGTATCGGTGCTCGGTGCCGGACTACGCGGAGCTCGAGATCCCACCGGCGTGCCCACAGTGCGGCAAGGTCGTGCGGCCCGACGTCGTCCTGTTCGGCGAGATGCTACCGACGCTCGCCGTGTCGGTGCTGCGTCGCGAGCTGCGGACCGGCTTCGATCTCGTGGTATCGATCGGTACCACCAGCACGTTCCCGTACATCGCGGAGCCCGTCGTGATGGCGCGCGCCCTCGGCCGGCCCGCGATCGAGGTGAATCCCGGCGAGAGCGAGGTCTCCGACGTGGCGTCCCTGCGGATCCGTGCCGGCGCGGGAGCCACGTTCGCGGCGCTGTGGGACGTGCTCGCGCTGGGACCACTGCCCGCGGCCGACTGACATTTCGCTCGCGCGCGGCGCGGGCTAACCTCGTCCGCCCGGAGGCCCCCGCCTGAGTCGAGAGCCGAGCGACGAAGAGCTCATGGCGACGTACGTCGCCGGCAATCGCGACGCGTTCGTGCGGTTGTTCGAGCGGTGGGGGCCGAAGCTGCGGCAGATGTTCGTGCGTCAGGGCTCGCGCGCGGACGAGGCCGACGATCTCGTGCAACAGACGTTCTTGCATCTGCATCGCGCGCGCGCGGACTTCCGACCGGGCAGCTCGCTGCGCCCGTGGCTGTACACGATCGCGCTCAACCTGCGCCGGCAGGCGCTGCGGCGCCGCGGACGCAAGCCGGAGGTCGGGCTCGATCCCACCGAGGGCGAGCCGCCGGCGAAGGCGACCGATCCCGACGCGGGCCTCGTCGGTGCGCAGGTCCGCGCCGCGCTCGCGCGGCTGCCCGACTCGCAGCGCGAAGTGATCGTGCTGCACTGGTTCGAGGGGCTGTCGTTTCGCGAGGTCGCGGCGGTCGTCGGCGCCACGCCCACCGCCGTCAAGGTCCGGGCCCACCGCGGCTACGCTCGCCTGCGCGAGGCGCTCGAGGCCGTCGGCGTAACCGCCTTCGACCAAGTCGCATACGGAGAGGGAGAGTGACCGGCATGGACTGCGCGGACGTACGTGCGGCGCTCGCGAGCGGGCGGAAGCCCGAGGGCCCCGAGGCGGCCGCGCACCTGTCGACGTGCTCGTCGTGCGCGATGCTCGTGGACTCGCCCGGTCTGGTGCGCGCGCTCGACGAGGAACGACGCGCGCCGCCCTCGGCGGTCGACGATCTGCTCGCCCGCACGCTCGCGTCGGTGGATACCGAGCGCGGTGTGTCGGCGAAGATGCGCGCGCTCTCGACTCCGATGCGCATCGCGATCGCGATCGCAACCGCGATCGCCGTGCCGCTCGTGGTGCTCGCCATCACGCCGCGGCCCGATCTCGACATCGTGCCGCCCGGCCGCTTCGCGCTCGACGTGCTGCTCTACGCGTTGCCGGCGATCGCCGCGCTCGCGGTCGCCCTGTGGCCGATGCACCGCACGGTGTCGGCCCGCACGCGCAGCCTCGTCGCGGTCGCGTGCGTGCTCGCGGCAGCATGCGTCGCCGCGTTGCCGCCGTTGCACCGGCATCCCGTCGCCGCGATCCCGGAGGGCGAGTTCGGGCGGCTCGCGATCATGTGCTTCGCCTTCGGCACGATCTCCGCCGTGCCCGCGTTCGCGATCCTGCGCATGCTGGCCCGCGAGGGCGCGAGCGTCGGCGCCAAGGCATTCGCGTTGGGGCTCGCCGCTGCGCTCTCGGGCAGCGCCGCCGTCTTCCTGCACTGCCCGATCACCGCGCCGGCGCACCTGTGGGCGGGCCACTTCGTCGTGATCGCCCCCGCGCTCGCGTGGGCGCTCGTGCACGCGCGCGGGCGGATCTGACGGCGCCTACTCGAGGACGATCCCGCGATCGCTGCACTGCTTGCGGACGCTGCTGCGCTGGCCCGCGGGCAGCGCGAGATAGGCCGCCTTCGCCTTCTTCGCCTGGCCGATGCGACACGCCGCGAGCGCGGCGATGCGAGCCGCCCGCGCGTCCGGGGCCTTCGCGCGGCTGCGATCGGCGAAGTGCAGCGCGGTGGCGTAACGCCCCTCTGCGAACGCCCGCTCGGCCTCGCGCAACAGCGCCGTCGCATCGCTCGCGGCCGGCGGCACCCGCCGCACGATCGTCGGCTCGGGCGCGGCCGCTTCGACCGCGGTCGCGCCCGACTCGGGAGCGCGTCGATCGCTGCGCACGCGAGCCGAGCGACGGCTCGCGCGGATCGTCGGTTTCGGCTCCACCGTCGGCCCGGCGTGCGGCTCGAGGATCGGTGGCGGCGGCGGGATCGTGGGCGCCACCGCGGGCACGGTCGCAGGCCGGGGTGCATCGGGCACGATCGCGGCGGGCACTTCGACCGCGGCCGGCACGATCGCGGGCTCGGCTCGCGTCGCGGCCACGGGTGGCGAAGCCTCGCGCACGTGCACGTCCGACAGGCTCGTCGTGATCGTCGCGACCTCGGCGGGCGTGCGCTCCATCGCCCACGCGGCCGCACCGAGGGCGAGCGCGACGACGGCGAGCGGAGCCGCGACGAGCACGGCCCAGCGCCGCGAGCGGGGCGCGGGTGCAGGCGGGGCGACGATCGCGTGCACGAGCACGGCGGGCGAGGGCACGGCGAGATGCGGCACGTGCACGATCGGCGTGCGGTCGTCCTCGATCGCGACCGCCGGCGCACCGTGGCGGCTCCATGCGGCCGCGTCAGGCGCCTGCGCGTCGCCGACGAGCGTGTCGGCCGGATCGCCGACGAGCGTGTCGGCGGGATCGAGACCCGGCACCGTGTCGGCCGGATCGATCGCGCGCTCGAGCGTCGTCGCGGGATCGATCCGGCGCTCGAGCGTCGCCGCCGGATCGTCGTCGATCACTTCGGCGTCGTCGAGCTCTTCCACCGTGTCGAGCTCGCGAAACGGCGGCAGGCCGATCGTCGTCGGATCGATCGCGCCCGGTGCGTCGATCGGCATCCGCACGCTCGCGGGCGCCATGAGCCGCGGCCCCGATCGCAGCATCGACGACGGCGCGACCGGGCGGGCCGTGATGCCGCGCGCGTCGGCCTCGGCGAGGGCGCGAGGCGCCAGCGCGGGCAGGCGCAGCGTCTTCAGGCTCTCGTCGAACGCACCGCGCTGGCGCGCGACGGTGCGCAGGCCGGCGACCGGCGGCGGGGGCAGGGCGACCCGTGTGACGCGAGTGACCGAGGTGTCGACCTCGACCGGCGCCTGCGAATTGCCGCCTGGCTGCGTCATCGTCCGGAAAGCCTCTCGTCCGCCTACGCGTCCGAGCGCCGGAACCTAACACGCCCCTTCGGGACGGGATCAAGATCCGCGGACGCCCGCGATCAGCTCGGGCGTCGCACCCAACTCACGCAGCACCGACTCGGTGTGCTCGCCGAGCCGCGGTGCCGGACCCCGGGGCGGCGCGCAGAAGCCCGGCAACGCCGGTCCGGGCACTTCCACGGGATTGCCCGTGCGCATCGGCGTTTGTTCGAGCAGTGATGGGAACCACTCGCTCGCGCGGGTGCGTGCCTCGTGGACGTCGTCCACGACGTCGCACGGCAGGCCGGCCGCCGTGAGTCGGCGCGCCCACACGAGCGCCGTGTCCTGGGCGAAGTGCCCAGCCACGATCGCCCGCGCGTGCTCGCCCTCCGCGTCGTCGCGCAGGCCTCCGCGGATCGCCTCGGGCGCACCGAGCAGCTCGCACAGCCCGAGCCAGAACTTCGGCTCGAGACAGCCGACCGCGAGCGAACGGCCGTCGCGGCACCGATAGATCGTGTATGCGGGGCAGCGCCCGCCGATGAGCTGCTCGCTCGCTCCGATCGCACCGCTCGCGGCGAGATCGGCCCACGGCATCAGCACGTGGGGCAGCGCGCCGCTCACGAGCGGCTGCTCGATCCACCGCCCACGACCGGTGCGCGTGCGCGCGAACAGAGCGGTGATCACCGACGCGCCCGCGAGCAGGCCACAGGTGACGTCGGCGATCTGAACGCGCGGGACCGCGGGTTCTGCATGCATCCGCGACAGGAGCCCGGTGCGCGCGAGCGTGTTGAGATCGTGCGCGACGTCGTCCTTCGCCGGATCGCGGGACGGATAGCCGGGCAGCGAGCACACGACGAGCCGCGGATGCTCGCGCACGAGCGACTCGGGCGGCAGGCCGAAGCGCGCGAGCGTGCCGGGGCGGAAGCTCTCGAGCACGACGTCGGCGCGCGCGACGATGGCCGACAGCGCCGCGTTGCCGGCGGGCGTGCCGAGCCGCAAGGTCACCGATCGCGCGCCGCGATAGCACGCCGCGAAGCCGACCCCGATCCCGTCGCGCACCGGCGGCATGAGGCGCATCGGATCGCCGCCGCGCGGATCCTCGACCTTGATCACGTCCGCGCCCAGATCGACGAGCATGCGCGCACACGTGGCGCCCGGGATCATGCGGGTCAGATCGAGCACGACGATGCCGGACAGCGGCGCGTCGAGCTCGTGGACTTCGCTCGCGGCGCTCACTCCTCGGTCTTCTCGTCCGGCTTCGCGCGCGCGGGTGGATAGTCGAAGAGTCGGCCGGTGCCGCCGGGCGGCATGAGATCGGTCGGTGCACCGAGCACGTCGTTGGCCCCGACGCCCGCGTTCGCGGCCGTCGCTTCGTTCGCGGCCGCGGCATCGTTCGCGGCGTCGCGCGCCGGAACCTCGCTCGTCGCCACGGGCGCGGGCGGCGGTGGCGGACCGCTGGCCGCGTTGGGGTCGGGCCGCACGGGCCCGACCCGCAGGAACCGCGCGATCATGAACTCCACCTCGCGACGCAGCTCGTCGTAGGTGCCGTCGTTGACGAGCACGTAGTCGGCGCGGCGCCGCTTCTGATCCTCGGGCAGCTGCGCCGCCATGCGGGCCCGCACCTCGGCCTCGGTGACGTCGTCGCGAGCCTTCACGCGCGCGATGCGAGTGGCCTCGGCGGCGGTCACGAGGATGACGGCCTTCATGTCGCCCTGCAGGTTCTTCTCGAACAACAGCGGCACCTCGTAGACGGCGACGCCGTGGCCCGCCTTCTCGAGCGCGTCGAGCACCTGCTCGTAGCGCTCGCGGATCTTCGGGTGCAGGATCGCCTCGAGCTTCTGGCGCTGGCCCGGATCCTGGAAGACGATCGTCGCCATGCGCCGGCGATCGAGCTCGCCCTTGTCGTCGAGCACCTCGGGCCCGAACGCATCGACGACCGCCTGCAGCCCGTCGCTGCCGCGCGCGACGACGATGCGCGCGAGCTCGTCGGCGGAGACGACGGGCACGCCGTACTGCTCGAGCAGGTCGGCCACGGCGGATTTTCCGCTGCCGATGCCGCCGGTGAGCCCGTAGACCTCCATCGCGGTCGCGAGCCTACCACTTCGCGGCAGCTGCCGGTTCGCGGCAGCTGCCGGTTCGCGGCAGCTGCCGTTCCGGCGCCGTGTATAGTCGGCGGCCGATGGCTGCTGGATCGCTCGACCCGCACGAATGGCGCGTGGCGGAGGCTCGGTTCGAGACGAGCGCACCGACCTCGGCTGCGGCGCCGCACCCCGATCGCCCGGAGTTCGCGGTCGTGGGGCGGTCGAACTCGGGCAAGTCGAGCCTGCTCAACGCGCTCGCGGGACGGCAGGGCCTCGCGCGCACGAGCGCGGCCCCGGGGCGCACGCAACTGCTCAATTTCTTCGCGCTGTCGCTCGTCCGCGGCCCGCAGCGAGTCGAGGTGCGCTGCGCCGATCTGCCCGGCTACGGCTACGCCGCGGTCCCCACGAGGGTGCGCGACGGCTTCGCACCGATGATCGAGCCGTACCTGCTCGAGCGCCCGACCTTGCGCGTGTTGCTCGTGCTCGTCGATGCGCGCAGAGGCCCCGACGATCGCGACGTCGCGATGATCGAGTACGTCGCGGATCGTCCCGTCGAGGTGATCGTCGTCGGCACGAAGGCGGACAAGCTCGGCGCGAGCGAGCGCGGGCTGTGGACGAAGGCCGTGGCCGACGAGCTCGGGCTGCCCCACCGTGGCGTGCTGCTCACGTCCGCTCGCACGAAGGATGGACTGGGTGGGCGCGGTGGGCTCGTGCCGGAGCTCGCCCGTCGGCTCGTCGCGGAGCCGCCGTGATCGTCGTGCGCGCCGCGGCGTCGGCCGACATCGACGCGATCGCGGCGATCGAGTCCGACAGCTTCCCCGTCTCACCCTGGCCCCGCGCCACCTTCGTCGACGAGCTCGCGCGTCCGCACGCGCGCATGCTCGTCGCGGCCGACGGTCCCGCGCTCGTCGGCTTCGCGTGCACGTGGCACGTCGTCGACGAGGCCCATCTGCTCCGCATCGCCGTCGTGCCCGCCGGTCGCCGGGCCGGGATCGGCCGCGTGCTGCTCTCGCGTGTGATCGCCGACGCGCGCGCGGCGGGGTGCGTGCAGATCGACCTCGAGGTCGCGCGCGGCAACGCGGCGGCGCTCGCGTTCTACCGCGCGGCGGGCTTCGTCGAGATCGGCGAGCGCAAGCAGTACTATCGCGGCTCTGCCGACGGGCGCGCGCCACCCGACGACGCGCTCGTGTTGCGGCTTTCGCTCACGCCCGCGCCGGTGGACGGCGGCGACCACATCGTCTAGAGAGTGGAGCCGAGCATGCCGCCCACGCAGTTCCCCGCGCGCGTCGCCTCCCAGCTCGACGAGGGCGGCGGCTACGTGGTGCTCGAGCTCGTCGGCGAGGGCCGTGGTGCGCCGCTCGCCGACTGCGTGCCGGGGCAGTTCGTCATGCTGCGCGGCGAGTGGGGGCGCGACCTGCTCAATCCGCGGGCCTTCAGCGTGCTGTGGGCCGAGCCCGACGGCCGCTTCGCGGTGATGCTCAAGGCGTACGGGCGCGGCACGTCCCTCATGTGCGCGATGCGGCCGGGCGAGCGCATGACCGTCACCGGTCCGCTCGGCCGCGGCTTCCGTCCGCCGTCCGATGCGAAGCAGATCCTCGTCGCCGGCGGCGTCGGGCTGCCGCCGCTGTACCTGCAGGCCCGGCGTGCCCACGTGATGGGCCGCGCCGATCGCATCGAACTCTTTTATGGTGGACGCGATCGCGACGACCTCGTGATGCTCGACCAGTTCGCCGCGTGGGGGATCCACTGCGAGCTCGCGACCGAGGACGGCAGCCTCGGCACGAAGGGCTTCGTCACGGTGCCGCTCGCGGCCCGCCTCGCGCGGGCGAACGCCGAGCGCGAGCACGTCGAGGTGCTGTCGTGCGGGCCCACGCCGATGCTCGCCGCGGTGCGCAAGGTGGGGCTCGCCGCGAACGTCACGACGTGGCTCTGCCTCGAAGAGGAGATGGCGTGCGGCTTCGGCGTGTGCCTGGGCTGCGCGGTGCCGGTGTACGGCGACAAGCCGTATCGCTACTGCTGCTCCGACGGCCCGGTGTTCGACGCCCGCCAGGTGAGGTGGCCATGACCGCCGCGCCCCGCGGTGCCGCTGCGATCGCGCCCGAGCGCGTCGATCTGCGGTGCGCGTTCGGTCCGCTCGCGCTGCGTCATCCGGTGATGGCGGCGTCGGGCTGCTTCGCGTACGGCCAGCAGTTCGCCGACTTCATGGACCTGCGCGCGCTCGCGGGCCTGTCCACCAAGGGCATCTCGCCGCGTCCGCGGCCGGGCAATCCGTTGCCGCGGATCTGCGAGACGGCGGCCGGCATGATCAACTCGATCGGCCTCGAGAACGTCGGCGCCGACGCGTTCTTGACCGAGAAGCTGCCGTTCCTCGCCGACCTCGGCCTGTCGGTGTGGGTGAACTTCTTCGGCGAGGACTTCGCCGAGTACGTCGACTGTGCGCGACGCCTCGACGAAGGGCGCGGGCGCGGCATCGACGTGCTCGAGATGAACATCTCGTGCCCCAACATCAAGAAGGGCGGCATCGAGTTCGGCACCGTGCCCGA
>CAYXVR010000018.1:0-20663 GCA_964468635.1 uncultured Nannocystaceae bacterium
TCGGCCGAGCGCTTCATGAACGAGTTCATCTCGGCGGTGCGCTTCAACGAGTGCGACGCGTTCCGCAAGCGCTACCGCGAGAACTGCGACGCGCTGCTCATCGACGACATCCAGTTCATCGCGGGTCGCGATCGCACGATGGACGAGTTCTTCCACGTGTTCAACGCGCTCTACGAGGCCGGCAAGCAGATCATGGTCACGGCCGACCGCACGCCCAGCGACATGCAGGGCATGGAAGAGCGCATCACTTCACGGTTGAACTGGGGGTTGGTCGCGGACATCAAGCCGCCCGATCTCGAGACGCGCGTCGCCATCCTCCGCCAGAAGGCGGAGGACGAGCGCATCGCGATCGCGAACGACGTCGCGGTCTCGCTCGCCACCCTGGTCCGCTCCAACGTGCGCGAGCTCGAGGGCGCGCTCGTCCGCGTGTCCACGTTCGCCGCGCTCAAGGGCGTGCCGATCACGCAGGAGTTCGTCCGCGAGATCCTCGGCGACCACCACAGCGCCACCCGTGCGCTCCCCCAGGTCACGGTCGAGGCCGTGCAGAAAGCGGTCGCCGCCCACTTCTCCGTCCGCATCGCCGACCTGAAGGGCCCGCGCCGCCACAAGGGCGTGTCGCGGCCGCGGATGATCGCGATGTATCTCAGTCGCGAGCTGACCGGGTCGAGCTTCCCGGAGATCGGCCTGCGCTTCGGCGGCAAGGATCACTCGACGGTGATCAACGCCTGCAAGCGCATGGTGGAGATCCAGGAGTCCGACGCCGAGCTGCGCACGACGATCCAGAGCATCCGCGCCCAGCTCGTCGCACCGTCACCGTGAAGCCACGCGCACTCGCCCACGGCGAGCTCGCATCGGTGCGTCCACACGATCCTGTGGACGAGGTGACGACAACGCTGTGGAGCTCTCTGTGCATCCGGGCCGAGCGTCCAGGAATCCCCGGCGGGACCGGCCCCGTCCCCGCCTCCGTCCCCCGCCCATCCCCCGGAAACCAGCAACGATCTCGCAGCCATCGCTCCTTTACTCACGTTTCCACACCCCTATGACTACGACGGTTTATTAATTCTATCTTTTGGATCACTGTCTCCGCGGCGTTCGGTCCCTCGAACGCGCACCGGGAGTCTCCGATGGAGCTCGAGATCGATCAGGCCAGGCTGTTGTCCGCGTTGTCGTTGGCGCAGACCGTCGCCGACAAACGCAGCACCATGCCCGTCCTGGCGAACGTGCTGCTGCGCGCGACGAGCGATGGCCACCTCGTCTGCGCTGCGACCGACATGATGATCGCGTTGACGGAGTCCGTCGCCGCGACGGTGAAGTCGACGGGCAGCGTCACCGTCGGCGTTCGTCACCTGCACGGCGTCGTGCGCACGCTGCCGAGCGGCAACCTGCGCTTGCGCGGTCTCGACAACCACTGGATCGAGATCCTCGCGGGCCGCAGCCAGTTCAAGCTCATGGGCATGCCCGAGAGCGACTTTCCCGAGCTGCCCGAGGCCGGGCGCGGCAAGAAGTCGCTCGCGTTCACGGATGTGCCTGCGCACCTCCTGGCGGACTTGATCCAGAAGACCCAGTTCTCGGTCTCCACCGACGAAGCGCGCGTGAACCTCAACGGCGTGCTGTTCGAGTGCGACGGCGCCACCGCGACGACGGTGTCCACCGACGGTCATCGCCTCACGAAGTACGCATGCCGCTTCCCCGGCCCGAAGCTCGACAAGGGCATCATCATCCCGCGCAAGGGCATGCTCGAGATCCGGCGCCTGCTCGATCGCGTGCAGGGCGACGTGTCGCTCGGCATCGGCGAGCAGCACCTGTTCGTGAAGGCCGACGAGCTCTCGATGTCGGTGAAGCTCAACAGCGTGCAGTTCCCCCCGTACAAGGCCGTCATCCCCACGAGCCACCAGCGCCGCGTCGTGGTGAGCCGTGAGGAGCTCCTGGGCGCCCTGCGGCGGGCGGAGGTCATGGCCCCCGAGAAGACAGCCACCGTGCGGCTGCAGCTCGGCAAGGGCAAGCTCGAGCTCACCGCGGACAACCCCGACCTCGGAGTCGCGCACCAGGAGCTGCCGGTCGACTACGACGGCGAAGCGCTCGTCGCCGGCTTCAACGCCCGCTACCTCATCGAGATCCTCGAGGTCATCGACGGTCCCGACGTCGCGCTCGAGTTCCAGGGCGAGCTCGACCCGTGCGTGATCAAGCCGGTCGACGGTCCGGATCTCCTCGGCGTCGTCATGCCGATGCGGATTTAGCCTTGCTGCAGCGGCTCGAGCTGCACGACTTCCGCAACTTCGAGCACGCGGTCGTCGAGCTCGGGCCGCGCTTCACCGTGCTCGCCGGCCACAACGGCGCCGGCAAGACGAACGTCCTCGAGGCGATCTGGTTGCTCTCGACGCTGCGATCGTTCCGCGTCGGCGAGCTCGCTCCGCTCGTACGACGCGACGCGGCGGCGGCCTCGGCAGCCGTGCGACTGTTCGACGAGGACCTGCAGCTGCCGTCGGATCTCGTCGTGAAGCTCGCACGCCACGACGGCTCCGCCCGCCGGCAGGCCTTCGCCGACGGCAAGCTCGTCCGGGCGGCTGCGGACTTCTACGGGCGCGTGCGGGCGGTGCTGTTCACGCCCGAGGACCTCGCCGTGCTGCGCGGGGGACCATCACAGCGGCGCCAGCTGGTCGATCGCATGCTGTTCGCGCGCGCCCGTGGACACATCGCCGACGTGCAGGCCTATGAGAAGCTGCTGCGCTCGCGCAACCGAGTCCTGCGCGACGAGGCCTTGCCCGAGCACGAGCGCGAGCGAATGCTCGAGGCGTACGAGAGCGGCCTGGCCGACACCGGCGCGCGCATCTGGACGCGGCGCGAGCGGTTGTTGGACGAGCTGCGGCCGGTGGTCGGCGGCGCGTTTGCGCGGATCCACGGCGGGGTGGGGCCCGAGCCCACCGCAGACGGCGGTGCGCGCCCCGAGATCGGCCTCCACCACGAGGTCGTCGCCGGCGTCGTTCCCGAAGCCGAGCGCCCCGCGGCGCTCTTGGGTTTGCTCGCCGAGCGCCGCGCCCACGACCGCATGCGCGGCGTCACGACGCTC
Source organism: uncultured Nannocystaceae bacterium (assembly GCA_964468635.1). Lineage (GTDB taxonomy): Bacteria > Myxococcota_A > Polyangia > Nannocystales > Nannocystaceae > Xiheibacterium. The sequence goes on from CAYXVR010000018.1 coordinate 3,068, forward strand.
GGTCCCCATCGCGACGACATCGCGGTGACGTTCGACGGCGAGCCCGCCGTGAGCGTCGCATCGCAGGGCCAGACCCGCGCGATGGTGCTCGCGCTCAAGCTCGCGGAGCTGGACGTGGCCCGCACGGCGCTCGGCCGGCCACCGCTCCTGCTGCTCGACGACGTGTCTTCGGAGCTCGATCCACCCCGCACCGCCCTCCTGTTCGAGGCGCTCGTCGAGCTCGCCGGGCAGTGCGTCTTGACCACCACGTCGGCGCGCCATCTGGGCGCCATTCCGGCCGCCGAGACCGTGCGTTGGCGCGTGGACAACGGCTCGATCGCGCGCGCCTCCGACGACTGATCGGCGACGGCCCAATTCGCGGGGATTCCACGCGAATTGAGCCGTTCCGTCGCGTGGAGCGAGGAGCGCTTTCGTGCTAGTCTCCGGCACGCCTCGCCTCGGTCCGCAAGGGTCGTGCACGGGCGCCGGCGCGGGTTGCGATGCACCCGCGCAGGGCACCCGCGAGGGAGGCTTCACGCCACGTCTCCATGGTCCCGAACGAGCCAGCCGCCAAGCGCGTCGATGATTACGGCGCCGATTCGATCTCCGTCCTCGAAGGTCTCGAAGCCGTACGCAAACGGCCCGGGATGTACATCGGCGACACGAGCGACGGCTCCGGTCTGCACAAGATGGTGTTCGAGGTCGTCGACAACTCCGTCGACGAGTCGCTCGCCGGTCACTGCAACCGCATCGAGGTCGCGATCCACGTCGACGGCTCGGTGAGCGTCGAGGACAACGGTCGCGGCATCCCGACCGGCAAGATGGAGCACCACGGCGAGACCGTCGACGCCGCCATCGTGATCATGACGGTGCTGCACGCGGGTGGGAAGTTCGACAACCGCAGCTACAAGGTGTCGGGCGGTCTGCACGGCGTCGGTGTGTCGGTCGTGAACGCGCTGTCCGACTGGCTCAAGCTCGACATCTGGCGCGAGGGCAAGGAGCACCGCGCCCGCTTCGAGCGCGGCAAGGTCGTGCAGGACGTCGAGGTCACGGGCACCAGCGACAAGCGCGGCACTCGGGTCACGTTCCACCCCGATCCGCTGGTCTTCGCGACGACGCTGATCGACTTCGAGGTGCTGGCGCAGCGCTTCCGCGAGCTCAGCTTCCTCAACCCCGGCGTCACGATCGTGTTGCGCGACCTCCGAGACGGTCGCGAGAAGATCTTCGACGGGCAGGGCGGCATCGCCTCGTTCGTCGCGCTCCTCGCCGCCAACAAGGTCGCGATCGGAGAGTCGATCTACATGACGGCAAAGGTGCCGTTCGAGCTCGACAGCCAGCAGGCCGAGCTCGGCATGCAGGTCGCGCTGCAGTGGACGGACTCGTACAACGAGAACCTGCTGTCGTTCACGAACAACATCGCGAACAAGGACGGCGGCACCCACCTCACCGGGTTGCGCACGGCGCTCACCAAGGTCGTGAACAAGTACGCCGAGGACAACGGCCTGCTCAAGCAGCACAAGCAGGCGCTCACCGGCGAGGACGTGCGCGAGGGGCTGGTCGCCGTCATCGCGATCCAGCACCCGGACCCCAAGTTCAGCTCGCAGATCAAGGACAAGCTCGTGTCGGGCGAGGTCACGGCGCTCGTGTCCCAGGCCGTCACCGAGGAGCTCGGCAAGTTCTTCGAGGAGCACCCCAAGTCGGCGAAGCTCGTCATCGAGAAGGCGATCCTGTCGGCGCGCGCGCGGGCGGCCGCTCGCAAGGCGCGCGAGACGATCACGCGCAAGGGCGTGCTCGACGGCCTCGCGCTGCCGGGCAAGCTCGCCGACTGTCAGGACCGCAACCCCGAGAACGCCGAGCTGTTCATCGTCGAGGGCGACAGCGCAGGCGGCAGCGCGAAGCAGGGCCGCGATCGCGGCACGCAGGCGATCCTGCCGCTACGCGGCAAGATCCTGAACGTCGAGAAGGCGCGGCTCGACAAGATGCTGTCGAGCCAGGAGATCGTCACGCTGATCACGGCGCTCGGCGCCGGCGTGGACGAGCAGTACGACCTCGCGAAGCTCCGCTACCACCGCATCGTCATCATGACGGACGCCGACGTGGACGGCTCGCACATCCGCACGCTGCTGCTGACGTTCTTCTACCGCCACTTCCCCGAGATCATCGAGCGCGGGTACCTCTACATCGCCCAGCCGCCGCTCTACAAGGTGCGTGCGGGCAAGAAGGACATGTACCTGAAGAACGACGCGGCCCTCGATCGCTACGTCATCGACAACGCGATCGAGAACCTCGAGCTGCGCATCGGCGAGAACGACGTCAGTCGCGAAGTGCTCGCGGAGATCGCCGCTCGTGCGCTCCGCTACCGCGACATCGTGGATGCGCTGGGTCGCGAGCATCGGCCGCCGGTGCTCGAGGCGCTGCTCGACGGCGTCCACGCCGAGGGTCTGTCGGACTACCGGCAGGCGTTCGCCGACGCCGGCGCCCTCGAGGCGCGCGCGAAGGCGCTGATCGACGCCGCGGCGCCGAGCATGGGGCAGGCCAAGCTCGCCCACGAGATCGTGCGCGACGAGAACGACACGGCACTCTACGGCATCCGCCTGCGCATCCTGCAAGACGGCGTGACGCAGTACGAGCTCGTCACGCGCGACTTCCTCGAGTCGCCCGAGGTCACCGACCTGCTCGCCACGCGTCGCTACATCGCGGGCCTGGGCGACGGCGCGTTCACGCTGCGGCGCGAGGGCGCGGAGGTCGTCACGACGCGGCGGCTCGTCGAGCTCGTGCGGCACATGGGCCAGGTCGGGCGCGCGGGCCTGGCGATCCAGCGCTACAAGGGCCTCGGCGAGATGAACCCCGAGCAGCTGTGGGAGACCACGATGGATCCCGAGAAGCGCGCGCTGTTGCAGGTGCGCGTGGGGGACAACCTCGAGGCCGACTCGCTCTTCGCGGTGTTGATGGGCGACGACGTCGAGCCGCGTCGCGACTTCATCACGGCCAACGCCCTGAACGCGCGCAATCTCGACGTGTAGCTACTCGAGCTTCGCGGTCTCGGGCAGCGGGGCGTCCCACGCGAGCTTGTTGCCGCAACGCAGCATCTCGCTGCCGTGGTACGGGTTTGCGACCTTGCCGTCGTTCTGGATCCACAGCGCGCCCTTGTTCTGGAACGCCATCGGGCAGTGGATCAGCACGCGACCGGGTTGTGCGGCGCTGGTGTCGCGCACGTACTCGACCATGCCGTCGCTCAGGAGCTTGAACGAGCGGCGGGCGACCGCGAGATCGGTCGTGTGCATGCCGTCTGCGGCGGCGACGATCTTCGCGAGGCCGGGCGCGGAGCCCTTGGTCGCTGCGCCGCGCTTCACCTCGTCGGCGGCGGCCGCGACTCCGTCGGTGCTGTCCTGCGAGAGCGCAGTCGCGATCTCGACGTAGGGATCGAGCATCACGTCGCCGGGCGGCGGCTGCGAGCTCGCGCGACCGCACGCGAGCGACGCCGCTGCGAGCGAGAATGCGACGCGGCTACGAATCGCCACGCGATACCGATAGCACGAGCGCCGCGCGTCGGCCCGCCCCGGGCCGCGGCCCGGATGTGCGCTCAAGGACGAACGCGGACCCGCCGATGCTCCGCGCGTGAACGTGAGCCCGACCGACGATGCGATGCGCTACCTGCGCGTGACCTTGGGCGAGGGCGACGACGTCGCGATGACCATCTACGAGGTCGACGACGCGGACTGGGTGCATCGCATGGTCCAGCTCCATCCGAGCGGCAGCCGCTTCGCACCGGAGGACGTGCTCATGTGCCGTCCGGTGAACGTGCGCGCGATGCTCTCGCACGGTTGCACGGAGGCGATCGAGCGCGACGACTTCGAGCTCATCTGGGCGGAGGTCGCCGAGGAGCGCAACTTCCTCGGACGCGTGCTCGATCCCACGCGCCCATGGGATGGTCACCTCGACGCGAGCACCGGTCGCTTGCGGGTGCGCTGGCAGCCCAGCGGCACGCTCGGCGCCGAGTGGACGCGCGTGCCCGGCGTTCCACAGCTGTGGGTCCTCGGCGACGGTGCGAGCGCACGCTCGGTGTGCCCGGCTTTGTTCATGGAACGCGCCATCCACTGGTCGATCGCCGCGGGCGTCGGCGAGCTCCATCGCGCGGCAGCCTGACGACAACGCGAAAAGCCCCCCGCTCGCGCGGAGGGCCCTTCGATGCGACGACGCCCCGTCGTCTACGAGAACAGCGCGTCGAGCTCGTCGGCGACGATGGCCTCTTCTTGGCCCTTCGCCAGCGCGAGCTCCTGCACGAGCAGCTGACGCGCCGTCTCGAGCATCTCGCGCTCGCCGGAGGAGAGCTGCTTGTCCGTCCGCAGCAGGCACAGGTCGCGCAGCACGGTGGCGATCTCCACGAGCGAGCCCGTGTTGATCTTCTCCATGTACTCGCGATAGCGGCGGTTCCACGTCGCGGTGCTGATCTTCCCACCGCGCCGCTTGAGCACGGTGTAGACCTCGTCGACCTCGTCACGCCCGACGAGCTTGCGCAGGCCCACGGCCTCCGCGTTCTGCTTCGGGACCATGACCTTCATGTTGTTGTCGAGCACACGCAACACGTAGAACTCCATCGCCGCCCCAGAGATCTGGAGGTTCTGGAGCCCCGTCACTTCTGCGACGCCATGACCGGGGTAAACGGTCTTGTCGCCGACGGCGAACGTTTCATGCAGCATGGACGTCTCCCTTGGGCTGCACTCGCCGGCGCGTGTCGCACGAGCAGAGGTGCAGCAACTTAGGCCGCGTAGGTATACCCGCGCGGGAACCGCGAGTCAACGGCGGATGCAACACTGTTTTTGCGTAAACAGGGGGGGTTCTCGCACGATCCGCGGGCCTTCGGTGGTGCCTGCCACGCCGAGGATGGCCGCACGGTCTGGATGGGGCCGCAGGCGGGTCCACAGGCCGTTCGATCGCGCTTTTGCGGCGTGCTCGATCGGCGGGTCACGCGAGCGGGCTCGCTGCACGGATGTGCGGCCTCACGAGGGCGCGCGACGGGTGCGAACCACCATCGTCGCTGCGGCGAGTTCGCGGCATCATCCGGCCGACATGCGTCGGTCCTTCGCGCTCGCCGTCGTGTTCGCGCTCGCGTGCGCGATGAACCCCGAGCGATTGCCCGAGCTCGATCGACGCTTCTACTACAACCTCGAGACGCCCGAGGCGCAGAAGGCGTTCCTCGAGCTCGAGGACGACGAGCGCCAGGCGTTCTTGGACGACCACGGGCTCTGGGACAAGTGGACCGCGCTGCCCGAGACGCAACGCAAGCGCGCGCTCGCGGGCGACGTCGAGCTCGGCGACGCGGAGTTCGCCGCGTTCATGGCGTGGGGACCGCCCGCCGACACGATGTTGCGCGATCGCGACGGCCGCAACGTTCGCGTGCACACGTTCATCCGCTGCACGAGCGGTCCGAAGGCGGGCCGTTACGTGCGTGCGAACCTCGACTGCGACGGCACGTCCGCCGAGACGCAGGTGAGCGTGTCGAGCGGCAAGATCGCCGAGATCGAGTACCCGCACTAGCGATAGGCGGGACGTCGCCGTCCCGCCCCCTGCTCGGCGGAGCCGAGCAGGGAACCCCCATCCTCACGGCCCTGTCGCGCGTCGAGTCGACATCCTGTCGACTCGAACCACCGGCGAACTACGGCGTCTTCACGCGCACGTCGCCGGCGAGGAACTCGAGGATCGTCGCCACGGGGAAGCCGGTGCCGCCGGCCGTCGTGACGCCGTAGGCCTTGCTCGCCATCGCGGGCCCCGCGATGTCGACGTGCAGCCAGCGGCGGCCCTCGGTGAACTCCGAGAGGAAGAGGCCGGCCGTGAGCGCGCCGCCCCACCGCTCGCCGGTGTTCTTCATGTCCGCGATCTTGCTCTTGAGCTGTTCCTTCAGGTCGTCGGGCAGCGGTAGGCGCCACATGCTCTCGCCGCTGCGCTGCGAGGCCGCGAGCCAGTCCTCGGCGAGCGCGTCGTCCTTCGCCATGACGCCGGCGATCTTGGGCCCGAGCGCGACCATGCACGCACCCGTGAGCGTCGCGAAGTCGAGCATGAAGTCGGGCTCGAGTCGCGCGCCGTAGATCATCGCGTCGGCGAGCGTGAGGCGCCCTTCTGCATCGGTGTTGTTGATCTCGACGGTCTTGCCGTTGCTCGCGACGAGGATGTCGCCGAGGCGATAGGCGCGCCCGCTCACCATGTTCTCCGTGGCGGCGACGAGCGCGTGCACTTCCCACGGCAGCTCGAGTCGCACCGCGCCTTCGAACGCGGCGATGACCGCCGCGGCGCCGCCCATGTCCATCTTCATGTCGAGCATGCCGTCGGTCGGCTTGAGCGAGTAGCCGCCCGAGTCGAACGTGACGCCCTTGCCGATGAGGCACACGCGGCCGCGCGAGGTCTGGCGCGGGCGATAGGACAGATGGATGAACTTCGGCGGCTCGTCGCTGCCCTGGGCGACGCCGAGGAAACAGCCCATGCCCCGCTCCTCGCACTCCTTGCGATCGAGCACCGTGAGTGCCACGTCGTGGTCGCCGCGCAGCGCCTGCACGATCTCCTCGGCGACGGTCGCGAGGTACGTGGGCGTCACGAGGCCGGCGGGACCGTTGACGAGATCGCGTGCGCGCGTGATCGCAGCACCGACGATGGTGCCGCGCTTCGTCGCTTCGCCGGGAGCCGCCGTGTCGGCCCACACGATCACCTCTTGCACCGTCTTGCGCCCGCGCTTCTCCTCCGCGACGAAGCGCTCGTAGGCGTAGCCGCCGAGCTCGGCTCCCTGGGCGACGAGCTCGCCGCAGCGTCGCACGGTGGCGGAGTCGCCGTCCGTCCACGGCAGTGCGCCGACCGAGCCCGCGCGCAGATCGATGACGACTCGCGTCGCGCCGACCCCTTGGGCATGCCGAACCGCATCGTGGGCGAGCGCGCGCAGGGCACTCGCGTCGGCGAGTGGTGGGGTGCCGAGCACGAGCACGCGCTCGAGCGCGTCGCCGTGCTCGCGCGTGAAGACGAACGACTCGCCGGGCTTCGCGAGGAAGCGGGCCGCCTGCATCGCGTCGGCGATCGCCTTGCCGAAGCGCGGAGCGATCGCGGTGGCGTCGTGGTCCGCCGAGAGCGGCACCACGAGGAGCTGACCCGCGGCGGGGGTCGGTTCGGCGGTCGTCCACGTGATCTGCAACATCGAGTTCGCGTCTCCGAGGTCGAGGCGGGCGGCGCGCGGCAACTGCGCGAAGGTGCGGCAGGAGGGCGCCTCATCTGCGCGCTGTCCGCACCACTTCCCACCCGGAAGGGGGGTCGGTTATCGCATACCCGCGCTCAGCGCTCCACCCGAGATTCGGCAAGCATTCCGGGCGGTTGGCGACGCGCGATCCTCGCCGTTCTGAGCTGTTTTTGACCTACCTTAACCTACCTATAACTCGGTATCATGATCACGCACCTTTCGAAAAGGATCACTCACCTTCACATAATTAGGCACCAAAGATGTTAATTGTCATTGACATGCGCCGATCACGACCGTATCGTCCTCCTACCGTTGCCCCTTGAAGGAGGGTCCAAAGATGGCTGAAGGCGATATCGAGCAAGCTCCGGCGACCAAGAAGCGTGGCAAGAAGGGCGGCAAGAAGAAGGCTGCCAAGAAGGCCGGCAAGAAGGGTGGCAAGAAGAAGGGCGCCAAGAAGGGCGGCAAGAAGAAGGCCGGCAAGAAGGGCGCCAAGAAGAAGGGCGGCAAGAAGAAGGCCGGCAAGAAGGGCGGCAAGAAGAAGGGCAAGAAGAAGGGCAAGAAGGGCGGCAAGAAGGCCGCTCAGAAGGCCTGAGCCCACCGCACCGACTGCGCTCTGACGCAGCGCGCCGTCGCGAGCCTTCTGGCCGCGGCGGCGTGGTGCTTTAAGGGGTCCGATCCGGCGCGCGGCTCATGCGCAGCGGCGCCGAGGTCGCGAAAGCGCAGCGATCAGACGAGCTCGCGCTCGAGCTCGGCGAGGTTCGCGAGGGCGCGCGGACCGGCGAACACGAGGGTCGTCGAGGGATGCGCGTCGAGGTGCTCCGCGAGCGCGTCGACCTGACGCGCGTCGATGCGCGCGCGCGGCCCGATGCCGTCGACGCGGAGCATCGCGGACGCGCCGACGAGCGTCGCGCCGCCGGGTTCCGTCGATCGCGGACGTCCGCCCTCGAACGCGGGCAGTAGCGCGGTGATGCCGAGCTCGCCGGCGAACGCGAGCGCGTCGCTCGCTTCCCACAGACCTTCCGGCTCCCAGATCGTCGCGAGCCCTTCGCTCGTGCGCGCTGCGACGAAATCACGGAGACGCTTGCGCCCGAGCGCGCCAGGCGTGAGCGACGGCGGCGTGCGCAGCACGAACTGCTTCGCGCCGCACGCGTCGACCGCGAGCTTGGTGACCTCCCACGCGCGTTGCACTTCGGGCGTCGACTGCAGTCCGCCGAAGAGATGCTCATCGCCGGCGGGGCGTCGAGTGCTGCGCTCGCGCAATCCATCTTCACGCGCGTGCGTGACGAGGTGCCACGCATAGGGAAGGAGCGTCGCGTTCGGAAAGCGCTGCTTCACCCGCGCGCACCAGCGTGCGGTCGCCGCGGCGCGCGGCGGATCGAAGAGCGTGCGCTCGAGCAACACGAGGCCGATGCGATCGTCCGGCTTGTCGCCGCGCGCGTTGTCCCCCGACAAAAGGATCGCAAAGGTCGTCATGCGAGGCGCCGACGGTAGTTGCGACGCGCGTCGAACACAAGCGTGGAGAAATTTCGTGCACGCGTCACATCGAGCGCGAACGCGACTCACCCCGGTGCTTTCGGCGAGGACCCTGGTCCTGGCGCCGCGCTACGGGGGTGTTCGATGCGCCGTTTCTCTGTGCAGCCGTGCCTTGGTGTTCTGGTCGCCCTCGCGGGCACGGGGGCGTGTGCGCCGCCCGATCACGACCGCGGTGACTCCGAGTTCCGCGTGCTGCCCAGCGTCGACGTCGTCGTGCCGCGCGAAGTGCCGCTCGCCGGCGTGTCGGTGCTGACGCGCGATCGCCTCGACATCGGCAAAGACGTCACCGTCGACGACCGCGACGAGCTGGCCTCGTGGGTGGTCGGCGGTCTCGTCGGCACTGACATCAACGCGGGCGCGATGCTGGGCAAGTCCTCCTCCTTTGCCGACGTCCTCGGCCGCGGCGCGCTCTCGCTCGGAGAATCGGCCGTGGTGAACGGCGACCTCGTCGCCGCCGGCGGCATCTCGATGGGCCCGAACGCGTGGGCAGCGAGCGCGCACGCGAACGCGACGCTGGCGACCCCGCGCACGCTGACCGTGCAGACGACCTTCCCCGCACCGACCGGGTCGCACTACCTGCAGAGCTCGGGTCCGAAGTACCTCGAGCTCGCGCCCGGGAGCTACGACCAGGTCTCGGTCGAGGCCGACACCGAGCTGGTGCTCGGCGTGGGCACGTACCACATCCGTCGCTTCAAGCTCGGCGCCAAGGGTCTCGTCACGTTCGCGGCAAAGGACGGGCCGAGCATCGTGTACGTGGGCGACGAGCTGCTGCTCGATGGCACCGTCGAGTCTGCGGGACCGGTGGCGAACGCCGCGTTCGTGTACATGGGCAACCTCGACGTGAGCGTCGCCGGACCGTTCTCCGCCCACTTGATCGCACCGCTCGCCGACGTCTCGGCGGGAGTGGACGCGGCTGCGATCGTCGGAGGGATCGTCGCGCGCGCGCTCGACGTGGAACAGAAGACCACGATCGAGCGCGAGCCATTCGCTGCCTGGGCACAGCTGCTCGACCTCGACTCCGATCCTCCGCCCTCGCTCGAGCACGCTTGGCTCGCTCCCGCGGAGTGCGCGACTCCGGAGATGTGCTGCCACGCGACGATGACGTTCGTCAGCGGCACCGCAGCCACGGACAAGGTCGACGTCACGACGAACGAAGCCTGCGTGGTGAGCGAAGGCGGCGACGATTCGATCGTGGGCTTCGCGAGCAACGCGATCGTCATCGCCGGCACCGGGCACGATCTCGTGTCGATGGGCACCGACGTGCGGGTGCACGGCGGCCCGGGCGACGACGTCATCGAGACACTCGGCGACTCGATCGTGTTCGGCAACGCCGGCGACGATCACATCATGGTTCCTGGCGGCAAGAACATCGTGACGCCGGGCCCCGACAAGGACGTCGTGGAGCTCGGGCCGGGCGACGACAGGATCGTGATCGCGGACGCGTGCGAAGTGGTCTCGGGCGAGGTGCTCGACGCGGGCGACGGCGAGGACACATTGGTATCGCCGCTGAGCCTCCAGCAGCTCGCAGCGCTCGGCGTGATCGTGCGCAACGTCGAGCACGTCACCATCGAGCAGAACGGCTGCATGTCGGAGTGCCGCGCGGTGCCGATCTGTGCGCCAGCGGGTGTCTGCGTCGAGAACGCGATCGGCACGCTGTCGTGCGCATGCGACAGCTTCGCCGACGGCACCGACTGCACCAGCGACAACGCGCCCAAGTACGAGTCCGTCGCGCCCCCACACCTCGGAGCGGTCCCGAGCGGCACGGAGCAGGCGGCCGCCGAAGCGTTCATCGACTGGATGGTGCGGGCACGCGTGGGCGACGAGCCGGCCATCGTCGGTGAGCTCGACCACGCTCGCACGAACGATGCGCTCCGCGAGGCGTTCGTGTCGGTACTCGGCAGCGTGTTCACCAGCCGCCGACCCGAGGTGGTGATTCCTGCGGTGGAGGCCGTGGCCTACCTGCGGTGCAAAGCCTGCGAACAGCGACTCGCCGAGATCGTGGCGACGCCACTGTCCAACGGTGGCGCCACGACGTACTCGCTGTACGGCAAGGCGAACGGCAACGAGGTGCGCTACGCGTCCATCGCGATCGCCCGGGCTGCCGTCGGCGGACTCGCGTTCCAGGCGACGAAGTCGTCGCGCGCCTTCCTGCTCACCCAGATCGGTACCCATCCCGACCACGAGGTGCGTCTCATCGCGATCCAGGCGCTGCGACGCCTCTACGGCAACGCCCTCGACGCCGATATCGCCGCCGTGGCCCAACCAGGCGAGCTCGCCGAGCTCGACCGTCCGCTCTGATCCGGAGGTCCGTCATGCGCCGTCTCGTTCCAACCCTCGGACTGTTTGCCTTCCTCGCTCTGATCGACACGTCGGCTCGAGGAGCCGATTGCCCCCCCCTTCCGCCCGGAGTCGAATTCGAAGACTGCGGGGTCTGCGAGTTGCCGCGCCTGCCCTCGGCCGATTGCATCGTCGACGAGACCTGTTGTGCCTCCGGCGCGCTGGACTTCGACGACGAGAAGGCGTGGAGCTCAGGGTGCGACGAGGTCTTCGCCTTCGCCGCGGTATCCGGGAACTGTCCCGGCGACTGGGACGCCCACATCGGCGTGTTCAACATGGACGAGGTGTCGTGGGAGGACAACGGCCTCGAGACGTGCGACCCAGAGATGCCGTTCGGACGCCACTGGGTCGCCGCGACGTACCTCGCCGCAGCGATGGACGACGATGGCCCCGTCCATCACCGCCCATCCGAGTACCTGATGGCCGGACAGTCGACGGTCACGGATTTCCACCCGCTGCTCGAGCACAGGCTCAGCCCCGGGCTGAAGAAGTATGCGGCCTATTACATCGAGGACTTCGCGGGAGCAGACACGATCCGCTTCGGATGTCGCTCCTTCCGTGTGGGCGGATCCGCGGAGACTCTGGCGGGAATCTTCGTGCACGAGGCCTGGCACTCCGTCTATGGCGGTCACGACATCGATCCCGTCTTCGGCGAGGACGACGAGCTGTTGACGGACTCCTCGGATCACTACTACGCCCACGACTTCCTGCCGAACGCGCCGCACGTCTCCGAGTCGTACAACCCCGATGCGTGGACGACGGAAGACAATCCGGGAGAGGTGATCCACAGCGTGTACCAGATCCAGCACGAGTTCCTGTGCGACATCGTGCGATCCCCGCGGACCTGGGTCCCCCACTCCGGCTTGTTCGAGGCCGTGGAGGCGGCGAACAGCATCATCCAGGAGAACATCATCGACTCCGAGGCCGTCCCCGCGACCGAGCTCTGCACTGACTCCTCCATGCGGATGCGCATCCCCAGGGATCCAGCGCTTCCCGACGATGCACGAGTGCTCGAGATCGACATCGATGGCACCGTCGTCGAGACCTCCGAGGATTCCTCGGACGACGACTCGGGCGACTTCTCCAAGACGTACGAGGTCGTCGTCGTCCCGGGAGGAGGCCCCGTGGTCCTCGACGAGACCCTCGGTACGTTCGCAGACGGGGAGGTGTGGCTCGAGATCGATCTACAGGCCGAGCTCGCCGCCGACGGCGAGACCGTCGACTTCACGTACAACCTGCTGTTCTACGAGGCCGACGAGGACGGCACCCACTGCGACGAAGATCTGGCCGGCGACGACTGCCCCGGGAAGCTCGACCCCGCGCAGTGGGTATCCGCGTCGGTCGATTCGCAGAGCCTGTTCCATCTCCAGACCGAGGTGCTCGACAATGCGAGCAACGAGAACGGGACCGACTACGCCAACATCGCGATGAACGTCGAGCTCTCGTGGTGACTCACTCGAGTGCGAGCTCGGCGCGGTAGCGGGGCAGCGCCACCGTGACGATCGTGCCGCGCTCGCCGGCGCTGTCCATCGACACGCGGCCCGCGAGGCTGCGGACGATGTCGAGCACCACCGGCAGGCCCAGGCCCGTGCCGCCCGAGCCCTTCGTCGTGAAGAAGGGCTCGAACACGCGGGCGCGCACGCTCTCGGGGATGCCTTCGCCCGTGTCGCGCACGCGCAGCACGCCGAAGTTGCTCTCGTAGGCCATGTAGATGTGAATCGCGCCGCGATCGCCACCGCCACCGTCGCCCAGCGCGTCGAGGGCGTTCGTGATGAGGTTGAGCGCGATCTGGTGCACCTCGTTCTTGTCCGCGTGCACCACCACGTCTTCCTCGGGCCCGTGGATTTCCAGCCGCACCCGCCGCAGCTTCCCCGCGCGACGCAACAGGTTGATGATGCCGTCGACGGAGCCGCGCAACGCCACCGCACCGCGCGTGCGCACGCGGGGCCGCAGCGGCGCGAGGATCTGCTCGATGTGCTCCTCCACCCGCTTCACGCTCTCGCGCATGATCTTGATCATGCCGGTGGCGACCGGATCGCCGCCGCCGCGCTCGATCATCGTGAGATACCCGAGCAGCGGTCCGAGCTCGTTCTTGATCTCGTGCGCCGCACTGCCGGCCAAGAGCCCGATCGTCGCGAGCCGATCCGCTTGCTGCAGCTGGCGCGACAGCTCCTCGTACGCGGTCTCGTAGTAGAGAAGCGCGATGACGTAGCGCGTCTGCGCCTCCTCGGCGTCGGCGCTCGGCGTCTCGCACACCGACAAGCTCATGCGCGCCGGCAGCCGCCGGCCCCGGCCCGCACGCACCGTCACGTCGCCGCGCCAGTGGCCCTGCGTCAGCGGGGCCTGGGCCAGCCGCACGACGCGTTCCTGCACGTCGCCCTCGGTGGGGTGGGGATCGAACAGCTCCGTGATCGCCACGTCGAGCAGCTCGTACAGCGGCCGCCCCACGAGCGCGACGAAGCTGTCGCTCGCATCGACGAGACGACCGTCGCTGTCGAGCACGATGATGCCCTCGACCGCGCGGTTGTAGAGCACCGACAACAGCATCGCGGTGCGTTGGTGTCGGATCGCGAGCTGACGGTGCTCTTCCTGCAACCGCTGCTCCGCGTGGCGGCGCGCGAGCGTCTGGCGGCGCGCATCGATCGCGCGCGACACCGTGGACACGAGCTGCTCGCGCGACACCGGCTTCGTGAGGTAGTCGAACGCGTGCTCGCGCACGGCCGCCGCGGCCGGCTGCAGGCTCGTGTCCGCCGTCACGATGATGACCGGCACCTCCGGATCCCGCGTCTCGAGCTGCTTGAGCAGGTCGAGCCCGGACCCGCCCGGCATCAAGAGGTCCGTGACCACGACGTCGACCGGGCTCGCATCGAAGCTGCGCAGCGCCTCGTCGACGTTGCGAGCGACCACCACGTCGTAGTGCGCGTGCCGGAGCGACAGCTCGAGCGCGCGCGCGACGAGATCGTCGTCGTCGACCACGAGCACGAACCCGGTGTTCGCTCCGTGAGGTGACCAGCGACGCGTCTCCGGCATGCCAAGCTCCTCACTCGCCGACGCCCAGCTCGATGTGCACCGCGGCGCCGTCGAAGCGGTGCTCGGCGCGCGGATCGAGGCGCAGGAGCGCTGCCAAGCGCTCCTGATGGGCTTCCGAGAACGTCAGCGCGATGCGCGTGCCGTCCGGCTCCACCGCGAAGAACGCCCCGTCGATCACGATGCGCTCGCCCGGCGTGCACGACAGCTCGAGCGCGTGCTGGCGTCGTGCACTCGAGGCCGCCGCACCGATCGCACCGAGCGCGAGCGTGAACACGATGCGCTCGCACAGCGCGGGCAGGAGCGCGTCGCGCGGCTCGTGGGCGACGAGCGTCGGCGTGATGCCGTGCCGCTCGAACCGCCGGCCGAGCAGCGTGCGGAGCCGTTCCCACAGGGCGTCGGCGCGCAGCGGTCGACCGCGGAACAACCCCGACATCGCCTGGGCGAGCACGCGCAGTCGATCCGCGGCGGTGAGGCATTGCTCGGCGCGCGCGCGCCCCTCGGTGCCGGGAATCGTCTCGTCCAGCGCGAGCTCCGACAATACGAGCACGGTCTGCAGCGGATTGTTCAGATCGTGCGTGAAGACGGCGATGAGCTCGATGAGCGCATCGCGATCCGCCGTCGCAGCCGCGCCGAGCACGTCGTCGCGCCGCTGGGAATCCGACGGGACGTCGTCGACCATCCGCACCGTCCAGCCTACCGCGTTTCCGCGGCCACCGACGTCCGAAACAGCGTCCCGAGAGCGGACCACTCTCGGGTCGGAGGTGCGACCGGGCGTCGCGTGCCGCCGTACGACGTCCCGCCGAGCCGCGCGCCCCACCTCGCGCTGCGCCCCGTTGCGGCGCCGGTCGGGTCGACCGTAGTGTGGCCGCGACCCATGGCGCGGGCGCTGCGAATCCGCAATCACGTGAATCCGCTGTCGCAGCACTACGCGGTGCCGCGGGCGCGCGCGATCGCGATCCCGGCCCATCTGGGGCCGTCTCCGTCGACCGACGTCGAGCTCGGCTGCGCCGATGCGCAGTTCAGCTTTCAGCTGGCTGCGGCGCACCCCGACCGCTTGGTGGTCGCGCTCGACATCCGCGCTCGCATCGTCGAGCACGGGCGCGAGCGCGCGGTCGAGGCCGGGCTCGACAACCTCGTGCTCGCCTACTGCAACGCGAGCGTCGATCTCGATCGCGTGCTGCCGGCGGCGAGCGTCGATCGATTCCACCTGCTCTTCCCCGATCCGTGGTTCAAGCCGCGCCACCACAAGCGCCGGGTGATCGAGCCCGACGCGCTCGCGGCCATCCGCACGCGCTTGCGCCCGGGTGGCGAGCTGCACGTCGCGAGCGACGTCTTCGAGATCGCGCTCGCGGTCATGGTGGAGCTCGAGGACGAGCCGCAGCTCACGAACCTCGCGGGCGCGTGGAGGTTCTGGCGCGGCAACCCGTTCGGCGCGTGCTCGCGGCGCGAGGAGCTCACGCTGCGCCGCGGCGAGCGGGTGTGGCGGCTGCGCTACTCGGCGGCCTGAGCCGCGAGCTCGTCGAGCGTGGGCAGGAAGACCGCGTCGGGCAGCACCATGCAGCGCTCGTACGCCGCGACCTCGGCGTCGCGCTCGTAGTCCTCGGCGGCCTCCACCTTCGCGGTGACGGCCTCGACGCACGAGCAGAACGAGAGCGACTGCTTGTTGTTCTCGGGCACGCTGCAGTACTCGCCCTGGCGCGCGAGCGTCCAGTGCTTGAACGAGAACTGGCAGTCGAGCGAGGGATAGTCCGTCCCCAGCACGCACCCGCACAGCCCCTCGTCGCGCTCGAGGGAGAACGCTTCGCCGCCGCACAGCGCCTTCATGTACGAGTCCTCGGCGCGCAGGCGGGCGTCGTGGTCGCGGGCGCCTCCCATCACGGCGTCGACGAGCGTGGGGATCACCCAGAGCACGAACACCGCCGCCACCGGCAGCGCGAGGACGACGCCGAGGAGCAGGCCGCGGGTGCGCGGGCGCGGGGGGTCGTCGAGATGGGCGAGGACGGGCACGCGGACCCAGTCTAACGCGCGAGCGGGGTCACAGCTCTCACCACGGTATCCGGGCGGGGCAGGGGACGCGCGGCCTCCCGCACGGGGCGCAAGCTCGGGGGCACCCGCACGTTGGGTCCCGGAACCCTTGTAGGCCGAGTGCGCGCGTACGATACTCCGCGCCGGTCGAGGACCAGGTCCATGCGTCGCCACGCCATGCTTCGAGTCGCCGTCACCTCCGTGCTGACCTTCGCAGTCGCGGCCGCGCCACTGCACGGCGCCTCGGCCGCGCCGATCGCCGGCGCCGTGAAGAAGCCGTTGCCGCCGCCGGACGTCCCGCCGACCCCACCGACGGAGACGCCGACCGAGACGCCCACCGAGACGCCGACGGAGACGCCCACCGAGGCGCCCACCGACACACCGCCGACGGACGAGCCGAAGGACACTGCGCCGGCGCCGGCTCCGGTGCCTGCGGCGGATCCGTACGCGGACCGCCCCGAAGAGCCGCGCGTCGGCGGCAAGCCGCGCAAGGGCAAGGGCTTGATGATCGCCGGCGGCACCGTGCTCGGCGTCGGCATCGCGGCGACCGTCACGTTCGCGTTGATGACGGAGAACTGCAGCTACGACGGCCCGCTGCAGTGCAAGCTGCAGGATCAGGGACAGCTGCTCATTCCACTCGGTGCCGCGACGACGCTGCTCGGCGCGATGCTGCTCGGCGTCGGCATCGGCTACCACGTGCAGTACAAGAAGTGGGAAGCGTGGAAGCCCGGCGACAACGAGAAGAAGAAGAAGAAGGGCAAGAAGGGCCGCGATCGCAGCAAGACCGCGCTCGTGCCCGGCATGTTCCGCGGCGGCGCCGGGCTCGTGTGGTCGGGCAGGTTCTAGCCGTCATCGTTTGCGTTGCATGACGACCGTCGTGAGCTCGACGAGGAGCTCGAGGTCGTCCGCGCTCGCGCGTTGAACGAGCGCCTGCAGGCGCGCGCGTAGGCTCATCTCCGGCGTCGGTGCGCCCGACGGCGATGGGAGATCGGGCAGCATCGCCGCGACGGCGACGCCCATGCCGTCGGCGATCCGCACGAGCGTGCGCAGACCCGGGCTGCTGTAGTGGCCGTTCTCGAGGCGCGACAC
The DNA here is from genome assembly GCA_964468635.1 of uncultured Nannocystaceae bacterium. Taxonomy (GTDB): domain Bacteria; phylum Myxococcota_A; class Polyangia; order Nannocystales; family Nannocystaceae; genus Xiheibacterium. The sequence goes on from CAYXVR010000018.1 coordinate 20,277, forward strand.
CATGTCGGTTGCGATGCCGGCGGCCTGTGCGAGCACCTGCTGCGTCAGCCCGCGCTCCTCTCGGAGCGTGCGCAGCCGCTGACCGAGCTCGGCCATGTAGGCACGCTCGCGCAGCGACCTCGTCACGCGCGGCTCGTCCTGCGCGCGCCCTCGAGCTCTCGGGCCGTCGGACACCGCGACTACGATGCCAGCGCACGTCGGGACGATCCACCGGCTCGCGACGACCGCGAGATCACGCGTACTCGAGACGGCGCGCTTCGAGCACGCGGATGCGGTCGCGCACCTGTGCGGCCTCTTCGTACCGCAGGTCCTTCGCGAGCGCCGCCATCTGTTGGCGGAGCTCCACGAGCCTCGACTCGATCTCGGCGGGCAAGAGGTCGCCGTCGC
>CAYXVR010000018.1:20673-29212 GCA_964468635.1 uncultured Nannocystaceae bacterium
CGCGGATCTCCGCGACCCCGATCGGGATGTCGGCCGCGACCGGCTTCGCGCCCTTCGTCGGCTTGCGCTCGCCCATCTGCCGCTTCTCGTTCTCGAGGGGCGACACGCCGCGCGTGGTCGATCGCGGCACGATGCCGTGCTTCGCATTGTAGTCGGCCTGCACCTTGCGGCGCCGATCGGTCTCGTCGAGCGCCGTGCGCATGCTGTCGGTGATCCGATCGGCATACATGATCACGCGCCCCTCGAGGTTGCGAGCGGCGCGGCCGATCGTCTGGATGAGGCTGCGGGTGGACCGGAGGAAGCCCTCCTTGTCCGCGTCGAGGATCGCGACGAGGCTGACCTCGGGGATGTCCAGGCCTTCGCGCAGCAGGTTGATGCCGACGAGCACGTCGAACTCGCCGCTGCGCAGGCCCCGGATGAGCTCGACGCGCTCCAGCGTCTCGATGTCCGAGTGCAGGTAACGCACGCGGATGCCGAGATCCGCGAAGTACTCGGTGAGGTCCTCCGCCATGCGCTTGGTCAGCGTCGTCACGAGCACGCGCTGCTGCTTGGCCACTCGGGCCTTGATCTCGTCGAGCAGGTTGTCGACCTGGCCCGCGATCGGGCGCACTTCCACCGGCGGATCGAGCAGGCCGGTGGGTCGGATGATCTGCTCGACGACGACGCCATGCGTGCGCTCGAGCTCGTAGTCGCCCGGCGTGGCGCTCATGAACACGCACTGGCCCACGCGCTGCTCGTACTCCTCGAACTTCAGCGGCCGGTTGTCGAGCGCCGACGGCAGGCGGAAGCCGTGCTCGACCAGCGTCTCCTTGCGGCTGCGGTCGCCGCGGTACATCGCGGACACCTGCGACACGGTCTGGTGGGACTCGTCCATCACCATCAAGAAGTCCGACGGGAAGTAGTCGAGCAGGGTCGGGGGCGGCTCGCCGGGCTTGCGACCGGTGAGGTGGCGCGAGTAATTCTCGATGCCGCTGCAGTGCCCCATCTCCTGCAGCATCTCGAGGTCGAACATCGTGCGTTGCTCGAGCCGCTGGGCCTCGAGCAGCTTCATCTTGTCGTTGAGCTCCGCGAGTCGCTGCTGCAGCTCGACCTTGATGCCCTCGATCGCACGGCGCAGCTGGCTGGCGGGCGTGACGTAGTGGCTGGCCGGGAAGATGGTGGCGCGCTGCAGCGTGTTCTTGGGGGTGCCGCGCAAGGGGTCGATCTCGCGGATCGCCTCGACCTCGTCGCCGAAGAACTCGATGCGCACCGCCGTGTCGTCCTCGTAGGCCGGGAACACCTCGACGACGTCGCCGCGCACGCGGAACGTGCCGCGGTGGAAGTCGAGGTCGTTGCGCTCGTACTGGATCTCGACGAGCCGGCGCAGCAGCTTGTCGCGATCGAGCTCGTCGCCCACGTTCACCGTGACGACCATGCCGAGGTACGCCTCGGCCGCGCCGATGCCGTAGATGCACGACACCGACGACACGATGATCACGTCGCGTCGCGAGAGCAGCGAGTACGTGGCCGCATGGCGCATGCGATCGAGCTGCTCGTTGATCGTCGAGTCCTTCTCGATGAACGTGTCCGTGGAGGGCACGTACGCCTCGGGCTGGTAGTAGTCGTAGTACGAGACGAAGTACTCCACCGCGTTGTGCGGGAAGAGGTGCTTGAACTCGGCGTACAGCTGGGCCGCGAGCGTCTTGTTGTGGGCGAGCACGATCGTGGGTCGCTGCACGCGCTGGATGACGTTGGCGATCGTGTACGTCTTGCCGCTGCCGGTGATGCCGAGCAGGACCTGGGCCGACTCGCCGTTCTCGATACCGGTGGCGAGCGCCTCGATCGCGGCCGGCTGCCCGCCCGCGGGGGGGAAGGGCCGGACGAGCTCGAACGGGCGCTCGAAGGACGGACGCGGGATCTCGACCTTGCTCGGGTCCCACTCGGTCGCGTCCTCGCCGACTGGCTCGGCCGCCCTACGGCCGCGCGCGGCACCGGGGCCGGCAGGAGAGGGGGCGACGCGTCGACGGGGCGGCATGGCGGAGGCGGAGGGTAGCGCGTTCGGGTCGGCGGAGGCGGCGGAGGGCCGCGGCCCGCGAACCTGCTATGGAGCGGAGCGTGCGTGGCCTCTACGCGATCGTCGACGTGCCGCACCCTCACGGGCTCGACGCCGCCGTTGTTACGGAGGCAGTGCTCGCGGGCGCAGGTGTCGTGCAGCTGCGGGCGAAGGCCGCGTCGACGGCGGAGCGCGTCGCACTGCTCGAGCGCATGGCGCCGCTGTGTCGACGCGCCGGCGTGCCGCTGTTCGTGAACGACGACCTCGCGGCGGCGCTCGCGGTGCCCGACGTCACGGGTGTGCACCTCGGGCAGGGCGATCCCGGCGCGGACGACCTCGGCGCCGTGCGTGCGAGGTCCGATCGAGCCCTCGCGATCGGGCTGTCCACCCACGATCTGCCGCAGCTGCGCGCCGCGATCGCGCAGCGTCCCGACTACGTCGCCTTCGGTCCCGTCGCGGCCACGCGCTCGAAGGCGCGCCCCGATCCCGTCGTGGGGATCGACGGGCTCGCCGATGCGGCGCGCACGAGCGCATTGCCGGTCGTGGCAATCGGTGGGCTGGACGACACGCTCGCGGCCCGCGCAATCGAAGTGGGGGCTTCGGCCGTCGCGGTGATCGGAGCGCTCGTCGAACGCACGCCCGACGCGATCGCTGCGCGAGCGCGAGCGCTCGCCGATCGCCTCCGCGACGCCGCACGGCTGCTCGACGTCGCCGAGGTGCACGCGCGGATCCCCGTGCTGTCCGAGGACGTGCTCGCCGAGCTCGCGCGCTGGTCCGACGACCTCGCGATCCACCGCACGCTCGGTCTGCCGGCCCGCTTCGGCCCGCGGCGGGAGGGCGACGTCGTGCGGTGGCGTCCGTCGGACGTCGTCGACCTGCTCGCGGCCATGGGCAAGCGCGCAGACGAGAGCTGGGAGACCTGGAACGCGCGCGGTGACCGACCCGAGCTCGCCGAGCTCGTGCGATTGCGACGCACGACGTGACGGCGCGAAGAGAGGTCGGGCGTCGCGGCGAGTCCGAGTCATGACCGCCGAGCGCGACATCGATGTCGCGGTGGGCGGCCCGCGCGAAGTCGCCGCACGCGATCGTTCGTCGGTCGACGCTGTGGGGAAACGGGCCCGGATGCCGCTCCCCGAGCCCGTCCAACGAGCAATCGTCGGCACGTCTCGCGCACGCGTGACGCGTTCGACTTGCTCGCCTTCGCGGCGATCACAGCCGCGTTCGCGTCGTGACCGGTGGCAAGCGCACGCTCGCGTCGCGTAAACGAACGTGACGGCCACTGTCGTCCGCAGGTTTTTTTTGCAACGGCGAAGAATCGATGCAGATTGGAGTCAGAGGGCTGGATGCGTCGTTCGGGTGCAAAGGTGATCGCGTCGCGTCGGCCGGTGACGGCTCCGCTGCCGCGCGTCCCCGACTCGGCGCTCCGTGGCCCGAAGACGCTCGAGGATCGATTGCTGCCCGGCCTGTTCGTGGTGGCGTTCGCCGGGTTGCTCGCGATCCAGCTCGTGCACGCGTTCGGGGGCTGAGCGCCCCGCATCTGGGCGCTCGTGCGACGCGTGCGGCCCTGGAGCTTTGGGGCTGCGCGATGACGCGCATGGTCGCTATCATGGGGGACCTGCGCGCCGAGCCCGAGGCGGGCGCCCGCGCGGCGAAAGGCCCTCCGCATCGTGTCGAACAACAACGACTCGCCACCGCCGCCGCGTCGACTGCCGCCGCTGCCGCCCGGGTACTCGCGCCGCGTCGGTGAGGACAAGAGCGCAGAGCCGTCGTCGCGACCGGCGAGCGGCGCCGCGGCGAAGCCCGCCGACCCGTCCGCGCGACCGGCCGCGGCCGCCGTGACGCCGAGCACGGCGACGCCCGCCGCCGCTCCACGCCCGACGACGAATCCTCCGACCGCGAGCAAGCCGGTCGCGAGCCCAGCGCCCGCATCGCGACCGACGGCCGCGCCGGCCGCGGCCGCACCTGCTGTGTCCGCACGACCGGCCGCCGCAGCGCCCACCGGCGCGCCGCCGACGAGCGCGAGTGGTGCGGTGGTCGTGCAGCCGTCGTCGACCTTCGCGCCGCCGCCGAAGGCGTCGACCGGCTCCGTGGTCGTGACGGGCACGCCCGCGGCGAAGGTGTCCGCGCGTCCGGCCGAGCCCGCGGCGAAGGGCAACGGCACGCCGATCGCGTCCGCGCCGGTGCCCCCGGGCGCGGCGCGGCCGGTCGCGGCCGCTGCGAAGGCCGAGGCGAAGCCGCCGATGCCTCCGCGTCCCGACGTGCGCCGTCCGACTGCGCCGCCGCCTCCCCGCCCGTCGGCGATCAACACGATCATCGCGGACGCGGACGATCTGCTGCTCGAGGACGACGACGCGCCCGCCCGTCCGCCCGAGATGCCGACGATCGCGGTGCCCTCGTCCGACGCACGCGGCGATCAGCTGCACGACGCGTACGCCGACGACGCTCGACTCGCGACCGCGGCGTACGAGCAGCAGCTCGCCGCCACCACGGACATCGCGCGTCGCGGCCGTCTGCACTACGAGATCGCCCGCCTCTACGAGGGCGTGCTGCGCCAGCTCGAGCAGGCCGAGCGCCACTACGATCAGGCCCTCGCGGCGATGCCGGAGTACCTGCCGGCGATCGTCGGCGCGCGCCGGGTCGCGCTCGCGCGCTCGCAGTGGTCGAAGGCGATCGAGCTCTACGACCGCGAGATCCGATTCACCGCGGATCGACCGGGCAAGGCGGGCCTGCTGCTCGCGAAGGGGCGCATCCTCGAGGATCGGATCGGCGACTACGAGCGCGCGCGTGCGGCGTATGCATCCGCGGCGGATCTCTCCGATCCCGAGCCGGCGATCTTCAAGGCGCTCGAGCGCGTCGACACGCGCAGCCAGGCGTGGGAGAGCCTCGATCACGTGCTCGCCGGCGAGGCGAACGCGTTCGTCGGCGACGTGCGCCTGCGGGCGGCGACGATCTGTCGACGCGCGCGGCTGCGGGAGGTGCACGGGCGCGATCTCGAAGGCGCGGTCGAGCTGTATGCGCTCGCGTTCTCGCTCGATCCGAAGGCACCCGGCGCCAGTGCGGCGCTCAAGCGCCTGTATGCGGTGAAGGGGCGCCATCGCGACCTGGTGGCCGTGCTGCAGCGCGAGGCCGATCTCGCCGAGGACCCCGCGATGCGGGCGCTCGCGCTGTTCCGCGTCGGGCAGATCCTGCTCGAGCGGCTCGGCGATCGCGATGCGGGCCGGGCCGCGCTCGAGCAGGCGGCCGCTCTGCGACCGGTGCAGCCGGTCGTGCTCGAGGCGCTTGCGCGCGTCTACGACGACCTCGGCGATGCCACCGGCCTCGCGCGCACGCTCGCGGAGCTCGCGGAGTGCACGAGCGAGCCCCACGAGAAGCTCGGCCACCTGCACCGCATCGGCACGCTGTGCGTCGAGTCGCTCGACGATCGCGAGGGCGCGATCCGAGCGTTCGAGTCGGCGCTCGCGATCGATGCGTCGCACATCCCCACGCTGCGGGCGCTCGCGCCGCTGTATGCGGCCGACAACAAGCACGCCGCGCTCGTCGCGATCTACGAGGGCGAGGCCGCGGCCGCGACCGAGCCGGCCCGGCGCGCGGCAGCCCACGCGCGTGCGGCCGCGATCCTCGAGCGCAGTGATCGCGTCGTCGAGGCGATCGGCCACCACGAGCACGCGCTCGCGCTCGCGCCGGATCTGCTCACCTCGTTCGAAGCCCTCGTGCGGCTGTACGCGCTCACGGGGCGCCATCACGAGCTCGTCGAGCTGTACGAGCGTCACCTCGAGCGCGTCGATCTCGACCGCCGTATCGAGTCGCTGTTCGCGATCGGCGACATCTACAAGGGCCCGCTGGCGGATCCCGAGCAGGCCGAGCACGCGTATCGCCGCATCCTGCGGCTGCGACCGCAGCACCTCGGAGCCGTGCATGCGCTGCAGCGGGTCGCCGAGGCGTCGTCGCGTTGGCGGCCATTGGTGGAGTCGCTCGAGCTCGAGGTGCAGATCGTCACCGCGCCGAATCAGCTCGCGGATCTGCTGCATCGCATCGCCGAGATCCTCGACGAGCGGCTCGGACGGCGCGACGAGGCGATCACGCGCCTGCGCGCCGTCCTGGCGGTGGAGCCCCAGCACGCTGCCACGCTCGCGACGCTCGGTCGCATCTACCAGGACGAAGGCCGCTGGGCCGACCTCGCCGAGACGTACGAGCGCGAGCTCGGTGTGACGCCCGACGGTCCACAGGCGGCGCTGCTGCTGCACAAGCTCGGCGAGCTGTATGCGCGCCAGCTCGCGCAGCCGGACAAGGCGCTCGCGTGCTTCCGGCGCGCACTGCAGATCGACCCGCACCATGGGCCGTCGATCATCACGCTGTCGGCGATGCTGCGCGCGCGCTCGGCGTGGCGCGAGCTGGTGGGGCTCGCGGAGCTCGAGCGCGATGGCTATCGCGATCCGCACACGCGCGCGCTCGCGTGCTTCCAGCTCGGTCAGCTCTACGAGGAGCACCTCGACGATCGCGAGCACGCCGAGGCCTGCTATGCGCAGGCGCTCGAGCTGCGGCCCGGGTATCGACCGGCCGCCGACGCGCTCGCGCGCGTGCGGGGCGAGCTCGGCCACTGGGAGGAGCTCGCGAGCGAGCTCGAGCGCGATGCCGCTGGGCTCGCGGAGACGCAGCTCGCCATCGGGGCGCTCCTGCGCGCCGGCGAGATCGCCCGCGATCATCTCGGGGCGACCGATCGCGCGATCGCGTGCTTCGAGCGCGTGCTCGATCGCGACGCGCAGCACCTGGGGGCCTTGCTCGCGCTCGAGTCGCTGTATCGGCAGGCGGGCGCGCAGGTGAAGCTCGCCGACGTGCTCGCCCGGCAGGCGGCTGCATCGAGCGATCCGGTCGCGCGCGCGATGATGCTGCGCGAGCGCGTGCGCGTGCTCGAGCTCGCGGGCGCTGGCACCGTCGAGGACCGCGTCGAGGCGTGGACGGGGGTGCTCGCGGCCCATCCGAACGATCGCGGCGCGCTCGGGGGGCTCGAGCTCGAGGCGCTCGCGAGCGGCGACCCGCGGGTGATCGCGAGCGTCGATGCGCGACTCGCCGCGTCGGTGTCCGATCCCGCCCTGCGCGCCGCCTACCTGACGCGCCGCGCCGAAGCGCTCGAGGCCTCGGGCGGCCCGCAGGCGCTCGACGTCTATCGCGAAGCGCTCGCGCTCGATCCGGAGAGCCTCGCGGCGCTGCGCGGCATGGCTCGGCTCGCGGAGGTGCTCGGCGACGGCGAAGCGCTCGTCGAGGCCGCGGAGCGCGAGGCCCAGATCGCCAAGTCGCCGCGCGATGCCGCCGAGGCGCTCGTGCGCGCGGGCAACGTGCGCTCGGAACGAGCGGGCGATCGCGAGGGGGCGATCGCGAACTTCGACACGGCGCTGCAGCACTGGCCGGATCACGAGATCGCGGCCGATCGCCTCTCCACGCTCATGCGAGCGCAACGACAGTTCGCGCGGCTGACCGAGCGCTTGTTGCGTGCCGCCGGCGAGGCCCGTGATCCCGACCGTCAGCGGGCGCTGTGGCTCGAGGTCGCGCGGCTGTACGCGCGCGACCTGCAGAACCTGGGCGCCGCCATCGCGGCGCTCACGAAGCTGCTCGAGGCGCAGCCGCAGGACGCCGAGGCGTTGCTCGAGCTCGCCCGGCTGCTGCAAGCCGATCGGCGCACCGACGATGCACTCGCGCTGCTGCGCCGCTGCATCATCGTGGCGGAGGGCGACGATCTCGCCGAGGCCCACCTCGCGCTCGCGAGCTCGCTCCACGCGCGCGGCGAGCATGCCGAAGCGTTCCGCTCGTACGAGCAGGCGCTGAAGCTGCGGCCGAACGACGCGCGCGTGTTGGAGCACGTGGTCGAGCTGCAGCTCGCGACCGGACTGTTCGGTGCGGCGGTGGACACCGCGGCGCGCCTGCGCGCGGCGGCGACGGATCCCGCCGCAATCGTGGCGGCCGACATCCGGCTCGCGCGCGCGCACCTCGGCATGAAGAAGGTCGACGAGGCGATCGATGCGTTCGCCGACGCGATCATGGTGGAAGGCCCCGGCGGCGAGGCGAGCAGCGAGCTGCACGCGCTCGCCACTCGACCCGAGCACTGGAAGCGCTACGTCGCGGCGCTGCGGCACTCGATCGCCACGTCGGACGGCGAGCCGCGCCCGGCGCTCTACCTCGAGCTCGCGCGCGTGCTGTACGAGAGGCTCGGCGACGACGCGAATGCCGAAGCGGCACTCGTCGAGGGCCTGCGCGAGTGCAACGGCGACGCCGGCATCCGCTACGAGCTCGCGAACGTGATGCGTCGGGGCTTGCGCTACACGGAAGCGGTCGAGCAGCTGCAGGCGGTGCTCATGGACGACGTCGTCCGCGTCGAGGCGTGGCGCGGCCTCGCGCAGACGTTCGACGAGCTCGGCCATGCGCGCGCGCGCTCGCTCGTGCACGCGGGCCTCGGCGTGTTCGAGGTGGCGACGCAGGCGGAGCGCGACGACTTGCGCACGTGGCAGCCGCGCA
>CAYXVR010000018.1:29222-193895 GCA_964468635.1 uncultured Nannocystaceae bacterium
GCCCGTCGCGCTGGTCGGCGACACCACGTCGGATCTTCACGTGGCGCGCGATCAACAGGCCCCGGCGGCGGCGTTGCTCGCCTCGATCGTCGAGGGACTCGCGAAGGTGCGTCCCCCGGATCTCGCGCGCTGGGGCGTGTCCAGCAAGGACCGACTCCCGCAGCGCCCCGACGTGCCGTTGCGCGGGCTGGTGGATCGCCTCGCAGCGATCTTCGGGATCGAGGAGTACGACGTCTACTCGCATCCGCAGCGCGACCGCGCGGTCTTCGTGGAGAACACGGCGAAGCCGTCCATCCTCGTGCCGAACTGGCTCGGCGAGCTGCCGGCGCCCGCGCAGACGTTCATGGTGGCGCAAGCGCTCGTGGATCTCGCGCGAGGGCTGCACACGATCGAGCTGTTCACCGTGCGCGAGCTCGAGATCCTGCTCGCCGCGGCCGCGCGCGCGTACGTGCCGGGCTTCGGCGATCGCGTGGCGGCGGCCGACGTGCTCGACGATCACCAGCGCACGATCACGAAGGCGGTGTCACGTCGACGCCGACGTGCCCACGAGATCTCCGCGGCGGCGTTCGCCGGCCAGCGCGGACCGGACACGCCGACGCTCGTGCAGTGGGTGCGGCAGAGTGCCCGGCGCATCGCGCTCGTCGTCGCCGACGACCTGCCCACCTGCGTCGCCGTGGTGACGCGGGGCGAGAACCTGCTCGGCAAGGTCGGCATCGCCGCAGTGCGCAGCTCCCCGATCGTAGCCGACCTCGTGCGCGTCTGGGTGTCGCGTCCCGCCTTCGCGCTGCGCCACTCGATCGGCCTGTTGCCGCCCGGCCCGGGCGGCTGAGTCTTCGGTGCGAGGCCGTCGGGTATCCTCCGCGATCATGCGGGTCGTACCCAGTCTCGTCTTCGCGTCGTCGCTCTTGGGTTGTGCCGCCGCGCCGCGGGGCGCCGAGGCGCGCGGCCCCGGTGCTGCCGCGGATCCCAAGCGCACCGAGGCGCTCACGATCGAGGACGTCGTCGATCTGCGGCAGGTGCAGGACGTCACGGTGAGCGCCGACGGCAAGCTCGTCGCGTACGTGCTGCGCACGCCGCGGAGTGAGGACGAGTCCCCGGGCGCGATGCATCGGGCCCTCTACGTGGTGCCGAGCAAGGGCGGTACGCCACGGCGCTTCACCCAGACGCCGGGCAGCGCGAGCGCACCCCAGTTCGCGCCCGACGGCAAGAGCATCGCGTACATCGGCAAGCGCGACGGAGAATCGCTCGCGCAGGTGTGGCGCATCGCGATCGACGGCGGCGAGGCCGAGCGCATCACGGATGCGAAGACGTCGGTGCGCGAGCTCGAGTGGGCGCCCGACGGCAGCGCGATCGCGTACACCACCGACGTCGAGCCCACGGCGGAAGAGCGGGCGGCGAAGCTGGCAGGACGGGACTGGAAGATCGGGGACGTCGAGGGCACGAAACGCCGGCTCTTCGTGATCCCGGCCGTCGGCGGCGAGCCGCAGGCGATCACGCCGCGCGAGTTCCACGTCGAGCGCTTTCGTTGGTCGCCGCGCGGGGACGCGTTTGCGCTCGTCGGTGGTGCGCGCGCAGACGTCGACGCGACGATGATGTACGGCGGCGTCTACAAGGTCGCGCGTGCGGGCGGAATGCCCGAGAAGCTGTGCGACACGCAGGGCAAGCTCGGCGCGCTCGCGTGGTCGCCGGACGGCACGACGGTGGCATACCTCGGCGCGGCCGATCTGAACGACCCCACCGCCGGCGTCGTGTTCACCGTTGCGGCCGCGGGCGGCAAGGCACGCGCGCGCACGCTGGAGCACGCGGGCACCGGGCTGTGGCTGACGTTCGTGGGCAACGACGAGATCCTGCTGCACGCGAACGAGGGCACGGCGAGCGTCGTGCGTCGCTTGTCGCTGCGCGACGATCGGCTCGGCGCGCCGCTCGTGAAGGGCGCCACGTGCCACGACGTGGACGTCGCGCGGCAGGGCACGGTGCTCGCGTGCGCGGGTGACAACCCCGATCATCCCGCGGAGCTGTTCGTCGGTAGCACGCGCGGCGGCAAGCTGCGCCGCGCGACGCGATCGAACCCGGCGCTCGATCGCAAGCGGCTCGGCGTGCAGGAGGTCGTGACGTGGAAGGGTCCCGACGGCCTCGAGATCGCCGGCGTGCTCACGAAGCCGGTCGGGTGGAAGCCGGGCACGCGTCATCCGCTCGTCGTGCTGCCGCACGGCGGGCCCGAGGGCATCTCGCTCGCGGGCTGGAACACGCGCGCGGGCTATCCTGCGCAGCTCTTCGCGGCGCGCGGCTACGTCGTGCTCGAGCCCAACTACCGGGGCAGCTCGGGCCGCGGCGTCGCGTTCGGCAAAGCGGATCAGAAGGATCTCGGCGGCAAGGAGTTCCAGGACGTGCTGCTCGGCATCGACATGCTCGTCGAGCGCGGCCTGGTGGATCCGGATCGCGTCGGCATGGGTGGGTGGAGCTACGGCGGCTACTTCTCGGGGCTCGCCGCCACGCGCGACACGAAGCGCTTCCGGGCCGCGATGGTGGGCGCTGCGATCACGAACTGGATGTCGTTCACGGGCACCACCGAGATCGAGCACGAGAACTCGCTCGTGCACTGGAATCTGTGGCCGTACGACGAGCACGAGCTCACGTGGATGCGCTCGCCCATGGCCCACACGAAGGGCGCGAAGACGGCGGTGCTCGTCGTGCATGGGCTCGACGACACGCGCGTGCCCCCCGAACAGGCCAAGGAGCTGTACCGCGCGCTCAAGCACGCGGGCGCCACGACCGAGCTCGTGCTCTACCCGCGCGAGGGCCACGGCCTCGGCGAGCGCGCGCACATGATCGATTTCGTCGGTCGCTACCTCGATTGGTTCGATCGCCACCTCGCGACGGGCGACAAGGGCAGCTGATGTCGGGCGACGGAACGAAGCTGCAGCGCGCCCGCGAGGGCTTCCTCGCGCAGTGGGGCGTGCTCGGCAGCGCCTGGGGGGTGAATCGGTCCGTCGCGCAGGTGCATGCGCTGTTGCTCGTGTCGCACGAGCCGCTGTCGCAGGACGACGTGATGGAGCAGCTCGAGATCAGCCGCGGCAACGCAGCGACGAGCGTGCGCGAGCTCGTCGACTGGGGGCTCGTGCGGCCGATCGTCGCCACCGGCGACCGCCGCTACTACTACGAGGCCGAGAAGGACGTCTGGAAGATCGCGTGCTGCGTCGCGCGCGAGCGCAGCCGCCGAGAGATCGAGCCGGTGGTGAACGCGCTGCGCCAGCTCGTCGCGGACACGGCGGGCCTCGACTCGGTCGCCGCGAAGCACTTCCACAAACAAGTGGGCGAGCTCCTCGAGTACGCGGAGCTCGCCCAGAAGTTCCTCGACAGCTTCGGCCGCAAGTCGCGGAGCACGTTCCTGCCCCGCCTCCTGCGGCTCATCTCGTGACCGCTACGGCCAGGCGCCGCGCTGCACGATCACGACCCGAGGCGCTGGACGCCGGACGGCGCGCTCGTCCAGGCGCGGCTGCCACTGCCACCACGGCGGGTCGTAGCGGTGTTGCGACGCGAGCCAGCGCGCCTCCGCTTCCTCCTCGAGGTATTCCTCCCGCAACGCACGCGCTTCCGCGCCGCCGGCGAACCACACGAACACTGCGATGACCAGGAGCATCGGGTTGTACGCGAGGCCCGCGATCGCCATGAGCACCGCGACGACCTTGCCGAGGCTCACGGCGATCGACGTCGCGCGACGCGAGCCCATGCGCATCGCCAGATAGGCGCGCAGCGCCCGTCCGCCGTCCATGGGGAACGCGGGGATCAGGTTGAAGAGCGCGAGACTGACGTTCGCGAAGAGCAGCGGCTGCAACAGGCCGAACGCGGTCCAGCCCGTCGCTTGCGTGACGACGAACAGGCCCACCGCGATCGCGACGTTCACCGCGGGACCGGCGAGCGCGACAGCGAGCTCCGCCTTCGGGTCGCGCGGCATGCCCTCGAGGTTCGCAATGCCGCCGATCGGCGTGAGGAGGATGTTGCGCGTGCGCACGCCGTAGCGGCGCGCGACGAGTGCGTGGCCGAGCTCGTGCAGCAACACGGAGGCGAACACCGCGACGAGGAACGCGGTGCCGAGAAGCACTGCGAGGCCGCTGCCGGCCCCGTCCCACGCCGCCCAGCCCGCCCACGCGAGCAAGAGGCCGAAGGTCCAGTGGACGAAGGTGTCGATGCCGGCGAACCGGCCGATCTTGAGAGAACCGCTCATTGTCGTTCTCGAACAACCTGAGTCGAGCTGCGGTCCGCGCAATGCCGCCGCCGGACGCGGCGCCCCTGCGCACTCGTTTCGGGCCGTACGCCGGCCAGCGCTCGCGCACGTGGAGCACCCGTAACGTCGCGCGCGCCCGCGACGTCGTGCCTTGCTAGGATCGGCGACGAGCGCGGCGGTCGGCGGCGCTCGGTCCGGAGCCGCTCGCATGGATCGCGCCTCGATCGTCGCTCTCGCTGCCCTGCTCGTCGCCGGATGCACCGGCAAGCCCGCCGATGCGCGTGCTCGCGCGTCGCGCGACGCCGCGAAGGTCGAGCCCGCTCCCGCGACGAAGGCGGCGCCGGAGTTCGTGAAGGCGACGGCGAAGGATGGTGCGATCGGGCCGGTCGTGCTCGCGTCGCAGGAGCAGGCGCGCGCGGACGGACGCCAGCTCGTCGTGTACGTGGGCGCGTCGTGGTGCGAGCCGTGCAAGGCGTTCCACGAGGCGGTCGATGCCGGCAAGCTCGATGCGGAGCTCGCCGGCGTTCGCTTCCTCGAGTTCGACTCGGATGCCGACGGCGCAGCGCTCACGGCCGACGGCTACGGTGGGCGGCTCATCCCACGCTTCGCCTTGCCCGGTGCGGACGGCCGCGGCGATCCGACGCGGGCGATCGAGGGCGGCGTGAAGGGCGACGGCGCCGTCGATCACATCGTGAAGCGGCTGCTGCGGCTGCTCGAGACCGTGTGATCCAATCTTCGAGGAGGAAGCGGGAGCTTCGCTCAGGCGCTGGCGCGCCACGCCGCGATCGCGGCGTGGATCTCGGCGTCGGCGAGGATGTGATCGGTGGTCTTCGCGAGCTCGAAGATGTGCTTCACCAGCCCGTCGTCGGGCTCGATGCCGCGCGATTTCAGCCAGTACACGACGTTGCTCTCGCCGGACATGAAGCCGATCTCGATCGATTGCGACTTGCCGAACCACCCGGCCGGCACGCCGGAGTAGATGCGATCGGCGAGGTCGACGTCGCCCTTCTTGATCGCCTTGATCACCGCGGCCGCGTGCACGCCCGTGGCGGTGCGGAACGCGTCGTCGCCGACGAGCGGGTACTGCATCGGAATCGGCACGCCGAGCGCATCGCCGACCTTGCGGCACCACGCGACGAGCTTGGACAGGTCGCGATCGCCGAGCTCGCCGAGCAGCTTGAGGTTCATGAGCGTCTGATCGAGCGCCGCATTGCCGACGCGCTCGCCCACGCCGAGTGCGGTGCCGTGGATGCGGTCCGCGCCGGCGCGGATGGCCGCGAGGTTGTTGATCACGCCGAGGCCGCGGTCGTTGTGGCCGTGCCAGTCGATGCCGACGTGCGTGGCGCCGAGCGACTCGAGGAGCATGCGCGTGAAGCCGACGAGATCCGCGACGCCTTCGGGCGTGGCGTGGCCGACCGTGTCGCACAGGCACAGGCGCGCGACGCCGTGATCGACGGCGGCGCGGAAGAGGCGATCGAGCGTGGCGGGCGGCGTGCGGGTGGTGTCCTCGGTGACGAACGTCATCGGCAGGCCGTGACGTCGGCACAGATCGGCCGCCATGATGGTGCGCTCGAGCAACAGCTCGACGGTCCAGTTCTCGGCGTACAGGCGAATCGGGCTGGAGCCGAGGAACGCGTAGACCGTGATGGGGCGCCCGGTCTTCTGGGCGATGTCGGCGACGGCATCGATGTCCGCCTTGTGCGTGCGTGCGGCGCAGGCGTACTCGATGCCGAGCCGCTCGCGCTCGGCGAACTCGACGAGCGCGGTGACGTCCGCGACGGCGCGTGGGCCCGCGCCGGGCAGGCCCAGATCGACGGCGTCGATGCCGAGCTGCGCGGTGAGGCGCAGGATCTCGCGTTTGTCGTCGATGCTGGGGTCGCGCACCGATGGCGACTGGATGCCGTCGCGGAGCGTCTCGTCGAAGAAGGTGAGCGTCTTGCCCTCGAGCGGGCTCAGGTGGCCGCGACGATTGCGGGCGTTCCAGTCGTAGATGAGCGTATCGGCGGCTGGCTCTTCGGTCGTCACGGCACACCTCCGGGCGGCTAGGACACGTTCTCGATCACGACGGCGATGCCCTGACCGCCGCCGATGCACGCCGAGCCGACCGCGTGGCGGCCCTTGCGACGGCGCAGCTCGTGCACGAGGTGCGTGGTGATGCGCGCACCCGAGGCCGCGAGCGGATGGCCGAGGGCGATCGCGCCGCCGTCGACGTTGGTCTTGTCGCGATCGAGGCCGAGCTCCTTCTCGCACGCGAGGTACTGCGGCGCGAACGCCTCGTTGATCTCGACGAGGTCGACGTCGGCGAGCTGCAGGCCGCTGCGATCGAGCGCGCCCTTGATCGCCGGCACGGGGCCGATGCCCATGATCGTCGGGTCGACGCCGGTGGTGTGCCATTGGACGACGCGGGCGAGCGGCGTGAGGCCGTGGCGCTTCACCGCCTCTTCGGTCGCGAGCACGAGCGCGGCCGCGCCGTCGCAGATGCCCGACGCGTTGCCGGCCGTGACGACGCCGTCCTTCTTGAACACGGGGGCGAGCTTGGCGAGGCCTTCGAGGTTCGCATCGGCGCGCGGGTGCTCGTCGACCTCGAACGACTCGGGGCCCTTGCGGCCCTTGAGCTCGAGCGCGGCGATCTCCGCCTTGAAGCGGCCGTCCTTCTGCGCGGCGCCCCAGGTCTGCTGGCTGCGCAGCGCGTACGCGTCGCACTGCTCGCGCGTGATGCCGTGCTTGGCGGCGAGGTTCTCGGCGGTGATCGCCATCGCGCAGCCGGCGTGGGGATCGAAGAGCGACGACCAAAGCGTGTCCTCGAGCTTCGGGTCGGTGCCGAACTTCGTGCCGAAGCGGATGCCGCGGGCGGCGTACGGCGCCTGCGTCATGTTCTCGGTGCCGCCGACGAGCACGACCTCGGCGTCGCCCACGAGGATCTCGTGCGCGCCGCTGACGATCGCCTGGAAGCCGGATCCGCACAGGCGGTTGACCGTGAGCGCGGGCACCGGGATCGGCACGCCGGACTTCAGGCCGATGTGGCGTGCCATGTAGAGCGCGTCCGCCGAGGTCTGCGAGACGTTGCCGAAGACGACGTGGTCGACGACCTCGGGCGACACGTTGCCGGCCGCGAGCGCGGCCTTCGACGCGACGACGCCGAGCTCGATCGCGGAGAGGTCCTTCAGCTTGCCGCCGAAGGTGCCGAATGCGGTGCGCTTGGCGGAGACGATGTAGATCGTGCGAGACAGCGATTTCGCGGGCATCCCGACCACTCTAGTGCTTCCGTCCACCGATCGCTCGTCGCGGCGACGCGACGCAACGCGTTGATTTTCCTCACTGGTCTCGCGGCCACACGCGCGGCGTCACTTCCGGGTTTGAGCGCCGTCCGCGAGTGCGTTGAAATGCGGCGAGACGTGGTGGCCATCGGCGGATTCCCGACCTCGCGCGTGCTTCGATCCGCGCGCGTCGGGATCGCGGCCCTCGTGCTCGCGTCCGCGTCGACCGCCGCCGCGACCCCGCCGAGCGCGACGACGAGCGATGCGGACGCCGCGGCACCGCCCGACGTGACGCCGGCCGAGACGACGCCCACGGAGACATCTCCGGTCGAGACGCCGCCCCACTCGAAGCTGCCCGGTGCGAGTGCGACGAGCGAGCCGAGCGAACCGAGCGAACCGAGCGCACCGAGCGAGCCACCGCCGAGCGCGACTGCGCCGAGCGCGAGCGAGACGCCGCCGAGCACGACGCGTGCGCACGTGATCGAGGAGGTCGTCCCCGAGGCGCAAGTCGAGGAAGTTCGTGAGCGCGCGCGGACGATCCGCGCCCGCATGCGCACGCCGAAGCTCGCCGCCTATCTGACGCGCGAGCTCGGTGCGAGCGCGCGCTTCCTCGATCACGGCACGATCGAGGTGTCGGGCGCCGGCGGCTATCCGCACCGCTATCGACTCGGCCTCGCGATCGGCTTGCTCGATCACCTGACGCTCGGCCTCACGGTGCACTGGCTGCCGAACCAGGTGCGTCCGCGGATCGCACCGCGGGCCGCGCTCGCGTTCTATCGCTGGCGGTGGATCGAAGTGGGTGCGGTCTACGATCGCTCGCTGTATCCGCCGCCGCCGGTGGACGACGATCCCGAGACGTGGTCGTTCCAGCGCGACGCGCACTGGATCCTCGCGACCGCCGCGGTCTCGCAGTCGTGGATCTCGGCGGGCTTCGAGGTCGGCGTCGTGCGGGCGAAGGTCGCCGACCCCGCGATGCCGATGAACGACGACAACACGAACCCCGCGGTGTGGCGCAACAAGCTCGGTGGCGGAGTGACGGTGCGCATGGGCACGCGTCGGTGGGGCTTCACGTTCACCGGGCGCGCGCCATGGGTGTTCGCGGAGGCGGCGTTCGATCTGCGCTTCGGCGCGTTCGAGCTGCGCCGCAAGGGCGGGTGGCGCCCCGAGGGCATCGTGCGCGCGACCGATCGACGCGTGCCGACGCGTCGTTGATCGAGCCCGGAGGGCCGTGAGGAAGGCCGATCAGGTCGCGGACGCGACCTGATCAGCGGCAGAGATCGCCGCGGTCGGTCAGCCCCGCGCCGTCGATCACGAACACGCCCGGCAACGCGGGCTTCGTCGGCTTCGTGGCATCGGGCTTCGGCGTCGGCTCGGGCTTCGCCATCGCCTCCTCCGGCTTCGCGGCGGCGTCGGGCTTCGCGGGCGTCTCGTCGCCCTCCCAGCCCTCCTCGTCGTCCTCGCCCTCCCAGCCGTCGGCGCCGCCGCCCTCCCACGCGCCGTCGTCCGGGCCCACGTCGTCGCCGGCATCGTCGCCCGCGTCGTCGGTCGTCTTCGCGAACGGCGGATCGAGATCGCGATCGCGATACGTGATCACGACGAGGTTGTCCTTGCGCTTGCCCGGCGATCGAATCGTCGTCTTCCCCGGCAGCGTCGCCTTGCCGACCGCGTGCAGCCCTTCGTGATCGAGCTGCCACAGCTGCTGCCCCTTGCCGCCGTCGGCTTTGCGCGTCCACAGCCGCGCGCCGACGAACCGCCAGCTCCCCTTCACGAGCGAGAAGCGCAGCTCCTCGACGTGCGTCGCGTTCGCGACGACGAGCTTCTCCACGCCGGCCCCGTCGTCCCATCCCTGCGACACGATCTGCCGATCGCCGGCGATCACCGGCGCGCCGCCGAGCACCGCCGCGACGAGATCCTCCTGCGCCATGTCGATGCCGAGCACCGATCGGATCGCGCACTCGGCCCGCGGCCCGTGATAGAAGCCGGTCGGCATCGCATCGAGCTTGTAGCGCAGCGCGTAGCCGTCCTCGTGCACCGCCAGCGTGACGAGCTCGTTGCCGGACACCTGCACGCTGCCGCGGAAGCGCTGGGGCTGCTGGGCGAGGAACGCCAGATTGCCGCGCGCGACCCGGTTCAGCACGACCTTCGCGTCGGGCACGATCATCGCCGCCGTCTGCGGCGCCGCGAGGCTCAACAGCGCCGCCGCGGTGGGCCCTCGGCCCTCCGCATACGGCGCAGGCGTCGTCTGACGACAGCCGGCCGTCGCCACCAGGCACGCGAGCAACGCGAAGGATCGAACGTGACGGCCGAGCACGCGCGCACCCTACACCAATGAACGGCCCCACGGCCGGGGTCCGCGCGCCCTCGGCCGTGGTCCGTCCGCCGCGATGCCCGATCGCATGCGGACGGACCACGGCCTTCGCCCCCGGCAGCGACGCTCAGCTGCGCGGGCGAGATGCCTGCCTCATGGAGCGGGCGCGGGGCCGGCGTCGGGGTCCACGACGCGCAGCGTGCTCTCGCCCTCGAGAATGAGGTACGGCCGCATCTTGTCGTAGGTCTTGCGACCGATGCCCTTGACCCGCATGAGCTGGGCCAGCTGACGGACGGGATGCCGCTTGACGTACTCGAGAATGCGCGTCGCGGTGGTGGGCCCGATGCCGGGCAACAGCTCCCACTGCGCTTGCGTGGCGTTGTTGGGATTGAGTCGACCTTCGAGCGGTGGAGGCGCGAAGGCCAGGACGGGGACCGCCGCGACCGCGGGCGGGGACCAGGCCCACCCGGCGAGCAGCGACAGACAGAGCACGGAGAGTTGGATGCGCGGCGACCTCATGCGCGCCTCGAATAGCAGCCGCCACGCCGAAACCGATCACCAAGGATCCCGACCACATCGAATCCGAGGGTGGCCAGGGGTGGCCCGGATCCGGGCCACGAACCGGCCCGAATGGCCCGTGGGCGGGCCACCCTGGCCACCCGCGTCCGCTTCTATCCCGACCCCGAGCGAAGGACACTGCCGTCGATGACGAGCGCGAGCGCGATCCCCCAGCCGAGCCCGATTCCTCATCACTGGTCGGTGCCGCAGGAGTTCCGCGAGCGCATGGGCGCGTCCGCGGGCCGCCAGCGCTGCATGGTCGCCGACGGTCACGTGCTCGTCGTGCTGCACGACATCCCCGATCCGGAGACGCCCGAGCGTCGCGACGCGAAGCTGTTCTGGCGCACGCCCGACGGCAAGTGGCAGTCGAGCACCGGTGGACAGTCGAACATCCAACCGCTGCGCGCCCACGTGGAGGGGTTCGTCGAAGCGGCGACTCGGTTGGAAACACTCGGCGACGACGCGCGCTCCGCCGACGATTGGTTCGCGCTCGTCTACGCGTCGAGTCCGATGCTGCGCAGCGCTCGCAACATGCACCGCGCGCTGCAGGACGCGCGCGACGCCGCGAAGCTCGACAAGTCCCTCATCGCGATCCGCGATCTCGCCGGCGATGCCGAGCGCGCGTTCGAGCTGATCCACGATCACGCGAAAGAGGGCCTCGAGTACACGATCGCGAAACAAGCCGAGCAACAGGGCAAGGACGCCCAGCACATGCTCGAGGCGGCGCACCGCCTCAACATGATCGCGGCGGTGTTCCTGCCCGTCACCGCGGTGGCGACGTTGCTCGGCATGAACCTGAAGCACGGCCTCGAGGACTGGCCGGCGCCGTGGACGTTCTGGATCACGCTCGCGCTCACGTTCGTGCTGGGGCTGTGGATCAAGGCCTCGATGCCGCGCCCGCCGATCCGCGCCGCCGACGACGCAGGTCCCCGGCGGAAGCCGATCAAGCCCGGCGCACCCGCCAAGAAGGGCTAGACGGGGCGACAAAGCGTCCCCCGCGGGCTCCGCGGGCGGCGAGCCCCGTGTATGCTGCGCCCCGCCCGTGTCGCCCGTTCGTCTCGCGCTGCTCGTCGCGCTCGCCGTCGTCGGCGGCACGGGGTGTCGTCCGAAGATCGGCGACGCCTGCCGCAGCAGCACCGACTGCAGCGTGCAGGGCGATCGCACCTGCGATCTGTCGCACCGCGTGAACGATGCCGGCGAGCCGACGCCGGGCGGGCGCGGCGAGTGCACGATCGAGGGATGCGGCGCGGACTCGTGCCCGAAGGAAGCCGCGTGCGTGAAGGTGTACGCGGCGAGCTTCCTGACGATCGCGTGCGATCCGACGCGCGAGGACATCGCGACGTGGGCGGAGCCCGAGCGGTGCGACGTCGCGCCCGAGGATCGCCCCGCCGATTGCGAGGCCCTGCCGCCGCTCGATCTGTGCAAGGCCCACGAGGTGTGCCTGCCCGAGGGTCTGTGCGCGGACGAGCTCGCGGCGCGCACGAGCTGCCGCCGCAAGTGCAGCGACGACGACGAGTGTCGCAACGGCTACGAGTGCGCGCGCACGGGCGCGCTCGGGGTCTACAGGGCGCCGGATCTCGACAAGCCGGGCGTACGCACCGAAGTGGACATCTGCATCCCCGAAGGTTGACGTGGACGCGTTCGACGAGCTGCTCGCCGCGATGCAGCGCATGATGAGCGCGCAGGAGCCCGCGAGTGCGCCCCGCCCCGACGAGGGCAACTTCCGGTGCGTGCGCTGCGAGGGCTGCAGCGACTGCCGTTTCTGCATCGAGTGCGTCCAGTGCGAGGAGTGCACGTACTGCGAGAGCTGCACGGGCTGTCGCGGATGCACTCAGTGTCGCGCCTGTCGTGACTGCGTGCAGACGTCGCACAGCGTCGCGAGTCTCGCGTGCGACGGGTGCTCGTACACGGTGCTCAGCGTCGGCTGCGAGGAGTGCGTGCACTGCTTCGGCTGCGTCGGGCTCGCGAAGGGCGAGTTCTGCGTGCTCAACGAGCCGCACAGTCGCCGCGACTACCAGACGAAGGTCACCGAGCTGCGCGCCATCCTCGATGCCCGGCTCGCCAAGGGTTGGCGTCCGCCTTGGCTCGTCGACGAGCCGAGCGAGGACGAGCAAGCCGACGACGACGAGGTCGACGAGGGCTCGGTGCGCGAGCCCGATGCGCCGACCGCCGGCCGTCACATCGAGGAAGGCGCAGCGCCGCGCGCCTCCACGCGAGACACGGCCCCGAGCGTGACGACCGCGTCGCCGCCGACGCCCGAACCGACGCTCGACCGCGGCGGCCCCTCCGTCACGCGCGCGGGCCGGCCTGCGCCCGCGATCCCGGCCCCCGCGCCCGCCGGCACGGCGTCCGTGCTCACGGGGCGTCGACCCGCGCGTCGCTGAGGGGAGCGAAGCCTCCCGACTCGTGGTAACCGGCACGGCGATGCCACGCCGACTCGCGATCCTCGGATGCGGGACCATGGGGGAGACGATCCTCGCCGGCTCGTTGCACGCCGGCAGCTTCGTCGCCGCCGACATCGTCGCGACGGTGCGCCGGCCGGAGCACGCCAAGGCGATCCACGAGCGCCACGGCGTCGAGGTGGGCCTCGACAGCGTGGCCGCGTGCACGCACGCGGACGTGGTCGTCGTCGCCGTGAAGCCGCAGTACATGGCCGAGCTGCTCGACGACGACCGCATGCGTGCCGCGACGTCCGGCAAGCTCGTCGTGAGCATCTCCGCCGGCGTGCGCACGGCGACGCTCGGCGCGTGGCTGCCCCAGGCGGCGATCGTGCGCGCGATGCCCAACACGCCGTGCCTCGCGCGCCGCGGCATGACCGTGCTCGCGCCCGGTCCGCGTGCGACCGACGAGCACCTGACGATCGCGCGCGAGATCTTCGCGCCGATCGGCCGCGTGCTCGTGCTCGAGGACAAGCACATGGACGCGGTCACGAGCCTCAACGGCAGCGGCCCCGCGTTCGCGTACGTGATGCTCGAGGCGCTCGCCGACGGCGGCGTGATGATGGGACTGCGTCGCGACGTGGCGCTCGAGATCGCGGCGCAGGTGTTCCTCGGCGCCGCGTCGATGGTGCTCGACACCGGTCTGCATCCGGCGGCGCTGAAGGACCAGGTCACGACGCCCGCGGGCTCGACGATCGCCGGGCTGCTCACGATGGAAGACGGACGCATCCGCTCGGTGCTCGCGCGCACGATCCAAGAGGCGACGAAGGTCGCCGCGAGCCTCGGTCAGCCGGTGCCGCCCGCGGGCGATCACTGAACGCGAGCACAGCCGCCGCGATCCCGCCGAATTTTCCATACAGCCCGCCGGGCCTGAATTTGTCCCCACGGCCCACCGGGCCTGAATTTGCCCGGGCCCGGTCGCGTACGCGATCCTGGGCGCGCATTGATCCGACTGTTGCGCAGCGTCGTGGGGCTCGCGTTGCTCGCCGGGCTCGTGTGGGCTGCGTTCTCCGTGCAGCTCGGCCGCCGCACGCTCGCCGAGCACGTCGATCGCATCGGCGAGACGCCGGAGGCCCGCGAGCTGCTCGAGGGCACGCGGGGCAAGGTGACGCCGCTGATGGAGGACGCCACCGACCGCATGCTCGGCGAGCACATCGAGGCGCCGACCGCTCCGCACACCACCCCGTCCCGACCGCGCGCGCACCGTCCCGCCGGGCCGACGGCGACGGTGATCGCAGCCCCGCCCTGACCCGCTATCCTGCGGCGCCGTGGTGGGCAGCGCCCTCGCTTGTTGGCTCTCGAGCGTCGCGCTGTCGATGCTCGCGCCAGCCGGCGAGGTGCCGGTGCAGCGACCGACGACGTCGCCGCCGGTGCAGACCCCGGTCGAGCCGCCGGTCGAGACGCCGGTCGAGCCCGCCGGACCCCCGGGCGAACCTCTGCCGTTCACCCCGTGGGCGCCGCCGGTCGATCCACCGCCCGAGCCCGCACCGCCCGCGCCCACGACCGTCGAGCCACCGCCGAAGCCGAAGAAGAAGGTCCCGCGTGCGCGCGTGAAGGGGCGCGTGCTGATCCACGGCGAGCGCACTGCGTTGCCCGGCGCCCGTGTGATCCCGAAGGACGGCCGCCCGCCCGCGATGGCCGACGAGCGCGGCCGCTTCGTGCTCGAGCTCGGCCCCGGTCGCCACGAGCTCATCGTGCGCGCGGCGGGCTACGAGGATCTCACGACGCACGTCGTGCTCTCGGCGAACCAAGAGCTCGAGTTCGAGTACCGCATGCAGCCCGCGATCGAAGGCCATCGCTATCGCACCGTCGTGCGGCAGAAGGAGGTCGTCGGCCTGTCGAGCACGACGCTGCGGGAGAACGAGCTGCGCGACGTGCCGGGCACGCAAGGCGATCCGCTGCGCGTCGTGAACAGCCTGCCGGGCGTCGCACCGCTGCACGGGCTCTTGCCGTACGCCGTCGTGCGCGGCGCAGCACCGGGCAACACCGGCTACTACCTCGACGGCGCGCGCGTGCCCGCGCTCTTCCACGTCGCGCTCGGTCCGTCGGTGATCCATCCGTTCTTCATCGACGCCGTCGACTTCTATCCGTCGGGCCCGCCGGCGCGGCTCGGTCGCTACATCAGCGGCATCATCGAGGCGCGCACGAAATCCGCGCGTCGCGATCGCGTGCACGGTGAGGCGGAGCTCCGGCTCACGCGCGCGGGGATGTTCCTCGAGATCCCGGTGAACCGCGCGATGCTGCCCGGCTGCAAGGCGAAGCACCGCGTGTCGTGCAGGCTCGGCGAGGGCAAGGGCTCGCTCACGCTCGCCGGGCAGTACAGCTACACCGCGGGCCTCTTGCGGCTCGCGCGAGCCAACGCGCGCATCCAGTTCTGGGACTACCAGGCGCGCTTCGATCACCCGGCCGGTCCGCGTGCGGACCTCACCCTGTTCGCGTTCGGAAGCTACGACGAGATCGGCCCGCGCACCGCGACCAACGACGTCGGCGAGTCGGTGCGCCCGGAGCCGTGGGCGCGCTACGCCTTCCACCGCATCGACTCGCGCATCCGCCAGCGCTTGCGTCGCGACGGATCGGCGCTCTACCGCGTGGTGCTCGGCCTCGATCAGACGGGCGTCACCAACATCAAGACGAACGAGTGGCGCGTCGCCCCGCGCGTCGACGTCCGCATGCCGCTGACGGATCACCTCACGCTCGGCTTCGGCCTCGATCAGGAGTTCCAGATCTTCCGGCTCGACAAACAGCTGTCGGAGCTCGACGACGTCAACGTCGAGGACATCGCGCTCTTGTTCAGCGAGCGGTTCGTCAGCGCCTCGGGTGCGTACCTCGAGCTGCTCGCCCAGCGCGGCGGCTTCGAGGCGCGGCCGGGCGTGCGGGTCGACGTGTACGCGCAGTTCGGGTCCAGCGCGTACGTGCCCACGGCGAAGTCGTCGACGTACGCGGTGGGCGTCGATCCTCGCGTCGCGTTCCGCGAGCGGGTCGCGCGGCGGTGGACGCTCAAGCAATCGGTCGGCCTGTACCACCAGCCGCCGTCGTTCCCGATCCCGATCCCCGGCATCGAGAGCTTCGGCTTCGAGCGCGGCCTGCAGCGCAACCTGCAGGCCTCGTTCGGCTACGAGTTCGAGATCCTCCACGATCGACTGCGCCTGTCGCAGGAGGCGTACGCCGGGTGGCTCACCAACCTGCAGGACTACGAGCTCGGCGAGGCCGCGGAGAACGAGCCGGTCGAGGAGCTCGAGGACGTGATCACGAACGTGACCGGCTGGGCGTACGGCCTGGAGACGATGCTCAAGCTCGACCCCGGCATGCGCATGTTCGGCTGGGTCGCGTACACCCTGTCACGCTCGAGCCGCATCTTCCCCATCGGTGGTCGCGCCGCGTCGAACTGGGATCAGCGCCACATCCTCAACGTCGTGCTCGGCTACCGCATCAATCGCAAGTGGAACTTCGGTTTCCGTCTGCACTACCACACGGGGCGGCCGTGGACGGCGCCCGAGGACGACGAGACGGTGATCGAGGCGCTGGGCAGCCGGCGCAACAACGCGCGCCTGCCCGCGTATTTCCAGCTCGATCTGCGAGTCGAGCGAAACTGGCACTTCGCCAACTGGTCGCTCGACGTGTTCCTCGACGTGGTCAACGGAACGCTGTCGAACGAAGTCTTCCAGTGCACGGCCGACGAGGGCAACCTCCTCGGCGGTCGCATGGCCATGAGAATGGCCGTGGTGGCGAAGGTCGACCCGAATCGCGCCATCGCCAAGTGCACGCCGCAGGGTTTCCGGTACATCCTGCCGGACCTGGGCATTCGCGCGCGGTGGTAGCGCCTTGCTCCGCCCGTGCATCACCCACTATGCTGGCGTGACATGGCGAAGGATGACGACGGCGGCGCGGGCATGAACGTGCTCAAGGGCGCGCTCATGGTGCTCGGCGGCCTGGCGGCCTTGGGATTCGTGCTCGTGGTGGCCAAGCCGCTGTTGCTCGTCGCCGTGCTCTTCGGCGCCGGCTACTTCGGCTACAAGATGTTCGGCAAGCAGAAGGCGCTCGAGGGTGGCCGCGACCGCAAGGCGCTGTCGTCGTCGGATTTCGATCGCCGCATGCGGGAGCTCGACGCGATCGATCGCCAGCTGGATTCCGAGATCCGCAAGCGGTGACCATGGCGACGCTCGCGTTTCGTTCTGCGTTGCCCGCGTTCGCGCTCGTTGCCGGGTGCTTCAACCCCGACGAGGAGGGCGACGACGCGCCGTCGACCATGACCGCGTCGACGGTCGGGGACGACACGAGCTCCACGGGCGTCACGCCCACGACGGACGAGGACGACGCGAACGACGAGATCGATCCCACCGAGGTCGACACGAGTAGCGACGGTGGTGACAGCGGCGATTCCACCACGGGCGAGTGCACGTTCCAGGGCTGCTTCTGCATCCAAGACGCCGATTGCGGCAAGGGCCTCGTGTGCCGCGACGACACGTGCCAGCCGCTCGAGTGCGGTGACGGCATGATCGAGGGCGCGGAGCTGTGCGACGACTCGAACACCGTCGAAGGCGACGGCTGCGACGCCGACTGCACGTTCACGGAGCTCGTGCAGGTCGAGGTCTCGTACCAGAAGACGTGCGTGCTCATCGAGGGCGGTCGTGTGCGCTGCTGGGGCTTCGGCGGCAACGGCGAGCTCGGCCAGGGCGACATGGAGAGTCTCGGCGACGACGAGACGGCCGCCGAGATCGACGACATCATGCTGCCCGACGCCGCGAACGCGATCGCGTCGGGCGACTACCACAACTGTGCATTGATCGGCGCGTTGGACGACGCGGTGTGTTGGGGGCAGGGCAACGCGGGCCAGCTCGGACAGGTCGCGACCGAGAGCGTGGGCGACGACGAGTTCCCGTCGGTGTTGCCCGCGATCGACGTGGGCGGCCCGATCGCGCAGCTCCACGGCGGCGGCTCGCACACGTGTGCGCGGCTCGCCTCTGGCACGCTGCGGTGTTGGGGCGGCGCGTTCTCGGGCCAGCTCGGCTACGGCAACGTGAACCAGATCGGCGACGACGAGACGCCGAACAGCGCGGGCAACGTGCCGGTGGGCTCCGCCACGGATGCGGTCACCACGGGCATCGGCCACACGTGCGCGATCCTGTCGAACGGGCAGGTGCGGTGCTGGGGCGGAGCCGGCGGTGGTGCGCTCGGCTACGGCAACACGAACCAGATCGGCGACGACGAGACGCCCGAGTCGATCCCCGCGCTCGACTTCGGCGAGGAGGCGATCGGCATCTCGGCGGGCCTCGTGCACACGTGCGCCGTGTTCGAGTCGGGCGCCGTGCGTTGCTGGGGTCAGAACGGCAGCGGCGAGCTCGGGCTCGCGCACACGATGAACATCGGCGACGACGAGGCCGCCACCACGCTCGCGCCCATCGACCTCGGCGGCACGGCGACGTCCGTGCACGTCGGCGACGACCACACGTGCGCGATGATCGACGATGGTTCCGTGCGATGTTGGGGTCTCAATGCGCAGGGGCAGCTCGGCATCGGCAACACCGGGAACATCGGCGACGACGAGGTGCCGAGCTCGATTCCCGCGCTCGATTTCGGCGAGGGCCAACCGAACCAGATCGACACCGGCGGCGTGCACAGCTGCGCGATCCTCGATCGCCGACACCTGCGCTGCTGGGGCGCGTCGCCGAACGGCGAGCTCGGCCACGGCACGACGGACACCCTCGGCGACGACGAAGCCCTCGCCGACATCCCCGACGTGCCGCTCTTCCCCGAAAGGTGAGCGCGCGTCGTTCGGGCGCGACCGCGGGCGTCCGGCGACGGCCGTGGCGCGCCCGCAGGCGGGCTCGGCGAATGCGAGTCGACAAAACCGAGCGATCGCTCAGATTTGAGGCGACCCCGAGAAACAGCCCGTAGCCGGGTGCACGAGGCCGTTTCTGGCCCCGGGGCCGCTCCACTCCCGCTCGCTCGCGAAAGGCCGGGTCCATGCCGCTCGACACCGCCACTGCCATCTCTGCGCCCTCCGTCGTGGTGCCGCGCGACCCTCCGCGGCTGACGTTCCGCCACCCGCTCGGCGCGTTGCCGAAGCTGCGCGCGAACCCGCTGCGCTTCCTCACCGATCTCGCGCATCGCCACGGCGACATCGTCGAGTTCCGCGTGGGCCCGTATCGCGCCGTGTTCCTGCGCCACCCCGACGCGGTGAAGCACGTGCTCGTGGACAACAATCACAACTACGACAAGCAGACGCGCGGCTACGACGTGCTGCGGGCGTTCCTCGGCAACGGTCTGCTCACGAGCGAGGGCGAGTTCTGGCGCAGGCAAAGGCGGATCGCGCAGCCGGCGTTCCATCGCAAGCGCATCGCGGGCTTCGCGAGCACGATCGTCTCCGACACGCAGGAGATGCTCGATCGCTGGGATCACACCGCCGGGCTCGGGCACACGCTCGACGTGGCGCACGAGATGATGACGCTGACCTTGCGCATCGTCGCGACCACGCTGTTCACGACCGACGTGCAGCGCGTGAGCGACGAGGTGGGCAACGCGGTGACGGTGCTCAACGAGTGGGCCGATCGCACGCTCGACAGCCTGTGGCCGATCGGGTTCCCGACCCCCGGCAACCTCCGTGCCCGCGGGTTCGCGAAGCGGCTCGACGTCATCATCGACGACATCATCGCGCGCCGCCGTGCCGGCGCCCAAGGCGACGCGCAGGACCTGCTCGCGATGCTGATGGAGGCGAAGGACGCCGACACGGGCGAAGCGATGACGGATCGCCAGCTGCGCGACGAGGTGATGACGATCTTCCTCGCGGGCCACGAGACGACCGCGAACGCGCTCGCGTGGACGTTCTATCTCCTGTCCACCCACCCGCACGTCGAACGCCGCGTGCGGGAGGAGCTCGATCGCGTGCTGGGCGATCGACCGCCCGCGCTCGAGGATCTCGGGTCGCTGACGTACCTGACGATGGTGCTCAAGGAGTCGATGCGCCTGTACCCGCCGGCGTGGACGATCGATCGCCACACGATCGCCGACGACGAGGTGATGGGCCATCGCATCCGCAAGGACTCGCTGCTCTTGGTCTCGCCGTTCGTCACGCACCGACATCCGGCCTTCTGGCCGAATCCGGAGGGCTTCGATCCGGAGCGCTTCGCCCCCGAGCTCGAGGAGGCGCGCCCGCGCTACGCGTACTTCCCGTTCGGTGGCGGGCCGCGCATGTGCATCGGCAGCAACTTCGCGATGATGGAGGCGCAGCTCATCACGGCCGCGGTGCTGCAGCGATTCCGCCCCTGGCTCGTGCCCGGCCATCCGGTGGAGCTGCAACCGCTCATCACGTTGCGGCCGCGCTACGGGCTCGAGATGGGGCTCGCACCGATGCGACCCGCGGCTCGCGGTACGCTCGATGCGGCCGAGTGACATGACCGCCGTCGACATCAGCCGCAAGACGCCGAAGCAGGCCCGCGCGCAGGCCACCGTCGACGCGATCCTCACCGCCACGGCCGAGTTGCTCGTGGAGCTCGGCTACGAGCGCACGACGACGAACGCGATCGCACGGCGTGCTGGCGTCAGCATCGGCTCGCTGTACCAGTACTTCCCGCACAAGGAGGCGCTGTTCACCGCGCTGTGCGATCAGCACATGAACGAGATGACGGCGATGCT
The DNA here is from genome assembly GCA_964468635.1 of uncultured Nannocystaceae bacterium. Taxonomy (GTDB): domain Bacteria; phylum Myxococcota_A; class Polyangia; order Nannocystales; family Nannocystaceae; genus Xiheibacterium. Next base: position 49,641 of record CAYXVR010000018.1, read on the forward strand.
CATCGGCGAGATCGCGGCGCTGCGCGGACGCCCACTCGACGAGGCGATCCGTCCGCTCGTAAAGGCGCTCCTGCGTGCGCACGCGGTGGCGCCGGCGTTGCATCGCGTGTTCATCGAGCAGGTGCCGCGCATCGGCGGGCTCGAGCGCGTGGCCCAGGTCGATCGCATGCTCGTCGAGGTGCTGAGCGCCGAGCTGGCGAAGCGGCCCGAGAAGCTGCGCCCGAAGGACCTCGAGATGGCGGTGTTCATCCTCGTGCACTCGGTGCAGGCGGTCACGCATGCGGCCATCCTCGAGCGGCCCGATGCGCTGGCGAACGACGCGCTGGCCGACGAGATCTCCGCGCTCGTGCTGCGCTACCTGCTCGCGTGAACGCTTCGTAAACGGCGTGGTCGCGCGCACCGCCGAGGGTCTCGCGCGGCCGATGTAGGAGCGATCTCGAACGGGGTTGGAAGCTTCCCGGAGCCATCGCGTCGAAGGTCTGCATACGGGGTCGGCATCCTCCGCGCCCCGAGAATCGAAACGACGATGCGCATCAACCCCGAAACGTTCCTCGCCCTCACCGTCCTGCTCGGGACCGGAGCGGCGGTCGGAGTCGCGGTGGTGACGTCCAGCGACGACGAGCCCGCGGCGATCGAAGAGTCCGTCGATACGGTGCACGCTCAGTCGAGCGCGACCGAGTCGGCCGAGCCCCACGCGCCGACGAAGGCGACGACGACGCCGGTCACGCCGGCGACGACGACGCCCGCGACCGTGACTCCGCCCGTCGAAGAGCCTTGGGTCGACCCGTTCCCGATCGTCCCCGACGATCCGAACTGGGTGCCCGGTCCCGACGTGGAAGGGTTCTGATCACGGCGCGGCGTGCTCGCCGAGCCACTGCTCCACCTTCGCCGCCAGCTCCCACCAGAACGGTTTCTGACGGAGCTCGGCGGCGAGGCTTTCGACGGTCGCATGCGCGAGCTTGCGATCGTCGCCGCGATTGCGGGCCCACAATGCGCGCGCGAGGATGTAGCGCGACTCGGCCAGCGCATCGTCGTGCGGACCGTCGACGAACATCTTCGTCGCGCGTTCGGCCAACGCGACGGCTTCGTCGGGCTGGCCGTCGTGGATCCGGATGACGGCGAGCGACATGAGTGACGAGCCCACGCGGCGGTGCTCGGGCCCGACGATCGTCTCCCGCGTGCGCAGCGAGTGCTCGACCAGCCCACGGGCCTCCTCGTACTGATCGAGGTCCAGCAGCGTGTTCGCGAGGTTGTGCTCGTACGAAGCCGTGTACAGGTTGTCGTCGCCGAAGTTGGCGCGGGCGATCGCGAGGGCCTGGCGGAGGTGCGCGACGGCGGTCTGCGTGTCACCCTTCACGCGCTCGATCGTGGCCAGGTTGCTGAGCGCGGCGGCGATCTCGTGGTGGTCGTCGCCGTGGGCCTTGCGGAAGATCTCGAGCTCGCGCTGCGCGTGCACGAGCGCCTCGTCGATTCGGCCGAGCCGAACGAGTGTGCCCGCCAGGTTATGATGCGACATCGCGTTCGTGCGGTGGTCGGCGCCGAGCGTCACCGAGCGGATCTCGAGCGCGCGCTCGTGATAGCCGCGTGCGGCCTCGTGGTCGCCGTTCTCGGCGTGGACGGCACCGAGGTTGTCGATCGCCGCGGCTGTGTTCGGGTGGCTGGGCCCGTACTCCTTCTCCACGAGCACCGCGGCGCGCTCGAAGGCCGCCTTCGCCTCGGCGAGCCGGCCCTGCGCCGACAGGAGCTGGCCGAGCGCGCCGTAGGCGGAGCCCATCGCGGGGTGATCGGGGCCCTGGCCCTTCTCGCGGATGTCGAGCGACGCACGGACGTGCAGCTCGGCGCGCTTCGGATCGCCGTGGGCGAGGTACGCGATGCCGATCGAGCGCTCCAGCTCGGCATCGAGCTCCACGTCGCCGCCGAGCCGCTCGAGCGCGCCCTTGCCGTGGGCATACCAGCGATCGGCCTCGACCATCGGCCGCCCGCCGTCGCCGGTGATCCAGATGAGCCCGATTGCGGCAGCGACGATCACCTCGCTGTTGCCGCTGGCGAGCGCGGCCGACAGGGCGTCGTGGTACTCCGACTCGGCCTTGTCGAGGGCGCCCGACAGGTCGTCGCACGACGCGACGAGCCCGAGCGCCTGCGCGGCCGCGCTGTGGTAGCCGATCTCCTTCGCGCGTGCGAGCGAGCTCTCGGCCAGCTCGCGCGCCTCGGCGTACTTCGCTGCATCGCGCAACACCTTTGCGCGCGAGAGCACGGCATCGATCTCGCGCGCCGCACCGGCGTCGAGGGGATTCGCACCGTCGTGCACGACCTCGCGGGCCATCAGCGCATCGATGTCGCCGCAGATCTCGAGGCCGGGGAGCTTGTCGGCCGCATCGACCGCGCGCTCGATGATGCCGGCATCGGCCTCGACGAGCAGGTCGCTGAACGCTCGCATCGCTTCGCGTCGGCGGTCGAGACAGGACATCTGCAGCGCGATCACGGCGGCCGGGCGCGCGCCTTCGATCTCGTCGCGGCAGGCCTGCGTCTGGCTCGTGACCCACAGCTCGGTGTACGGATCGAGGCGCGCCTGCACCGACGCCCACGCATCGGGGGCGTACGGCAGCGTCGAACGCGAGAACACGTCTGCGATGGCCTCGCGTCGCTCGTCGTCCCAGATGCCTGCGAGCTTGTCGCGAACGTCGCGACAGTACGACGCCGCCGGCGGATCGTCGGTGTCGTAGGCGAGCACGCCGACCCCGAGCAGCACGGTGGGCAGCGCGAACGTGGCGACCTGCTGCCAGCGTCGCCACGGATTGCGGCCGAGCGCGAGCAACAGCGCCTGCATGTCCGCGTGGCGATCGTCGGCGCTCACGGACAAGCCGCGCAACAGTGCGCGCCGGATCCAGCGCGGCACCGTCGCGGCCTCTCGCGAGGGTGCGCGCACGCGGCCCTCGCTGACGTTCGTGATGAGCTCGGACAGCACGCGCCCGGCGAACGGGCGCTCGCCGTACAGCCCCTCGTACGCGGTGACGCAGAAGCTGAACTGGTCGCTCTGCGCGTCGGTGCGCATGCCGGCGAGCTGTTCGGGCGCCATGTATGCGGGCGTGCCCACGAGCGCGCCGGTCTGCGTCAGCGCGAGGCCGAGCGCGGGAGTGCCCGACGCCGGCGTCACCGCAGCGAACGCGTCGGTCTTGCCGGCGGCGGGCCGAGCGAGGCCGAAGTCGGTGACGAGCACGCGACCGTCGCGACCGAGCAGCACGTTGTCGGGCTTGAAGTCGCGGTGCACGAGGCCGACCGCATGCGCGGCCGCGAGTCCACGACCGGCCGCGAGGATCACGTGCAGCACCTCGCGCCAGGACCGCTTGCGCTCGCGCATCCACACCGACAGCGTGGTGCCGTCGACGAACTCCATCGCGAGGAACACGAGCGGCCCGCTCGCGGGATCCGCCTCGATCGTGCCGACGTCGTGCACCGTGATGACGTTGGGGTGGCTGAGCTTGGCCATCGCCTGCGCCTCGCGCAGCAAGCGGGTGCGCTGCTCCGTCCACTCCTTCGCGATCGACTCGCTCGTGCCACCGGAGCCGCCGCGCAACAGCTTGATCGCGACCTTGCGATCGAGCTCCGGATCGTACGCCGCGTACACGACTCCCATGCCGCCCGCGCCGATGCGCGACAGCACGACGTAGCGGCCGAGCTTGCTGCCCTCGGTGAGCGACCACGCGACATCGCGCCCCCCGGCTGGCGCCAGCGTCTCGGGCGACGTCTGGTCGAGCACCTCGGAGGTGTTCTCCGACGGCCCGTCGACGGGCTGCTCGAAGATCCGGGCGAGCTCACCGACGACCTGGAAGCACCCGGCGCATTGGTCGAGATGGCGCTCGATCGCGTCGCGGTCCCCCTCCGGCGCGAGGCCGCGGACGTAGTCGACGATCGCGTTCTCTTCGGGGCAGCCCATCCGCAGCGACGTCCGAAGGTGCCACGCGCCCGGGGGGCGCGCCACTACTCGCGGTCGGCGAGCCAACGGGCGATGCGCTCGCGCTCGTGCTCGTAGCGGCCGCCGATGTCCACGTAGCGACGCGCGGCGTCGTGCGCGAGCGCCAGCGCCTCGGCGCGCGTCGCTCGGTCGAGCCACAACGCACGCGCGAGTCCGAACTCGGTCGTCGCGACGACGGTGGGATCGACTTGCTGCGTCGCGCAGATGTGCTCGGCCTTGCGCAACGAAGCGAGGGCTTCGTCGATGCGACCGAGCTCGACGAGATCGAGCCCGAGGTTCGCGAGCGGATAGGCGGCGTAGGGGTGCTCGGGGTCGGCGCGTCGCCAGATCTCGACGGCCTCGCGGTGGTACTTCGCCGCGGTCGCGACGTCGCCCTGCTCGCGCACGATCTCGCCGAGGTTGTTGAGCGAGTGCGCGACGTCGGGATGATCGTCGCCGAGTCGACGCCGCTTCAGCGCGGTGGACTCCTCCAGGCTGCGCCGTCCGCCCTCGGGATCGCCGGAGCGAGCGAGCACGAGGCCGAGGTTGCCGAGCGAGCTCGCCACTGCGGGGTGACCGTCGCCGACCGAGTTGCGCAGGATGTCGATCGCGCGCTCGAGATAGATCCGCGAGCTGACGAGATCGCCCTGGTCGTAGCGCATGTTGCCGAGGTTCGCGAGCGTCACCGCGACGTTCGGGTGCTCGGGGCCGAGCACTTCGCCGAGCTCGGCGGCGGCGCGCTCGAGCGTGGCCGATGCGAGGTCGAGTCGATTGCGGCGCGCGTACACGTTGCCGAGGTTGTTGAGCGAGGTCGCGAGCTCCTGACGCTCCGCGACGCTCATCGTGGGTGCAGCCTCGAGCAGCGCGACGTTGCCCTCGTAGAGCTCCGCAGCGCCGTCGTAGTCACCGGAACGGAACAGCACCGCCGCCGTCGTGCCGCGCAACAGCACGCGATCGTGGCGGTCCAACCGCGCGCGGGCGGCGGTCGCCTCGGCGTGGCGCGCCCACGCGAGCCCGTCCTCGATGCGTGCCTGGTGGTAGCCCACCGCGCCGACGAGGCGGACCATCGCGAGCGCGGCGGTGCGATCGTCACCGACGGACTTCGCGAGCCACACCGCGCGATCGAGCACTGCCTCGGTGGCCTTGGCGTCGCCGCTCTGCTCGAGCATCGCACCGAGTGCGAGGGCGGCCTCGCCTTGCACGGGCGCGTACTCGGTCGCATCGGCCCGCTCCACCAGCGCTTCGGCGCGCGCGATGCCTTCCTTCACGCGGCCGGCCTGCTCGAGCGCCGCCACGCCCTGCAGCTCGTCGCGGATCGCCTCGACCTCGGTCGCGAGCTCGGGATCCGCGGGTACGGGCGCGAGCGCGGGATGGACGCACTGCTCGAGCGACGGCAGGCCCGCGACCACGCGCGCGGCTCGATCCACCAGCGCTGCATCGGCGTCGGCGAGCACCTCGATCGTCGCGCTCAACGCGACCCGTCGCCGCGCGAGACAGGTGCGCGTGCGCTCGGCCGCGGCCGCATCCGGCTCCGCACACGTCGCCGCGTGCATCGCCGTCCAACGCCCGACGTAGTCGTCGACGCCCGCGTGCACGCGTTGCCACGTGTCGTCCGCGTGGCTGCGTCCGGTGCCGAGGATCGCGGCCTCGACGCGCGCCTGACTGGCGCTCGTCCACGCGCGTGCGGCCGCGTCGGTGGCGGTCTCGCACTGCGTGGGCTGCGATCGATCCACGCGCGCCCACCCGACCGCCGCGCCCAGCAGCGCGCCGCACAGCGCGAACGTGCCGATGCGGCGCAGTCGGGCGGAACGGCCCGCGATCGCGGCGAGCAGCGCATCCATCGTGGGCCAGCGCTGCTCCGGTCGCAGCGCCATCCCGCGGGCGAGCACGCGCTCGAGCCACGCAGGCGCGCCACGAGCGGGCCCGAGCGGCGAGGCCGTCGGCGCGAGCGTGCGATGCGGTGCATCGGGATCGACGCACACGCGGCGGCCGAACAGCGCCTCGTACAGAGCGACCGAGAACGAGAACACGTCGGCGCGCGCGTCGACGGGTCGACCGAGCATCTGCTCGGGCGCCATGTAGGCGGGGGTGCCGACCACCATGCCGGTCGCGGTGAGCTCGCGATGCAGGAGGTCGTGCGACGAGCGATCGATCGAGATCGTGTCGGCGAGGTCATCGGATGCGACCTCGCATCGACCGCGTGCCGTCGCGAGCCCGAAGTCCGCCACGAGCACGCGGTCGTCGTCGCCGAGCAGCACGTTGTCCGGCTTGAAGTCGCGATGGACGATGCCGACGGCGTGGGCGGCTGCGAGGCCTCGACCGGCGCGCACGAACTTGTCGAGCACGTCGCGCCAGCCGTGCCCACGCCGGCGCAGCCACGACTTCAGCGTGCCGCCGCGCACGAGCTCCATCGCGAGGTAGACCTGATCGCCGTGCGTGCCGACGTCGAAGATCGTCACGACGTTGGGGTGCGCGAGCTGGGCGAGCGACTGCGCCTCCTTGAGCAGTCGCGGCCGCGAGTTCAGCGAGGTCGCGCGCGGGTGCACGAGCTTCAGTGCGACGGTGCGGTCGAGCTCGCCGTCGTAGGCCGCGAGCACGAACGCCATGGCGCCGGCGCCCAGGCGCTCGAGCACGACATAACGGCCGATGGTGGGTGGGCTCGACGGCGCGCCGTAGGCGGCGTCACGCTCGGCCGGGTCCACGATCGTCGCGTCGACCCCGTCCACCGTCGCGGTCGCGTCCGATTCCGAACGTTCGACGGCGGCGTCACGAACCGCTCCGGCCGACACAGGCCGGGTTCGACCGCACGCCCTCGGCGCGGATTCAATCTCGCGTTGTGCCCGGACCGGTCGTTGGGCTACCGTGGAACGAGATGCTCGACGGCGTGGGCTTGAGGGAGCCGTTTTTGCAGGCCCTCACGGCGGCGGCCCGTCCCGCGTTCGAAGCGGAGCCCGACCTCGAGGACAGGCTCGCAGCGGTCGTGGGCGAGGCCAAGGCGGCGCTCGGCGGGTTCGCGACGACGGACGACGCCTTCGCCGGGCATCTCGGCGCGGTGCTGTCGGGCGATGCCACGCCCGTCACGCTCGAGAAGCTGCGCGCGGCCGATCTGTACCTCGCGTGGGGTTGTGCGTCGGGCGATGGCGATGCACTCGCGGCGTTCGAGAACGAGTTCGGTCGCGACATCGATCTCGCCATCGCGCGCTCGGGCAACGTCGACCTCGGCAAGGACGAATTCCGCCAGCTCGTGCGCAACAAGCTGTTCGTCGCGGGCGAAGGGCGGCGCCCGAAGATCGCGGACTACGCGGGTCGCGGCGATCTGCGCAGCTGGGTGCGCGTCACGGCGTTGCGGATGATCGTGGATCTCGTGCGGCAGCGCGCCGGCGATCGCGAGGTGCCGATGGACGCCGAGGCGCTCGGCGCCATCCCGTCGCCGGGCGACGATCCGGAGCTCGACTACATCCAGCGCGTGTACAAGACCGAGTTCAAGGAGTCGCTCTCCACGGCGTTCGGCCGACTCTCGCCGCGCGAGCGCAACCTCTTGCGCCACCAGGTGTTGCACGGGCTCAACATCGATCAGGTCGGCGCGCTCTATCGCGTGCACCGCACCACTGCGTTCCGCTGGATCGAGAAGGCCCGCCGCCAGTTGTTGGTTCGCACGCGCGAAGCGCTGAAGGAACGCCTGCACGTCGGCAGCGGCGAGTTCCTCAGCATCATGCGCGTGGTGCAGGGCGATCTCGACGTCAGCGTGCGCCGGCTGCTCGTCAGCGAGATCGAAGACGAGCCGCCGTCGACGGAGTGATTCACGCCGGGATCACGCAGGCGCCGACGTCGTCGAGATCCGGCGGTGTGTTGCCGTCCTCGTACCACGGCGTGCACTCCTGGCCGCCGGCCGCACCGGGGCAGTTCGCCGACGCGTCCGGATCCGTCACGTCGCAGAACGGCGAGCAACACGCCGCGCTCGTGCAGCTCGGCACCGTCGTCGCGTCCGCGCAGAACAGGCCCGGATCGCAGACGTTGATGAACTCGCACGGGTCGCCGTACCCGCCGAGCTCTCCGCTGGCATCGGGTGCGCATGCGAATGCGTCGTCGACGGGGTAGCAGCCCTGACCCTCGCTGCAAGTGTCCGGCGTGATCGGATTGCACGTCGGCAAGCACAGGACGAGCACGCCGTCGTTGGTGATGACGCATTGCGTCACCGGATCGGTGCACGTCGGGTTCGCTTCGTCGCCGTCGCAGAACGCGACGCAGGTGCCTTCGTTCGTCTCGAGATCGACGTCCCAGCACATCGCGTCCTTGTCGCAGTCGTCGATGCCGCTCACGCCGGAGCCCTCGACCATGCACGGATCGCCGACCTGTGCGGCATTGCGGGCGATCGGAACGCACTTCGTCGCGTTCCAGAAGGACCCGCCGTCGTTCGCCCACGGCATGCACTTCTCACCGACGTCGCAGTCGTCGTTCCAGATGTCGCACTGGATGTTCATGCCGTCGTCGTCGGGGTCCTGGATGAATCCTCCGCCCGTCTCGGTGGAGGTGTCCGCAGACCCCTCGGTCGCGTCCCCGCCTGCGGACGAGTCGTCGCCCGGTCCGCTATCGTCGTCGTCGTCGTCGTCGTCGTCGTCGGGCGCCGTGCTCGCGCCGTCGTCGTCGTCGTCGTCGTCGTCGTCCGGGCCACCGCTCCCGGTGACCTGGGCATCGTCCTTGTCGTTGCACGCCGCGAGCACGAGCCCCGACGTGGCGATCACAGCCACGAAGAATTCGATCCGCATCCACACCTGCCGGTCGCAGGTCCTTTCCGCAAACTGCGAATCCCCATTAATCGAAATCGCCGCGGCGCGAACGCCGGCGCGGACGACTCAGCGGACGTCGTGCAGCGACAAGCCGGCGCGTTCGCTCAGCTCGCGGTACCACGCGACCGTCTGGGCCGTGCGACCGGGGAGCTCGCGCGTGCCCCACACGATGCACAGCACGTCGGTGGTGCCGTCGTGCGTCTTCGTGCGCATCGAGTCCTTCACCGCGTTCGCGCAGGGGCCGTCGGCATCGTGCAGGCACAAGAGGCCTGTGATCGCGATCTCCTGCCCGGAGGGATTGAACACGTACGTCGCGCCTTCCGGTGGCAGGCCGATGCGCAGCGGTGGCTTCGCGCGCCCGAGATCGACGACGCTGATCGGCAGACCGCTGTGCAGCGAGGCGACGTTGCACAGATCGACGGCGAGGTTGATCGAGCCGAGCGTGCCCTCGGTCGCGGCCGCGAGCAGGTACTCGGAGGCCGGCTTGCCGCGGCCCGACGGCTTGTAGCCGCCGTGGCGCAGCAGCTTGCGCACGGCCGTGCGTACGGTGTCGTCGCTCGCGAACGGTGCGTTCGCGTCGAGGCGCAACAGTGCGGCGAGCCATTCGGGGGTCGGCGCATCGGACAGCGGCGCGGGCAAGCGCGCGGCGAACAGGCCGGGCTCGAGCAGGGGATGTTCGTCGACGGTGACCGCGACCATGGCGCGGCGAAGATATCAGTCGGGCGGCATCGGTGGCGGCACGGCGTTGGGCGGCTCATACCTCAGCCGCCCGTGAGCCGTCATCGGACGAGGACACGGACGCATCCTCGTCCGTGCCCTCGTCCTCGTCGTCCGACGCATCCGATGTCGATGGGTCCGACGCCGAGCTCGATCCATCCGACTCGCTCGAGTCACCACCCACGGGCACGTCGCGGTCGGCACCACAGGCCGCACCGAGTCCGAGCTCCAACCACAGGGCAATCCATTGCCCGCGACGACCAATCCTCATGACGAGGTGGTAGATGCGCGAGGTCGGCGAACGATCACTCGCCGCGTTTGTTTTGTTCGAAACGTCGTCAGGGCGAGCAGACGGGCATCTCGTCCAGGTTCGAGACCGAGACGCCGCCGAAGCCGAACGAGAACGTACCGAGATCGTCGATCGAGGAGCCGTCGAGCGCGATGCGATACAGCTCCGTGTTCGCGGCCAGGTGGACGACGCGATCGATCGGGTCGTAGCCGAGTCCGGTCGGCGACCACGAGCCGTCGACGTCGACGAGGAACTCGAGCGCTCCGGTCGCGGGATCCAGCGAATAGATCGCCCCCTCGAAACCGCTCGCGAACACGAGCTGCTGCGTGTGGCAGTCGAACGTCATGCCGCACGAGCCCACGTCGTAGGGGTTGCCTTCGAGCACCATCGGCACCGACGACAGCACGGCGCCGGTCGACGGATCGAGCACGGCGAGCGTGTCGGTCTCGCTCTCCACCCCGTAGAGCACGCCATCGGGACCGAACGCGAGGCCACAGAACACGTCGAGGCCGTTCGGCATCGGCAGCGGCTCGGCCTCGGCGGCGGCCGTGTCGCCCGCGCAGTAACCGGCCCAGTCGACGACCCACAGGCGGTCGCCGTCGTTGTTGTTGACGACGAGCGTGCCGTCCTCGGCGATCGTCGCCGACACGGGATCCCAGTCGAACGTGTTGGGCTCCACCGGCATCGCGCCGCCGAACGACGCGTCGGTCTCGCTCACCTCGATGACGTACGCGCCAGCGAACGTCGACACGAACGTCGAGAGCGCCATCGTGTCGGGGTTGAGCGCGACGTTGCCGTCGTAGCAGTCGGCGCCCGGCACGGTGTCGTCGCCGCCGGGATCGGCGTCGCCCCAGCCGTCGCCGTCCGCGTCGCTCATGCACTCCTCGTCGCCGCCGTTCGGCTCGTTCTCGGCAGCGCCGGGGAACGCTTGATCGTCGTCGTCGTCGCAGTCGTCGTCGTTGTCGACGGTGCCGTCCGGCGGATCGTCGGTGTTCGTGCAGTCGTCGGGGTCGCCGAAGCCGTCGCCGTCCGCGTCGACGCACCACTGCGCGCCGCCGCCGTCGGAGCCCGACGAGTCGTCGGCGCTGTCGGTGTCGGTCGCGCTCTCGGTGTTCGTCGCGCTGTCCGTGTCGGTCGCGCTGTCCGTGTCGGAGACCGTGGCGGTCGCGTCGGTGGAGTCCGCGGAGTCGCTCGCGCTCATCGAGTTCGACGCGCTCATCGAGTCGCTCGCGGTCATCGAGTCGCTCACCGTGTCCGACGCGGTGTTCGAGTCGGCGCCCGAGCTCTCGTCCGTGTCGACCTCGGTGTCCGCGCTCGGGCATTCCTGCTGCCCCAGCCCGTCGTCCTCGCACGGGTCCGCGCACCCGGTCAGGCCCACGCCACACACACCGAGCACCACGAAAGCGCGCAACCGAAGCGAGTCCATGCCTCCACGATAGCAAGCGCCGCGCACGGGCGCGACGCCGGTGCCCGGCGAGCGCCCCCGCGCGCCGGTCCGGAGCGCCCACCTGCCGCCGCTTTCGCCGGTTGCTCGCTTGCGCAGTGAACGGCAAGATGCGAGCCGCGCGGGGCCGCACGGTCGCGCGACGACGTTCGTCCCATCGATCAGGCAGAAGGCGTTTCATGAGCGAGCAAGTCCGCGATTCGTTCGGTGCCAAGAGCACGTTGGCCGTCGGCGGCGACACCTACGAGATCTTCGAGCTCGAGGCCCTGGCCAAGCGCGGCCTCGGCCGCGTCGAGCGCCTGCCGTTCACGCTGCGCGTGCTCGCGGAGAACCTCCTGCGCCACGAGGACGGCATCGCCGTCCAGCCCGCCGACGTCGAAGCGATCGCGCGGTGGAATCCGAGCGCGGAGCCGAGCCACGAGATCGGCTTCCATCCCGCGCGCGTGCTCCTGCAGGACTTCACCGGCGTGCCGGTGGTCGTCGACCTCGCGGCGATGCGCGATGCGATCGCGAAGATGGGCGGCGATCCGCAGCGGATCAATCCGCTCGAGCCGGTCGACCTCGTGATCGATCACTCCGTGCAGGTCGATCACTTCGGCAGCGCGCGTGCGTTCGGGCTCAACGTGAAGCTCGAGTACGAGCGCAACGAGGAGCGCTACCAGTTCCTGCGCTGGGGGCAGACCGCGTTCAAGAACTTCCGCGCGGTGCCGCCGGGCACCGGCATCTGCCACCAGGTGAACCTCGAGTACCTCGCCCGCACCGTGTGGACGAAGTGGGTCGATGGTCGCGCGCAGGCGTATCCGGACACGCTCGTCGGCACCGACTCGCACACCACGATGGTGAACGGGCTCGCGGTGCTCGGTTGGGGCGTGGGCGGCATCGAGGCGGAGGCCGCGATGCTCGGCCAGCCGATGTCGATGCTGATCCCGCAGGTCGTCGGTGTGAAGCTCGTCGGTGCGCTCGCCGAGGGCGCGACAGCCACCGATCTCGTGCTCACCGTCACCGAGATGCTGCGCAAGCTCGGCGTCGTGAACAAGTTCGTCGAGTTCTTCGGGCCCGGGCTGTCGTCGCTGTCGCTGCCGGATCGCGCCACGATCGCGAACATGGCCCCGGAGTACGGAGCGACGTGTGGGTTCTTCCCGGTCGACGACGAGACGCTCGCGTACCTGCGCTTCACGAATCGCCCGGAGAGCTCGGTGCAGCTCGTCGACGCCTACTGCAAGAAGCAGGGCCTCTTCCGCACGGAGTCCACGCCGGACCCGGAGTTCTCCACGGTCGTGCAGCTCGATCTCGCGTCGGTGCAGTCGTGCATGGCGGGCCCCAAGCGCCCGCAGGATCGCGTCGTGTTGCAGAACGTGCGCAGCGCGTGGCGCGACGCGATCGCGAAGGAGCGCCCGAAGCGGGGGGCGCCCGTGAAGGTCACCGACGGCGCGCTCACGTACGAGCTCGATCACGGCGCGGTGGTGATCGCCGCGATCACGAGCTGCACGAACACGAGCAATCCGTCCGTGCTCATGGCGGCCGGCCTGCTCGCGCGCAACGCCGTGAAGGCGGGGCTGCGCACGAAGCCGTGGGTGAAGACGAGCCTCGCGCCCGGCAGCAAGGTCGTCACCGAGTACCTCCAGGCCGCGAACCTGTTGCCCGACCTCGAGGCGCTGGGCTTCAACCTGGCCGGCTACGGATGCACCACGTGCATCGGCAACTCGGGTCCGCTGCCCAAGGAGGTCGCCGATGCGGTGACCGAGGGCGACCTCGTCGTCGCGGCCGTGCTGTCGGGCAACCGCAACTTCGAGGGCCGCGTGCACCCGCAGGTGCGGGCGAACTGGCTGGCGTCGCCGCCGCTGGTCGTCGCGCACGCGCTGTCGGGGAGCCTGGAAGTCGATCTCGCGACCGATCCGCTGGGCACCGACGCGAGCGGCAATCCGGTCTTCCTCAAGGACATCTGGCCGTCGCCGCAGGAGGTCCGCGACGTCGTGCGCCGCGTGATCGGCAAGGAGATGTACGAGTCCCAGTACGCGAGCGTGTTCGAGGGCGACGACGCCTGGCGCACGCTCGACGTGCCGAAGGGCCAGATCTTCGCGTGGCAGCCGACGTCCACGTACGTGCGCCATCCGCCGTACTTCGAGGGCATGACGCGCGATCTGCCGCCTCTGCGCGACATCGTGGGCGCGCGCGTGCTCGCGAAGCTCGGCGACTCGATCACGACGGATCACATCTCGCCGGCGGGCAACATCGCGAAGAACAGTCCGGCGGCGGAGTACCTCGTCGCCCACGGCGTACCGCCGGTCGAGTTCAACAGCTACGGCGCGCGTCGAGGCAACCACGAGGTGATGATCCGCGGCACGTTCGCGAACATCCGGCTCAAGAACCACCTCGTGCCGGGCGTCGAGGGCGGCGTCACGCGTCACCTGCCCGACGGCGTGCAGATGTCGATCTACGACGCGTCGATGCGCTACCAGGCCGACGGCGTGCCGCTCGTCGTCATCGCGGGCGCCGAGTACGGCACGGGCAGCTCGCGCGACTGGGCCGCGAAGGGCACGATGCTGCTCGGGGTGAAGGCCGTCATCGCGAAGAGCTTCGAGCGCATCCATCGCTCGAACCTCGTGGGCATGGGCGTGTTGCCGCTCGTGTTCCGCGACGGCGAGGACGCCGACACGCACGGCCTCACCGGCGAGGAGACGTTCGACATCTCCGGCGTCGCGCTGGGCCTCGTGCCCAAGCAACTCCTCGATGTGAAAGCGACCCGGGCGGATGGAACGACGAAGACGTTCCAGGTGTTCTGCCGCGTCGACACGCCGAACGAGGTGTCGTACATCCGCAACGGCGGCATCCTGCAGTACGTGCTGCGCAAGCTCGCGAAGGCCTGACAGGCACCCTGCTAAGGGCTCGCGAGCGCGGCGATCTCGTCCTCGGTGAGGGCTCGGCGGTAGATCCGGACCTCGTCGAGGGCGCCCTCGAGCCAGTTCGCGTCGGCCATGTTGTCGAAGCCGGCGCCGAGCGTGATGTCGTGCTCGTCCTGCGCGATCAGGCCGCCTGCGGCCTCGCCCACGAGCACGCCATCGACGTACATGCGCGAGGCCTCGGCGTCGAACGTGCCGGCGACGTGGATCCACTGGCCGAGCGGGGGCGCATCCGCGTTGATGGTCGGATGCATGGGGTCTTCGGTGGAAAGGCCCCAACGCATCACGCCGCTCGCGTTGATGCCGATCTCGAACGTGTCGTCGACGAGGTCGAGGTACGCCTTCGCGATCACGGTCTGGAACACGCCGTCGATGGTGTCGACGCGCATCCAGGTCGCGACCGTGAGCGCGTCGCCGACCTGCAGCATGTCGTCGACGGGCACCCGCACGATGTCGTCGATGCCGTCGAACTGGCCGGCCGAGCCGATGACGCCGGGGATCGGCTCCGGACAGAGGTCGGGCAGGCAAGCGCCATCGTGCATGCCCAGCTCGTCGACGACACCGCCCGCGAACACGCCCTCGTCGAAGCGGTACCACGCGACGAGATCGGGATCGATCGGCGAGCCGGTCGTCGAGCTCTCGTCGCCCGGCGTGGTGGGGTCGATCGACGTCGTCGTGTCGGGATCGATCGACATCGTCGTCTCGCCGCCGAGCGTCGTTTCCGGATCCGTCGTCGACAATGTCGTCGGATCCGGTGACGTCGCGCTCTCGCCGTCGTCGGTGGCGCCCGACGAGCCCGTGCCGACGTCGTCGACGCAGGCGCCGGCGAGCTCGTTGCCCGCCCACTCGCCGTAGCGGCGGCCCGAGTCGCAGGTGTCGTCGGGAAAACTGCACCAGCCGGTCGACTCGCACACGCCACCCATCACGCCCGCGCAGTCGTTCGCGTCCTCGCACGCGAACGCGTTCGCCGTGCAACCGGCGACGAGCGTGAAGAGCGGCAGGATCCGCATTCCACCGGATCGTAGAGCGCGGCGCAGGAATGGGCGAGGGGCCGAGAAACCCACACGGTACAATCGCCGCCGTTGTCGCGGACGGTGCCATCGGAGAGCGGGCTGGACACCGCGTTGGGCACGCTCGCGAGCGCCGCGACGCCCGTGAAGGTCGAGCGCGGCACGACCATCGGGCGATACGTCGTGATCGCGCGGCTCGGCGCCGGCGCGATGGGCACCGTGTTCGCGGCATTCGACCCCGAGCTCGATCGCAAGGTGGCGATCAAGCTCTTGCATCCGCGCAGTGACGAGGATGCGAACGCGCTGCGACGCGAGGCGCAGACGCTCGCGCGGCTCAGCCATCCCAACGTCGTGGGCGTCCACGACGTGGGCGGCTTCGGCGACCGGCTCTTTCTCGCGATGGAGTTCATCGACGGCACGACGCTGCGGGCGTGGTGCGAGTCCAGCCCGCGCACCACCGCCGAAATCGTCGGCGCGCTCGTCGAGGCCGGCCGCGGACTGGCCGCGGCCCACTCCGCGGGGATCGTCCACTGCGACTTCAAGCCGGACAACGTGCTCGTGCGCGTGCAGGGTGCGCGGGCGGAGCGGGTCTGCGTCGCGGACTTCGGGGTCGCGGCGCACGAGGAAGTCGACTCGGGCGACAGCGAGGGCTCGGCTCACCACCGTCGGGTGGGCACGCCCGCGTACATGGCTCCCGAGCAGGTGCTCGGCGAGCCGCTCGATCACCGCGCCGATCAGTACGCGTTCTGCATCGTCGCGTTCGAAGCACTCGCGGGAGCGCGGCCCTTCCCGGACGGCGACGCGCTCACGCGTGCGACGGTCTCGCGGCCGGATCTGCGGCGCGATACGCCGCGCGCGGTGCCGGCCCGGATCCTGCGGGTGCTCGCGCGCGGCCTCGAGCGCGAGCCCGCGCGACGATGGCCGGACATGGACGCACTCCTGTCCGCCTTGCTCGCGGCGAGCCAAGGCCGTCGGCGCACGGCTGCGCTCGTCGGCGGTGCGGTGCTGCTCGCCGCCAGCGGGTTCGCGGCCGCGCGGTGGACCACGGTGGATCCGCAGATGTGCGACACGACCGGCGCGCTCGCCGAGACGTGGGACGCTGATGCGCGCGAGCGCGTGCGCCTCGCGTTCGAGGGCAGCGGAGCGTCGTTCGCGAGCGTCGCATTCGAGCACGCCGCGAACGCGCTCGATGGCTGGTCGCGCGCGTGGATCGACGAGCGACGCGATGCGTGCGAGGCCACGCGGATCCGCGGCGAACAATCCGAGCGCCAGCTCGAGCTGCGCATGGCCTGCCTCGATCGGCAGCGCGACCGCGTGGGGGCGATGGCGGAAGTGCTCGCGCTCGGCGGTCGCGACGTCGTCGAAGGCGCATCGTCGGTGATCGAGAGCGCTCCCGACCCGATCGCATGCCGCGACGTCACGCGCCTCGATCGCGGGCCCGCGCTGCCCGACGATCCCGCGGTCGCGCGCGAGGTCGAGGCGGTGGAGCGCGAGCTGGCGCGCGTGCAGGCGCTGCGTCGGGCCGGACTCGTCGATCAGATGCTCCCGCTCGCACGCACGACCCTCGAGCGCGCGCAGGCGACCGACTACGCGCCGACGATCGCGTCGGCGACGCTTGCGGTCGCCGACGGTGCCTACGAACAGGCGCAGTACGAAGCGGCGGAGCGGTCGAACAGGGAGGGATTCGAGCTGGCCCTCGCCGCGGGGGCGGACCTCGTGGCGCTCGAAGGGGCCACGTCGCAGATCGCGATCCTGCGGCAGCTGCAGCGCTTCGACGAGGGGCAGACGTGGGCCGGCATCGCATACGCGTTGTTGCGGCGCACGGATGCGGGGACGCAGATGGAGGCCACGCTCGAGGCGAACGTGGCGTTGATCGACATGGATGCCGGACGCCTGGACGAGGCGATGCAGCACGCGGAGCGGACCCTGGAGCTGCGGCGCGAGCTTCCGGCCGACGACCCACGGGTCGGCGGCGCGTGGCTGAACGTATCGGCGGCCTACGCGAACGCCGGTCGTGAAGAGCGCGCGCTCGAGGCGGTGCAGCACGCGGTCGCGGTCTTCGAGTCGTCACTCGGGACCGAGCACCCGCACACGCTCGCCGCGCTGAACAACGCGGCGATCATGGGGTTCAACCGGGGTGCGCTCGACGAAGCAGTCGCGCTGATGAAGCGAGTGGCCGAGGGCCGCGAGCGTGCGCTGCCGCAGGGGCATCCCGACACGATCGACTCGGTCGCGAACCTCGCGATGATGGAGTTCTCGGCCGGCCACGTCGAGCAGGCCATCGCGCGCCAGGAGCGGGCCTACGCGCTCGCGATGGGCTCGCCCACGCCGCGGATCGTGGAGGCTGCGCGCATCCAGGGGAATCGCGCGATCATGGCGCTGCGCATCGGCGACGCCGACGCGGCGGAAGACTTCGCGCGCGAATCGGTGGAGCTGTTCTCGCGGTTCGGCGATACGCCGCAGCGCGGGCTCGCGTGGCTCGTGCGGGGGGAGATCGCGATCGAGCGGGGGCGCTTCGCCGACGCGCGCGAGTACACGCAGAACGGCCTCGACGACGTGCGATCGGTGGGCGAGGCGCACGTGCTCACGCTGTGGGGCCGCTTGCAGATCGCCGAGCTCGACGCATACGCGGGACAGACGGAGTCCGCGCGCGCCTTGGTGGATCGAGCGCTCGCGACGCTCGAGACGGCCGACATGCCCGCCCGCAGCCGCGCGGAGCTGCTGTTCTCGGCCGCGAAGGCGCTCGACGGATCCGATCGCGCGCGTGCGGTCGAGCTGGCACGCAGAGCGCTCTCGACGTACGGCGCGCTCGCCGATCGCATCGAGCAAGGGCGCATCGAGGCCTGGCTCGCGGCGCACTAACGCGTGTACGCGATCTCGTCGAGGTAGAGCTCGAGCAGCCCTGGCGAGTCGCTGGCATTGTCGTGCGCCTCCTGCAGGACGCCGAACGCGTCGATGCCGGCGAGCGCCATCGCCTGCTCGGGTGTCACGGGCTTCGACACGCTGCCGTACCCCTCGATCGACAGCGTCATCATCGCAGCGCTCGGATCGAGCACGTAGCTCCACTCGCGGGCCGTGGGGGACTCGTCGAGCAGGAACTCGACCTCGCCGTTGCCCCCGCCGACCATGTACACGCGCACGCGCTCGCCGTTGTCCTCGACGAGCTCGAATCCCACCCCGGGGCCACCCGCGAGCGCGAAGTGGCCGATGCGGATGTTCGTGTTGAACTGCGACTCGACGCTGGGCATCGCGATCCGCCCGTGCGCGGCGATGCAAGCTCCGGCCTGCACGACCCCGATCGAGTGGGCGTACGCGAGGCGGCTGTTCGTGCGCTGGAGCGTGCCGCCGATCTCGCCCGGATCGCCGCCGGCCAGCATGCTGCCGCCGATCCATCCGTAGACGTTTCCGTTGTGCGGCAGTCCGATCGAGGTCCATGCCGGATCGACCGCGAACGTCTCGAGCTCGCCCGCGCACGGATCGGCGACGCCGGTGTCCGTGCCCGTCGTGTCGATCGGTGCGCCCGTGCTCTCGCCCTCGGTCGTCGTCTTGCCGCTGCCGGTCGACGTGCCCGCGACGTCGCCGGTCGTCGTGTCGTCGGGGCCGTCGGTCGAGCCTGCGCTCGTCGCCTCCCCGACGGTGATCGCCGTCGTGCTGGTCGAGCCATCACCGCCGGCCGCGCACGCGGACAGCCCACCCAGCAGGCCGACCGTCGCGAGTCCTCGTCCCACCCGGTCCAGGGTGAACCCGTTGGGGGGCCGGTTCACAGGCTTGACGTGCGCCAGGAATGTGAGGCTAAACTCTCCGGATGGCCGCGGATCTGGCCCGACTTGCACCGAATGTAGGATTTGGCGGCTATTGTCGCGCCGCTTTTCGTGAGCTGACGCGCCCGGTTGGAGGCGTCCGCACGTGATGAGGACGATGCTGCTCGGCGTGCTCGCGGTCGCGGCGTGCCGGCTGCCGTCGCTCGACTTCGACGACACCGACACGCTCGACGTCGACACGCTCGACACGATCGGCGACGCGAGCCTGTCGGCGACGAGCGACCCGACGATCGCCGACACCACGGATCCCGACGGCACGGACGACGACACCACCGGCGATCCTCCGCCGCCCGCCTGCGGCTTCGAGGGCTTCGACGGCGCCGTGCTCTCGTGGTCGCGCACGGTGGTGGTCGACGGCTTCGAGCTGTCGGCGGCACGCGACGTCGCCGTCGATCCGCTCGGCGATGTGCTCGCGTTGTTCGAGGGCAGCGTCGACGACGGCTCGGTCGACATCGTGCTCGCGAAGTTCTCGATCGACGGCACGCTCCTGTGGAGCGTCGCGTGGGACGGGGACGAGGGCCTCGACGACGAGGCGTGGGGCCTCGCGATCGATGCATGGGCGGACGTCTACGTCGCCGGCAGCGAGACGACGAGCGAGATCCACGACGACGAGGGCACGACGATCGACATGCGCGCCATCGTGCTCAAGGTGACGAGCGCGGGCGTGCCCGCGTGGCGTTTCGAGCACGATGCGCCCGCTCCACCGCCCGCGGGCGCGAACGGACGGGCGGCGGCGATCGACGCCGTGGGTGGTGCGATCGCCGTCGTGCTCGGTCCCACGTCGAACGGGTCGGCGACGACCGAGGTGCTCGTGCTCGATCGCTTCGGCAACCTGTCGTCGTCGTTCGTGCGCAGCGAGCTCGGCGATCCGCTCGGCATCGAGATCACCGCGAGCGGCGATCTCGTGCTCGCCGGCGCGGCCTGGCCGGGTGGGAGCCAGTGGTTGGCGTACGTCGCGGTCGACGGCACCGAGGTGTGGCGGCGGCTCGATCCGAGCGATCAGGTGTGGCGGGCGATCGCACTCGGACCGGCCGACGACGTGCTCGTGCTCGCCGATGGTTTGATCGAGGCGCCGACGAGCGGCGCGACCGTGCATCGCTTCGCGAAGACGGGCGCACCGATCGCGAGCCAGCTCGTCGCGTCGTGGGAGGTCGGTGCGAGCAGCGACGTCGCGGGCGACTGCGCGGGGGGTGCCGCGATCGTCGGCGCGCAGTGGATCGACGGCGAGGAGCACGGCCTGCTCGCGCACGTCGACGCTGCGGGCGCGCCCTGGTTCACCCCGACGAACGGCGGCGACGCGACGAGCCCCCCGGTCCGCCTCGCCGCGGACCTCGGGGGCGTCGTGGTCGTGGGGCAGGGCTGGCTCGCGCGGTACGTCGTCCCGTGACCCGCGGCGCAATTTCGCCCTATGGCGATACCTTTGGTCGACTTGGCAGGTGGGCAATGTTAGCTTTCGTCCGACATGTCGGCACGAAGCCTCCCCCTCGCCGCCGCGCTGCTCCTCGCCCTGCCGACCGGCTCCGCGCTCGCCGACGGCCTCACGGTGCCCGAGCCCGAGACGCAGATCTACGGCGGCACCGAGACCGAGCAGTGCGCGTGGCCGACGGTCGCGTACCTGTCGAGCGACGGAGCGGCGTGCACCGGCGCGCTCATCCATCCCGAGATCGTGCTGACGGCCGCGCACTGCGTGCCGGGTGACGTCACCGCGACGGTGCGCTTCGGCGAGCGCGCCTCGACGGCGTCGCAGCTGGCCGAGACGGAGTACTGCAGGGCGAACCCGAGCTTCTTCGGCACCGGCGACGGCGACGACTACGGCTTCTGCAAGCTCGCGACGCCGATCACGAACATCCCGATCATCCCGATCGCGTACGGCTGCGAGGAGACGATCCTCGGCCCCGGCACGCAGATCACCCACGTCGGGTTCGGGGTCGACGAGAACGGCGACAGCGGCCGCAAGAAGTTCGTCACGCTGAACGTGCAGAGCGAGGGCGGCGGCGAGATCATCACCGGCAGCAACGGCGAGGGCATCTGCTCGGGCGACTCGGGCGGCCCCGTGTTCGTGAAGCTGAACGAGAGCCAGGGCGGCGACGACACGTGGCGCGTCGTCGGCATCCACTCGTGGGCGCAGATGGCCGAGCCCGGCGAGTGCAACGGCGTCGCGGGCAGCACGATCGCGTGGAACGCCGTCGACTTCATCGAGTCGGAGTCCGGCATCGACGTGACGCCGTGCCACGCGAGCAACGGCACCTGGGAGCCGACGTGGGGCTGCCAGGGCTTCCCGCAGGACCCCGGCATCGGCGGCGACGGATCGTACGCGCTCATGTGCGAGACCGGGCCGCTCGGCGATTTCTCCGAGGTGTGCGGCGCGCCGCTCACCGACTTCCCCGACACCGACGCGCCGTCGCTCGACGTCGTGTCGCCCGAGGGCGATCAGGTGTTCGAGGTGGACGGCAGCGACTCGGCCGATCTGCACATCGAGGCGAACGCCGACGACGGCGACGGCTGGGGCATCGCCGGCGTCGAGCTGATCATCGCGCCCGAGGACGGCGAGATGGTGTCGCAATCGCTCGACTACGCGCCGTTCCGGTGGAACACGAAGTTCCCGGTCGGCGGCTACAACCTCAAGCTCGTCGCCACCGACAACGCGGGCAACGTCACCGAGAGCGACTGGATCGCCGTCGGGGTCGGGGCCGCGCCGCCCGACAATCCGCCGGGCGAGGACGACACGGGCGAGGGCGACGGCGGTGATACCGGCGATGCCGACGAGACCGGCGGTGACGACGGCGACGACGGCGACGACGACGACGACGACGACGACGACGACGATGGCGACAGCGACGACGGTGCGCCGCAGGCCGATGCGGGCGGCGGTGGATCGAGCGGTTGTTCGATCGGCGACCGCGGGGGCTGGATGCCGGCCGCGCTCGCGCTCGGCCTGCTCGTGCGACGTCGTCGTACGATAGCCCCGCGGCGCTGAGCGCTACGTAGATCCGACGGCCCACCGAGAACCGAGTGCAACGTCTCGTGACGCGGGCGCGCGATCGCCCGCGGGAACCAGCGCATGCGCGCCGTGGTACGCTGGAAAACCGATGCGCTGGCTTGGCTCGATTCCGGTGGTGATGCTCGCGGCCCTCGTCGCGTGCGGCGACGACGACGACGTGGGAGCCGACGGCGACGGCTCGGCCAGCGGCGAGAGTGGTGACGACGACGCGCCCGAAGGTGGCGACGACGACGACGGACCCGAGGACGGTCCGGACACCGGCGGCGGCCCGTGCCAGGACGAGACGGATTGTGACGACGACGATCCGTGCACCGTGGACACGTGCGAGGCCGCCTCGTGCATGCACGAGATCCAGGTGTCGAACGAGTGTCGTCCCGAGATCGACGTCGAGTTCCCGCCGCGGGCCGCCACCATCGTGGGCGATGCCGCGGATCCGGTCGTGACGGTCACCGGTACGGTCGCGAGCCCACTCGGCGAGATCACGACGTTCACGATCGGTGGCACCGAGGTCGAGGTCGGCGCCGACGGCAGCTTCAGCCACGACGTCGCGGTCGACGTGGGCGGCAACATGCTCGTCATGGAGACGCTCGACGACTCCGGCAACGCGCGCCGCAAGGTGCAGTCGTTCCTGTGGTCCACCGGCTATCGCAAGCCGATGACGGCGCCCGACGATCCCGTGCCCGAGGGGCTCGCGTTCTGGCTCGGGCAGGAGTCGATCGACGACGGTGATCACTCCGTGCCGCTCGACGATCTCGCGACGGCGCTCGAGCTCGCGCTCGGGGCGTTCGACACCAACCAGTTCGCCGATCCGACGACGCCGGTCGTGAACCAGGCCGGCTACGACGTGTTCCTGACGTCGCTCGAGCTCGGCTCCGCCACGCTGGCGCTCGCGGGCATCGACGGCGGCCTCGGGCTCACGGCGTCGGTCGACGACATCTACGGCGACCTGTACTTCGACTGCACCACGTTCGCGTGCGAGCTCGCCGGCGGCGACGGCACGGGCGGTCTGTCGATCTCTGCCGTCACGCTCACCGGGCAGCTGTTGCTGTCCGCGGGGCCCGATCACACGCTCGTCGCGACGCTCGCGAACGTGAATGCTTCGGTGAATCCGGACGATGTCGAGGTGTGGGCCGACAACGGCTGGACGGACTTCCTGCTCTCGGTCGTGGAGGTGTTCGTGCACGACTCGCTCGTCGCCGATCTCGAGGGCGCGCTCGAGAACGCGGTGCAGGAGCAGCTGGGGCCCGCGCTGGCGAACGGGCTCGCCTCGCTCGCGCTCGCGACGACGTTCGAGTTCCCCAACCTCGGCAACGCGCGCAAGTCGATCCCCGTCGATCTCGCGGCCGACTTCGCGAGCACCGACTTCCACGACGGCAACACGCCGCCGTCCCCGTCGCCGCCGCAAGGTGGGGCGGTGATCCTGCGCGCCGGCGGCTATCCGGGCTTGGTGGTGAGCGAGTACGACAACCTCGGCGTGCCCGATCGCGCCGGCTGCGGGCTCGTCCCGCAGGAGCTCACCGTCGCTCGGCTCGCTCCGCTCGAGATCTCGCTCGCCGACGACACGCTGAACCAGCTGCTCTACGCGGGGTGGCGCGGCGGCCTGCTCGAGTTCCCGCTCGGCAACGACGAGGTCGGCGGCGGCATCATCGAGGACATCGACGTGACGGTGTCCGGCATGCTCGCGCCCACGGTTTCGGACTGTGGCGACGCGGGCAAGCTGCTCGTGACGATCGGCGACATCAACATCAACGGCTCGGTCACGCTCAACGGCAAGACCACCACGTTCGACGCGTACTCCACGCTGGTCGTGAACCTCGCCGTCACCGCGGGCGAGGACGGCGTCGCGCTCGATCTGGGCGAAGTCGAGTCCGTGGAGACCGAGCTCACCGCGAACGACGAGTCGATCCAGTTCGAGGCGCAGTTCATCGACCTGCTCGAAGCGCAGCTCGTCAACGGCCTGCTGGGCCAGCTCGGCACCACCGGCTTCGGCCAGTTCTCGCTGCCCACGATCGACCTGTCGGCGATGCTGGGCCTCGCGCCAGGCACCGCGGTGCTCGAGATCCACGTCGACGACGTGGGCCGCCAGAACGGCACCACGGTCATCTCCGCGAGGTTCTGAGGCGAACCCGCTGGACAGCTGCACGCGGCCGAGTCACGCTCTTCGGGTGATGGCTCGTCCCGCGTTCTCGCTCTACGCCGTGTATGCGTACGCGAGGGTGCGGGTGTAGCCGATCGTTCGCGAGAGGCCGCCCGCACCGGGCGGCCCTCCGCGGCTCATCGTGGTCGACCGTCCGAGCGAGCGCCTCTCCTCCGAGGAGACGCGCCATGCAAGCCCAGACCGACCATCCCGCCTTCACCGATCTCCACTACCGCACGCGTCGAGAGCATATCGCCGCGCTCGCATCGCGTCCTCGGGTCGCTCGGGTGGCGTACACGGACGACGAGCACGCCGTGTGGCGACTCGTGCGATCGCGGCTCGATCCGCTTCACGAGGCCCACGCGTGCGCGCACGTGCGTGCCGCCCAGCGCGCGCTGCCGCTCGACGCCGACGCGATCCCCCAGCTCGACGACGTCTCGCGCCGGCTCGCCGCGCGCACCGGATTCCGACTGCGCGCCGTCGCGGGCCTCGTCGAGCCGCGGCCGTTCTTCGCCGCGCTCGCCGACGGGGTGTTCCTCGCGACACAGTACGTGCGCCACGCGAGCGCGCCGTTGTACACGCCCGAGCCCGACGTCATCCACGAGCTCGTCGGACACGTCGCCATGCTCGCCGACGAGCGCATCGCCGCGCTCGCGCGCGCGTGCGGTCGACTCGGACGCGACACCGACGACGCGACGCTCGTCCGCGTGCAGCGGGTGTTCTGGTTCGGCCTCGAGTTCGGCCTGTGCCGCGAGGGCGGCGCCACGAAGGCAGTCGGCGCGGGCCTGTTGTCGTCGGTCGGCGAGCTCGAGCACGCGATGACGGGCAAGGCGTGGCGCGCGTGGGATCTCGACGCGATGGCGACGACGGAATACGGCACGACCGATTTCCAGCGCGACCTGTTCGTCGCACCGGGCTTCACGACGCTCGTCGACGACGTCGGCGCGTGGATCGCAGCGGAGCGCCCTGTGCGAGCGGGGTGTTGAGCGATAGCTTAACGCCGGATGGACTTCCTCGTCCACGACCCGCTCACCCGCTTCATCGCGCAGGTGGCCACCATCATCGTCGTATCGCGGTTGCTGGGCGTCGGCGCCCGCTGGATCGGCCAGCCCCTCGTCATCGCAGAGATCACCGCGGGCATCCTGCTCGGCCCGTCGCTGCTCGGGTGGGCCGCGCCGGAGGTGTACGAGGCCGTCTTCTCGAAGACGTCGCTCGGGCTGTTGCAGCTCGTCAGCCAGCTCGGGCTCGTGCTGTTCATGTTCCTCGTCGGGCTCGAGCTCGATCCGAGCCTGCTGCGCGGCCGCGCGCACACGTCCGTCGCGATCTCGCACACGAGCATCATCGTGCCGTTCGCGCTCGGTGCCGTCGTCGCACCGATGCTGCATCCGGTGCTCGCGCCGGAAGGCGTGGACCTGCTGCCGTTCACGCTCTTTCTGGGCGCCGCGATGAGCATCACCGCGTTCCCGGTGCTCGCACGCATCCTCAACGAGCGCCGACTGCTGCGCTCGCGCATCGGCGCCATCACGATCGCGTGCGCGGCCGTGGACGACGTCACGGCGTGGTGCCTGCTCGCGTTCGTCGTGGCCATCGCACGCGCCACGGGCATGGAGTCCGCGGTGATCACCACCGCGATGGCGATCGCGTACATCGGATTCATGTTCTTCGCCGTGCGCCCGCTCCTGCGCCGGCTCGCCCAGCGCGTGGCCTCGCGCGACGCCCTGACGCAGAACGTGGTCGCGCTCGTGCTGCTGTGCCTGTTCCTGTCGAGCTGGGCCACCGAGCTCATCGGCATCCACGCGCTGTTCGGCGCGTTCCTGTTCGGCGCCGTGCTGCCCAAGGACAGCGGTTTCGCCCACGCGCTCGCGGAGAAGCTCGAAGACCTCGTGCTCGTCGTGCTGCTGCCGCTCTTCTTCGCGTTCAGCGGCGTGCGCACGCAGATCGGCCTGGTCGACTCGGCCAGCGAGTGGGCGATGTGCGGCTTCATCGTGTTCATCGCGTGTCTGGGCAAGTTCGGTGGCAGCGCGATCGCGGCGCGGCTCACCGGCATCGGCTGGCGCGAGGCCTCTGCGATCGGCGTGCTCATGAACACGCGCGGCCTGATGGAGCTCATCGTGCTCAACATCGGGCTCGACCTCGGCGTCATCAGCCCGACCCTGTTCACGATGATGGTGATCATGGCGCTCGTCACGACGTTCATGACCACGCCGGTGCTGCAGCTCATCTATCCGGCCGAACGGCTCGCGCGCGAGCTCCTGCAGGCGGGCGACTCGCGCCAGGAGCCGGTGATCGAGCGCCGCTTCACGCCGCTCGTGTGCGTCGCGTACGACCGCAGCGGACCCGGCCTCGTCACGCTCGTGAGCGCGATGCGCCCGCCCGGCCCTGCGGCGGGCCCGGCCTACGCGCTGAACCTCGTGCCGCCCACGAACCGCGCGTCGTTCTACCTCGGTCGCACGCCGGAGGAGATCAGCGATACCGCGCTCACGCCCGCGCTCGCGCGCGCGAAGCAGCTCGATCTTCCGCTCAAGCCGATTTCGTTCGTGTCCACCGAGCCCGCTCAGGACATCTGCGGCGTAGCGTCGGCGAAGGGCGCCGACCTCGTGCTGCTCGGCTGGCACAAGCCGCTCATCGGGCAGAGCATGCTCGCCGGCACGGTGCACGAGGTGTTCCTCGCGGCACCGTGCGACGTCGGTGTCTTCATCGATCGCGGGCTGTCGCGAGTGGTGCGCGTGCTCGTGCCGTTCATGGGCAGCATGCACGACCACGCCGCGCTCGCGCTCGCGCGCCGGCTGCTGCAGGGCAGTGGTGCCTCGGTGACGATCCTGCACGTGAAGGCGCCCGGCGAGAGCGTCGGGGCCGGCGCGGCCGCGGCCGATCTCGTGCACGAGGAGGGCGGCAGCCGGGTCACGCTGCGGGTGATCGAGCACGCCTCGCCGGCCGACGCCGCGTTGGAAGAGAGCCGCGAGGGCTACGACCTGCTCGTCGTCGGGCTCGGTCGCGAGTGGGGCCTGTCGCACCGTCGGTTCGGTGTGCAGCCCGAGCGCCTGATGGTGGAGTCGCCGGCGTCGGTGCTGGTCGTGTGCGCCGGGCCGGATCGGATCTCCCGCGCCGCCTCGACGAACGAGGACATGAAGCGCATCGAGCCGGAGGACTGATGCACTTCGGCGCCACGGGTCGTGGTCGCGCTGGTGAGCCCGCTCGGGGATGCGCACCACCTCCAACGGCTCGCGCGCGTCGCCTTGCTCGCGAGCCGGGGCGTGGGCGAGGAGCTCGTCCGCGCCCAGTCGGCCGAGGACGCGCTCGAGACGATCGCGCGCGTCGAAGCGATGTGGTGAATCAGGCGGCGGGCTTGCCCGCGTCCTTCTTCATGCGCTCGTTCATCTGCTCGGGCGTCAGGTCTTCCTTGTGGGTCGCGAGGCCCCACGGGAAGCCGACCGCGTCGACCACCATGCCGAATCGATCGCCCCAGAACATGTCGGCGACCGGCACCATCGACTTCGCGCCGGCGGCGGTCGCCTTCGCGAACGCGGCATCCACGTCCTCCGTGTACATCATGAGCGACACGGGCGTGCCGCCGTACGCCATCGCCGACTTGGCACCCATCTCGGGGTACTCGTCGCTGAGCATGAGCACGCTGTCGCCGAGCTTCAGCTCGCAGTGCATGATCTTGCCGGCCGGATCGGCCATGCGCTCGTTCTCGGTGGCACCGAACGCGTTCTTGTAGAAGTCGATCGCCTTCGCGGCGTCGTCCACCGTGTAGGCCACCGTGACGGTGTGATACTGCGGCGGCGTGGGCGTGGTCGCGGGCTTGCCGACGACGGCTTTCCACGCGGGCGCAGCCGGGGCCTCGGGCGCCGCCTTGTCCTTCTTCTTCGGCTTCTTCTTCTTCGTGGGCTTCTCGGGCGGCGGCGGCGTCATGGCCAGCTTCGCGCGCTCGGCCATCTGCTCCGGCGTGAGATCCTCGACGTGGGTCGCGATCGCCCAGCGGTGGCCGAACGGATCGATCACCTGCCCGTAGCGGTCGCCCCAGAACTGCTCGTCGATCGGCATCTCGGCGCGGGCACCCGCGCCCGTGGCCGTCGCGAACGTGGCATCCGCATCGGAGACGAAGATCATCAGCGTCGCCGGCGTGCCGCCGAGCTCGAGCGGGCTCTTCGTGCCCTGCTGCGCGTTGACCTCCTCGATCATGATGATCGAGTCGCCGATCTTGATCTCGGCGTGCGCGGTGGTCTTGCCGTCCGGACCGGGCATCGAGAACGTCTTCGTGGCTCCGAACGCCTTCGTGTAGAAGTCGACCGCCGCGTCGACGCCCTTCACGTGGATCATCGGCGTGAGCGTGAAGTAGCCCTCGGGGATCGGCTTGGCGGCGGGCGCTTTCGCCTCCGGCTCCTTCGGTGCCGTGGTCACCGGCTCGGGCGTCGTCGTCTCTTCCTTGTCCTTGTTGCAGGCGCCGGCGAAGAGCGAGAGTCCGAGGGCCAGCAGCAGGTGAGTCGTCGTGGTGCGCGTCTGCATCTCGGGCGCGGACGCTAGCGTTGTCGGCCGTGCCGTGTCGAGTGCGCGGTGGGCAAAGGTCCCGCGACGGGAACGTCGTTCGATCCCGCGCTGCCGCGCGGTCCACGCGCTCTTAAGTTTTCGACGTGCGACCGCACACCGCTTGTCCACGGTGTGCGGTGTCGGCGACCCTCGGAATCATGCGTGGCCTGGTCTCGATCGCGATCTCGGTGCCCTTCGTTTCCGCCTGCTTCTCGCCCTCCGACGACGACCCGCTCACGGACAGCGACACCGAGGGCGCGACGTTCGGCACGGAGTCCGGCAGCGCCGAGGGCATGTCGCAAGGCGACAGCATCAGCACGCAGCCCACCGACGACAACACGGACACGGCGCCGACGAGCGCGGACGAGACGATGACGGCGCCCACCTCGGCGGACGACTCGACGACCGCCGCCGAGGAGCTGGGTCCGCGGATCGTGATGAGCGTGCCCGCCGACGGCGATCTGAACGCGCCGCTCGACGGCTACTTCTTCCTCTACTTCGATCGTGTCGTGAGCCTCGACGACGCCGTGGGGCACATCCTCGTCAGCCAGAACGGGAGCGAGCCCCAACCGATCTCGCCGATGCCGTGCCCGCCCGACGCGGATCCCACGTGCATCGCCGGCATCTTCCCGAAGGCGTTCGTCGACCCCGAGCAGAACACGCTGCCGGGCGACGCGATGCACACGATCACCGTCGAGGCCGACTTCCCGGATCCGGACGGCCTCACGAACACGATGGATCAGGTCGTCGCGTTCACGACGTTCGCATACGAGTCGAATTTCTTCGACGACTCCGACGAGGTGGTGCAGGAGTTCGGCGGCATCGCGTACGACGACGCATCCGAATCGCTCTTCATCGTCGGTGTGGGCGTCAATTTCGGCGATCCGTGCGTCGTGCGACGCATCCCGATCCCGGGCGGCGTCGCGGGATCGTCGTCGCAGGTCGCGACGCCGACGGACTCGTATCTCTGCTATGGCATGGATCGCATCGGCTCGAATCTCTACGTGTCGGGCAGCTACACCGACAACGTCTTCCGTTACTCGAACCTCGGCCTCGCGAACTTCCAGAACACCGAGACGATCATCGCCGGCACCACGTTGCCTCCGCCGCTCGCGGATCTCTCGGAGGTGTGGAGCGTCGCCGTGCTCGGCACCAGCACGTTCTTCGCCCACGGCGAGTTCACGGGCGGCGTCGAGGACACGTCGATCCTGCGGCTCGACGGCGCGGTGTGGTCGGAGTTCGAGAGCGGCGAGAACCTGTGGGACACGAGCAGCAACGGCGTCGTGCTCGAGGGCGCGAACCTCGGCGGCACCGACTACCTGATCGTCGCGGCCGACGACGCGATCCGGAAGTTCCGCGTGTCGGACGGGACGATCACGAGCGAGCACGAGATCACGCTCGACTACGCGTTCGATCTGCACGTCGACTCGCAGGGACGCCTGTGGGTGGGCACGCAGGACGGCATCACGGTGCTCGAGATCGCCGACGACACGTACGAGGAGCTCGCGCGTCGACCGGGCCTCGACACCACGCGCTTCGCGGTGCGCGAGGACGGCGACACCGCGCACGTGTACTTCGCGCGCTTCCGCGACGTCGGGCTCGTGGGGCACCTGTCGATCGACTTCTGACGCGGTCGCGCGGGCTCGGCGCGCCTTCGGGATCGTCGCCGTAGCAGGGGCTGGCGCGCCGTCCTACGCAGATTCGCGGATCTCGTGCGCGACGATCCGACCGCGTCGCCGTCCAGCCGGTGGGACGCGCCAGAGGGGGGTCGCGCCTCGCGGCATGGGTGGGGTTGCGTCGATCCCGGGCCGAGCGTTGCCGCTTCGCGAAGCGACGCTCGGCCCGAGGATCCGCGTGTCCGTGATCAGCGTCGACGGCGACGCGCGAGCGCGACGATCACGAGGCCGAGCAGCGCAGACTCTGGCGCTCCGCTCGTGCAGCCGCAACCGTCGTCGCCCTCGTCGTCGGTGGCTCCTGCGTCGCTCGAGCTGGTGCCGTCGTCGTCGTCGCCACCGGCGGTGGTCGTGAGCGTGGTGGTCGGCGGGGGATCGCCGGAGGTCGTGTCGGCGGTCGGCGACGTTTCGTCGCCGTCGCCCGAGTCCGCGACGATGCCGGTGGTGCCGTCGTCGGAGGTGCCTTCGCCGCTCGTCGAATCGCCGGACTCGTCGCCGCTGTCGCCGCTCTCGCTGCCGCCCGTCTCGTCGCCGCCGGCGAACGGCTCGCACACCTCGTCGCCACCGCCACCCACGACACCGCCGGCGCACGACGTCGCCCACGTGCCGAACGCGACGTCGGGCTCGAGCGGGAAGTCGTCGCAGTCCGCCCCGCCGACGAAGTCGTCGCCGTCCCAACATGGCGTGAGATCGACGCCGGTCTGATCCTCGAGCCAGTCGATCGAGTCGGACGCGTAGCCGTAGGCGATGCCCGCTCCACACACGTTGCCGGGCTTCATCGGCGCCGGCAGGCCGCCCGGATCCCACAGATGGCCGCCCGTGCCGAACACGCGCCACGATCCGTCCGCGAGGCGCACCATCGAGGGTCCGCCCGAGTCGCCGAAGCAGGCGGAGTTCGAGCCGTCGTCGCCGGCCATGTAGACCGCGGGCTCCTCGTCGTCGACGTACGCGAGCGTCTGTGTCGTCCAGCGCTTCGCGCCGACGCCCATCGACGTGACGTTGCCCTCGTCGTCGTAGGTGCCGTACGTCGAGCCGAAGCCGACGATGACGATCTCGATGCCGGGCTGCAGCGCATCGGCTTCGCAGCCCGCGAGGATCGGGACGATCGGCACCTCGGTGACGGGCGCTTCGAGGATGCAGTAGCCGACGTCGCGCGTGTACGACTCGGCCCACTCCGGATGGGGCACACACTCGGTCGGGGCGACGATGAACTCGGGCTCGCCGAAGTCGTGGCTGAACTCGCCGAAGCCGATGCCGACGATCGGGCGCTCCTCGGTGATGCAGTGCGCGGCCGTCAGCACGACCTGCGGGTGGATGAGCGAACCGGAGCACATCGTCGGTGTCTCGTCGTCCTCGCGAATGCTGACCGTCGCGGGGAACTGGCACGGCTCGACCTCGCTACCGCCCACGATCGGCAGTGGGTCCGACGGCTCGGTCGAGAGCCCACCGACCGCGAGTGCGAGCATCCACATCGTGTCCAATCCGACCATGATCGCCGACCTCTCGCGCGCGTGAACGCGCAGCGGTGCATGGTCGCCCGGGCGA
Organism: uncultured Nannocystaceae bacterium; assembly: GCA_964468635.1. GTDB lineage: Bacteria > Myxococcota_A > Polyangia > Nannocystales > Nannocystaceae > Xiheibacterium. The sequence continues at coordinate 81,447 of CAYXVR010000018.1, forward strand.
CGCCCCTTCGCACGCGTCTTCTGGCAAAGTCGCGCGGATGGCTCGATTGCGTCGCCGGGGATTCCTCCTCCGCTCGTCCCTCGTGCTGGGCAGCGGGTGCCTGGCGTCGCCGAGCAAGCGCGCCGGCGCGAGCAAGCCGCCGTCGGGGCCGTCGAACGGGCATCCGGTCGTGGTGGCGTCCGCGAACGGGTACCCGGGGTGCGTGCAGACCGCGATGGAGAAGCTCCTCGCGGGGACGGCTGCAGTGGACGCGGTGGTGGCGGGGGTGAATCTCGTCGAGGACGACCCGAACGACCACAGCGTGGGCTACGGCGGGCTGCCGAACGAGGAGGGCGAGGTCGAGCTCGATGCGTCGGTGATGGACGGGCCGAGCGGGCTCGCGGGTGCCGTCGCGGCGCTCAAGCGGATCAAGAACCCGAGCAAGGTGGCGCTCGCGGTGATGCGCTACACGGATCACGTGTTGCTGGTGGGCGAGGGCGCCAGCAAGTTCGCGCGCGCGCACGGCTTCGTCGAGGAGAACCTGCTCACGCCCGAGGCGCGGGAGATCTGGCTGTACTGGAAGTCGACGCTGTCGGACAAGGACGACTGGTTCCCGAAGGAGGCGTCGAAGCTGCCGCCCGACGTGAAGAAGATGTTCGGCATCACCGGGACGATCAACTGCTGCGCAGTGGATCGCGAGGGCAACCTCGGGGGCACGACGACGACGAGCGGGCTCGCGTTCAAGCTGCCGGGGCGCGTGGGCGACACGCCGCTCATCGGCGCGGGGTTGTTCGTCGACAACGACGTGGGCGCGGCCGGCTCGACGGGGCGCGGCGAGGCGAACATCGTGACGGCGGGCTCGCACACGGTGGTGGAGCTGATGCGCGCGGGCAAGCATCCGAAGGACGCGTGCTTGGGCGCGTGCAAGCGCATCGTCGAGTCGACGCGCGTGGGACGGTTGCATGCCAAGGGCGACAAGCCGAACTTCAACGTGAATTTCTACGCCGTCGACAAGAAGGGCCGCTTCGGCGGCGCCGCCTTGTACGATGGAGGCGAGTTCGCGGTGTGCGACGCGAAAGGTGCACGCAAGGAGCCGCTCGTCGGCTTGTTGGGCGAAGGGCCGTAGTCCCCGCGCTCGCGCTCGCGGCGTGCTCGGAGGAGCCCGCGCAGGAGGTCGACATCGGCGAGCGCGTCGAGCTCTGTGCGTCGGCGAACTCCGACGCTCCGCTGCGGGGGGCTCGGGTGCGGCGTCGTCGTCGACCTCGCGAGCGACGGGCAGTATGCGGCGTTGGTCGATTGCGAGCTCGCCGAGGTCGAGCGGCTCACCGTCGTCGCGGTCGAGCGCGAGACGATCTGAAGGCGGTGTCGGCGCCGCACGTGCGGCGGGCTCGCCGTGGATCAGAGTGTCGGTGGATGGCCCAAGGGACGGGCAACGAGAGACCTTCGTACGTGCGGCACGTGCTCGTCGCGACCGGCGTCGTCGCGGGCGTGGGGCTGCTCTTCTGGCTCCTGCGGCTCGCCGGGCACGGATTGCTCATCGTGCTCGCCGGCGTCGTCATCGCGGTGCTCATCGATGGGCTCGTGCGGCGCGTGCCGCTGCCGCGCTGGGTCGCGCTGGCGCTGCTCGGCATCGTGTCGCTCGGGCTGCTCGTCGGGCTGTCGTGGTGGTTCGGCGCGGCGCTCGTCGATCAGCTCGAAGGCGTGCAGCGCCGCGCGCTCGAGGTGTGGCCCAGCGTGGAAGCGTGGATGAACGAGCGCGCGTGGGGCCGACGCACGCTCGAGGAGCTCGGCAAGTTCCAGTGGTCCGAGCAGGCCGGCGGGCGCTTCGGCGACGTGCTGTTCGCGGCGCTCGGCGGCATCGCGACGATTCTGCTCGTGCCGGTCTTCGGCCTGTTCTTCGCGATCTCGCCGAAGCTCTACATCGAGGCGTTCGTGCACCTCGCTCCGCTGGAGCGCCGGCCGCGGGTGCGCGAGGTCGTCGGCGAGATCGGTCGTGCGCTCCGCAGCTGGTTCGTCGGCCGTTTCCTGTCGATGACGGTGATCGGCATCGGCACGAGCTTGGGCCTGTGGCTCGCCGACGTGCCGATGGCGCTCGCACTCGGGCTCATCGCGGGGATCCTGTCGTTCGTGCCGAACGTGGGGCCGCCGCTCGCGGCGATTCCCGGCGTGCTCGTGGGCCTGTCGGTGTCACCGACGACGGCGCTGTGGGCCGTCGCGGTGTACGTCGGCGTGCAGGCGGTCGACAACTACGTCGCGACGCCGCTGATCGATCAACGCTCCGTCGACGTGCCGCCCGCGGCCCAGCTCGGCGCGCAGCTCTTGCTCGGCTTGATGGCGGGCGGCATCGGCATCTTCCTCGCGACACCGCTGATGGTGATCCTCGTCGTGATGATCCAGGCGTTCTACGTGCAGGACGTGCTGCACGATCCGGTGCCGCTGCTCGGCGACCGCAAGGCGAAACGCAAGCTGCGATGGTTCCGCCGCCGCCGCGACGAGAGCCCGCCCCACGGTCACAGCGTCAGCGCGTCGTCCCCGTAGAGCATGAAGTTCGCCCAGTCGGGCTGCTTGTCCGTGTACAGCTTGCGACGCCCTTCACGGACCGCCGTGCCCAGCTGCTTGCCCGCGAGCAAGTGGTCGTACAGCGTGCGCGAGAACTCGAGCGCCGCGGGATCGCTCACGACGAAGAACGTGCCCACGAGCGCGCGCACACCGAGCCGCAACAGGCCTTCGGTGAGCGACCAACGAGCCGGACGCGGGTCCTGGTCGTCGCCTCTCGGCCCGCGCACCCGCGCGGACTCGCAGCCGCCGAGCACGATCAATCGCGGAACCCGAGCTTCTGCGATCGCGGCCGCCGTGAGCACACCGTCGGCGAGCTCGAGCCCGCTCCTCTCGGGCGCGGCGGGATCGAAGAACGCGTGCCCGGCGTAGTGGAAGACGTCCCAGTCCTCGTTCGCGAGCCTGCGTTGCACCTCGTCGACCGTGGCCGCCCGTTCGCGAATCGCCAGGCACTCGATGTCGCCTCGCGAGCGCAGCTTCTCGAGAATGGCGTCGGCCTCCTTGTCCGCGCCCTCGAGGTCCTCCAGTGGATTGGCGACCAGCAGCATCCGCAGTCGCGCACCGCTCGGGCTCGGCGATCGGCGCGGTCCCGACAGATCGGAGAACGCGATGCGCCGACTGACGGACACCGCGCGCGCGGGCGCTTCTTGGCCCGCGTCGGAGAGCAACACCTCCCACGGTAGACCGGAGGCGTCGGCGTCCAACACGAGCGCGACATCCGTGCCTGCGCTCGCGGTGAGCATCTCGCGGACGCTCGGATCGAGCTTCGACCAGAGCAGTCGTCCGCGCGCGTCCGCGACGTCGAGCGACCGGAAGCGCTCGCGCAACACGTCCCACTCGGACGTGCCGATCTCGACGCGTCCGGCCGGCACGGTCGCACCCAACCCGTCGCAGAAGAGACTCCCGGCGATGGAACCCGCCACCCCGCCGGCAGGTGGACGGGCCTGCAGGTTGACGATCACCTGCTTCCGCGTCTCTTCGGGCGCGGCACCCTCGCGCAATTCGGCGAACTCGTCGTCGTCGCGACCGTCGACTGCGCGCGCGAGCGCGGCCTTCACTCGAGCGTACCGCGCGGCATCGACCTCGCAGAAGGTGAGCACCTCCGGACCGCCCGCCGCGCGGAAGCCTTCGACCATCGCGCCGACCGATTCGGCGACGGAGAGCCCGAGCGTGACGGCGAATGGAGGACACGCGATCGACGTCAACCCTCGCTTGTTGCACTCCTCACCCATGCGCCGCGCCAGCGCTTCGACCGCGCTCGTCGTCACTCGATCCCCCGGAGCCGGGAGCGCGAGTTGTCCGACGAGGACGTGCCCGCCCGCGAGGTTGCTGGATCCCACGCCGATGATCTGCAAGCCCTCACCCGAGTTCCAGCGCGCGAGCTCTCCGCCGAGCCGGTGGTCCAGCGCTGCGAATGCCCCGACGTTCGGCACACCGGGACTCACCGTGACCGCGTAGCCCTCGACGCCCGCGAGCTTGGCGATGTCGCCGCGAAAGCAACGCAGACGTCGGGCACCTGCGTGTCGCGGAGCGCGGTTCATCGTGCCGGCGAGCCCCTTGAACACGAGGTGCGCGATCTCGGTGGGGCTGGTCGACGTGAACAGGGTCCGATTCTCGGCAACCGTCAATCCGTTCGGCCAATGGCGCTGCGCGTTCGCCTCGTTCGCCTCGTTCGCGTGCACGAATGCTCGCCACCCATCCGCCAGTGCGCGCGCGAAGTCGTCGACGACGAGGGGGCGGCCGCCGGGCTCGACGAGCAACAGATCGCGGTCGCTCTCCGGTGGACGAGCGAGCTCGCGTCGGAGACCGTCGAATGCAGACGCGATCGCCTTGTACTCTGACGACGCGTCGAGCGACTCGCGCTGGAACTCGGCCGGCGCAATGCCGCCGTCGAGCATGCGTGCGATGAGGCCCGCGCAGCCACCGAACCCTCCGACGACATACAGCGCCTTGCCGGCCTGCCAGGTCCGGTAGGCCTCCTCGAGCACGCCGGGCCACGCCCCGGTGTATCCGTCACGACCCGCCACGGCGGCCGGCTTCGACTTGCCGCCGAGCAAGACGCGAGCGTCCGAATGCCTCGCCACTTCGCGCCGCATCGCGAGGTGCCACAACGCGCTGCGTCGCTCCGCCGTGATCGCGTCGTCGTCTCCTGCGGGCGTCTTCACCTCGACGGGCTCGAACTCCACGCGCGCCTCGCCCTCGCGAACGCGCCCGTCGTGGTAGCAGACGAGTTGGGGGTTGCCGCCGAGGCCGAGGCGTCGATACGCGCGCAGCAGATCGGAGATCTTCTCCGCGAAGCCGCCCTTGCGAAAGTCGCCGCCATAGGCGATCCGCGCTCCGCTGTGCACGGTGGAGAGCACGATCGTGTCGAGTGCGTCGCGCAAGTGCTCTCGCGTGAGGCCGTTGCCGACAGTCGCGTCGCTCATCGGCTGCAGCTCGCTGTCGTCAGACAGCGAGAACGAGAGCGTCAGATTCGCGAGCGGCGGTAGCGGATCCTCGTCCAAGAGGACGCGACCGTAGAGCGTGTGGGGCGTCGCGAGTCGCACGCCCGGCCGGCCGATCCGCATCACGGCGCGCTCGCGCTCGGGAACCGGCGGATCGGGGTAGACGACGAGCCGACGTCGATCGCCGGTGAGATCGATCAGCTCGGGAGGGCGCGAGAGCAGCGTGCTGTCGGCGGGCAAGCCGGCGGAAGCCAGGGCCGCGCGGGCGAACGCGTGGAAGTGGTGGTGATGCAGCCAAGCCTGTACGCAACGTCCGACGACTTCCCACTTGCGCTGCTCCTCCCAGCGCAGCGTGCGGTGATTCCCTCCGTACGCGGGACTGCGCGCCTCGCCGTCGGCCATGGCGACGACGGTGACGATGGGTACCCGCGCCGCCTTTGCCTCGAGCAGCTCGCTCGTGCACCACGGGCTCTCCGCGTACGAGTCGGTACGGACGAGGAGGAACACGCCGTCCGCCACGGCATCGCGGAGCTGATCGATGAGTCCGCTGCCCTGCTCGACGTCGTTCTCGTCGAAGTACACCGGCACGCGTGTGTTCGTCTCGAAATGATCGCGCAGCGTGTACGCGAGTTGGTTGCTCGTGCGCAAGTCGGCCTTCGTGTGGCTGATGAACACGCGCGGCGTCCATCGGCGATCTTCTTTGCGCAGCAGAGCCCGACCCGCCACGAGACCGACGTCCGAGCCGAGGATCCACCTGCGATCGGGGCTGACCTGCGTGGCGTCGCGGCCCTTCGAGATCGCGGCGAGCTGATCCAAGCGGTTGACCGAGGTCAATCGGCTGTGCCAGCGGTCGTCCAACGTGATCGGAAGGACGACGAGCTCCTTCGGGGACCCGGACGCCTTGCGCACCATCGTCGCCAGTGAGGTGCCGAACTCGCCGTCGAGAAATCCCTTGTCGTCGAGGATCGGAACGACCATGCGCACGCCCACGGCGGGTTCGTCCCCGCGTTCGATCGCTGCGACGAGCTTCGTCAGATCGCGGCCGAACTCGACCGGGATGCCCACGCCGGGCTTCAGTACCGGGTCGTCGGCGCGGGGGCGGTGCAGGAACTCGTAGATGTCGAGGGCCAGGCCGCGCACCGACTCCGTGCTCCTCGGCGACCAGCACAGGTGGATCTTCAGCGGAGGTGTGAACATGGCGCCCCTGGCGTAGTGACGCCGGGCGCAGGAACGATCCCTTCGCGCGTCAGGGCGTCAGCACGAACACCACCGCGTCCGAATTGCCGTCGAGGCTCGTGCCGCTCACCGCGAGGCGATCGGCGCCCGGGCGCGTCGCGAGCGAGAAGGGCAGGATCGGCGACGTGCCGCCCGGCGTGAAGCTCCAGCGCAGCTCGCCCGAGAGCGCGCGGCGCTCGACTCGCATGCCGGTGAGCGATCCCGTGGCGTAGCCGACGAGCAGCAGATCACCGCCCTCGGCGATCGCCATCGCCACGAGATCGAAGCCGGGCGCGGCGATCACGACGCTCGTGCTCGACTCGCCGGCCGGCGACATCGAGCACACCGCGAGGTTGCCGAGCTCGTCCGGCCCCGCCGCCCACGTCGTGCCCGCCGCGTCGCTCGCGATCACGCGGCCGCACGCCATCGTCGACTGCCACTCGGGCGCGCCCTCGTCGGTGAAGCGCCACAAGCCCACGCCCTCTGCGAGCGTCTGTTGCGACGTCGAGACGACGGCACCCGTGCGACCGGTCGCGACGAGCTCGACCGGATACGCGGCGCCGAGCGACGAGATCGTGCTCCACAGCATCTCGTCGCCGCTGAACGCCTCGAGCCGCAACACCGGCGGCAGGCCGATCGGCGTGTCGAGGCTCGCGGACAGCACTCGACCCGCGCCGTCGACCGCGAGCCCGAACGGGCTCGTGCTGCCGCTCGTCGGCGTGTGCCGCGAGCTCCACGAGATGCCGCCGTCGGCATCGATCTGCACCAGCTCGCCGATCGACACCGGCTCGGGCGGCGACGCGATCATCGCCACGGTGGCGACGCCGGTGTCGTCGAGCGCGAGGCCCACGGCCATCTGGTAGAGCTCGTCGGTGAACGGCGCGACCGTGTGCCACTGCACGAGCCCGTCGCGCGCGTACGAGCGCAGCGCGACGCGCTGCACGTTGGACGCGTCGACGGTCGTCACCGCGAGCCGTAGTCCCCCGAAGCGATCGACGGCGACACGATGGCCGTAGTCGCTGCGCGAGCCGTCGTAGCGATCGCTCCACAGCAGGATCCCCGACGGCAGGCAGTCGCGATTGCAGCCGTCGCCATCGGTGCCGTTGCCGTCGTCGCACTGCTCGCCGAAGTCGAGGATCGCATCGCCACAGTCGGGCAACGGGATCTCGCCGGTGTCCGCGACGCCTTCGTCGACGTCCGCGACCGCGCCGTCGGTGGAGCTCGCACCATCGTCGCCCTCCGCCTCGAATCCTCCCGTGTCGCCGCCGTCGTCGCCGCCGCCGAGCACGGGTCCGCAGCCGCCCACGAAGAGCCAGATCCACCGTTGTGCTCGCATGACGCCCGTTTCATGGCGGAAGCCGCCGCGAACCGACGGTGCGCCGCACTTAATCCCGCTTAAAGGCGGCCGTCGCTAACATCGACGCGCGTGAGCGAGTCGACACCGGACTCGGAAGCTCCGACGGCGAGCACGAACGACGCGCGCACGCTCGGGGCCCAGCGCCCGCGCGCCCGGGCCGACGACGACCTGCGCGAGTCCCAGCCCACGAGCATCGGGCGGTTCGCGATCGTGCGCACGCTCGGTGCCGGCGGCATGGGCTTCGTGTACGTCGGGCGCGACGAGAGCCTGCGTCGCGACGTCGCCATCAAGGTGCTGCGATCCGAGCGCAACTCGGTGCGCAACCGCCAGCGGCTCGAGCGCGAGGCCCATGCACTCGCCCAGCTGTCGCACCCCAACGTCGTGCCGGTGTTCGAGGTGGGCGATCACGACGGGCGACTGTTCATCGCGATGGAGCTCGTCGACGGCGACAGCCTGCGCACGTGGTTGCGCAACGAGCCCCGCACGTGGCGCGAGATCGTCGACGTGTTCCTGCAGGCCGCCGAAGGGCTCGGGGCCGCGCATGCGCGGGGCCTCGTCCACCGCGACTTCAAGCCCGAGAACGCGCTGCTCGGCGTCGACGGTCGCGTGCGCGTCGTCGACTTCGGCGTGGTCGCGGAGGGTGACGCGGCGCATGCGACGGACGCGGGCGAGCCGGTGGACGAGAACGACGACGCGCTGCGCACCCAGACCGGCGAGTTCCTCGGCACCCCGCGCTACATGGCGCCCGAGCAGTTCCTCGGCGTGCGCGTGGGGCCGCAGGCGGATCAGTTCGCGTGGTGTGTCGCGGTGTACGAGGCGCTGTCGCGCGAGCGCCCGTATCCCGGCGCGAGCATCTCCGATCTCGCGAGCGCGGTGACCGGCGGCGCCGCGTTGCCCTTGCCCGCGGGCGAGTATCCGCGCGCGATCGCGGACGTGCTCGCGCGAGGGTTGTCGCGGGATCCGAACGATCGCTTCGTCGACATGCATGCGCTCGTTGCTGCGGTGCGGGCTGCGATCGCACCGCAGCGGCGCACGTGGCCGTTCGTCGCGGCTGCGGTGGTCGTGGGCACGGCCGTCGGCATCGCGATCGCCGTCGGGAACGCGAAGCCGCCCGCGGCTCCTGCAGCGCCGGCCGCACAGGCCGAGCCCGCGATCGAGCCCGCGCGGCTCGAGGGACCGCCGTCCGATCTGCAGACGCGCGCGCAGGACTCCTTCGCCGCGGGTCACGCGGCGCTCGAGCGCGGCGACCCTGGCGCTGCCGTGCGCGCGTTCGATGCCGCGGCGGCGCCGTTCGAGCGCGCGCAGGACCGCGGCGAGGACATCGCGCGGATCGAGCTCGATCGCGCGCTCGCATATGTCGCTGCGTGGATGCTCGATCACGATCCGCAGAAGCTCGTGATCGGACACGAGCTCCTGCGTCGCAGTGCGGCCAACGAGTACCAGCACCCGCACCCCGCCGAACTGCAGGCGCGCGCGAACAAGACGCTGGAGCAGCTCGCGGCCCACGACGCCGCGCTCGCGAAGGCGCGCGGCACCGACGACGCGACGCGACGCTTCTACCTGCTCTACTTCGATCAGCACCCGCCGGGCACGACCATCGAGACGCCCGACGGCCGGCTCTGCGACGAGCCGTGCACCGTGGCTCTGGAGGTGGACGATGCCGCGCTCATGCGGCTGTGGCACCCGGGCTACGTCGACATCCTCATGATGGCGCGGCCCTACGACCACCTCTCGTGGCAGATGCCGATCTCGGGCATGCGGCGCCTGCAACCCGGCGAGACGTACGCGCCGGTCCCGTTTCCGTGACGAGCGGCGGTCGGAATCGATGAAGTCACGGGGCCGTGACGTCCTCGTGACGCGGCTTGAAGTAATGAATTGGGCGATGACGAAGGCGACAGACGAGCGCCCGCGCATGTTCTCGGGCTTCGGCGGCGACGAGGCGGCCGAGCCCACGGCATTCGGCAAGGTCGGACTCGCGAGCGCGGCCGTGATCGCGATCCTCATCGGCGGCTGGGTCTCGCTTCGTCCGCAGGAGAGCGAGGCGGCGGCGGTCGACGACTCGCCGAAGTCGAGCGTGACGAAGCCTGACGACTCGCGCTCGACCCTCGCAGACGGCGACGCACCAGACGCGAAGGGGACCGACGAGCTGGCGCCGCCGGACGCGACACGCACCGAGGCGGTGCGCGACCCCGTCGCGAAGGCGACGACGCCCGCGGCGGCACCGGTGGCGGCGACGCCTTCGAAAGCGGCTGTCGAACCGGCGCGCAAGCCCGCGCGCAAGCGAGCGCCGCGACCGAAGACACCGCCGCCCGCCGACAAGCCGAAGCAGACGAGCGGCATGGGTCCGCTCTGACGCGATCGACCTACTCGCCCGCACCGTTCCCCTGATCGAGAGAAGGGGGAACGCACGTCCACGCAACGAACTTCTTTCGTCGTTGCGACGTGGCCGCGACGATCGATCGTCAGGCTCGTTCGCCGCACATCATGTCGAGCCCGCTGACTTCCTCCGTCGACGAGTTCTCCTTCACGCTCGAGGCCGCCGCCGAGCATGCCGCGTCCGCGCGTGGCGTGCTGCGGGCGTGGTTCGCAGACGACGATGTCTTCGCGGAGGTCTACTTCTTTCGCGACTTCGTGATCCACGTCGAGGTCAACGGCACGCACGGCCTGCCCGCGATCGGCGACGCAGGATGATCGCAACCGTTGCGTCGATTTCGCTCGCGCGTCGCCGGCTCGCCGCGCAGAGCGAGGATGATGAGCGCGGAGACTCCTCGATGATCGACGCGCGAATCGACCTCTACTCACTCGGTGATCTCGTGGCTCTCAGTCGCAACGATCCGCGCCCGCTGCGTGCCGCGTACGTCGATACGCGCGGCGAGCAGGAGCTCCATCTGGTGGAAGGCGAGGTTCTCCACGCGCGCTTCGGAGAACTGCGCGGCGTGGAGGCCGTGTACGCGATGCTCGACGAGCCTGCCCGCAACTTCGTGATCGAGCGCGGCGGGGCCGTGCCCGAGCGCACCGTGACGACACCGTGGCGGCGTCTGTGTCACGAGGCTCGGTGCGCGCTGCTCGACGCACCGGCGTCGCTCGGCCGGTGAAGGAACCTCGATTCGCTTCACATCGAGGTCACCGGATCGACACTCGTTGCGTCGACCCGGCTGCGCGCGAGTCACTGCGCGGTCACGACCTCGTGTTTGCATCGGCGCGCGGAGTCGTGACGCAGCAGTGACGGCGCGTGGAGTAAGCATTCGAGCATGGCGACAGCGGGACAGGAGCAGCGAGTGCGCATGTTCGAGGGCTTCGGTGGCGCGCAGACCACCGCGACACCGACTGCCTTCGGTCGTGTCGCGCTCGTGTTCGCCGGTGCGATCGCGATCCTGATCCTCGGATGGCTGTCGCTGCGCTCTCACGAGAGCGAGCCGGCGGTGGTCGTGGACGAAAACGAAGGCAGGATCTGGGACGCGACGGAGCTCGTCGGGCCCGACGATGCGTTGCCGACCCTCGCCGAGGGCGAGATGCCCGAGGTGACGGAGCACGTGGGGCTCGCACCAACGATCGTCACGCGCATCCAGCTCGATGACCGTGGCGGCGTGGTGGAAGCGCGGGTGTTCCGACGCCGCCCCGAGCTCGTGGCGTTCGAGGAGGTGGCGGTCAACGCCGTGCGCGACTTCCGGTTCTCGCCCGCTCGCAAGGACGGCCAGCCGGTCGCCGCGTGGATCAACTACCCCGTCGTGTTCCGCGATGCGAGCGGCAAGGCCGAGGTGACGCTGCGGATGAAGGGCTCCGATACGATCGGCGGCGCGCTCGGGCCGTTGCTCGCGCGCGCGTACCGAACCGTGCATCCGAAGGTGCACGTGGAAGTCGAGGCACTCGGGTCGAGCACCGCGTTCACCGGATTGCTCGACGGCACCGCGGAGATCGGCACGTCGTCTCGGAACGTGCAGGCGAGCGAGCTCGAGCGGGCGCGCAAGCGCGGTGTCGTATTCAGCGAGTTCGTGATCGGATTCGATGGCATCGCGGTGATCGTGCATCCGGACAACCCGGTCCGCGAGCTGTCGCTATCCCACCTCGCCGAGATCTACTCCGGGAAGATCGCGCGTTGGGACGTCCTCGACGGCCACGATGCGCCCATCCGTCGGCTGAGTCGACCGACGCAGTCGGGCACGCACAGCATGTTCAAGTCGATCGTGCTGCCCGACGGCGAGCTCGCGCAGGGCACGGAGTTCATCGAGCATTCGGAAGATCTGGTCGCGGCGGTGGCCGCCGATCCGAATGCGATCGGCTACGTCGGATTGGGATGGACCGGCTCGCGCGTGCAGACCGTGGCGCTCTCCGACGGGGATGCTGCCGTGCTGCCCACAGCCGCGAGCGTGACCGATGGGAGCTACCCGATGTTCCGGCCCCTCTTGATGTACACGCGCGGCACTCCCTCTCGCGAGGTCGCGGACTTCCTGCGCTTCGTGGTATCGCCGGCGGGGCAGAAGCTCGTGGTCGAGGCTGGCTTCCTCGCGCGGACCACCGCGCTCGACATCCCCAGCGGCGACGATGGATCGGCGGACGCCGAGCCCACGCGGATCTACTTCGGGGAGAACAGCGCGAAGCTCGATGCGAGCGCGCGCGGCGAGGTCGAGCGCTTGAGCGCGCGATTGAAGTCGATCTCGACGTACAAGCTGCTCGTCGTGCCCGCCGCGGAGGCGAGCACCGCGGTGGTGCGCGAGCAGGACCTTCCCACGGCGCGTGGGCAGGCGGTGCTCGAGCGGCTCGTCGCCGCCGGTGTCCCGAGCGATCGCATCGAGCTCGATGTGGTCGGCTCGTCGCCCCCGCAATCGGCCTACGCGAGCGCGGGCACGCGTGCGGCGACGCGTCGGGTGGACGTGTTCGTCGTCGCGCCGTCCGCAGCTGCCCCGGCCGCCCCGCCCGCGGCGGCGACACCGTCGCTGGAGGCGCCGAGCAAGCCCGTGCGCAAGCGCGTCGCACGACCGAAGGACCCGCCCGCGCCGAACAAGGCGCCCCAGTCGAGCGGCATGGGCCCCATCTGACGTCGATTCGCCGTCACGTTCGACCCTGCTCGTGCGTCAATGCGCGGAGGTACGCCGCGCATGAACGAGCACGAGTGGACGACGCAGCGCTTCGAGGCGAACCGTGCGCACCTGCACGCGATCGCGTATCGCATGCTCGGGTCGGCGAGCGACGCCGACGACGCCGTGCAGGAGGCGTGGTTGCGATTGCACCGCAGCGACGGGCGGGAGATCGAGAACCTGGGCGGGTGGCTGACGACGGTGGTGTCGCGGCTGTGCCTCGACACGCTGCGCACCCGACAGTCGCGCGCCGAAACGCTCGAGCGCGAGCCGGCGAGGCGCACCGATCGCGGGCTCGAGGAGGAGGCCGCGCTCGCCGACTCCGTCGGTCTCGCGCTGCTCGTCGTGCTCGATGCGCTCGGGCCGGCCGAGCGGGTGGCGTTCGTGCTGCACGATCTGTTCGACCTGCCGTTCGAGGAGATCGCGCCGATCGTGGAGCGCAGCGTCGAGGCGACGCGTCAGCTCGCGAGCCGGGCCCGGCGACGCGTGCGGGGTACACCGGTGGTGCCGACGGCCGATCTGGCGCGCCAGCGCGCGGTCGTGGATGCGTTCCTCGCGGCCGCGCGGCGCGGTGACATGGCGGGCTTGCTCGCGGTCCTGGATCCCGACGTCGTGCTGCGCTCCGACGCGACCGCGGTGCCGAACGCCGCGCAGCGCGAGATCCGGGGCGCGGCGATCCTCGCGGAGCGGGTGGCGAAGGCGGGCGCGCGGACGGCTCGACCTGCCCTCGTCGACGGCGCGCTCGCGGTCGTCATCGCGCCGCTCGGGCGGCTCTTCATGGTGCTGCGCTACGCGATCGAAGACGGGCGCATCACGGCGGTCGAGGCGATCGCGGATCCCGAACGCCTCGCGGCGTTCGAGATCTCGCTGCTGCCCGAGTGACCTACCCGGCCTTCGCGGGCTCCCACTTCTTGCCGAGCGCGACCTGGCGCGTCGGCACGTTCATGCGATTCCAGAAGTTGATGAGCCCGATGTGCAGGACGAGCTGCGCGAGCTGCTGCTCGTCGTAGTGCTTGGCGGCCTCGGCCCATACGTCGTCGGGCACCGGGTCGTGTCGATCGGCGATCCGCGTGGTGCACTCGGTGAGCGCGAGCGCGGCTCGTTCCGCGTCCGTGAACCACGGCGCGTCTTCCCACGCCGCGACGGTGTACATGCGCGGGCGCGTCTCGCCGAGCTCCTCGAGCTCGCGCGAGTGCATGTCGCAGCACACGCTGCATCCGTTGATCTGACTCGCGCGCAGATGCACGAGGCCGAGCGTGATCGCGGGCAGACCGCCTTGCTGGGCGGCCTTGCCGACCGCCAAGAGCGCCTTCATGACGTCGGGAACGACGAAAACGGGGGGCTTCATGCGTGCTTCCATGGTGTTTCGCTCTCTCCTGCCCACCCGACGGGCGAGCGGATCGAAACGTGACCGACGGCGGGCGATTCCTCGGTCACTCGAGCACGAACGCGAGCGCGCTCTCCGCCCAGTACACCTCGTGGAGCACCACGTCGGCTCGGCCATCGCAGTCGAGGTCCGGCACCAGCGCGTCGAACACGGGGAAGAAGTTGTCGCCGGGCGGGATGATCCGCGTCGAGCCCGCTTCGCCCAACTTGACGAGCCCACTGTCCGCCTTGCCGGCGACGACGAACGCGAGCGTTGCGGAACCGTCGTCCACGAAGATGTCGGGGACGCCATCTCCGTCGTAGTCGCCGCCGCCGTCGACGATGCGGCCCGCGACGTACGTGCCCTCGATCGCGAAGCCGCCCGTGCCTGCCGCGACCTCCGCGAGATCGATCGTCGCCGTGTCGCTCGTGCCGTGCACGACGTAGGCGCGTCCGATCGACCCGCCACCATCAGGCGAGTAGAACGGCGCACCGACGCCGACCTCCGCGAGACCATCGCCGTCGATGTCCCCGAGGCCGGCCACCGACACGCCCGTGCCTGCGTCCGGCTCGCCCGTGATCGCGAAGCCGCCGACGCCGGCGACGACATCCGCGAGCGCGACCGTTCCCGCCGCTTCGCCGGCGAACACGACGTACGCGCGGCCCATCGCGGCGTACGGGTCACCCACGACGACGTCGTCGGTGCCGTCGCCGTCGACGTCGCCGGCCCCGGCAATCGCGCTCGGGAAATACCCGACGGCCTCCGGCTCGGGCTCGATCGCGAATCCGCCGGTGCCCGACCCGATGTCGGCGAGGTCGATCGGGGTCGTGTCGGCGCGGCCGAGCACGACGTACACACGGCCGAGCTCCGGTTCGGCGGACCCCACTCCGATCAGAACGTCCGCGAGTCCGTCACCGTCCACGTCGCCGGCGGGCGCAACGAGTGCACCACCGAGCGCCTCGGCGTTCGAGGGGTGCTCGATCGCGAAGCCGCCCTCGCCTCCAGCGACCGCGGCGAGCTCCACGTCCTCGGTGTCGGTCTTGCCGTGCACGACGTAGATGCGGAACGGTCCAGGTGCGCACGGCGGCTCGCAGTCGCTCTCGGTCTCGCCACCAGTGCTGCAGGGATTGTCGATGTCGCACGTGACCTGGATGCCGACGAGCACGTCGTCGAGAGCGTCTCCATTCACGTCGCCGGCGGCTGCGAGCACACCGCCGACGAGGTGATCCTCGTGCTCTCCGACGATGGTGAATCCCGGCTGATCCTCGAGCGCACCGGTGCGGCCTTCGAGCGGCCCGAGCACGACGCGAACGCGGCCGGGTCCGATCGGATCGCCGTCCTCGACGTAACCGGGCACGGACACGAGCGCGTCCGCGTTGCCGTCGCCGTCGATGTCACCGGCGATCGTCCCCCACCCATGTCCGGTGATCGACACGATCGCAGCGGTCACGTTCGATTCGCCGCACGCGGGTGCGTCGCCCGAGGACGCGCCCGTGGTCGGGCCATCGGCGGAGGTTCCGGCATCGTCGTCCACCGCGCCACTGCCGTCGCTGCACGACGCCAAAGCGCACACCACCACCACGTGTTTCCAACCCACGGATCCAGCGTATCCGAAGGATCGCGACAGTGCAACGCGGCGATCAGCGGTCCGTCGGCGTCAGCACCGGCTTGATGTCGACGACGGGGGTGCCATCGAGCGTCTCGATCGGACCTACACGGAGCCGACTGCGCGAGATCGCTTTCACGGTCACCGCGTGCAGGCCGAGCGGATTCGGCCGATCGGGCGATCGCGTCGCGAACACACCGGTGAGGGGCCGCTTCCGATCGCCGCGCGGATGCACCTGCAGCACGTCCCGCTTGCCGCGATCGAGCCACGCGATGACGAGCAGCTCGTCACCGACCGCAACGCCCTTCAACGCGTCCTTCGCCCACGCATGCACGTGCAGCCACGCGTCGGGTGCTCCTTCGTCGCCCTGCCGCGGAGCGTCGGCCTTGCGGGAGAGCTTCGAAAGCAACACGCCGATGGGGCGCAGCATCACGCGCTTGGCGATCTTCGTCGTCTGCGTTCCGGCTCGGGCCATGGTGGTGAGAATACCCGGTACGCTCTACGCATCGGCGCGACCACGGGAACCGGCCGCCGCCGCGTGCAACTCCATTCGCAGCCATGGTCATGCGATGTCTGCTCGTGTCCTGCGTCCTGCTATCGTCGTGCAGCATCGGGGACGGGGACCCTCCGTGGCATCCGGCGGCGAGCGTCGGGTCGCAAGACGAGAGCGACGGGGCGGGCGAGAGCGGTGATGCCACGAGCAACGGATCGATCGCGGACACCGGATCCGTCGACGGGAGCAGCACCACCGAGAGCGGCGCAGCGGGTGAAGACGAGAGCACGAGCGGCGACGAGCCGCCGGGTGCCGCCTGCCATCCGCTCCTGCAGGACTGCCCGGCCGATGAGTTGTGCATCTTCGTCGACGCGCCGTTGCCCGAGTGCGCGCCCGATGCATCGGGGCGATTCGGTGGTGTCGGCGAGCCGTGCGAGTTCGCGAACGCCTGCGACCCGGGGTTGTTCTGCGCGGGCGCGAGGTCCGTCGCGTGTCCGCCGGACGTCGTCGGCTGCTGCACGTCCTTCTGCGACCTGACGGCGCTCAGTCCTTGCACCGCAGGCAGCTGCGTCCCGTACTTCCCCGACGGCAGTCCCTCGCGCGACCTGGCGAACCTGGGCTACTGCGACGCAGCGTGACGCGCTCACAGGTGGTGATGGCCGGCCGCTTCCGGTTGGTACGGGATTGCGAGCACGCGCAGGCGGCGGGGGCCGTCGGGGAGCGGCCAGCGGATCGATTGGCCGATGCGCAGGCCGAGTAGCGCGCTGCCGATCGGTGCGAGCACGGACACGCAGCCGCGCTCGGCGTCGGCGTCGCGCGGATACACGATGCGAACGGTGCGGCGCGTGTGCGTGTTCTCGTCCTCGTACTCGACGTCGCAGTTCATCGTGACGACGTCCTTGGGCACCGCGCTCGGACGCACGAGAATCGCCCGCTCGAGCTCGGCGGCAAGCGCGTTGCCGGAGTCGTCGTGCTGCTCGAGCAACCGCGTGAGGCGGGAGAAATCGAGCTCGTTGACGATGATGTGGCGTTCGATCGAACCGTGCATGATTCGATCGAAGATGAGTCGACCCGCGCGCAAGTCCAGCGATCGACGCGCGCAGGATCAGCGCCCGAAGAGCGGCGCGCGCGACGACTTGATTCAGCGGACATCGCCGTGCCACGATCACGCCGTGCGTCGACGGTGTGCACTCGCGTTCGCAGTGACCATCGGCGCATGTGGCGACAACGCGTCCGACGCGGACGCGGGGTCGTCGGACGGCGGCGCGATCTCGATCGAGGACTGCGACGAGCTCACGGCGCAGGAGGAATGCGAAGCCGCGTTCGCGCCCTCCGAAGGGGACCGCTGCGCATGGATCGACGTGCGACGCCCCGGCGCGACGTGTGACGACACGACCGTGGTGCCGCAGTGCATCGGACTCGTGTACGTCGGTGCGGGGTGTGTGTCCCTCGACTGTCCCGCGGGCGGCGAGACGCTCGACAGCTTCTTCCGCATGGTCGACGGCACCGTCGAAGTGTTCTCGAGCCCCGAGTGCGGCCTCGGGAACACGACGGCGGACTGGACCCGATGCGAGGGGCTCGACGCCGTGCCCGAGTGCGTCTGCCTCTGCGACGGGTGAGTGATACGCTCCGCCCCCCATGCTCCCGATCCATGTGATCGCCGAGAAGCTCGGACTCGGTGCCGA
This sequence comes from uncultured Nannocystaceae bacterium, assembly GCA_964468635.1. Lineage (GTDB taxonomy): Bacteria > Myxococcota_A > Polyangia > Nannocystales > Nannocystaceae > Xiheibacterium. The sequence continues at coordinate 99,223 of CAYXVR010000018.1, forward strand.
CGATCTCGTTCCCTATGGTCTCGACAAGGCGAAGATCTCCGCGCGGGCGCTCGCGCGGCCGCGGTTGCGCGAGGCCACGCCGAAGCTCGTGCTCGTCTCGGCCATCACGCCCACACCGGCGGGCGAGGGCAAGACCACCACATCGATCGGGCTGTCCGATGCGCTGTCGCGACTCGGGCACTCCACGGCCGTCGTGCTGCGCGAGCCGTCGCTGGGCCCATGCATGGGTGTGAAGGGTGGAGGCACCGGTGGCGGCAAGTCGCGGCTCGAGCCGTCCGACGACATCAACCTCCACTTCACCGGTGACTTCCACGCGATCACGGCGGCGCACAATCTGCTCGCCGCCGCGATCGACAACAACCTCCACTTCCACTCCGCCGTCGATCTCGAGCCGCGCCGCATCCTGTGGCGTCGCGTGCTCGACATGAACGATCGCAGCCTGCGCGACGTCACCATCGGCCTCGGCGGCGAGCAGAACGGCATGCCGCGCGAGGCCGGCTTCGACATCACCGCCGCCTCCGAGCTCATGGCGATGCTGTGCCTCGCCGAGCACGGCGAGGATCTGCGCGACCGCATCGATCGCACGCTCGTCGGCTTCGATCACCAGAACGAGCCCATCCTCGCGAAGAGCATCGGCGTCACCGGAGCCATGCTCGCGCTCCTTCGCGACGCGCTGCTGCCCAACCTCGTGCAGACCGGCGACGGCACGCCCGCGATCGTGCACGGCGGCCCCTTCGCCAACATCGCCCACGGTTGCAACAGCGTCATCGCCACGCGCACGGGCCTCGCGCTCGCGGATTGGGTCGTCACCGAGGCCGGCTTCGGCTTCGATCTCGGCGCGGAGAAGTTCTTCGACATCAAGTGCCGCGCCGCCGGCCTCGACGTCGACGCCGTGGTGCTCGTCGCCACGATCCGCGCATTGAAGATGCACGGCGGGGTCGCGCTCGACCGGATCAACCAGCCAGACGCGAGCGCCGTCGCGGCCGGCCTGCCGAACCTCGACAAGCACATCGACAACATCGGCCTCTTCGGCAAGACGCCGGTCGTCGCGATCAACCGATTCGCCGACGACACCGACGAGGAGATCGCCGTCGTGCGCGAGGCCTGTGCACGCAGAGGCGTCGCCGTCGCTGCGTGCACGCACTTCGTCGATGGCGGCAGCGGTGCCGTCGAGCTCGCGCACAAGGTCGTGGAGGCCGCCGGCGGTCCCCACGTGCCGTTCCGTCCGCTCTACCGGCTCGAGGACAGCATCCCCGACAAGATCGCCGCGATCGCGAGCAAGATGTACGGAGCGAGCGACGTCGCGTACACGAAGGCGGCCGAACGCGACCTCCGCACGATCGAGCGCCTCGGCTACGCACACCTGCCGGTGTGCATCGCGAAGACGCAGAACTCGCTGTCCGACGATCCCAAGCTGCGCGGCCGCCCGCGCGATTTCCAGGTCACCGTGCGCAACCTGCAGCCGAACGCGGGTGCGGGCTTCGTCGTCGTGCTCACCGGCGAGATCATGCGCATGCCCGGATTGCCGAAAGTGCCCGCAGCGCAGCGCATCGACCTGCAGAACGGCCGCATCGTCGGCTTGTCGTGAGGCGCGCCGCGAGACCTCCATCACGGCGCGGTCACGCAACCGAGGCGCGCGCGCGTGGGTCAAAGCCGCAATGCGGATGCCCACGCTGCTACGATGCGTGCCGATGTCACGTTCGGTCTCCGTACTCGCGCTGACGCTCGCGGTCGGCTGTCCCTCGCGGCCGCCCACGACGAATCCCGATCCCGGCCCGACCGTCGCGACGCAGGACACCCGCATGCAGGAAGGCCCGACGCTGCCGAAGACGCGCAAGGACGACATCGTCGACACGATCCACGGCCAGGATGTCGCCGATCCCTACCGCTGGCTCGAGGACGTCACGCACGCCGACGTGAAGGCGTGGATGGACCAGCAGGACGCGTATGCGCGCGCCGAGCTCGTGAAGCTGCCGCTGCGCGCGGAGCTGGAGAAGCGGCTCGTCGAGCTCTCGTACCTCGACTCGATCTCCGCGCCGTACCACCGCGGTGAGCGCTACTTCTACTCGCGCAGCCATCGCGACAAGGAGAAGGACGTCTTCTACGTCAAGAAGGGCGAGCAGGGGGCGGAGCAGGTGCTGATCGATCCCAACACGCTGTCGGACGACGGCAGCGTGTCGGTGCACGGCATCATGCCGAGCTACAGCGGGCGACACGTCGCGTACAAGCTCAGCCGCAACAACGCGGATGCCTCGACGATGTACGTGCGCGACCTCGAGACGAACAAGGATCTCGCGGACGTCATCGAGGGCGCGAAGTATGCCTACGCGTCGTGGACGCCCGACGACAAGGGCTTCTACTACACGTGGCTGCCCACCGATCCCGCGATTCCGCCGAGCGAGCTGCCCGGCTACGCCGAGGTGCGCTTTCACGCGCTCGGCAGCGATCCGAAGAGCGACCCGATCGTGTTCCCCGCGAGCGGCGACCCCACGCGCTTCACCGGCGTGCAGGTGTCACGCGATGGTCGCTGGCTGTTCGTCACGCGCAGCCGCGGCTCGGTCGCCAACGACGTGTACGTGAAGGACCTCAAGGCGAAGGGGAAGGCCAAGCGCGGCAAGAAGGGGAGCACGTTGCCGGCGGGGTTCTTGCCGTTCGTCGAGGGCCAGGACGCGATCTACGGCGTGTCGGCGTGGAGGGACAAGTTCTACGTCTTCACGAACGAGGGCGCGCCGCGCTTCCGCTTGTTCTCGGTGGATCCGAAGAAGCAGGCGCGCGCGAACTGGAAGGAGATCGTGCCGGAGACCGAGGCGACGCTCGACGGCACGCAGATCGTCGGCGATCACCTCGTGCTCTCGTACCTGCACAACGCCCACTCCGAGATGGAGCTGCGCGATCTGAACGGCAAGCTCGTGCGCAAGGTCGAGCTGCCCGGGCTCGGCAGCTCGGGCGGGATGGTGGGCAACCCCGACGAGGACGACGCGTACTTCTATTACAGCTCGTTCACCGACACGCCGCAGATCTACAAGACGTCGATCGCGAGCGGCAAGACGGCGCTGTGGGAGAAGCTCGACATTCCCGTCGACACGTCGAACTTCACGACCGATCAGGTCTGGTACACGTCGAAGGACGGCACGAAGGTGTCGATGTTCGTCGTGCACCGCAAGGACGTCGAGCTGAACGGCGACAACCCCACGCTGCTCTACGGGTACGGTGGATTCTCCGTGAACATGGAGCCGTCGTTCTCCGCGCGCGTCGTGATGTGGCTCGAGCACGGCGGCGTGTATGCGGTGCCGAACCTGCGTGGCGGCGGCGAGTACGGCGAGGCGTGGCACCGCGCGGGCATGCTCGACCGCAAGCAGAACGTGTTCGACGACTACATCGCAGCCGCCGAGTGGCTCATCGCGAACAAGTGGACGAAGCCCGAGAGGCTCGCGATCTACGGCGGCAGCAACGGCGGCCTCTTGGTCGGCGCCGCGATGACGCAGCGCCCCGATCTGTACAAGGCGGTCGTGTGCGCGGTGCCGCTGCTCGACATGGTGCGCTACCACCTCTCGGGCTCGGGCAAGACGTGGATCGTCGAGTACGGCTCGGCCGACGACCCCAAGCTGTTCGACGCGATCTACAAGTACTCGCCGTACCACGCGGTGAAGCAAGGCACGAAGTACCCCGCGATGCTGATGCTGTCGGCCGACAGCGACGACCGCGTGGACCCGATGCACGCGCGCAAGTTCACGGCGGCGATCCAGGCCGCCTCCACCGGCGGCCCGACGCTGCTGCGCATCGAGAAGAACGCGGGCCACGGCGGCAGCGACTACACGAAACGCGAGATCGAACAGGGCGTGGACACCTACGCGTTCCTCATGCACGAGCTCGGCATGAAGGGCTGATGCGGTCGGCCGATCTACCGGCACGAGTTCACGCTAGGACGGCAAGCCGCAGCGTCTCCGTAGCTCTGGGTCACCGCTCGTTGTGAGGCCACGAAGCCGCATCGAGCGCGCAACGCCACGGTGACGTCGAGGCCCTCCACCGTCGAGGTCGCCGCGCATGGATGCCCCAACCCGCGCCCGGCCGTTTGGCCACTTGTCGCGGCGAGGATGTAATCCCTGAAGGAACGATGCTCCGCGCAACGCGACCTCGCCGTTGACACACCTCACCTCGGGGGTGTAAGCGGTTACGCTGGAGGCGTTAGGGTCGATGCGCAGGGTCAGACGTACACCGCTCACCGTGGTCGGGCTCGTTCTCGCTACCGTGACCGCGTTGGCGGGTTGTCGGCGAGAGGCGTCTGAGGCCGAGGGGAAAGCCGTCTCGAAGCCTCCTACGATTCCATCGGGCTCAGGGTCGGGCTCGCGATGGCCGGAGACCATCGCGAGTCGAGGCCCAGTGCCTGACGGAACGCCGGAAGTAGACCAAGACGTCGAGGAGCCTATTGAGGCCGAGGAGTTCCCGCAGCCACTTCCGCGTATCGAATTCGTGTGGTCCGACTTGGTTGAGGCCGACGAGGCGACGGTCGATCCCCGATCGATTTCGCTTACGCTGCGCAACGTCGGTCCCGACCCGCTCTTCATCGAGGCATTTGCCGCAACAGATAACGCGGAGCGACCTGTGCGGACGAAGCTCGCCGAATTTGATCTTGGCGTAGCGGAGGAACTTCAACTAGCGGTCGACGCGACCGTTGGAGGAACCGTAGATACCACTACGCTGAAATACTCGGGTAGCGCGACCGTCGTGGCAACTGCCAGATCCGGCGATGGGACGGACTACGGCCTTTTTGTGTCGCCAACGATGTTCTATCACCCTACCGACGACGGAAACGTCCTGTTGTACTTAGAGGATACCCTACGGAACGAATTCCGTAGCGGTGACTACAAGAACACCCACGGCGATGCCTTTCTTGAGGACGGCGTTGTGCTCGACCGCGTGGTGTACGGAGGAGAAGGAGAGGTTCAGCCCCTCGGCACCCCGATTGCGCAGAACTAGCCCCTCCCCCGCCAAGAGAAAGAATGAAGTCGATGTCCAAGATCTACCGACACCGAGTGCACTGGATCCTCGTCTTTGCCGTGTTCGTATGCGGATATTCGTTCGCGTCTACTGCGCTCGCCGCCAACTACACCATCTGCATTAGATGGCATATTGACACTGTTGATTCTTGCGATAACGCCGGATGTGGAATTCCGTTCGGCGCGAACGCCGGGGGCCATGAAGACTACTATCAAGATTGCAACAATGAATGTGATGTGATTGCGCGTGGCGTGCGGGTCCGGTTGGTCGCGGGAGGGTACGACGTTACGCACAACGCCAACGCGGACGGGTGCTTCTCCTTCACCGGATCGCCGACGACTTACAATATGACCATTTATGGATTCTCCACGAATTCGAATGGTGCGATTGTGCGAATTCACGACGATCCATTCGATTTTTCGCCTCCCACGTATGGCAAGACGTATTCGATTGCATACGGATTTGTCACCCCAACACCGAACCCGTCGCAGAACGTCTACGATGCCCCGCTCAACGTGGACCGGAAATGGACGGCCATGGCTGCACTTGGCTTCTCGTTGTATCGTTGGGCCGACGTCATCGACGACTACGAGATCCACGCAGGGATGGAGGAGACGAATTGCGTGGGGTCTAGCGCACACTACAATAACTGCGGCTCTGGGTATGCAAATGGATCCTGCGACTCGAACGCAAATATCACGGATGGTCGTCATTTTCTCAAATTCGGAGCACTGGTCGGCTCGATGTGTCCTCAGCCCCAATCGATGATGAAATTCGTCGTGAGTCACGAGCTCGGCCACGCGGCCGCCGCGCTTCACTACGGATGGCGCACGGGCAGCGTCGACGGTGGAGAGCCGGGTACGGACTATGGCAATACTATCGCTGCGAACTCATGTGGACTTGGAGGCACATCCTACTCGATTAGCTCGAAAGAGTACGACAATATCGGCTTTCGCGAAGGCTTTGCGCACTTCGTGTCGGCGGGCATCTGGAACGACCTCGACGCGGAAGGAGTGTTTCGTTTTGGTGGTTCCCATGACCTCGAGCGCTACGGGTTCGGCGCGGGTCTGGGTTCCGGGGGTCACCTTGAGAACGAGTGTGATGGGAACTATCTGAATCGAAGCACGAACGAAGATTGGATGCGCTTCTTCTGGGATTTCTACACCTACGGTCACCCCATCAATTGTCCCGAGTATCCCGATCACCGCACGATGATGGATCTCTACGCAGAAGTGCGATTGATCGGCGGGCTCAACGCCTACAACTATTTTGAAACTATCCAAGATGCGGCCGATCAGATTGGGTTGGCAAGCTGTCTCGGCGAGACGGGCTTCGACGTTCTGGCGGAGGAAAATGGGATCGACAACTAGCGCGGCGGCATCCGTCCTCCGTTTCTCGCTGCTGGAGTTCGCCTGCTCCTCTCGGCAGCCGGTTCCGATGGACGAGGCGACCAGCGCTGTCGCAGATGATTCTGGGACAGAGGCGGACGGAACGACCACAGAGTGGTGCGCCCCTCCGTCCCGCGTCTTTCACTCGAACTTCGTGGTCCCTCCTGACTTCCCCTTCAACCCGGATCAGTCCAGCAGCCGTCCTGCCGGACGATACGTGGCGACGTGCACGGTGGATACGGTTCGACGCGTCGAGCTTCCCGAAGTGAACGCGTGGGAATTGCACGTCGACCTGACGGATTGCGTGGACGAGGCGGGTGTTCCGACCAGCCAGCCACTCAGCGCCGCACTCATCACGGATGTCATCGAGGCATTGCCCGTGCTGGGAGATGAGCGGCGTGTTGGGGTCGACTATACGATCGAGATACTCGCGCCGGCCAACTATCAAGCCTGGTACTCCCTGCGCGACGCAGAGAGCGGCGAGTTGCTCGTCGCCGCGTTCTCGGAGCACGGTCCGCGCGTGGGCCCTGCGCTGAGCGGTTCGGACAAGTCGCTCGACTGGCTCCTACCCTTCACAGCGCAGCTGGGGGATCACGCATGCCCGCCGGACCCCAGGGGTTGTGAAGATTCCGACACGCCACGCCAGCGATTCCTCGATATTTGTCGCGACACTGAATGTTGGAGCATCGTCGGCATCTCGGCGGCCGAGCTCGACGACTACCTGTTCCACCTCGGGTTCGCCGGCGATCCGGACGTCTGCGATTTCATCCCGACCACGAACGCCATCGAGGGCATCCTCGCGAAGCGCTAGAACCCGCTCTTGAACGCTTTGTCGCGCTCGATCTGGAACGCGACCATCACCGCCGCCGTCACCTCGATCGCGCCGGGATCGTAGGCGTGGGCGTCGGTCGCGTTGTCGTCGTCCGTGAGGTCGATGTCGATGCCGTGGCCGCGGCGGCCCTTCAGGTCGTCGGGGTTCACGTCCTCGATGTGCATCACATGGCCGATCGAGATGCCCGCTGCCGAGGCGAAGCCCTCGGCCTTCTTGCGCGCCGCCTGGATCGCGCGGCCGCGGGCCTGTGCGCGCACGTCCACCAGCTTCGATGTGCGCAGCTCGACGCCGTCGATCACGTCGGCGCCCGCGTCCACCACGCCGGCGAGCACCGACTCGAGTCGATCGAGGTCGCGCAGCTGCACCACGAAGCTCACGCGCGCCTCGTAGCCGAGCAGCTCCACCTTGTCGCCGTAGCCGCGGGTCGCCTGGCGCAGCGTCGCGCGCGAGCCCTGCACGTCGTTGGTCGCCACGTCCGAGCGCGAGAGGAACGCACGGATTCCCTCAGCTGCGCTGCGTGTGCCTGCGAACGCGTCCGCCGGCTTCTCGTGGATGCGCGTGGCCGCGAACGCGAGCGTCGCGAAGTCGGGCTTCACCCGCACCACGCACGAGCCGAACACGTTGACGCCGAACGGACGCTGGATCGCCTGGTGCACGTACATCGAGGCGACGCTAGCACGCCCGATGTTACGGCAACGGCGGGAACGACCGCGCCGCCGCGACCATGCCCGGCCACGCGCAGTACAGCCGTCCGAGCGACAACACGAGCTCGCGCAACATCGCGAGCGGATGCTCGTGTCCCTCGAGGTCGTGCGGACACACCTGGGCGGCGGCGTCGCCGACCGCGGTCGCGCGCTCGATGTACGTGCGTACGTCCGCAGCCCACAGCTCCGGCTTGTGCTCGTGCCGCTCGAGCATCTCCGACAGCGTCTTGCACATCGCACGCTGCCGCGTGCGCACGCGCGCCGCCACCACGTCCTTGAACGAGTCGAACGGCAGCTCGCCCGTGGTCACGAGCCTGCGCCCGATCTCCGCGAGGCGATCGTCGGGCCATCCGCGCGCGGTGGCACCCGTCGCGACGAGCGAGTGGATGAACCCCGCGGCCCCCGGCCGTACCGTGCGCTCGATCATCGCCGCCATCGCACCCTCGTCGTCGGGCTCGGTGCGATGCTCGAGCGCCCACGGCAATCGCAGCGTCGACCATGCCTTGCCGGATCGGATCGTCGCGCCGAACAGCGGCCCCTGGCCGCGCAGCACCGGCATGAACGGCGGCAGCAGGAAGCGCCCCGAGTACGCGCACACGGCCGGATTCCACGGCCCACCGTCGCCCGCGATCGCGGCCCGCGGCGTCCGCATCAGGATCCGCGAGCGTCGCGTGAACTCGTACAACCCCGGCTTCGCGAACAGTCGCGCGCGCGACGTCGGGCTCGGCGCCAACAACACGAGCGCGTTCGCCGTGCCGAGATCGCCGGCGAGCCCAGTGCCCACGAGCGAGATCGGCGGCTCCGCGCCGGTCGGCATCGCGAGCCCGCGCTCGAGCTCCCCCACGAGATCGACGTCGGCCCACTTCGACTCCGCGAACGCGGTGCGGCTCTCGAAGAACCACGACTCGTTCGGATCGGGGATGCGCATGTACGTGGCAGGCTCGCGCGCGCTCGACGGCTGCAGCGCGCGCAGCCGCACGTCGTCGTCGAGCACGGCGATATCGCGCCCGGCTCCGAGCAGCCGCACGAAGTTGCGGTTCGCTCCGGTCGTGACGTCGAAGCCGAACGGGTTGCCGATCGCGAACTGCACGATCTCCGCGTCGCAGCCGGCGGCCACGAGGTGCGCTGCGAGTCGCTCGCGCTCGGCCGCACCGACGATCCGGATCTCCGGCGCATCGATCGCCGCGATCGCCTTGGCGAGCTCGGCCTGGGTCGCCGCATCGCGGTTGTCGTCGGCCACGAGGATCGGCAGCGAGCGCGCGTCGAGCCGCGAGCGCCCCGCGAGAGAGCGTGCGAGCGCGGCGGCGCCCTGCGGACGGTCGCGGGTGACGATGGCCAGGAGCTCGATCACGAGTCCGGCGAAACTAGCAGCGGAAGCTACCCCCGCGCCACGGTGGTCGTCGGCTCGGGCTCGGGCGGCGGCGGATCGCGATCGAGCCACGCGAGCACGGCGATAGCGACGATGGCGGCGAGCACGATCGCGATGCCGACCTTCACGCGATCCAACGGCGCGCGCCCGACCACCCTGGCGCTCTGTCCGTTCACGACGAAGCGCCACGCCCGATCGCGGTAGCGGAACGAGCCGATCCAGATCGGCAGCACGCGCAGGTGCGACGCGAGCTCGTGCAGGCGCGCACTGCCGCGGCACTGCGACAGACCCTCGCGCGATGCGATCGCGCGGCACCGCAATGCCTCGAGCACCGGCAACGCCCGCGCCCGCGCACCGCCCTCTGACAGCGCGGGCAGCTCGAACGGAATCACCCGGTCGTCGCCCTCGAACACCCGTCGCGTGCGATCGTCGAACGGCGCGAGTGCACCGAGCTCGCGCTCCGTGAGGCCGAGCGACGCGGGAATCCACGTCTCGCCGAGCCCGGTGTCGACGCCGGCGCGCGGTCGCTTGCCGTTCTGCGTCGACGAGGCGCGCTCGAGCCCCGCCCAGTGCAGCTCGACGTCCGCGCGCACGTGCCACGCCGGCAGCCACAACGGAGTGAGCTCGGCCGCGACCTCGCGCAGCGCCTTCGGGCGCCACCACGACGCCTTCGTCCACGCGCGGAACGCCGCGGCCGCGCCGTCGTGGTCGACGACGAACGGCACGACCTCGCTGGGCAGCGGCGGGGCCACGTCGAACGGCACCGGCTCGAGCGCCACGCTCGCGCAGAACAGACAGCGCACGACGCCCGCCTCCGCATCGTACGCGACGCGGCCCGCACACGCATCGCAGCGCACCACGATCACGGCAGACCTCCGGACGCGCGCGCGAGCCACAGGATCACCAGCACGATCGCCGCGAAGGCTGCAGCCGCGAGCGACACCTTCGCGCCGGAGATCGGCGGCCGCCCGACGCACCGACCCTCCTGACCGTGCACGAGCAGCCGATACGGCTTGCCCGCGTGGCGATACGTCGCGATCCACACCGGCACGAGCACGAGGTCGACCTTCGCGAGCTCGACCTCGCACGCGAAGTGATCGACGCGCACGTGATCACCGGGCAGTACGCGCTCGGCCAACTTGCGCGCCGCGAGCTCGCGCAACGACACGCGCGCGCCGGCGTCCGCCTCGGTGCGCGAGCGCGCGGGCAGCTCGGAATCCCAGCCGGCCAACAGCCGCACGTCGAACGCGGCCGCTTGGCCGAGATCGAACGGCCCGAGCTCCACGACCTCGCGCGGGCTCAGCCCCCGCGACGCGCACTCGAGGTGATCCGCCCACTCGCCGACCGTGGTGCCGCCGAGCGTGAACCACTCGGTGTGGACCTCGCGCTTCTTCTCGCGTTTGTCGCCGACGAGCACGTGCGTCTCGCGGGTCCAATCCAGGCCGATCCGGGCGCGGTAGCGCGCGAGCGTGCGCGCGTCGTAGCGATAGAACGGCACGAGCACGCCGTGCAGCGCTTCGGCGCGCAGCGAGCCGCCGCGGGCGAGCCGACGGATCGCATCGGGGGCCCAGATCGCACCGGCCACGTGGGCGCGCAGTCGTTCCTCCGCCGCCCGTCGGCCGAGCCGGAACGCGCACACGCGATCGAACGATCGCTCCGTCCGTGTGTCGTCGACCAGGTTCGACCCGCAGTAGCTGCACGCCGCGCTGATCCGCTCGGGCGCGAGCAGCAGCACGGCCCCGCACGCGCTGCACGAGCGCGCGATGGACGGGACGGGAGCGGACACGGACGTCATCGTTCCACGACCGCCCCCGCAAGAGTGGGAATGGGCCGCACGCGAGCCCCGTCGGAACCACGACGGTCCGTCGGTATTTCGACGCCGACGATCGAGTCGCGACCGCACGTTCGGGGCATCACGTCGCGCTCGGATGGCGTCCCGGCGTGGGACGACGCCGGGAACTCCGAGGGCTGCGCCGCGTGGACCCGTGTTGGTACGGGCGATGCACAAAGGGCGCGGCACAGCCGACGCCACCGGGCGGTGTCAGGAACGCCCCCGGTCCCACGTTGGAGATGTCACGGGAGAGGGAACGATGAAGACTCCGAGCACTCGCTACTTCGCTTTCGTCGCGCGCTTCGTCGATGCGGTCACGACCGACGCCCTCGCCACGGAGCTCCTGGCCCAGCGCCGTGCCCGTCGCCAGTTCGAGGCGGCGCAGCGCGAGGCCGAGCTGATCCCGGCCCCGCTCAAGGCGGCGTAGTCGTTACTTCGCGAGCGCGCGGATCTGATCGATCAGCCGCTGGCTGACGACGATCTCGCTGCTGGTCGAGCCGGTGGCCGAGTTCGAGCTCGCCATGAAGACATCGTCGAGCGCGTTGCCGAGATCCGCCGGGATCTGACCGGCCTTGTCCGGCGGCGCGAGCTCCCTGATCCAATCCGCGCCGCCCTTCACGTTGACGGCGAACATCCCCGACACGCCCGCGTTGCGGGTGAGCAGGTTGGACAGGCCCGGATCGCCGGCGAGGCCGTTCGTGCCGTTGAGCGCGTCGACGGCCGCTTGCACGGCCTTGTCGTCCGCGCCGGGCGACACGATGAACGCGGCTTTGCCGTCCGCCTCGATGCGGTTGATGACGAGCTTGAGCCCGCCGAGCCGCGGCTCCCACTTCGCGAGCTCCTCGCCGCCCTCCTTGCGGAGCTGCGCGGCGACCTCCGCGGTCGGCTCGATGGTCCAGCGATCCACGGGCACGCCGCCGATCGTCGCGGCGTCCGCCTGGAACGACCACGTCACCTGCTTCGACGCCTCGGCGCCGAGCACCGCCTCGGGCGTGAACGCGGCCGACCACGTCTTCCACGACTCGCGTCCGCTCTGACCGGCCTCGAGCTGAGTGACGGCGACGAGGCCACCGACCGTGCCGGCCTCGTGGACGAGCGCGAACGCGGCGTGGTCGCCGTAGATCGCGTCGTTCTCCGCGATGAACGCATCGATCGCGGTGGAGACCGTGGCAGGGTCCTTGGCCGTCGCCTCGGCGTACGCCGCCACCATGCTCTTCTTGAGCTCCGCGAACGTCGGCGAGTCGGCGACCTTGTGCAGGTTCGACGCGTAGCCCGCGACGAGGAACGAGCTCTTCGGCAGCTCCTCGAGCATCTTCGCATCGAACGCGCCGGCGGCTGCGAGCTTCGTCTCCTTCTCGAAGTCGGACCCGGGCACGGCGAACATCGCGGTGCGCATGACGAAGCCGACGGGCTCGACGCTCAGGGCGATGGTGAACTGATCCATCTCCTTGAACATCTTCACGAGGCGGTCGTTCTGCGTGGACTGATAGCCCTGCATCGCCTTCGCGAACGGGTTGTCGCCCATCGGCGCGGCCGCCTGCACCTTCTTGAGCTGATCGAAGATGGGCGCGAGCACGGGCTCGTAGCGGGTCATCGCGGCCGACGGGAACACGACGATCTCGATGTCGCTCGCGAGCGAGCTCGCGCGACCGACGATGTTCGACTCGAGGTAGCCCTTGGCCTTCTCGAACAACTCGGCGTGGTTGCTCACGACCGCGTTGCCACCGAGGTCGTCGATGAAGACGTCCTGACCGTCGACGGTGAACTTCGCGACATGACCGGCTGCGTCCGCAGCCTTGCCCTCGTTGCCGAGATCGGCCGCGAGCGCCGTGGCACCGCCGGTGTATCCGACGACGCACGCGACGGGCACCATCGTGGCGGTGCTGTCGACCAGCGCGCAGCCGAGCGGCTTGGAGAGGTCGAGGTTCGTCGCCAGCTTGCCGCGATCGCCGAGACCCGCACCCGCGAGCGAGCGCAGCGTCTGCTCGTTCACCATCGCCGCCTGAGCGGTGGGCACGAGCTGCGAGCCCGTCTCCGAGATGAGCGTGGAGCCGTTCGCGATCACGAAGTGACCGAGCACGTTGCCGCGCTGGATCTGGGTCGCGGGCGACAGGGGCGAGCCCACCGGGTTCGTGCCGGTGCCGGTGTCGGTGCCGGTGCCGGTGGGCGTCCCACCCTTGGCGTCTTTGCTGTCGGTCTTGGCGTCGGCGGTCTTGCCGTCGGCGGTGGTCGCCGCGGGCTCGTCCTTCTTGCAGCCCGGCATCGCGAGCGCGAGCGACCACGCGATCGCGGCGGCCGTGCTCGCGCGCGTGCGCACGCCTCTGTGGGAACTATCGTGGAAGGGGGGCATCTGACGTGCTGCCATGGGGAGCTGGACCTCGCGCGGAGGATACGACATGGTGAAGGCTGTGAAAGTGCGCGCGACCGTGATCGCGGGGCTTTTCGGGTTTGCCCTCGGAGTCGGGTGCACGGCCGCGTTGACGCTCACGATCGGGGCCGGGCCCCACGCGGCCGACGCGCTCCGGTTGGGGCGATCGGGCTATGGCGACGTGATGGATGCCGTTCTGTCGCGGTACGTGGATCCCGTGGACGAGGGCGAGCTGACGGCGGCCGCCCTGCGCGGGCTGCTGCAACATCTCGATCCCCACAGTCATTTCCTGACCGCCGATGAGCGCAAGGCGCTGCGCAAGCGCGCGAGCGGCGGTGCATCGGGCCTGTCGATCGCCTTGGTCGAGGAGGACACCGGAGCGCGGAGGCTCGAGGTGCTCGCCGTCGCCCCCGACTCGCCGGCCGCGAAGAAAGGCGTGCGTCCCGGTGATCACGTCGTGCAGCTGCGCGGACGCGAGGCCGAGCGCATCGAGAGTCAGGTGCAGGTGGAGCTCTTGCTCGCCGGTGCGGTGGGCGAAGAGCTCGCGCTGCACGTGCAGTCGCCGGACGAAGCGTCGCCGCGTCGCGTCGAGCTCGTGCTCGACAAGCCGAAGGGCAAGACGGTGGAGTCCGCGATGATCGATGCCGGCAAGGGGCGCAAGATCATGCACCTCGTCGTGCGTCGATTCGGGCCCGACACGGGCAACGCGGTGAAGAAGGCGATCGAGTCGCGCAAGCGCACCGCCGGGGATGCGTTCGCGGGCATCGTGCTCGATCTGCGCGGCAATCCGGGTGGCGAGGTGGACGAGGCGCTCGTCGTCGCCGATCTGTTCGTCGCGAGCGGAGTGCTCACGCGCACGCGCGGTCGCGGCGGCAAGCTGCTCCGCGAGGAGAAGGCCCACGAGGCGGGCGCCGACACGACGACGCCGCTCGTCGTGCTGCAGGATCGCCGCAGCGCATCGGCGTCGGAACTGCTCGCAGTCGCGCTGCAGGAGCTCGGACGCGCGAAGGTGGTGGGCGAGCGCAGCTACGGCAAGGGCACGGTGCAAGAGGTACTCGGGCTGCCCGACGGATCCGTCGCCGCATTCACGGTCGCGCGCTATTACTCTCCGAAGGATCATCTCATCGACGGGGTCGGCGTTTCGCCCGACGTGCACGTGGTGCTCGAGCCCACGGTGCCGTCCGCGGGGCGCCGGGACGAAGGCCTGGACGCCGCGATTTCGCAGCTGTAGCGCGGTCTCCGGCGATTTCGACACGATCTCGCGCGCCAGCGGCCAAGGCAGAGCCGGGGGCAACGGCATGCGCGAGCGCGGACTCTTCGCGGTGGTGGTGTTGGTCGCGTGCGGCGACGCGCGTGGGCCGGACACCGGGTTGTTCGGGTCGGGCGACGCGTCCGCTTCGGCGGACGATTCGGGGTCCGCGGATCCCAGCGGTGATCCGGACGGCACGAGCGCGGCGTCGGGCTCGGGGTCCGCGTCCGCGTCGGCGGACGATGCGGACGACAGCGGCGGCGACGGGCCGAAGTTCGACACGCCCGACGGCGTGACGATGGAAGGCGGCGACGACACCGAGGGCTGTCAGAAGATCGACTTCCTGTTCGCGATCGACAACTCGTGCTCGATGGGCGCGCACCAGCAGCGGTTGATCCAGGCGTTCCCGTCGTTCATCGATACGATCTTCTCGACGGTGCAGGCGCAGGACTACCAGATCATGGTGGTCGATTCCGACGCGAACCAAGACCAGTACAACGGCTGCGATCCGAGCGGGTGCCCGGGGCTGATCAATTGGTGCGGCAACTACTGCGACGTGCAGGACCTGATGACGCCGTGCGACTACGAGCTCGGGGCGGGCGTGATCCAGCCGTACAACATGGGTGCGAGCAATGCGGTGTGCGGAGTGCCGGGCAACAAGCGCTACCTGACGTCGGACACCGACCAGGCGCAGATCGAGGCGCTGTTCCCGTGCATGGCGCAGGTGGGCACGTTCGGGTCCGGCGCCGAGATGCCGATGAGCGCGTTGTCGGCCGCGGTGACGGATCAGGCGAATGCGTGCAACGCCGGGTTCGTGCGGGACGACGCGGTGCTCGTGGTCACCGTGATCAGCGACGACTATCCCGTGCCGAGCACGGCGGACGACGCGTCCACCGTGGGCGCGCCGATGCAGTGGTACGACGACGTCGTCGCGGCGAAGAACGGGCATCCCGAGCACGTGGTGATGCTCGGCGTGATCAACACCGAGGACGCGACGTGCGTGAGCGGGGCCGGGGATCCGATCGTGCACCCGACCGAGCGTTTCGTGGAGCTCGTGCAGATGTTCGGCGACAAGGGCATCATGGGGAACATCTGCAACGACGACTACGATGCGTTCTTCGAGCAGGCGGTCGCGCTGATCGACACGACGTGCGACGAGTTCGAGCCGGAGGGTTGATCGTCGCGCTCGCGCTCGCGTGCGGCGAGCAGCCGAGTGCGCCGGCGTCGGCCGGGGCTCCGCCCGCGAAGGCAGCCGCGAAGCCGACGCCCGGCGGGCCGGTGCGCACGGATCCGTGGACGCCCGCGAGCGCGCAGGACGAAGCGGCCGCGCGTGCTGTGCTCGAGCGCGTCGTCCGCGACGAAGCGCTCGCGAGCGACGACGAGACGTGGATGCTCGCGCACGCGCTCGCGCCCTTCGGTCGCGAGGCGACGACGAAGGCGGGCACGAACGTGGTCGACGCGATCCTCGCGCGCGCGAGCGTCGAGGGCGGTGCGCCGGTGTTCACCGGCGAATCCGCGAGCAAGACGCTGCGCGACCCGCATCCCGATCACACGCTCGCCGCGCTGCTCGACGCCGGCGTGCCCGGTACGCAGGCGTTCGCGATCGGCGATGCGCGCTTCACCGTGGCCGATCTGTACGCGCACGCGCGCGCGCGCTTCGAGCCGCCGAAGAGCTGGGCGGAGCACGTGTGGACGCTGCACGCGATGGCGGACGCCGCCGCGAGCGGCTTGCCGGAAGCGCCCGACGGCATCGCGCTGGCGCGCGCGGCCGCGACGTCGATCGTCGCCGACATGCAGTTCCTCGCGGACGCGCGCCGCGACGGCGCTGCGGTGCGCAAGCGCGGGCAGGGGCCGTGGTCGCAGCCGTGCGGCGGACTTCACGGCATCGAGGCCGTCGCGGCGTGGCTCGCTCTGCGCGAGGACGCGACGCTGCGCGCCGACGTCGTGCGCATCGTCGATGTGCTCGCGTATCGCGTCGGCGTGGAGGCCGATCTCTACGCATGGATGCGCGGCCAGGCGCCGCCCGACATCGTCGAGAAGCTCGACGCGCAGGAGCTCAAGTTCTTCGGCCACGTGCTGGACGCCGCGGACGAGCTCGCCGCCGCGAAGGCGCCGCTGCCCGCGGCGGTGCTCGCCGAGGCGCGCGCGCGGGTGGTGGCCGCCGTGGTCCGGCTCGAGCGCACGGGCGCGCTCGCGGACCTCGCAGGCCTGCGAACCTCCGATCCGCAGCTCTATCGCGATCTCGTCGGTGATTCCGCCCACGCGCTCGTCGGCCTGGACCGCGCTTCGCGGTGACCCGGCGCTTGTGAACCCGCGCGAGTCGGCGAAGACTGTCGCCATGAAGCGACTTGTCCTGTCCATGAGCATGATGGCGATGGCGTGCGGCGACGACGGCGGCGAGGATCCGACGACGAACGGCGACACGCAGGCGGACGACGACTCGGGCTCGAGCTCGATGACGGATCCGACGGCGGACGACGACGGTTCCAGCGGCGTCACGCTCGACGACGACGGCAGCAGCAGCGGCGGCAGCTCGTCGGACGACGGCTCCACCAGCAGCGTCGACTCGAGCGGCACCGACTCGGGCAGCAGCGGCGATTCGAGCGGCGACGACCCCACCGGCAATCCGGTCGAGCTCGAGGTCGAGCTCACCGACCCGCAGGCGTTCCAGGACTGCATGCCGATCGTCGCGCCGGACCCGCTGAACCTGTCGGTCACGCTCGAGTTCGACAACCCGGGCGAAGGCATCGGCACCGCCGACGTCACCGCCGCGCGGCTGTCGAGCGGCGGCGAAGAGGTCGTCTCGTTCGATGTCGCCCCCGCCAGCTTCGGTCCCTTCGACCCGGACGACATGACGACGTCGGCCACGATGAAGGTCGACGGCTCGGCATCGCCGCAGAACGGGTGCGATACGGTGGAATGCGGTGGGGACTACGACCTCGAGATCGTGTTCGACGTCGAGGGCACCGAGGTGATCGGCACGACGTCGGTCACCGTGCAGTGCGCGTTCTGATAATCTGAGAGCACGGTCGACTCGTCTGCGAAGAGCTCCCGGGCCCAGGCCCGGGGGATGGCGTTCCTCGGTGTGCTCAAGGAGCTGCGCGCGGCGGCGGGGGCGGATCCGGTCGCGCACGCGCTGCCGTACTGGGGCAGCGAGCTCGCCGACGTCGTGAAGGAGCGGATCGTCGGCACCGATTGGTACCCGTACGCCGCGTTCGCACAGCTGCTCTCCGGTGCGGAGCGCGAGCTCGGCGACGGCACGGGCGCGCTCAGTCGCGAGCTCGGATACGCGGCGGCGAAGAACGATCTGCGCGGCGCGTTCGCAGTGCTGAAGCTGCTCGCGTCACCGCAGCACCTCATCGGATCGTGCGAGCGAGTGTGGCCGCGCTACTATCGCGACGCGGGCCGCATGGAAGCGGTGGCGACCCGCCCGGAGAACACGATCCTGCGGATCCACGACTTCCCGGCGATGGCACCCGAGCACTGCCGCATGATGGAGGGCTGGATGATCTCCGCGATGGAAGTGCTCGGCGCCACGGTGCTGCCCGGCGCGCAGGAGACCGCATGCACGAGCAAGGGTGCGCCGTGGCACGAGTTCGCGTGCAAGTGGAAGAAGTGATCTACGCGAGGCCCGGCAGTGCGCCGCGGCAGATGTCCGGGTAGCCGAAGCTCGTGTCGTCGTAGCCGAAGAGGTTGAGGATCGACGTGAGCAGGTCGTTCGTGGAGTAGCCGGTGTCGGGGTTCTCGACGCGGCCGGGGACCACCAGGTGGCGGCCTGTCGTGAGCGCGCCACCGAGATTGCCGGCGAGCACCACCGGCAGATCCCACGCCCAGTGGGCCGCGCCGTCGCCGAACTCCGTCACCCACACGACCAGGCTGCTGTCGAGCAGCGAGCCGTCACCGTCGGGCGTCTCCGACATGCGCTGCAGGAGGTACGCGAACTTCTCGGCGTACCAGCGCATCGCCGCGACCATCGCCGCGCGCGGCTCCGGATGATCGCGCGCCGGATCCGGGCTGATGTGGAACATGCCGTGCCAGTCCGGCCACTCGACCGGGTTGTAGTTCGGCCAGCTCGTGTCGGGGATCGTGAGCCCGAGCCACGGGAACCGGTTGTTCTGGCCCTGCGTGAACTGCAGCGAGGTCACGCGCGTCATGTCGCACGCGAGCGCCATCACCATCATGTCGATCTGCGCCATCGCGCCGACGTCGTCGAAGTCGGAGTTGTGCGGGTCGTAGTCGGTGGGCAGCGAGTACGTCGGCACCGCGCAGCCCTGACCGCCCTCCCAGCCGTTGGCGAAGCGCATCTCGAGCTCCCGGATCTTCTCCACGTGGGCCTCGAGCACGATGCGATCGGCGACGCTGGCCTGCTGCACCATCGAGTCGTACGAGTCGCCCACGCGATCGAGCACGCTCGAACGTGCCGACCGCAGGCGCTGCAGCGGGCTGGGCTCGCCGGGATCGAAGTCGGCGAACAGCCGGTCGAACGCCGCGCGCGGGTCGTGCATCGTGCCGAGCGGCTCGTCGGGCCCACGCTGGAACACCTGCTCGGCGTGCAGATATCCGTCGGTGCCCACCGCGAACTCGAGGCTGCGGTACGGCGTGGGTGCGGCCAGTCGATCCGCGATGACCTGATCGACCGACGGCCCGCCCGCGAACACGTCGAACGCCTGATCCGATGGGATGTGCTCGGCGGTGGGGCGCAGCGATCCGTCGGGCAGCAGGTTCGCGGACAGCGGCATCCCGGTGAGGACGCTCTTGAGCGCGCTCGCGTGTCCGCCCGCGCCGTAGTTGAGATCCGTGCAGACGTTGTCGAGCCCGGAGATCACCACGATGCGATCGCGCAGCGACTCGAGCGGCGACAGGATCGGCGCGAGCTGGAAGTCGGTGCCCACGCCGGTGGGACGCCACTCGTCCATGATGAAGCCCTGCGGCTGCACGACCACGACCAAGCGGCGCGGCGGCTCGGCCCCGCCGGCGCGCGCGTGGGGCCACAGGCTCGGCAGCATCGGCAGCGCGACCGCAGCACCGCCGGCGCCGCGGAGGAACGAACGGCGCGAAGACTTCGCTCGGGTGATCATGGTGCGTCTCCTACGTCGCGGAAGCGGAAGCCGTCGCTGCGCACGAAGTCGGCGACGAGCTGCGGAAGGTCCTGACCGCTCGCGACGAACGCGGCGGCGAGATCGTCGTCGGCGCACTGCTCGACCTCGGTGCTCGCTGCCGCGCCGCGGGCGTGGTGCACGAAGTGCTGCACGTAGCACGTCGATACGGGCTCGGCCGCCGACAGCAATCGTCCGAGCTCGATCGCGCCGACGAACTCCTGCGCCTCGAGACCGGTGGGCGGGCCGACGATGGTGCCCGACGCGTCGATCTCCGAGCCGCTCGCGTACGTGCTGCGCCAGGCTCCGATGGCGTCGTAGTTCTCGAAGCCGAAGCCGATCGCGTCCATCATCGAATGGCACGCGCCGCACTCGGGATCGGCGAGCAACGCCTCGGCGCGCTCGCGCTCGGTCGCATCGGGCGGCAGCTGGGGCGCCTGCGCGGCGGCCCCCGGTGGAGGCGGTGGGATCTCCTGGCAGAGGATGCGCGTGCGCACCATCTTGCCGCGATGCACCGTGGAGCTGCCGATCTGGGTCGCGTGGCTCGCGAGCAGCAGCGGCGTCGTGAGGATGCCGGCGCGCTGGCTCGGATCGAGACCGATCTCCGCCCAGCCCGACGCTGGAGGATCCACACCGTAGATCGAGGCGAGCGCGGCGTCCACTTCGATCGTCTCGGACGTGAACAGTCGCGCGAGCGAGGGCTCGTCGCTGCGCAGCGTCGCGCCAACGAGGCGCTCGAACTGCGCGCGCATCGACTCGGCCATCGCCGCATCGAACTGCGGATACATCGTGGGATCCTTCTCGGTCCCGCGCAGCGGAGGCAGATCGAGCCACTCGCGGTGGAAGCGAGCGATCGCGGCCGCCGCTCGGGGATCGTCGAGCAGGCGGCGGGCCTGCGCCTCGAGCTCGTCCACGTCGCGCAGCGAGCCCGCGTCCGCGGCCGCGCGCAGCTCGTCGTCGGGCATCGTGTCCCACAGCAGATACGACAGGCGGCTCGCGAGCGTGTGATCGTCGAGTCGCAGCACGTCGGGATCCTCGTCGTCGAGCTCGCCGCTCTCCACGAGGTAGAGGAACTGCGGCATCTGCAGCGCGACCGTCACCACTCGCCCGATGCCGTCCACCGGTGCGTCGGCCGCTCCGTCGTCGTACGCGGCCAGCAAGAGCTCGCGCTCGCCCGTGGTGAGCGGGTGGCGGAACGCGCGGGCCCCGAAGTCGTCGACGAAGCCCTCGATGCACGACTGCGAGAGATCGCAGCCCACCACGTCGTCGACCGCCGCCATCACCTGGTCGGCGACGTCTTCGGCCGCGATCATCACCTCCTCGGTCGCGAGCTCGGTGATCTCGTCGGCCACCGCTTCGTTGGTGTACTCGTAGGCGATCGACGTCTCCGGGAACGCGTCGCTCGGCACCACCGCGCCGAGGAACAGATCGTCGATCGTGTTGCGGTACTGCACGTCGGTGAGCCGCCGCAGCGGCGTCCGGCTGGGGCGCAGGCCCTCGCAGCCGACCTCGGGCGGATCGGCGTCGGACGTGTCGCCGTCGTCGTCGTCGC
This sequence comes from uncultured Nannocystaceae bacterium, assembly GCA_964468635.1. Taxonomy (GTDB): domain Bacteria; phylum Myxococcota_A; class Polyangia; order Nannocystales; family Nannocystaceae; genus Xiheibacterium. The sequence goes on from CAYXVR010000018.1 coordinate 120,610, forward strand.
CGTCGTCGTCTCCATCCTCGCCGGAGCCGTCCTGCGCGCTCCCGGACAAGCCCTGGTAGCAGCCGGGCGCGTACGTGACGATCGCGATCGCGAGTGCGGACGTGCAGTAGTGTCGTGCCACGATCCCTCGTCCCTGGTTCCGCGGCTCGGAGGACGCGCGCCGTGATTTCGGCTCACGCGTGATGTGCTTTTTTCGTGGATGCGACCGCGCGCGGAGGATCGCGTGCGCGGAGCTACGGTGCGGGCAGATCCGCGTGGCGACGCACGGCGGCGGCGCGGCGATCGGACGGGTGGCGCTCGAGGTACTCGCGCGCACGCGCGCGCGCCTTCTCGGTGTCGCCCGCCTTCGCCCACGCCTCCACTTCGCGCGCGAGCGCATCGTCGGCGAGCGCTCCCGCGGGGGCCAGCGACCGCGCCCGCGCGAACGCGGCGGCGGCCTTCTCGGCCGCACCGAGCTGTTCCAGATACACGCGACCGAGCGTGAACGCGGCGAGCGGTGCCATCGCGTGGCGCGGGTGATCGTCGAGCACTTCCTTCAGGTAGCTCGGGGCCTCGTCGGGATGGCCGCCGAAGCGCGCGGCATCGGCCGCGGCCATCAGCGCATCCACCGATGCGCGCACCGTCTTCGGATCGGCGCGCTTCATCTCGGTGTACGCGTCGGCCCAGTCGCGCGACTGCACGAGCGCGCGCCACTTCGGCTTGGCGGCCTTTGCCCGCGGCTTCGGAGACACGGCCTCGAGCGGTGCCGCCTCGAGCGGTGCGTCTGCCGGTTCCGCCGCGGCCGGTGCCGCGAGCGCGCCAGGATCGAACACGAGCCGATCGCCGGCGACGAGTCGACGATCTCCGTGCCTCACCTCGCCGTCGATCACGCGCAGCTCGAAGCCGCGATCCGCGACCGCGAGCTCGAACGTGGCGTCGTCGGCGAGCAGCAGCTGCTCCGCCACGATCACGCGCAGCATCACCGCATCGACACGCACCTCGCCGGCGAGCAGCTCGAAGCCCGCGCGACCGTCCTCGTCCGCGAGCGCGCGCAGGTCGGTGCCCCCGCGCACGACGACGACGTGGCTCTGCCCGACGTCCATCGTCCACCCGGCCGCCGACGGCCCCGCGCCCTGGTCGAGCGCCTGTTCGCCCGTGGCTTCACCAGCGGTGTGGCCCAGCTCGCGCACCGACGACCACGCTGCGAGGCCGGCCGCGAGCACCAGGGCGGCCGCGACCGCGAGCCCGCCGATCCGTTGTCGGCGTCGGCGCGCGATCGCGTCGCGCGTGCGATCCAGCAGTCGTTCGACGCGCGTGTCGTCGAACGTGCTTTCGGCCCGATCGAGCGCCTCGCGAGCGAACGCGAACGGCTCAGCCATCGTCGCCCTCCTCGCCGAGCACGGCCCCGGTCAGCTTGCGCACGTGCGCGTTCGCGGCAGCGATGCGGCGCTTCGCCGTCGCGAGCGAGCAGCCGCACAGCTGCGCGACGGCGTCGAGCCGCTCGCCCTCGACGTGGCGTAGCGTCCACGCGAGGCGCTCGGCGGTGCCGACCCGATCGAGCGCGCGATACACCGACAACAACATCGCGCGCTCCTCGGGCGTCGCGCCGTGATCCGCGAGGTGCGGCGAGTCGGCGACGTCGCCTGCGATGCCGAGGATCCGCCGCATGCGTCGGCGTCGCAGCCGTCGCGCGGCTTCGCGCACGGCGATGCGCGAGAGCCAGGCCTTCGTCGCCGCGCGATCGCGGATCGTGCCGAGGTGGCGATGCGCCGTCACGAACACCTCCTGCACGACGTCCTCGACCTCGTCGGCCGCGCCGAGCACGGACAGCGCGATGCGGCCCACGTAGGGCGCGAAGCGGCGGAACAGCGCGTCGAAGTCATGCGGGTCGTCGTCCGCGGAGGTCGATGGGCCCTCGCCGGGCGGTACCAGGGCGAGCTGGACTCGCGGTTGGGCCATCGGCAGCGCTCGAAGAGGGCGGTGGCCGGGAAAACGGCTCACCGGTGGGCGAGAAATCGACGCTAACACGCGTCTGCGCCGCGAATCCGCGCATCTGCACGATCGTCCTCGGCGGTGAGCTTTTTCGGGCCGAGCCGTACACTGAGGGCTCGTGGGATCCGTGCGCCGAGCGTTCGTCGTGTCGGTCGTCGCTCAGCTCGGCGCATGTACGACGATGGGCGACGTGCTCGACGCGATCGAGGCCGACGGCGGCGGCACCGGCGACGGCAGCAGCACCGAGGCCGCGGATGCGCAGAGCTGTGGTGCCGGCGACGTCGACTGGTGGTGCCCACCGGCGACGATGACGTGGCAGGCACAACGCGTCGGCGCGCTCGATTACACGGAGCTCGCCGACGTCTATGCGCTGCCGCTGTTCACGACCGACGCCGCCACGGTGGACGCGCTCCACGGCGACGATCGCTCGGTGATCTGCTGGTTCAGCGCCGGCATCTCGACGTGGGCCGATCCGGATCGCGAGCTCGTCGGTCCGGCGCTCGGCACCATCATCGGCCAAGGGCCGGAGCACTGGCTCGACACGGAGGCCACCGTCGTGCGCGAGGCGATGCTGGCGCGGCTCGACTCGGCGGTCGCGCTCGGCTGCGACGCGATCGAGCCCGGCGATCTCGACGGCTGGCAGATCGACAGCGGCTGGCCGCTCACGCGCGAGACGACGATCGGCTATCTCGACTGGCTCGTCGACAACGCGCACGCGCGTGGGCTCGCGATCGCGCTGCAGGACGGCACGGAGATCGCGGACGACGTCGTCGACCGCGTCGACTTCGCGATGGACTACGGCTGCCTCGCGGCCGGCACGTGCGATCGACTCGCCGGCTTCACGGCACGCGGCAAGACGGTGCTGCACGCGGAGCTGATCGATCCCGAGCTGGTCACGGACATCGAGCTGTACGCGCCGGACGTCTGTGCGCAGAGCGATGCGCTCGCGCTCGTCACCATCTTCAAGAAGCCCGATCTGAACACGTGGCGCTATTCCTGCGACTGATCGTGCTCTCGGCGGTGGAGGGGCCCTCCGCCGCGCCCGATCTCGCGTGGGCCGAGGTGCCGGTGCGGATCGACGCATGCGTCGACGGGCACGGCATCGATCGCGCGCAGCTCGGCTACCTCGTGAGCAACGAGCTCGAGGGCGTCGCGCAGGACGACGCGGCGCGATTGCGCGAGGAAGGGGCCACGATCGCGCTCGCGTGCGAGGCGGACGACGTCGTGGTCGCGGTGGAGGGATCGGTTTCGCGAACGAGTCGCGTGCACACGCGTGGGCTCGAGCGCACGGTCGCCACGCGCACGCTCGCGCTCGCGATCGTCGAGCTCGTGGGCGATGCGCCCGAGCCCGCGCCGACGAAGGTGGAGGAACCCGTCGCGCCGCCGCCGGTCGTGCGCACGGAGCCGCCGCCGAAGCCTCCGCCACCGTCGCCGCGCCGCGCGACGTGGATCGCGACCGCAGGCTTCGATGCGCTCGGCTTCCCACTCGCACCGCTCGGGCTGTACGGCGGCGCGATCACGGTGCGCCATCGTCCGGCGCGCCACTTCGGGTGGATGGCCGCCGTGTCGGCGCATGGGGGGCGCTCGCGCGAGCCGCTCGGTCGCGTGCAGGCGATCGCGGCGTCGGCATTCGCCGGCGCGGTCGCACACGGCGATCGGGCGCGCGTCGATCCGTGGGGATCGATCGGCGTGCGCGGCGGTTGGGCGTCGCTCGCGGGCGAGAGCGACGACGCGACGGTGGAGACCGGTCGCGTGCAGGGCGGCTGGCTCGGTCCGGCGCTGCGCGCCGGCGTCGACGGCTTCGTCGGCCGCCGCGTCGTCGTGGGCGCGCACCTCGAGCTCGGATGGGCCGCGATCGCGACGCGGGCCCGCATCGACGGCGAAGCGGGCCCGGGCGTCTCGCAGCTGTGGATCGGCGGCGGCGTCTCGCTCGGACTTCGCTGGCCTATTCGTCCGCCAGCTCGAAGCTCGCGTGGACGATCGTGATGATGTCCTTCTCGTAGGACGTCGTGTCGTTGTTGCCGTCCCACGACGTGCTCGTGGAGTTCGGCGGGTTCACGTTGATGACGCCCATGTCGGCGCTGCGCAGGCGCGCGATCGTGCCGCCGCCGGCGGACTCGAGCACCTTGTCGGCGCGCATGCGGGCGTCGGCGCTCGCTTCGGCGAGCATCTCGATCTTGAGCTCGCCGAGGCCGGTGTAGAAGTACTCGGGCGCGGCCGAGCTCACCGAGATGCCGTTCTCGAGCAGCTGCGTGACCTCGCGAGAGACGCGCTCGACGGCAGCGACGTCCTGGCTGCGCACTTCGATGTTCTGCACGGCGACGAAGCCGTCGGACACCTCGCGCTCGATGCGTTCCTCGCCCGCACCGACGTACTCGGTGCGCTTGCGCTCCTCGAGCGTCGCCGACGACACGCGGATCTCGTCCTTCGAGATCCCCTTCTGCACGAGGTACGCGACGGTCTTCTCGACGTGCTCGTGCAGCGTGCGATAGGCGGCGACGCGATCGCTGTCGCGCGTGTCGACGACGGCGGTCCAGCCGATCGTGTCGGAGACGATCCGCCGCTTCGCCGAGCCCGTCATCTGGATGATGCGTTCCTTCGGCTTCGTCTTCACGCGTTCCCACGCGCTGGCGGGGATCCAGGCCGCCACCACGATGGCGAGCGACGGCGCGAGGAGGTCGACACGCGTGCTGCGGAGGATGGTCTTGGGGCTCACGGCGGGGGCGTACGCACGGGCGGGCGGGCTTGTTCCAGCCCGATCCATGAAATCCAGTGGTAGCGTCCGGCGGTGCCGCAGAACCCCTACGCGCCGCCGGTGGCCGATGGGGCAGCGGCCGAGCCGAGCGGTGCTGCGGAGCCGGGCGAGATCCCCCGCGACGCGATTCGGCTCGCGAGGCTGTGGCTGGTGAGCGCCGCGATCGCATTCGCGATGGGCGGCGCAGCGGCGCTCTTCATCCGCATCGAGCTGTGGGATCCGAAGCCGACGTTCTCGCCCGAGTCGTACAACGGTGCGTTCGGCCTGCACGGCATCTCGATGCTCATCGGCGTGGTCGTGCCCGCGCTGTTCGGCGGCGTCGGCCACGTCCTCGTGCCGGCCGCATTGCGAGCGCGATCGGGCCCCGCCGTCGGGGTCGGCGTCGTCGCGTGGCTCGCGTGGGCTGCCGGGCTCGCGGGCTTGCTCGGCTTCGGCGTCGCGGTCCCATTGCAACCGCTCGACCCCCTCGCGCCACCGCTCCTGCTCGTCGCGTCGATCGTGGGAGTCGCGGGCGCGCTCGCGATCCTCACGGCCCAGCTCGGCGGTACCGCGCGGGTCGCATGGGGGACGGCTGGCGCGTCGACGAGGCTCGTCGTCGCCGGCTTCGTCGGATCGTGCGGATCGCTCGCGCTGCTGATGCTCGTCCTCTTGGTGCGCGGACCCGCGTTCGCCCTCGCCCCGATCGTCGGCTGCAGTGTCGTCGCCGCCATCGCCGCCGCGGTGCACGTGATCGCGACCATCGGCGGGCGATCCCCCTCGACCACGCTCGTCGCGATCGTCCTCGTCTCGACGTTCGTCGCGGAGCTGCTTGCCGCCACCGACGCACCATTCCCCGGCACCGCATTCGCACCGCTCGCGGCGGTGGTCGCCGCGATCGCCCAGCTCGTGCTCGCGGTCGTGCTGGTGATCGGGGTCCTACGCTCGCGCGAGCGCTGGCACCCCGCGATGATCTACGCCGTGCTCGGGGTCGCACCTGCGCTCATCGTCGGTGGGCCGGTGCAGGCGTTCCTCGAGTCGCTCTCCATCGACGTCCACTTGCACGACACCTACTTCGTCGTCGGGGAGCTGCACTTCGCGGCGCACCTCGTCGTGTTCGCACTGCTGGCCGCGACGCACGCCTGGGGACCCGTACTCTTCGGCCGCGATGCGCATCCGGGCCTCGCGCGCGTCGGTGCGCTGTTCGTGTGCGGCGGCGCGCTGCGGATGGCGTGGGAGATGCTGGCGCTCGGCCATGCCGGCATGCCGCGCCGCTACTTCACGTACATCGAACAGTTCGAGCCGCAGCACCGCACGGCGACGCTCGCCGCACTCGCGACGGCCGTGGGCTTCGTGATCGTGCTCGTCGCCTGGCTGGTCGGACGCCGACGCTGAGCTACGCGAGGATGCGCTGCGCCGCGAGCGTGCTCTCGGACAGCTCGCGCGTGCGCGCCATGTACTTGCCGCCGATGGCAGCGATGTAGAAGCGCTCGCCCTGCAGGTCGATCACCTGCACGGCCATGTCGCGCGGCACCCCGTCCTTGCGGATCCGCGGGATCGCGTGGCCGCGCGCGACGATCGGTGTGATCGCTGCCAACAACGTCAGATCGTGCGACGTGCGGCTCTTCGCCACGAGCATCCCCGCGTCGTCCACCACGAGCACGACGTCGAGGCCCCCGCGCGCGGCGGCACTCGTCAGCGCGAGCTCGATCGCGACGGCGGCCGAGCTCGACCGCCGACGCCGACGATCGTGGCGGGCAACCCCGGGACGGGGCAGGGGACGCACGCGGAACGGCGACTCGGGCTGCATCACTCGACATCCTACCTCCACGCACACGAGGCCCAAGTTTCCGGCGAAACGAGGGCGCGCCGCGATCGTCCCGGCGATCACGAGCGGCGCGCGCGGTGGAACGTCGTGGGCCGGGGGGTCAAGGCGGCGTCCACGGTCAACGATGGGATCGACGTGGCCCTGCGACTCCTCGCCGCCCCCGAGACGCCCGACACCGCGCCCGCGCGCGATCCGATGGCGGACGTCCGCGCGACGCGGCGATCGATCGCCCGTTTCCTGCGAGCGCTGCACGCAAGCGGGCAGGGCACCACCGCGTGGCCCAACGGCATGGTCTCGCGGCTCGCCCACGCCGATGCCGTCACCGCGCGCTACCTCGCCGAGCCCGCGCGCGTCGATCCCGAGCAAGCCCTCGACGCCGCCGATCAGCTGCGCGCGATCGAGAGCTGGGTGACCGCGAAGCTGAGCCCCCGCGAGCGCGCGCGCCTGCGGACCTTCGAGCTCGCGATCCGCGTGGACACCGACGAGCTCGCCCAGCCGCTCGTACAGCCCGATCGGGCGCCCGAAGACGACGCACCGCAACTCGCGGGCACGCCGAGCGCCGGCCACTCGCTGCGCATGGGCCTCGGCACGCTCGACCCCCAAGAGCTCGACGACGTCGGTCGCCGCCTCGGCCTGCGTGCTCCTCGCGGCCGCGGCGATCTCGAGCGCGACATCACCCGCTTGCTGCGCGACGAGGCCCTGCTCCGTATCCTCGTCGCGACGCTGCCGCGTGACGCGCTCGAGCTGCTCGGCGCGCTCGTGCGCGGCGTGGGTGACCGCGCCACGCTGGCCCGCCTCCAAGAAGCGCCGATCGCCCAGGCCGTCGGCGACATCTCGCGGGCGACCACGCCGATCGCGAACCTGCGCAGCTGTGCCCTCGTCTTCGCGACCGCGGACCACGACGAACGCTTCTGGGTGCCCGTCGAGCTGCGTCACCGCATCGACGGATTGCTCCGCGCCCTCGGGGTGTAGACTACGCGGGCGATGAGCTCGCCCGTCGACGTCGCGCACTCGGTGTCGCGCAACCTCCTCGTCGTGACGTGGGACGACGGCGTGATCTCCGAGCTGCCGCTCTCGTACCTTCGCAGCTGGTGTCCGTGCGCCGGATGTCAGGGCCATGGCACCGTGGTGCACCGCCTCGACGTGCCCGACGACGTGCGTGCGGCGGAGATCCACGAGATCGGCGCGTACGCGCTCGCGATCCGCTTCAGCGACGGCCACGACGCGGGCATCTACAGTTGGTCGTGGTTGCGCGCGCTGGCGCCGGAAAGCGAGCCCGTCGGGCTCAAGCGCGGCGAATTCCGCGACGGCTGCTTCGTCGGGTGAGCGGCTTTCCGCCCCCTGGCCAGCCGTTCACGAGCAGCACCTCGGCATGCGTGAGAACAGTCGCATGTGGCGTCGCATCCGGTTACACTGCCGCGCATGGCCGTCGACGCTTCGGAAACGGAGCTCATCTCCAAGATGCTCAAGCGGTGGGCGGGCTGGGACCGCGTCCCCGACGACGTGCTCACGCAGCTGTGCGCCATCGCCGAGCTGCTCGACGTCAAGCGCAAGCGCTCGCTGTTCCGCCGCGGTGAGCCCGGCCCCGGTCTCTTCCTCGTGAAGTCCGGCGAGTTCAAGCTCTCCCTCATCTCGAGCGAAGGGCGCGAGCAGATCCTGTATCTCGCCGAGCCCGGCAAGATGATCGGCGAGGGCTTCCTGCCGCGCGACGTGCAGTGTGCCGCGTCCGCGTTCGCGATGGCCGACTCCGAGGTCTACCGCTTCGAGACCGACTCCGTCGTGCGGCTCATCGCGCGCTCCGAGTCGCTCGCGTTCGCACTCATGCGCCACATGGCGTTCCGTGCGAACCGCCTGATCGATCTCGTGCTCGACCTGTCGCTGCGCTCGGTCGAGCGCCGACTCGCGTCGTTCCTGTTCACGCTCGCGGTGCGCAACGGCGCCGAGCCGGGCAAGCAGACCGTGATCCCGCGCCAGCTCGACATGAACACCGTCGCCGCCCGCCTCGGCACGGTGCGCGAGGAGATCTCGCGCGCGCTCAATCGGATGCAGCGCAACGGCATCCTGAACCTGAGCCGCCAGGAGATCACGGTGCTGGACCTCGCGGCGCTCGAGCGCGTGACGTACGAATGACTCGACGGCCGCCGCGGGTGCTCGCGCTGGCGCTGCTGGCCGGCCTCGCGTGTGACCGCAAGGACGAGCCCGCGCCGTCGACCACCACGACGGCGACCGAGCGCGCACCCGTGGAGCCCGTCGCCGACGCGAAGGCCACGAAGACCGACGTCGCCGCCCCGTCGGATCCGGAGTGCAAGAGCTGGGCAGAGCTCGACGTCGCGACACTGCCTCCCTTGCCGCAGAGCGAGTACGCCGCGACGCTCGACGAGGTCTGGCGCCGCGTGCTCGAGAAGCACTACGACCCCACGCTCGCGTGCCGCGACTGGCCGGCCCTGCGCCTGCAGTATGGCCAGCAGCTCGTCGGCATCGACGATCGCGCCGAGGCCTACGGGATCGTGAACAAGCTGCTCGACGAGCTCGGACAGAGCCACTTCCGGCTGTTCCCGCCGCAGCGAGCGGACGACGATCAGCCAGTCGGATCGGCAGTGCCGCGCCTGCAGGTGCGGTGGATCGAGGATCGCCTCGTCGTCGTGCAGAGCCGCACCACCGGCAAGACCGGCGCGGTGCCGACGGGTGCGGAGCTCGTGTCGATCGAAGGCCAACCGCTCGGCGAGACCATCGAGCGCGTGAAGGGCCGCACCGAGCGACCGTCCGAGTTCGCGTTCGAGATCGCTCGCGCCGCGCAGGCGCGGCTCTCGTGCGAGCAGGCCGGCGATCACCGCAAGCTCGCGATCACCGACCCGAAGAGCGCGAAGGAAGTCGTGCGCATGGTGACGTGCGAGGAGCCCGAGGGCGAGCTCGTCACGCTCGGCAACCTGGAGAACCTGCCCACGCGCGTCGAGCACCGCATGCTGCCGGGCACGACGATCGGCCACCTCGCGTTCAACATCTGGATGCTGCCGATGGTGAAGCGCGTCGAGGCGGCGATGGCCGATCTGCGCGCGCAGGGCATGACCGCGCTCGTGCTCGATCTGCGCGGCAACCCCGGTGGCGTCGGCGCGATGTCCGTGCCCGTCGCGCGGCTCTTGCTCGCGAAGCCGGGCAGCCTCGGTCGGTTGCGGTTTCGCGACTTCGAGCAGGAGTTCAAGGTGGAAGCCGGCACCGACGCGTTCACCGGCCCCGTCGTGCTGCTCGTCGACGAGGGCACCGCGAGCACCTCCGAGATCTTCGCCGCCGGCCTGCGCGACCTCGGCCGCGTCACCATCGTCGGCGGGCGTGCGTCGGCGGGCGCCGCCCTGCCGTCGGTCATCGAAGAGCTCGCCGGCGGCGCCGTGCTGCAGTACGTGGTGGGCGATTACCAATCGCCGAAGGGAACGATCGTCGAGGGCATCGGCGTCGTGCCGGACGTGCTCGTGCCCGAGACGCGGGCCGACTTCGCCGCCGGCAAGGACCCCGTGCTCGAGGCCGCGATCGGCCAGCTCCAGAAGGGATGAAGACCATGCGCATCGCGAACCGTTGGCTCCTCGCACTCGTCGTCCTCGCGAGCGCCTGTGACAAGAAGACCGAGGAGGCGAAGACCGATCCGAAGAGCGCCGAGACGAAGTCGATCGAGACCAAGGACAGCGGGAAGGCGCCCGACGCCGCCGCGAACCTGCCCGACGCGGAAGCGATCCTCGCGAAGGCAGTCGACGCCGTCGGCGGCAAGGACAAGCTCGCGACGATCACGAGCTTCCACCTCGTCGGCAAGCTGCTGGTCACCGGTCAGAACATCACCGGCGATCTCGAGCTTTGGTGGAAGGACGGCGACTTCTACACCGAGCAACGCATGGTCGGCATCGGCGAGATCCGGGCGGGCAAACAGGGCGCGAAGATCTGGAGCGAGGATCCGATCAACGGCCGGCGCGAGCTCGGCGGCCTCGAGGCCGAGCAGCACACGTGGGCGTCGAGCCTGCTGCTCGCGGCCGACTGGAAGCGCTACTTCGCCACCGCGGAGACGATCGGCGAGCGTGAGAAGGACGGCAAGAAGCTCTACGACGTGAAGCTGAAGTCGCAGTCGGGTGCGGAGGTCGAGCTCAGCTTCGACGCCGAGAGCGGCTTGCAGGTCGCGCAGAAGTTCCAGCAGGACACGCCGCTCGGCAAGATGCCGGTGTCCGTCGAGATGCAGGACTATCGCGACGTCGAGGGGCTCAAGCTGCCGTTCAAGCAGGTCACCGACGCGAGCCTCGCGAAGGCGACGCAGGAGATCGTCAGCATCGAGTTCAACGTGCCGGTCGACACCGAGAAGTTCGCGATGCCCACCGGCGGCGCGCCCGTGGTCGAGGGCAAGGACGCCAAGGCCGCGCCGCCGCCCGACAACGCGGGCTGATCTCACTCGCAGACGTCGTCGACGCACTCGAGGTTCGGATCGCAGCCGCCGCCTTGCGTGCACGGACATCCGGGCGCGCCGACCGGGCAGTCGAGCACGCACACCTCGGACAGGCACTTGAGCCCGAACTCGCACCCGCCGCCGCCGGTGCACGGACAACCCTCGGAGCCCGCGACGCAGCCGATGTCCGTCGTCGATTCGTCGCACGACGGTGGTGTCGCGTCGCTCGTGCCCGCGGTGCCCGACGTGTCCGCGCCCGTGGCCGGTGCGCCGGTGTCGTCGGCGATGCAGCCGTCGTCGGTGCCGCCACCGGTCGCGATCGTGGTCGGCCAGGGACCGAGGGGCTCGACGCTTCCGCAGCCGAGCACGGCAACGAGCGGCACGAGGCGGCGCAGGAGCACCATGGCCGACGAAGTGTACCGCGCGCGCGCCGGCCCTTGCGCCCGAGCTCCCGCCGTGGGGGAATCGAACGGCCGTGCGGGGCGTTGCACGCCCTGGGAGTCTCCCGTGCACCATCTGGACTGGCTCGAGAACGCTGCGAAACGCCGCCGTGCCCGCCAGGCGCTCCTGTGGAGCGTGGGCCTCACGCTCGCGCTCTACCTGATCCCGTTCGGGCAGCTGCTCGCGTATCCGCTCATGCTGCTGTCGACGCTCTTCCACGAGCTCGGCCACGGCATCGCCGCGCTCGCCGTGGGTGGGTCGTTCGAGTCGCTCGTGATCTTCGCCGACGGATCGGGCGTCGCCCAGCACGCGGGAGGCACGAGCCCCGTCGCTCACGCCATCGTCGCGGCGGGCGGTCTCGTCGGCCCTGCAATCGTCGCGGCGATCGGCTTCGTGGTCGGTCGCTCGGCGCGAGGGGCTCGCGCGTTCCTCGGGGTGCTCGCGCTCGCGCTCGCGCTCGTGATCGTCCTGTTCGTGCGCAACGCGTTCGGCGTCGTGTTCACGGGCGCCGTCGTGGTCGCGCTCGTCGCAATCGCATGGCGCACGCAAGCGGCCACCGCCCAGCTCGCGCTCGTGTTCGTGTCGACGCAGCTCGCGCTCTCCGTGTTCTCGCGCGGCGACTACCTCTTCACGGACGTTGCGATGACGGGCATGGGCTCGATGCCGTCGGACACGGCGCAGATGGGCGCCGCGCTCGGCGGCCCCTATTGGGTCTGGGGCCTGGCTTGCGGCGCGTTCTCCATCGCGGTGCTGGCGGCGGGCGTGCTCTGGTTCCTGCGCGTGCTCCGTGATCCTCCGCGGCCCCTCGTCCGGCCGCGCGCGAACGACTAAGCTCGGAGCGCGTTGACCGACGACTTCGAGCTGCTGCGCCGGTGGAAGGACGGCGACAAGGTCGCCGGCAACGAGCTCGTCGATCGCCACTTCTCGAGCGTCTACCGCTTCTTCCGCAGCAAGATCGACACGGACGTCGAAGATCTCACCCAGCGCACGTTCCTCGCGAGCCTCGAGAGCTACGACCGGATCCGCGAGGGCACGTTCCGCGCCTACCTGCTCGGCATCGCGCGCCATCTCCTCTTCCATCAGTACCGCAGCAAGCGCGCGCAGGCGAAGCTCGAGGACTTCCTCGAGGTGTCGGCCGACGATCTGCGCGGATCACCGAGCCAGATCCGGGCGATGCGCGAGGAGAAGAAGCTCTTGCTCAAGGGTCTGCGCTCCATCCCCGTCGACTTCCAGATCTGCGTGGAGCTGCACTACTGGGAGGGCATGGGCGTCGCCGACATCGCCGATGTGCTCGGCATCCGCCCCGGCACGGTGAAGAGTCGGCTGTTCCGCGCGCGCGAGATGCTGCGGGCTCGCATCGAGGCGATGACGAGCGATGACGTGCTCGCGCGCAGCACCATCGACGATCTCGAGCGCTGGGCGGGCGCACTTCAGAAGGAATTCGGGCGCGGCGAGCCCGAAGGCGAAGACGCCTGAGCTTCGGTGGCCCGCGTCGGGCCGATTCGTCGGAATCGCGCGCGCGCCTCCGTCGGCGACGGGCGCGAGGCCGTCGAGGCTGTTACAGGGATCGACGTGGGGAGTCGTCCCTCGCTGACCCTCGTGGGCTCCGTGATCCCGCCGCCACCGCCGCAAGGCAAGCTCGGATCGCGGCCGATCGCCGGTGACGCGGGCGCGCCCACGCGGGCCATCGCCGACGACGGTGGCGAGCTCGAGCGCGGCCGCCCGCTGCTGCCACTCGCGCCCGGAGCCGCGATTGCCGGCACGCGCTATCGACTCGTGCGCTGGCTCGGCGACGGCGGCATGGGCGTCGTGTACGAGGCGGAGCACGTCGATCTCGATCGCCGCGTCGCGCTGAAAATCCTGCGCAGCGAAGCGTGTCGACGGCCGGAGCTCGTCGACATGTTCCGCGCCGAGGCGCGCATCGTCGCGCGCATCCGCTCGGAGTACATCGTCGAGGTGTACGACTTCGCAGAGGTGCCCGATGGTCGTGCGCTCTTCACGATGGAGCTGCTCGACGGTCGCACGCTGCGATCGGTGCTGAACGAGGGCTCGCTCGATCCCGGGCGCACCATCGCGATCGCCCGGCAGGTGTGCAAGGGCCTCGCGGCCGCGCACGACGCCGGCGTCGTGCATCGCGACATCAAGCCGGAGAATGTGTTCCTCACGCGTCGACGCGGGCGTGACGATGCCGTGCGGCTGCTCGACTTCGGCATCTCCGCGATTCTCGCCGATGCTCGGCTGGCGGCGTCACGCGCTGCAGGCACGCCGTGGTACCTCGCGCCCGAGCGCGTCGCCGGGCTCGCGCACGACGGGCGCGCGGACATCTACGCGCTCGGCTGCACGATGTACGAGATGTTGAGCGGCAAGCGGCCGTTCCAGGGCGACGAGCACGAGGTGTTGCTCGAGCACATCGAGCGCGATCCTCCGCCGCTCGCCGACGCGGCGCCGGATCGGTCGATCCATCCAGCGCTCGCAGCCCTGGTGATGCGCTGTCTCGCGAAGATGCCCGGCGAGCGCTTCGCGAACGCGCAGGAGCTGGAAGCAGCGCTGTGCGAGGCACAGATCGAAGCGGGGTTGCACAGCGCGTGGGACGACTTGCCGGTGCCGGACGTCGAGCCGGGCCGGCGCGAGCGGATCTTGCTCGGCATGCCCGATCCGCTCGCGCGTCCGGCCGGCAAGACGGCCGGATGGCGGCGTGCGCTGGCGATCGGCGGAGCGCTCGTCGTCGCGGGAGCGGTAGCCGCGGCCGTGCTGTCGCCACGCCGCGCCGACCTCGAGCGCATCGACGCGCTCACCGTCGATGCCCGGGCCGCGGCGGCGCGCGACTACTTCGTCTATCCGCCGGCCGCGAGTCCCGACACGCCGACCGCGTTCCTGCTCGTGCTCGAGATGGAGACCATCGACGGTTTCGGATCCTTCGCGGCCGAGAAGCGCGCACAGGAGCTACGTCGCGAGTTCGCCGACACGCTGGTGCGCCTGGGCGATCGCTACTGGGAGCATCCCGCGGGTCGGGCGTTCGCGGTGGACTACTATGCCGAGGCGCTCGTGTTCGTGCCCGATCATCCGATCGCGAACGAGCGCGCGCCGCTGTCGCCCGGCAACCTCGCGGAGCTCGAGCGCAAGGCGGGTACGCAGTCGTTCACGGAGTCCGAGCTCGCCGCCGTCGCACCGCTCGACGCGCTCGCGAAGGAGGACCCGGACGAGCGGCAGGAGGCCGTCGTCGCGCTGCGCAAGAAGGCGCCGGCGTGGGGCGGACGCATCGAGTCGCAGCTCGACGACCTCGTCGCGAGCGCGCCGAAGAAGGAAGCGCCGGTCGCGACGCCGCCCGTGGCGACGCCGCCGATCGCGACGCCATCGGTCGCGCCGAAGCCGATCGATCCGTTCGTCGAGACGCCTGCCGTCGGCACGCCGACGCCGAAAGCGTCTGCGTCGGACACCAAGCGATGGCTCGCCGAGGGGCGCTCGCGGCTGGCCGCGGGCGCGTACGCGGCGGCCCGTCGCGCGTTCGAGCGGGTGCTCGCGAGCGAGCCCCGCCACGCGGGCGCGCTCGCCGGCATAGCGCGAACGGCCTACGAGGAGGGCAAGTACGTCGAATCGGCGAAGTACGCCGAGCGAGCCGTCGCCGCCGCGCCGAAGAAGGCCGACCACGTGCTCTTGCTCGGCGACGCCTACTTCAAGTCGTTCCGCTACGGCGACGCGAAGACGCAGTACCAGCGCGCCCTCGAGCTGGGGCACGCGTCCGCGAACGCGCGATTGCAGAAGGTCGCCGACAAGCTGAAACGCTAGCCGCGCAAATCCAGCCAGATGTCGTCGACCAGGGCGCCCGTCGTGCCCACCCAGTTGTCGCTGCGTTGCAGCTTCGCCATCAGCTCGGGTGGCGGGTAGATCTGGGGGTCGTTCGCTTCGAGCACGAGGCCCTGCGCGAGCGCGTCGGCGTTCGGGGTCGCGTAGTGCAGCACGTTGGCCGTCGTCGCGGCCATCTGCGGGTCGAGCGTGTGCTCGAGGAAGCGCTCGGCCAGCTCCGGAGCCGCCGCCGACGACGGGATCGCGAGGTAGTCGGTCCACAGCGGTGCGCCCTCTTCGGGGATCACGTAGCGCAGGCTCGGCTTCTGCTCGCGCGCGCGCAACAGGTCGCCGCTGTCGATCTGTGCGATCCAGGTCTCGCCCGTGACGAGCGCGCGCGCGGGATTGCTGTCGTACGCGCGCAGGAGCTCCTTCTGCTCGAGCAGCTTGGGCCAGATCTCCTCGCGGATGCGCTGCTTGTCGATGCTGTTGATGTCGAGGCCCGATGCGAGCAGGGCCTGATCCATCACGTCGCCCTTGCTGTCGATCACGCTGATGTGACCGGAGTAGCGCAGGTCGAACAGCGCGCTCCAGCTCGTCGGTGGATCCACCTTGTCGCTGTCGTAGCCGATGCCGGTGGTGCCCCACACGTACGGGATCGCGTAGACCTGATCGTCCTTGCCGCTCCACGCCGGGAAACGGAAGTCGAGGTGCGACACGCCGGGCAGCTTCTTCGTGTCGAGTCGACGCAGAGATCCGTCGCGCACGAGCTCGTCCAACAGATAGTCGATGGGCACCGTGACGTCGTAGGCCGCGCGCGCGCGCAGCTTGGCCGCCATCTCGGCCTCGGACAGGTAGAAGTCCTCGACGATCTCGATCTTCGTGCCGCGCTCCTTCTCCTTCGCGACGAACGCGTCGACGACCTCGCGCGCGAGATAGTCGCCCCAGTTGTAGATCGACAGCGTCCGCGCCCGGGAGCAGCCCCACGGTGCGAGGCCCAGCACCGCGCCCGCGCGCAGGAAGCCGCGCCGGCCGATCACTCGCGCAGTCGTAGGACGTCGTCGTCGTTCCACGAGAGCCCGATCTCGTCGCCGACGCTGCCACGGCCGTCGAGGCCGCGCAAGCGACAGCGCGTGCCGGCGCAATCGACCACGAGCTCCACCACGGTGCCGTGCAGGATCCGCTCGACCACGCGACCGCGTGCGCGCGCGTCGTCGCCGGCCACGCGCAATCGCTCGGGTCGCAACCATCCCCGTGGCTCGCCGTTCGTGACCGGCACGGCGGTCACCTCGCCCAACAGCTTCGCCGTCACGAGATCGGGCGGACGCCGATACAGCAGCTCGGCGTCGCCGTCCGCGAGCACGCGACCGCCGTCGATCACGACGAGACGGTCGGCCAGTGCGAGCGCCTCGGCGGGATCGTGCGTGACGTGCACGAACAGCCGCCCGCTCGCGCGCTGCAGCTCGCGCAAGCGCTCGCGCAGCCCGGCCCGCAGCGGGCGATCGATCGCCGTGAGCGGCTCGTCGAGCAACAGCACGCGGGGATCGCCGGCGAGCGCCCGCGCGAGCGCGACGCGCTGGCGTTCGCCGCCCGACAACGTGTCGGGAGCGCGCGAGCGCATCGCCGCCGACAATCCCACCGCGTCGAGCAGCTCGTCCACGCGCGTATCGAGATCCTTGCCGGTCGTGCCCGCGATGCGCAGCGCGAAGCCGACGTTCTGTGCGACGTCGAGGTGCGGGAACAGAGCGCCCTGCTGGAACACCATGCGCACCGGACGATGCTCGGGTGGGACGCCGTCGAGCGAGCGCCCATCGAGCACCACCTCGCCCGCGTCCTGCACCTCGAGCCCCGCGATGATGCGCAAGAGCGTCGTCTTGCCGCAGCCCGACGGGCCCATGATGCAGGCGTAGCGACCGTGCTCGAGCTCGAGCGACACGTCGTGCAGCACCTCCGTCTCCGCGAAGCGCTTGCGCAGGCCTCGGACGACGAGGCTCATCGCACCGCCTTGCGCGCGAGCAGCCAGCGCGCGAGCGCGACCGAGCCCACCGCGAACGCGACCTGCACGAGGGCCCAACGGGGCACCACGGCACTCTGCGCTCCGCGGGCGACGATCGTCATCGCGACGGCCAAGGTACTGCCGCCGGGGCCGGACGTGAATGCCACGAGCGCCGCGTCGTTTACCGCCCACGCACCCGCGAGCACGAGCGCGGCCACCGCGGCAGGACCGAGCAACGGCGCCCAGATCCGGCGCACGCGCATCGCCGTGGTCGCGCCGAGATCCGCGGCGGCCTCGACGAGCACCGCCGGCACGCGCGGGCGCGCGACCACGAGCACCGTGAACGCGAGCGCGACGCAGGTGGGGGCGAGGCCGATCACCGTGAGCACGAGCCCCGGGCCGAGCCCCAATCGATCGCCGAGCTCGAGCGCGGTCACGCCGTACACGATCGGCGGCAGCACGGCCGGCAAGAGCAGCAGCGCGAACACGGCCGCGCGTCCGCGTCGCAAACCGATCGCACACACGGCCCCGATCGCCGTGCCGATCGCCGCCGAAGCGCCGACGACCGCGAACGTGGGCCCCAGCTTGCCCGCGAGCACGGCGTCGCCGGGCCCGAACGGAGCGAGCGCAGGCAGCACGAGCGCGACGATCGGCAGGGCGGCGAGGAGCGCGAGCCCGAGGCCGATCGCCTGCAGTCGACGGCTGGGTGGGACGACGAGCTCACGCCCACCCCCGAGCGCGCGAGCGAGCACCGCGGTGAGCGCCCACGCGGCCGGCAGCGCTGCGGCCGTCGACACGGCGAGGGCGATCGACACGAGCGCCGCGTCGTCGTCCTCGAGCAACGCGTCGCGCAGCAAGAGCGCCGGCGTGTACACCTTGCCGCCGCCGGCGAGCTCGTAGGTCGTCGCATCGCCGAGACTCTGCAACACCGTCCACGTCGCCGCGATCGCGAGCGCCGGACGTGCGAACGGCAGATCGATCCGCACGAATCGCTGCCATGGCGACGCGCCGAGATCCGCCGCCGCCTCGATCCACGCGCGCGGCCGCGACGACATGCGCACCTGCACGAGCAACGCGGTCCACGGCACGGCTCCGGCGAGCAGCGCGACGGCCACCGCGGCGAGGCCGGGCGGCAATCCCAGCGCGAGCGCACCGAGGCTGCGGGGCAGCGAGCCGACGAGTGCCCAGCCGAGCAGCACCGGTGTCGGCACGGCGCGCGCGAGGGGCCATGCCATCGCCAGCGCGACCCCGGCGACGCCGAGCCCCATCGCGAGACCGCGACCGAACGCGCGCGCGAGCGGCATGGGATCGTCGGGCCACTCGCCGAGCTCCACCGACCAGAGCGCGAGTGGAGCCAACGCGGCCGCGAGCGCGAGCGCCACGACGATCGCGAGCGCCATGTCAGCCGCCGGCCGCCGCGAGCGTTGCATCTGTCGTGCGCTCTCGTCAGTCGACCGGTCGATCGCGGAGCAAGCGAGCGAGCACCCGCAGGATCGCGCTGCCGGCCAACCCGGTCGAGCCGAGCAGGAATAGGTGCGGATGCCGGGCCACGTTGGGGTCCTGCAGGAACATCACCGTGGCGAACACGCCGAGCCCGAGGAACACCCAGCTCACCGTCGCGATCACGCGGGTGTCGGAACCAGCGACGGCGACCGGCGTCGCGTTTGGCTCTTCGTGGTCGGGCAGTTCGCTCATCGTCCGAATGGCCGGAAAGACGGGGCGCGATCACGGTCTACCACCTCGGAGGGCGCGTGGGCGATGCCGGTGCGCGGGCGCCCGGCGACCACCGGGTGCGACCATTCGGCATCGGGCCGCGGCGCCGCGACGAACGAGCTTCCGACCCATGTGCGCGCAAGCGATCGCTCGAAGTGATGCTTTCGTAGCGCCGCCAACTCGGACGCCATGCGAAGAGGGTGGCGTGCATTGCGAGGCGCGCGCGGGTCACTTCGCGCTTGGGCGGGGCGCGACGGCTCGGTATCCTGGGAGCTCGGCATGAGGGCGCGGAGGCGAAGCGGATCGAAGCGGTGGCGAAGCGCGTGGCGCTGGCTTCCGTGCGCGGTCGCGATGCTCGCCGCGTGGCCGTGTGCCGACGCACGGGCCGACGAGTCCGCACCGGACTCCGAGAACGGCGCGACGCTCGTCCGCACCGCGACGCCCGAGCCCGAGCCGCAGACGCTGTCGACGCTCGAGCGCTTCGCTCGCGAGCTGACGTGGGCGCGCTGGATCCTCGCCGAGGATGCACCGACGCTGAACCCCGAGTTCGTGGGCCCCGCCTTGCCACCGCCCGCGTTGCTCGGCGTCGCGGATTTCCGCGCGGACAACTGGCAAGCGCGTCCGATGGCGCTCGCCACCACCGCGTCGGCGCTCGGCTCCACGCTCATCGCCGGCCTGCCGGTCCTCGGCGTCGTGCGCAACGGCAAGATCCGTCAACGCCACTTCGTACGCGCCTTCTTCAAGAGCCGCGGCGTCTCGCTGGTGTGGCGGATCGAGTTTTAGGGAGGGACGTCGCCGTTACGTCGCCGTCCCTCCCCCTGCTCGGCAGAGCCGAGCAGGGAACCCCCACCCTCACGGCGCTGGCGCGCGTCGGGCCGACGTCCTGTCGGCCCGAACTCTGCGATCGGTTCGATGCTCCGCGATCGGTTCGATACTCTGCGATCGGTTCGATGCTCCGCGATCAGATCGCCTGGCAGTAGCTCGGGTAGAAGGCCGGCAATCCCATGTCGAGCGGTGATTCGCCGTCGAGCCAGAACGGGTGGTTGCGGGCGAAGTGCAGCGCCGTCTGCAACGGATCGCCATCGCCCGCCGGCGGGACGCCATGGCCGTTCTGGTGCTCGCACCGCAACAGGAAGTGACCGCTACCGGTGTAGTCGCCCACGAGGTTGAGCGACGCGGCGTGGAAGTCGATGCCGAGCACGTCGCTGGGCCCGCCCCACATCACGAGCGCGGCGAACTTGCGCGGCGAGTTCCACGGCCACCACGGCCCGACGAACTCGCTCGGATGACCGCCGGAGATCGTCAGGTTGCTCGCGAAGTACTGCCCACGCTGCGTGCCGAGGTACGACGTCCACAAGCCGCCGGCCGACACACCGAGCGTGCCGACGCAGTTCGTGTTGATCGGGAACTGCTGCGAGATGCAGGCGTAGAGATCGTCGAACATCGCGAGGTCGACGCCCGACTGCCCGATGTCGAGCGGCGTGTCGGGCCACACCGTCTCGAACATGCCGGAGTCCTGCGGGATCACGATGATGGCGCGGCCGGCATCGGCGAGCGACTGGGCTTCGATGTCGTTCACGAAGTCCATCGCGTTGCCGCTGATGTGGTACCAGGCGAACATCAGCGGATACGTGCCGGTCTCGTCGACGTCGTTCGGCACGATGAGCGCGAACTCGCGGTTCATCCCGCCCGCGGTGAAGCCGGTGTTGTAGCCGGGCACGAACGCCGGACATGCGCCCCCCGAGTACGCGGGTGGTGCGGGCGGCACCGGTGCCCCCATCGGCGGCGCCTCGGCACACAGGCCGCCGTCGAACGGAACGCCGCCCGTCGTGCCGTCGTCGGTGCCGCTCGGATCGTCGTCGCCCGCATCGGTGCCGTCGACGCCGTCGTCGATGCCGTCGTCGACCCCGTCGTCGGGCCCGGGCCCCGCGTCGACACCGTCGTCGAGCGTCGCCCCCGACTCGCCGCTGTCGCCCAGCGTCGCCGTGATGGTGGGCGAGGTCCCCGTGAACGAGTCCTCACCCTCCGCGTCCTCGCCCCCGCACGAGATGGTCGCGCTCGCGCCCAACCATGCCGCGATCCCCACTCTGATCCCGGTGCACCCCATGACCGAGCAGTACGCAGATCTCGTTCCAGGTTCCCGATCGTCGCACCTCATCGACTCGCGAGCGCGATCGAGCCCGCGGATGGGCGACTAGCACCGTGCGCGGCTGGGCGAATCGCCCGAAGAAACCGCGTCCGCGCGCTCTCGGATCCGTAGATCGACGTAGTCCTCGCGGCCATGCGACGCTGGGATCGCGTGGCGGATCCGGCCCAGTACCTGTCGATCCGGTTCACGCGCGAATCACTCGACGAGGTCGACGAGGACGGCACGCGGCTCGTGTGCCTGCCGAAGGAGGGCATCACGTCGGTCGCCCTCGTCTACGGGCAGTCCGAGGAGCGGCCCGTGGTGCAGCTCGTCGCCGGCGTCGCGCTCATGGCGGTCGGGCTCGTGTTCGTCGTGCGGATCCTGAGCTGGGTGCTCGTCGGCGGCACGATCGTCGACGTCGAGGCGTTCGGCGTCGCGCTCGTCCCGCTCGGCGCGTGGTTCCTCTATCGGGTCTTCCGCAAGCGTCACTATCTGCGCGTCGAGACCACGAAGGAGACGCGCAAGCTCGCCTTCAACGGCAGGGCCGAGCCGCAGATGATCGAGGAACTACTCGACCGCGCGCGCAGCGATCACGGCTACCCCTGCTAGTCCAAGTACGGCATCAGGAACAGCGTCGCGATCGACACCATCCCCAGCGAGAAGACGGTCGTGCGCAGGCGCGGGAGATCGGCCAGGTACACGCCGATGTACACGACGCGTGACACGACGAAGAAGATCGCGAGGATGCTCGCGCGGCGCTCGTCCACGCCGCACAAGTGCGCGACGATCACCGCGGATGCGAACGCGGGGAACGACTCGAACGAGTTGAGGTGGGCATTGCGGGCGCGCGCGCCCCAGCCCTCGAGCTTGTCCTGCTGCTGTCGCGGGTTGCGGTGGTCGTAGCCGCCGCCCTGGCGGGCCTGGGCGATGGCGAGCGGCCACTTCGGCGCGTAGCACAGTGCGAACGCGATGAGGATGCACAGGAACGGCAACGGCATCGCTCCCGAGCATCGTCGACGGCGGCCGGCCCGATCCAGTCCGGTCCGCGCGCCGGCCTCAACCGTGCCCGAGCGCGGCCGATGACGACGGACGTGCCCCTGCGCCCGCTCGCCCTCCCGCTCGTGCTCGGCGTCGTCGGATGTGCCGGCAGGCAGGTCGACACGAGCGGCACCACGGAGGTGCCGGCCGGTCCGTTCGCGATGGGCTCGTCGCTGCACGAGCGCGCATCGGCGATCGACGACCTCGCCCGCGTCGGCGGGAATCCCCGCGACGCGGTCACGCGGTTGCGTCGCGAGCTGTCGCAACGCGTCGCGCACACGGAGGCGTTCGTCATCATGACGATGCCCGTCACGCAGGCGGAGTACGGCCGTTACGTGTACGACGAGGGCGTGCCCGAGCCGTGGGTCGCGACGGGCGACGCAGCCGAGATCGATCGGTTCGCGTGGTCGCAGGGCCGCCCGCAGCGGCGCCGCGAAGAACATCCGGCCGTGCTCGTGAGCCAACCGGAGGCCGAGGCCTATTGCGCGTGGTGGGGCGAGCGTCGCGGCGGACACGGACGCCTGCCGAGCGAGGCGGAGTGGGAGAAGGCCGCGCGCGGCGACGACGGTCGCTCGTATCCGTGGGGCAATCGATTCGACGCGACGCTCGCGAACACCCGTGAGTCGGGCCGCCGCGACACCGATGCGATCGGTCGCACGCCCGCCGCCGCGAGCCCGTACGGCGTGCTCGACATGGCGGGCAACGTGCTCGAGTGGACCTCGACGCGCACGCCCGACGAGCGCGTGATCGTCAAGGGTGGCGGCTGGAAGGGCGACGCGGTCGCGGCCCGTTGCGCAGCCCGGTCATCGCGGCCTCGCACACTGCGAGACGTGACCATCGGGTTCCGCTGTGTGCTCGAGCCGCGCTAGGGCGGCGCGACCGGCGACGGTGTGGGCTGGGGCAAACACCGCGAGATCTGAAGGCCGTCCGCATCGGGCCGTCGACAGTGATCATGCGCGCTCTCGTGCGCGAGGACGAGCTGCTACCGTGTCCATGCCCATGAACCGCTTCCGCATCTCGCTCGCGTCGATCGCAATCCTGGGCGCACTCGCGGCGCCGGCCTGCAAGAAGAACGCAGGCCCCGGCGACTCGGAATCGCCGCGGGCCACTCGCAGCGAGGGGCGACGCGCCGCAGCGCGTCGCGGTCTGCCCAAGCCGTATGCGTTGCCGGCGAAGCCGCCGATGGCGATCCACGTGGCCGCACCGTCGCAGGTCCTCGACGCGCTCGCCACGTACATCGGCAAGTCGGGCGACGCGCGGGCGGTGCTGCGCTCGTTCACGAACATGCGCGGTGCCGGCATCGAGGCCCAACTCGTGCCGTACGTCGATCTGCACCGCCCGTGGGACGCTGCGACGATCGAGAACGTGTCGATCGTGAACGTGCCGATCGAGAAGGCGCGCATCGCCGACGTGAAGCGCTTGCTCGCGGGCAAGCCGACCACCGGCGACTTCGGGGCCGTCGACCTGCAGCGCCCCGCCGAGCAGCGTGGGCCCAAGCTCGCGTGGCTCGACGAGCGCACGTCCACGCTCGCGCTCGCCGACGACCTGCGCGGGCTGTCGACCGCCGCGGAGCTCTCGCGCGCGTACGGCAAGTCGGGGCTGTTCCTCACGATCGACGCCGCACAGGCGAAGGCCGAGGGCGCCATCGAGTTCCCGTTCACGCGCGTGAACGTGAAGGGCGAGGGAGCGCACGACTTCCACGTCACGACGGAAGGCCCCGCGCAGATCGAGGGAATCGAGGCGATTGCCGACGGCGCGCTCACGGGCTTGTTGTCCTCGCCCGAGCTCGCCGCCGGCGTGACCACGAAGTACGCGTCGTACCAGCAGGTCATCAAGGACCTCACCGGTCGCGCCACCCGCATGCTGAACGATCAGAACTTCCTGGTCCGCGGTGTGATGGAGGACATGGTCAAGCGCTTCAACGCCACGGTGCGCAGCTGGAACGGACGCGTGCTCGTGGGCATCGGTCCGCAGCGCCACGTCGTGCTCGCGCTCGGCAGCGAGGACCCGAACAAAGCGAGCTCGTCGGTGGTGTCGCTCGTCAACTCGGTGACGTCGAACATCGAGCTCGCCAGCTCGTTCGGCATCCAGGTGCCGCGTATCCGCTTCAAGAAGAACCGCGCGACCGCCGAGGGCATCGCGATCCATGCGGTCGCGCTCATGAATGCGAAGAAGCAGGTGCCCGCCGAGCTCGCGCCGCTGCTCGACGCCGAGGGCAACCTGCGTGTCGCGTTCGCGGGCTCGCAGCGCGGTGGTGCGGTGATGGTGGTCGTCGGCCCCGAGGCGACCGAGACGCTCGTGAAGTGGATCGGCCACACGAAGGGCGCGGTGCCGGGCAACGCGTCACGCGATCACCTGGTGGCCGCGACGTTCGCGACCACCACGGCGGGCCTCGCTCCGCTGGCGAAGGAGCAGTCGGCCGCCGAGCTGCTGCAGCTGCGCGCCGATCGACCGCCGACGTCGGCGGTGGTGAGACGCAAGGGCGAGGTGTTCGACGTGCAGGTGCAGGGCCCCGCGCCCGCCAAGCCGCAGCGCGCGGCCACGCGACGCACGGCGCAGCGCTGACGCGCGTCACGTCGGCGGACGTGCGCCTTCGGCCGCGACCTGCGCGAGCTCCGAGGTCGCACGCCCACCCGAGCGTGCACCCACCGGCGCCCCGGCGAGCGCGCCGACGATGCGCTCGATCAACATGAGCTGCTCGTGCTGGAGATCGGGCAGGCGGGCCGCGAGCGCGAGGCGCACCTCGACGCCGTCCTCGCCGGGCATCGGGAGATCGAGCCACGCCCACGTGTCGCGGGGATCGCCGTGCACGACGACGATCTCGTCGCCACGCCGCACCTGCATCGCGGGGATGCCGAGGCGCCCGAGCAGGGCCGCCGCATCCGCAGCGAGCCCCCGCCAGCGCTCGGTGCCGCGCTCGGGATCCGCCGCGCGCAGCTGCTCGATGCCGGCCAGGATCTCCATCACTTCCTGTCGTCGATCGCGCCAGCCCATGAAGCGCTCGCCGGTGAACGCGGGCAGCTTCGCGAGCATGCGGTGGTAGCCGAGCAGCACCGCGGCCACGACCATCGCGACGAACGTGCCGAGCAGCGTCCACCATCCGCCGATGCCGATGACCTGCAGGTACGCGAGCGTCGCGAACATCAGCGTCGTCGCCCACAGCACCGTCACCGCGCGCGCGTGCGAGAAACCGGCGGCGAGCAGGCGGTGGTGCACGTGATCGGAATCGCCGGCGAAGATCGGCTGGCCTCGCAGCGTGCGGCGCACGATCGCGAGCACCATGTCGAACAGCGGCACCATCAGCGGCAGAATCGCGATCGACAGCTGGATCGGCGGCACGCGCCAGCGCGTGGGCTCGACCTGGATGAGCAGCACCGCGAGCAGGAAGCCCATGAAGTAGCTGCCCGCATCGCCCATGAACACGCGCGCGGGATGGCGGTTGTGCACGAGGAAGCCGCCCGCCGCTCCGAACGCGCACGCGGCCATCCAACCGACCGCCATCGTGTCCGGCAGCACGACGGGGCCCTGCGCGAACGTGGCCATCACGACGAGGCCGAAGCCGATGAGACAGATACCGCCGGCGAGGCCGTCGAGGCCGTCCATCATGTTCACCGCATTCACCACGGCGATGAGGAACGCCATCGTGAGGATCGTGGAGAACCAGTGGCCTTCCCAGCCGAGCACCATCTCGAGCGCGGGCCAGTGCAGGCCGTAGAGCACCGCGAGCGCGGCGGCGATCACCTGGAAGAGCAGCTTCGTGCGCGCGCGCAGGCCGACGAGGTCGTCGTAGGCGCCCGACAGTCCCACGACGAGCGCGCCCACGAGTCCGCCGGTGAGTGGCGTGATCGAGAAGAGCTCGTGCGTCGCGGACAGCTCGGTGACGCCGGCGAGCCCGACGAGCAGCATGACGCCGAAACCGAGCACGATGACGAGGCCGCCGGCGCGCGGGATCTCGCCCGTGTGCACCTTTCGCAGGCTCAGCTCGCCGTCACGGCGACCGAGCGCCACCCATGCGCGCAGGACCAGCGGCATCAGCCCCGCGACGAGCGCGAAGGTGGCGATGGCCGCGATCCACAGCGCGTCGAGCGTTGCGCTCACGGATCCGAACCTCCATCACCATCGCTGCTGGACGGCATGCGGCACCGCCGATAGGATGGCACATCGTTGGAACCCTCCGCGAATCCGTACGACGTGTGCGTCCTCGGGCTCGGCTACGTCGGGCTCCCCACCGCCGCCGTGTTGGCCACGCGGGGGCAACGGGTCGCCGGTGTCGATACGCGCGCGTCCGTCGTCGAGACCATCAATCTCGGGCGGATCCACATCGTCGAGCCCGAGCTCGATGCGCTCGTGCGCGCAGCCGTCGCCGCGGGTGGGCTGAAGGCGTTCGGGGCGCCCGTCGCTGCACGTGCGTTCCTGATCTGTGTGCCCACGCCGTTCGATGCCGACCACCGGCCGGACCTCTCGTACGTCGAGGCCGCGACGCGTTCGCTCGTGCCCGTGCTCGCGCCCGGCAATCTCGTCGTGCTCGAGTCCACCGTGCCACCGGGGACGTCGCGCGATCTGGTCGCGAAGATCCTCGGCGAGGCCGGCTTCCGCATCGGTGAGGACGTGTTCGTCGCGCACGCGCCCGAGCGCGTGCTGCCCGGTGCGGTGATCCGCGAGGTGGTGGAGAACGATCGCGTCGTCGGTGGCGTGACGCAGGCGTGCACCGAGGCGGGTGCTCTCTTCTACGAGCAGTTCGTGCGCGGCGAGGTGCTGCGCTGCTCGGCGGAGACGGCCGAGCTCGTGAAGCTGTCGGAGAACGCGTTCCGCGACGTGAACGTGGCGTACGCGAACGAGCTCGCGAACGTGTGCGACGGGCTGGGGCTCGATGCGTGGGAGGTGATTCGCCTCGCGAATCGACACCCGCGCGTGAACATCCTGCGGCCGGGGCCGGGCGTCGGTGGGCACTGCATCGCGGTGGATCCGTGGTTCATCGTGGCGGTGGCGCCGGAGCGCACGCCGCTCATTCAAACCGCGCGGCGCGTGAACGACGAGCGGCCGGCGAACGTGGTGGCGCAGGTGCGGACGCTGGCGGAGCGGTTCAAGCGGCCGCGCATCGCGTGCTTCGGGCTCACGTACAAGCCGGACATCGACGACATCCGCGAGTCGCCGGCGCTCGAGGTGGTGCGCGCGCTGGCGTCGGAGGATTTCGGCGAGGTGATGGTGGTGGAGCCGCATCTGTCGGCGTCGCCGATCGCCGGGCTCGCGTTGCACGGGGCCGAAGATGCGCTGCGCGTGGCGGACATCGTCGTGATCCTGGTGGCCCATCGCGCGTTCACGCGATTGCGTCGCGATCTGTTCACGCGACCGTCGGTGGTCGACACGGTGGGCCTGTTGTCGCGATGAGCTGGCGCGATCGGTTGGGGCCGGCGCTGCGATCGGTCTCGTACCTGCGGCCGCGCCAGATCGCGGCGCTCGTGCGCAATCGGGCGCGCGGGCCGGCGCGGGTGCCTGCGCGCGTGCGGGCGCGCGGGGTGGACAGCGTGCGATTGCCGGAGGACTTCGTGGGGCCCTCGCCCGAGGGCGTGCCCGATGGCGACGGCGGCGTGCGACTGCTGGGGCAGCCGGCGCACGATCCGATGCGATTCGGGTGGAACGGCACCGGGGATCCGCTGTTCGATTACACGCTGCATTATCACGGGTGGTTGAATCACCCGCGCGAGGCGATCGAGGACGCGTTCGCGACGGTGCTCGATTGGATCGCGGAGGTGCGCAGCGGCACCGGCTGGGAGCCGTATCCGACGTCGATTCGCCTGGGGCACTGGCTCGCGTTGCTCGGGCGTGGGGGCGTGCAGCTGTCGGCGAGCGATCTCGAGGCGGTGCTCGGATCGATGGCGGCGCAGCTCGAGCACCTGGCTTCGAACGTCGAGGTGCATCTCGACGGCAATCACCTGTGGACGAACTACTTCGCGCTCTTGTCGTGCGGGCTCGGGCTCGATGGAGCGCTGCCGCGTGCGTTGGTGGAGCGGTTCTCGAAGGCGTTCGTGGAGGTGGTGGACGATCAGCTGGCGAGCGACGGGGTGCATCGCGAGCGCACGCCGACGTATCACTGCTTGTTGGCGGAGCAGCTGTCGATCGTCGTGGCGTTGGCGCGCGTGCATTCGCCATCGCTTGCGTCACGGTTGGCGCCGTTGCTGGAGCGGATGATCGCGATCGTGCCGGTCTTCACGCATCCGGACGGCGACGTGGCGCTGTGGGGCGACAGCCAGCTCGGTGCACCGGTGACGCCGCGGCGATTGCTCGCGCGTGCGAGTGTGTCTGCGGGGAACGTCGACGCCGTGCACGGTGGCTTCGCGCGGCGGTCGTGGGGGCCGTGGACGCTGCTGTGGAACTGCGGCGGCGTGGGGATGGATCATCAGGTGGGGCACATCCACGGGGATGCGTTGGCGATCGAGCTGAGCCTCGCGGGTGATCGCGTGATCGTGGATGCGGGGACGGGCACGTACGTGCCGGGAGCGGAGCGGTCGTACGCGCGCTCGACGGTGGCGCACAACACGGTGACGGTGGGCGTGGGCGATCCGGATCAGCACGAGCTGTGGGCATCGCATCGCATCGGCGCGCGCGCGGAGCCGGTGGTGTTGGATCGGGCTCAGGATAGATTGTTGGGGGAAGTGCAGGGGTGGCAGAGCCCGGCGCTGCATCGACGCGAGATCGTGTGGGACGGGCGGGAGATCGCGATCACGGACGACGTCGATCGCGACGAGGTGCCGGCGACGGTGCGCTGGTACATGCCGGCGGATCTGCCGATGCGCGAGACGCCGCAGGGCTTCGTGTGCTTCGCGAACAAGGGGGGGGCGTTCGAGCTGGTATGCGAGGAGGCGCGCTTCGTGGTGACGGATGCACCGGGGTGGACTGCGATCGGCGTGGCGTCGCCGCGCAAGTGCTTGGCGGCCCGGTTGCCTCCGGGCGGTCTGACGCTGCGCGTGCGCGCGCTGAAGTGAACGGCTGTCGACCCCGGGCCGATGGCGCGCTGCTGGCCGTCACAAACGGCGCGGGCCGACTCCTCCGGGTGCGCGAGCGGGACCGCTGGTGGTCCTGGCATGCGCACGTCTCGTATCGCCAGGAGGTTTGCCGTGTTGCGTCGTTCGAAGTTGTTGTGGGCTGCCCTGCTCGTCGCGTGTGTCGCCGAAGACGAGCCTGCACCGATCTCGGAGGAGTTCCGGGTGCAGTACGACCGCATGTATCAGATGTTCGCAGTGTCGCCTGCGCCGAGCGGCGCGACGGCCGAGGCCGAGCTGGCCCGCGGAGCGATCCACGTCGCTGCGCTCGACAATGACGGAAATCCAATGATCGCCGCCGACGGCGTCACACCGGTCCGCTACACGTGCGGCTCGATCCTCGTCGCGCCTTCGTACATCGTTACGGCCGCCCACTGCGTGGACGAAAAGGACATCCCCGATCCGAAGGTCAACAAGGTCACGCTCGAGATGTACCCCGTCGAGCACGATCTCGACTGGATGTCCGGCATCGATCTCACGACTCCGGGCGACTGGTTCGAGTTCGAGCACGACGAGATGACCGCCGCGGACGGCTATCACACCGAGACGTTCGAGTGCGAGCTGCTGCAGCGCTGCGGCCAGTGGTGGGGGGATCAGATCGAGTGCAACGAGCCCACCTCCGACGTCGCGCTGTTGCGGTGCGACGGTAGGCCTGGCGACACCTACGGCTTCGTGCCGATCGCCAGCACGGACATCGACACCGCCCAGGTGTTCATGCCGTGGGCCCACGAGGTCTACGACTTCGACGGATTCTGGGGCGACGACCTCTTGTATGACCACTACAACACGCGCAACCCGATCGAGGAGAGCATCCACTACTTCGGTGGGGACCGGAACCAACTACTGCCGCTCGTGAGCGCGGGCTGGGACGTCGGTGATCTCGGATCGTACAACAGCAAGCTCTACTACGACGAGTCGCTCGGTGTGCGGTGGACCGATCTCATCGGCTGCCACGGCACGTCTGGTTCACCCGTGTTCCAGTGGAACGTGACGCTCGGCCGCTACGAGTACCTCGGGCCGGTCTCGCGCGGCACGTTCTACGCGAGCTCCGTGCCCGGCGGCATGCCGGAGACGAACCAGCTGTGTCAGGAGCCCGATCTCCACGCGCAGTGGGAGGCGAACCTCGCCTACTCGCAGCTGAAGTACACGAAGGAGGTCGTCGCGAATGCGAACGACTGCTCGGGGCTGTACGACAAGGGGCCGATCCTCAGCATTCTCTGCATCATGAAGGATCTGAATCTGGTGTGGGAGGAGGTCCTGTGGCCGTGGGACTTCTGGCCGTGTCTCACGTGTCCGCCGCCGTGGGTGAAGATCGCCCAGGTGTACGACCCATTCATCCTCGTCTCGAACGAGGAGAAGTTCTCGACGCCGCTGCAGGTCGAGGAAGGCACGTCGCATCGCGTGTCGGCGCTCGTGGTGTCGGCGACGGGCGAGGCGGCGAAGGTGTCGATGGTGAACGCCGCGGGCGAGACGCTCGCGACGGTCGAGGCCACCGACATGGAGAAGGGCGTCACCGTGATGCAAGCGACGATCAAGGCGGGCAAGGAGGAGTCGCTCACGTTCGTGGCGGAGGACGGCAATGCGTACGTGACGCGTATCGCCGCGGCGCCTGTCGACGTGGCCAACGGGTTCGAACGCATGGTCGATCGTGTCGGGGTCGGCATGATGTCGAGCGACGATCTGGAGGCCCGCGCCGTCGCGATGCGCTTCGCCGCGCAGGGTAAGGGCGACTTCGCGGCGATCCTCGAGCGGGGTGAGCGGATGGTGCTGACGCGCGAAGCACTGCCCATCGGCGAGAAGCTCGCGCTCCACTTCGCCACCGAGGGCAAGGGCCAGGTGCGGGCGGGCTTCGTGCTCGCCGACGGCAGCGAGATCACGTCGATGGCCGACGTCTCCGAGGGCGTGGTGAAGCTCGACTTCGACGTGCCGTCGAGCGCACCGATCGCGGTGCTCATCGAAGGGACGGAGCTCGCGACGGATCTCGTGGTCGACGACGTGCTCGTCGGCACGCCATAGTGGCCGCCCACGGCGGAAGAACGAGGCCGGCGAGGAGTTCGTCGACGCGCGCATCGGAGAGTTTGCCGATGCGCGCGCCGAGGCCTTGCTTGTCGACGGACCAGACCTCCGGACAGCACGCTCGCCGGCGGCCGGCAGCCGGTATCCGCAACCTGTGCGCGCGCGCGGGCGTGGTGACGTGGTCGATGAAGTGTATGCTCGGCGAGCGCCGTGGAACCGATCGATCTATCGACGCCGTTGTCGATCCGCAGCGCGTTCTTGTTCCCGCTACAGTCGGCGTTGTCGCGCAGGGAAGTGCTGTGGGGCGCACTGCTATTGTGCATCCCGGTCGTCGGATGGCTGCTGAACATGGGGCACCGCATCGCGATGACGCGGCGCATGCAGCAGGGCATGCCGGCGTGGCCGGCATGGAACGGCTACGGTCGGCTGCTGCGGGACGGCACGCTCACGTTCCTCGGCATGGCGCAATACCACGCGCCGGCGGTCGTCTGCGGCGTCTTCGCCTGGTGGCTGGGGTGGAGCGCGCTGTGGCCGGTGGCGGTGGCGCTGTGGTTGCTCGCGACGGCGGCGGTGCCGGGGTACATGACGCACTATTGTCATTCGTCGGATCCGCGGGAGATCTTCGATCCGCTCCGCGCACTCCGCCGCGTGCGCGAAGGCGGCAGGAGCTACTGGCACGCGTGGCTGATCGCGCTGTCGGCCCTGGCGTGCTCGTTCCTCGGGCTGCTCGCGCTGGGGGTGGGCTTTCTCGTGAGCAGCGTGTGGTTCTGGCAGGTCGCGGGCTACGGCTTCGCGACGGTGTTCACCCAGAAGTTCGCGCTGGAGCGCGCGACCGATCACGTGTCGCCTTGAAACGAGATGCCGCGGATCTACGACATGCGCATGAACGACGGCAGCCGCCACTTCGCGGGGCTGCCGGAGACGAGGAACGAGTACGCGATGCGCGAGCACGTGCGCGAGCTCGAGGGCGCAGTGCTGACGGGCTTCGTGACGGACGACGTGACGGAGGCGTGGATCGACTTCACGTACGGCGGGCACGCGTTCTCGATCAACAACCAGCACGGCGATTGGTGGTTCTTCGTGCAGGACCCGTCGTGCCCGGAGGACGTGCTGGTGGCGGTGCTCGACCACTTCGAGCGGCTGCTCGACGACACGATCCCGGCCTGGGCACGCGATCGATCGGCGCCACCGGGCATGTTCCGCGCAGTGGTGCTCGAAGCGGACGGCGCCGTGACGACGAAGGACTTCGCCGATCTTTCGCTCGCGGTCCGCTTTGCGGACGACGCCGCGTGGGAAGCCGAGCACGGCCCGGTCTTCGCGGTCGTCATCGACGATGCGTCGCGCCTGCGGCACCGCGGCCGGGGCGTGCGCTGAACGTACGGCTTCGCTGGATGACTCGCGAGCGCGGAGTCGCCAGGAAACGAGCGCGCCGACCGACCATCGGCCGAATTCGCGGGGACGTGCGACCGGTCACGGCGTTATTCGGATCTCCCTATCACAGCGAGGAGAGACAAAGGCAGACAAAGGCAGGCCTGTCGAATTACAGTTGGACGGACAGAGCGGGCAGCGAGTGAGACGGAGCATGAAGACGACGAATACAGCCACGCTTTGCTGCTTGCTCTCTCTTGCTTGTGGCTCGCCGAGTCGCGAGGAGCCGCCGCGAGCAGGGCCGACGGAGATCGAGCCCACCAGCAGCCCGCCGCCGAACTCCGATGCCGGTGGCATACGAGAGTAGACAAGGACGCCCAGCCAGATGCCAGAGATTACGCGTGAGAGCTTCTCGTGGGACGAGTACTTCTGGAAGACGACCGTTTCCTTGCCGATGTGGTCCGGATTCCAGAGTCGCGGCGGAGCGTACGGGGCGCGCGACAGTGAATCGCCGCCGGACGGAACCATCGAGGTCGTCTTCGCACCCGAGGGCCGGAACGATTCACCTCTTCGAGACAGCGAAATCCAGATGGTCCGCTGGGCCGTTCAGAACGCGCCTCAGATGCAGACGGCCCTGCTGGACGGACTGCTGGACCACTATCCCTCGCTGAGGGAGAAGTACAGCGGTTTCGCCGAACCCAAGGACATTCCACCGGTCCGGAGCGTGGACGACTTCCGAGGCCTCATTGGCCTCTATGGTATGAACGTCCACCAGGTCGAAAAGGACGGAGTTCCGTACGTCGGATTCGAGTTTGGTTGCACATGGGACGGCGAGCACGGCCTTGGAGTGCTGATGCACGGGACTCGCGTTGTCGAGATCGGCGGCGCAGACACAGCGATCCTCTTGTGGATCGCGAGGCGCGACGCGGGAGTGGAGCCGTGACCTCGAGCTGGGCGCCGGCCGACGCGCCCCTGGATCGATGCGTGGCCTTCGGTTGCCAGCCGCGGCGAAACAGGATCTCCGACGACCAAGGTAACCCCATTCCTGATGTATCGGGCGTCAACCTGCAAGGTTCGCGAAATGCATAGGTACCAGCATCAAGATTCAACGCAGACACTGGCCGAAGGGATCGAGGAGTACTACGGTCAGAACCCGCATCTGTCGAAACTTCGTGATATGTCGCCGCCGGCACAGGACTTCTTTCGCTGTCACGACGCTGCGCATGTCGTCTTTGGCTGCAACACCTCGCTGCCCCACGAAGCCGTGGTGAAACTGTCGAGTATCTTCGGGACCACTGCAGGTCTGTCGGTGCTGAAGGGCTATGCGCTGCACGAGTCGACGAGCATCTATCGTGAGATTGCTCTTCCCGAGATCGTCCGTACCTCTTTCGGGGCGGTGATCATTGTCCCGAGGACGGTATGGAGGTGCCTCCGTCAACACAAACGCTGGCCTTGGCATGAGTTTGAGGAGTACAGAGATGTACCGCTCATCAGTCTACGGGCAGAGTTTGGCATTCGTGTCGCCGGGCACGAGGTTGGCAAAGAGTGACGCCTTCTACGCATCCTACGTTGGTTCGACCGAGTCCGGGGTTCCTGGGTACCTCGTGACGGACTTCGGCGGGCTGGATTCTCCATGGGCTCGGGCAAAGATCCTCGTCGTTGGCCGCGGATTGCACTCGCAGTCCTCGCGATCTGCGTGGTGCTCGGCGGAGGCGTTGCGTACTCCTGCAGCACCACCTACGTTCCGAGTCTGCGCACGAGCAGCGACGAGCCGGTTCTTTCCGTTCTCGGCGGGCCGGAGCATCACGATCGGTTGTTGGCCGGAAAGCACAGCCCCTACGTGCTGCGCGTGGAGCATCCGTCGGGTGGCTCCCTGTTCTACTTCGGCGCGCGGCATTCGAACGACGTCGACGATCCGCAGAACCAAGCGATCCAGGCGGAGTGGGAGCGGTTCGGGCCGACGATCGCGTTGCTCGAGGGACGGCTCGGCTACGGCTTGGGTGGGGTTCACTTCGCGGTCCAGCAGTTCGGCGAGCCCGGGCTCGTCTACGCGCTCGCGCAGCGTGATGGCGTCGATGTGTACTCCATCGAGCCCGACGCGGCCGACCACGCGCGCGCGTTGGCAGACGCCACCGATCCCGAGAAGGCCGCGGCGATGCTCGCGATGCGGTTCGTCTGGTCGAACGAGCCGCGTCCATACTCGAGCGCAAGCCTGGAGGAGGCGCTGCGCAAGCGCGCCGTCGGGGTGCTCGATGGCGTGTTCGAGAACGCGGACGCGTTCGACACGTTCTGGCGCGAGCACTGGATCTCCGAGCTCGGGGATTGGCGCGAGCTCAGCGACGATCGCTTGATCCCGCGGCACGGACGCACGGAGATCGAGAGCGTGTGGGCAACCGATACGGAGCTGCGTGACGTCCACATGACGCGCGTCTTGATCGAACAGGTGCGCGCTGGTGAGCGAGTGTTCGCCGTGATCGGTCGCAGCCACGTCGCCGTGCAGGAACCGGCTCTTCGCGCCTTGCTTCCGGACGCCACGATCACGACGGAGTTCCTCGAAGGCGACTGGGGCAGGTGGTAGCTCGCCACGCCGCGAAAATGAAGAGAATCCTCCAGGCTCGACGACTCGATCACATGCGATGATACTCGAAGACGTGGAGCGGGTCGTTCTGCCCGAGGAGCTGCAGTGCGGGTCGTGGTGCCATGCTGCACCCACCGGGGGAGGTCGCGATGAGTACGAGTCCGTTCGCCCAGCTGCGCTCGCTGCTTCGCCGACGTGTGCCGGCGGGGTGTCACGTGAGCGAGCACGAGGGAACGCGGAGCTACTACTTCGATGACGACACCGCCGCCGCCGCCGAGATCACGGTATCAGGCGACGCCGGGATCCTCATCGCCGTCGTCCGTCGCGCAGACGGTTGGCGCGGCGCGTTCGTCGTCGACATCTGGAGTCGCTTCGCTGAAGAGGTGTGGGTGGTCGACAGCGAGAACCAGACGATCGAACAGGTCGCGAAGCAACAGCGCCGCACCGTTCGCGACGGCGAGGCGATCGAGAGCATCGCGGTGCCGGATCTGCAGCTCCCGCTCGCCGAGGTCTTCGGCACCGGAGGACGCGCATGAGCGAGCAGGGTTGGCGTGAGTTCCTCGCCGCGGACGGGGTCGGTGACTGGGTCGTGTTGCACGGTGGAGCGACCGCGGTCTTTCGCGTCGCGTCGTTGCTCGAGGCGGCGCGCCTCGCCGAGGCGATCGCGAAGGCGCCCGGCATCGCGAATGCAGGCGTGCTCGTGACGCTTGCAGACACGCGGGTGACCGTACGGATCAGTCGCGACCTCTGGCGCCTCGAGTCGCAACACATCGCGCATGCGCGGGCGGTCTCCGCCGTCGCGCGCGAGCGCGGCGCGGTTGCGGATCGCACGGCTGTGCAGGAAGTGCAGCTCGCCATCGCCGCGAAGGCCGACGCGATCGACGTCGGCTTCTGGCGCGCCGTCCTCGGCTACGACGCGATGGCGGACGACAACGCGGTCGATCCCCTCGGCCACGGCTCCACCGTGTGGATGCAGGAGCTCGACGCGGCCAAACCGTTGCGTCACGCGATGCACATCGACGTGTCCGTCGCGCGTGAGCACGTGAAGGCGCGGCTCGAGGCGGCGATCGCCGCGGGCGGTCGCATCGTCGACGAGTCGCATGCACCTCGGCACTGGACACTCGCCGACCGTGCCGGCAACCGCGTCTGCATCTGCGCGTGGCCGGACGGCGCAGCGCAGGACGAACCGGAGGACACCGATGGGCCCCGATGAGCGAACGATCCGCGAGGTGCACTCGACGTGGGTCGCGTTGGCTGCACGCTCGGCCGTCCTCGGACGGGGCCTGACGCAAGCGGCGCCGTTGCAACGGAACAGCTCGGCGGGCTACGCTGACGACGCTCCAATGGACAACCAACGAGTCTTCAAGATCTCGTTCGCGAGCGTCTATCCCCTCTACGTCCAGAAGGTGGAGAAGAAGGGCCGCAAGAAGAAGGAAGTCGACGAAGTCATCTGCTGGCTGACGGGCTACACGCCGAAGGCCCTCGCGCAGCAGATCAAGTCGAAGAACGACCTGCAGACGTTCTTCGACGAGGCACCGGCCTTCCATCCGAACGCCAGCAAGATCACGGGCACCGTCTGCGGCGTCCGGCTCGCGGAGATCGAGGATCCACTCATGCGGAAGATCCGCTACATGGACAAGCTCGTCGACGAGCTCGCCAAGGGCCGCCCCATGGAGAAGATCCTGCGCGAGTAGCCCCCGAGCGTCCGGATGCTCAGGTGGGCTCTCGAGTTGGCGCGCTCGTGCGACCCGTGTACCAGCGCTGCAGGCAGTAGAGCCCGATCACGAAGCTCGCGAAGCCCAGCGCCGCGACCGCGGCGGTCGTGAGGCCGGGCCCTGCGGTGGGGACGTGCACCAAGCACGCGAGCGCCACCCACAGGAACGCCGCCGCGATCCCGATCCACGGCAGCTCGAGCCGCACCTCGGCGCTCGTCACCGGCACGGTCGAGCGCGGCTCGGGCTCGTCGGTCGCCGCCAACGCGCTCGCATCCACGCCGAGCACGCCCGCGATCGCCTTCAGCGTCTGCGCAGACACCGTGCCCTGCGCCTCGACGCGCTGCACGGTGCGCGGATGTACGCCGCACTGCCGCGCGAGCTCCTCCTGCGTCCACAGTCGAGCCTCGCGCAAGCGCCTCACCGAGTTGCCGTCGACGCGCACGTCCATGCCCCCATCGTGCCCGATCACCCCCATCGGGGCCACGACAGGAGCACGACATCTCCACGATTTCAGCCGCCGAACACGTCGGTCCATGCGTGGCCGCACAGGCCGCCCGAGACCGAAGACCCGCTGACGCTCGCGCTGTCCTTCGTGACGGTGGCCTCGATGTCGACCGCGCACGTTCCTTCGACGTCGCCCGACCAGTCGAGGTCGCCGTGGATCTCGGCCTTGACCTCCTCCGGTGTGACGCGGCCGCTGTACGAGAGCGAGCCGTCGATCGTCACGCCGTCGGCGGTGCAGCCGTCGAACTCGATCGAGAGCGTCGCGTCGACGAGGTCGTCGCGCACTTCACCCTCCGCCTCCACGCTGAGCGATCCACCGTCGGGGCACTCCACCGCGCCCATCACGACGCCCTCGACCCCGTCGGGCCCGACCATGCCCGAGCCGCTGAAGCCCGTCTGCACGCCGGCTCCTGCGAGCGCGATTTCGGTCGACTGCCAGCCGGTCTTCGCGGACCGAAGGTCGGTGGTGGGTTCGTCTCCCTCGGCACACGCCGTGGCGAGAAGGAGAAGCAGGCCGGGGATCGTCGATCGTGGGATCTGCATGGGCAGGCCCCCTGTGCACGAGTGATGCCGCTCGCGATCGTCCAGCGAGAGACTCGCCGGGCCGTGTGGCGTTTCGCAACACGTCGCGAGCTGCGACGCGTGGGAAACACCACTACTTAGGAAGGGATGCGTAGCGCGATCCTCGGGTTGCGTCACGGCGCAAGACACCTGCAGTCTCGACGAGAGTTGGATTCCAAACGACGACGTTGGGGCCGCGAACGAGCGAGGGAACTGCTCGAGTCGGTTCACCAGTGGTTGCTCGACGAGTGCAGCGCCGGACGTCTACATCTGGGGACTGCGTGGGATCTCGCTTGCATCTCCCTTCTCGGCGGCTTCACCGAGCTCCTCCCACTCGCCGAACGCATCATGAAGGAAGCACCTCGGGGCTTCTTCGTCCGCGGCGCTTTCGTTCCGAGCCCGCCGAACATCGACGACGATCACCTGCGCACTCTTCCGCCGTTGGATCTCATCGACCGGTGCTGGGTGATCGACGACGCGAGCGCGCGGCGAGGCGTGCTCGCGGTCGTGCGCGACTTCGGCGGGGAGCCCACGCGGCTTGCTCTCGCTGGCGATCTGGACGCCGCTGCGATGTGTGCGACGAGAGACGTCGAGAAGGTCCAGCTCGTCTGCGCCCTCGCGGTCGCGGGGCACATCGAGTTCGCGAGACAGCTGCTCTTCTCCGGCTACTTGGCACGCAACGAGCAAATGAAGCCTCTGGTCGTTGCTGCGATCGAGTGCTTCAGAGTGGGAGACATCGCGACGTCGCAAGGAGTTCTCGACACGCTGTGCCGTCACGAGTGCGTGACGGATACCCACGAGCTTCACCTCGCCACGGGACTGCTCGGACGGATCCCGTGGGTCGACTATCCGTTCTGACGAAACGCCGCATCGGGCGCCGGCACGCCACCTCCGCTCGTGGCGCGATCGTCTTTAGGGTGACTGACGACCTCGATCCGTCACATCGACGCGGCGGCGGAGCCCCGGGGCGCTACGCTCGGATCGTACCCGATGCCGTCGCCTGCATTCTGGTTCGTCATCACGCCCGCTGTGACCACAGCCTTTGGGGTGATGATCGCTCACGCACCCACTGCCACGAGCGTGGAGTCGACGACACGGGCGACACCCGAGCTTGCGGACACGAGCGCGAGACAACACCCGATCCCGGTGAGCTACGAAGCCGCGCTCGACGAGCTGGATCGCGTCACCACGGATCAAGCGCGTGCCCGCCTTCGGAAGATGGATCAGCGCGACTTGTGGACGTTCCACTTCGGCCTCGGCCTCGGCCTCCGCAACGCGTGGGTCTACCCCGAGGGATCGCCCTTGAAGCTCGACATGCATCGATTGGGGATCTGGGACCCCGACGAGATCTCGAGCACCCTGATCGAGGGATATTGGTGCCGAGTGAACGGCGGCGTGCTCGACCTGGGCCCGATCCCATCGGGCAACGTCGAACGCGTGTGCTGGGGACGCACCGGCTCGCCGACGGTCAGGACGTGCGCCGACGACGACGCGCCCTTGACCGCATGGATGGCGCCGCTCACCAACGAAGACGACAAGCACGACCGCTTGTCATACGTGGGGCGGTGCCCGTTCGGCGACGTATGGATTGCATCTCCCGGCAAGCCATGGAGGGCACCGACGAAACGCGAGCTACGTCGCCTCAGAAGAGCGGACATCGCCGCGAGGAAGAGGGAGTGGAAACGAGCTCGATGACGCTCGGAGCACATCTTCGCGTGCTCGCGGCGATCGGTCTGCTTGCGCTGGCATCGTGCGGGCCCCGCGGTGCCCACGGCACTGGCACCTCGAACGGAGGCGAGGAGACCTCCGGGATCGCGCCCCTCGATCTCGGTGCGGAGGTCGGCACGACGAGCGGATGCGAAGAGTCCACGGGACCGCCGCCGCCTCCGCTCGAGGAGTGCGACGTCGCGCCGATGCGCGAAGCGAGCGTCGAGGTCGAAGGGATCGCGCCGACGCGCAGCGACGCGGCCATCCCGTGCACGGTCGAAGACGTCACGACGATGCCCGATTCGGTCGTAGTGCTCGCCCTGCGCTGCATGTCGCCAGACGGAGGGCTCCTCTCTCCCACCATTCGGGTGACCAGCAATGACGCACAGCCGTTCCCTTTGTCGACCGACGACGAAGTCGCACTCGCGTTCCCTGGAGGCGGCCTGTTCGACGATGTCTTCCTCACGCTGCGGCGTCCCGACGGCGCCCTCGTTCTCGCCTGGATCGCGGCGGGATGGCTTCCGACTGCGGCCGAGCCCTCCAGCCCATCGGTGAGTTTCTTCGAGCCGCTCACGTTCGCCGTCGATTGGGAGGGGTGCGGATACGACTGCGATCCCGCGCAACAAGGTTGCTGGA
This sequence comes from uncultured Nannocystaceae bacterium, assembly GCA_964468635.1. Classification (GTDB taxonomy): domain Bacteria; phylum Myxococcota_A; class Polyangia; order Nannocystales; family Nannocystaceae; genus Xiheibacterium. The sequence goes on from CAYXVR010000018.1 coordinate 160,781, forward strand.
TCGACGACCCATGCCCGTGCACCCATCGCCTCGCGCTCGATGTCGGTTTCGACGATGCGACTCGTCGCATCGTCGATGGCACCTTGGCGACGCTCGACGGCGGGATCCACGTGCACGTCGTGCACGCGAGCAGCGTCACCGCGCGCGACGGAGGATCCTGCGGCACGACGGACAACTTCCCGTGGTTGCGCGTCCTCGTCCTCGTGCGCGACGCCGAGTGACCGTGTGATCAGTCGAATCAGCGGGCGTCGATGCGCAGCAGGCCGCGCTTCTTCTGCGTGCTGCTGTCCACCTCGTCCATCGCGCGCCAGAGGCGTTCCGTCGGGACCAGCCATGGGCCGAAGGATTCGTTCACGTCCAGCACGAACACCAGGTCTTCCTCCGGCAAGTAGCCGCCGATCGGCGAGTGGTGGCCCGTGCCCTTGCCGAACAGCAGGCCGCGGTGGAAGTTGATCGTGTAGCGCAGCGCAGGATCGTTCGTCTTCACCAGCTCTTCGCGGAACTGCTCGAGCGACAAATCGCGCAGCACCGTCACCTCGCGGCCCGTCGCTGTGCGTGCGACCACGGCGAGATCGTCGAGCGTCAAGCCGCCGAAGCAGACGCCCAACGAGCACACGTCGCCCGCGTCCTTCACCGCGTCCTCCGTCGTCGTCGCGCCCATCGAGCCCTGCACGTTCGCGACGCTCGCCGGCCCGCACGTCGATCCGTTGTCCTGCCACTGCAGCGGCTTCGCGTACGTGCGCGCGACCGGCAGCGCCCACGCGCGCTCGAGCAGTGCCGCGTCCTGGTACGACGACGTCCCCGCGATCGACGGCACGTCGAACGTCGGCGGAAAGAACACCGCACGCCCGACGAAGTACCCCGGCACCGCCAGCACGGCGACGACGAGGAGCAGGGCGATGCGGATCGCGACGCGGACGGAGCGGCGCATCTCAGCGCGGGTCTTCAGTATCGTCACTTTGGCCCAGGCGCGCGAGCACCGGCGTCCGTCGGATGCAGCCATGGGGCGAGCGCCGCGACGGCGGCGAAGAACGCTACACTCGATCGGCTCGTTTCCGAGGCGGCGATGGAGCTCCCCGACGGCATCGGTATCGTTCCGGACTTCCTCACGGCGCAGGAATGCGAGCAGCTCATCACGTGGACAGAAGCGATCGGCTACGAGGCCGCGCCGATCACCACGAACTACGGCTTCGAGATGCGACCCGACGTTCGGAACAACACCCGCGTCATCGTCGACGACGTCGAGCGGGCGAGCTGGCTGTGGGAGCGACTGCGGCCCCATGCGCCACCGGTGTTCGAAGGACACGCGGCCGTGGGGCTCAACGAGCGCTTTCGATTCTACCGCTACGATCCCGGCGAGCGCTTCGCACCGCACCGCGACGGCGCGTTCCGGCGAGCGAACGGCGAGCAGAGCCGCCTCACGTTCATGGTGTACTTGAACGGCGGATTCACGGGTGGCGAGACGAACTTCGACGACGTGACGATCACACCGCAGACGGGCCTCGGCCTGTTGTTCGACCACCGCCTGATCCACGAAGGCGCCGCGGTCCGCAGCGGCCGCAAGTACGTGCTGCGCTCCGACGTGATGTACGGCGCCGGGTGATTCACGTCGGGCACTGCCCGCCGGTCCAGAGTCGAGTGCCCGTGTGCACCGCGATGCGCCCCTGCCCGGCGACCATCGCGTTCACCGCTCTCCACTCCTCCGGCGGCTCGATCGCCATCCACGAGTCGTCGCTCCAACTCGCGAGGCCGGACGATCGCCATGTCACCCATACGTGCACTTCATCCATCGCGATCGTCGGACCATAGGGATCGTTGCGCATCGACACATACCCCGGGATCGAGTCCGTCTCGTCGACCCACGCGTCGTCGACGAGATGCAGCACGCGGATCTGGTCGTCCACGGGCGTGAGCACCCACGCCCCGGGCCCGCCCACGCGCAGCGACACGAACAGCGTGCCGACGTCGGGCGTGAGGTCGGTCCATGCGTCGCCGTCCTGCCGCCACACACCGTCGCCGGCGAACCAGAGCTGGTCGTCGTACACCTCGATGTCGCGCGTGTAGAACTCCTGATTGCTCGCTTCGGGGGCGGGCACGGAGATCCACTCCGCGCCGTCGTACCGGTAGATCACCGGCTCGGTCGTGTCGAATGCGAGATCGGGCACGAACGCTCCCGCGACCCAGATGCGATCGGGCGCATCGCCCCAGATGTCGAGCAGTCGAAAGTCGCCGTCGGGCGCGTCGACGAACGGCGCAGGCACGAGCTCCGCGCCGTCGTAGTGCCACAGCGGTGGCTGCGGATCGTCCTCCTGATCGTTCACGAGCCACACGTCGTCGTCCGTCGCCCCCCACGCCGCGCGGAACGACCCGTAGATCGAGTTCGTGTGCGCCCGCGCCCACAGCGGATCGCCCTCGACCTGCACCGCGTGCGACTCGACGCCGATGAACGTGCCGTCGCCCGCGACCGCGAGCGCATGCGTCTCGCCCAGATCCGGACGCGTCAACGCCGTGTCGATCGCCGGCGTGCCCAGCGGATCCGCGATCGTCTGCACGAGCTGCCCGTGCTCGTCGCCGAACGCCACGAGCGCTCCATCCGCGAGCCCGACGAGCTCGCGATCGGCGGGCAGCGTCGCCACGGTTTCCCAGCCCGTCTCCGTCCTGCGCTGCAGCTCGCCGGTCTCGTCGAGCTCGCCCGCCACGTGGCGGCGATAGAGCAGCCACAGCTCGCCGTCCATCCCGGGCACGACGTCCTCGGGACCGTCGAAGAAGTCACCGGTGACCTCCTGCGTCCACGTGTCGTCGGCGTACCGCCACAGCTCGCTGCCGGTGCCGACGTACAGCACCTCGCCGTCGACCCACAGTCCGTGGACGCCCGAGAACCCCGGCGTCTCGACCAGCTCCCATGGACCCGTGCCGATGCGGAACGCGACCTGACCGTCCGTGCCGCCGATCCACGGCACGTCGCCGATGAACGCGAGCGCCGTGACGATGAAGCCCGGTGGATCGACGTACAGCCACTGATCGCCCACGAGCGTTCGGATGTCGCTCGGCTGCTCCTCGCACGGACCGATCGGCGCACATTCGTTCAACGGCTCGGTCACCATCCACGGCGTGCCGTCGGGCCCGACCTCGAGCCCCGTGACGATCACCTCCTCGTACTCGTACGCGACTTCCGTCGCGCTGCCGTCCCAGTGCAGCACCGCGTCGCCCGCGATCAACCACGCGTCGTCGTGGGCGAGCGCCGCCACACCGGTCACCTCGCGATCGAGCAGGGTCTCCGTCCACGTCTCGCCGTCGAACAGCACGAGCGATCCACCGGTCGCGATGACGCGCTCCCCGTCGCTCCAAGCGTCCGACACACCGCTCGCACGCGCGAGTGTCGACGACCAGCACAGCTCGTCCAGCGGCGGATCTTCGGTGTCACCGGTCGTGTCGACGACGCCGGTGTCGATCGACGTGGGCGATGTGTCGTCGTCGTCGTCGTCGGTGACGTCGTCGTCGGCCGAGCTCGATGGACCGTTGCCGGTGTCCTCGTCGCCGCTCTCGTCCTGCGTCGTCGAGGCGGCATCGGGCCCGCATCCGGGGCCGCAGAACGTCGCCGCCAGCACCATCCAACGCCAACCCAAACGGACCATGGCCCGACCGTATCACAGGAAAGTGGGACTTGGCAGGAATTGGGACAGGCTCACGCGGCCAGTCGGGCGGCCTCGGCAATGCCGGGCAGAACGAGCGTGGAGTCGCCGAACTCGTGGATCCGCAGGTCCGTGGCGACCGCATGGGCGTGGGCCCGCGCGAGCAGGTCGCGCGAGGCGAACGCGGACAGGAGCGCGTGATGGCTCGTGCCCGGCTCGTGCACGCCCGACAACACGCCCGCGACGATGCGCGGCACGAACGCCGGACCGACGAGCAGGTCGGTCTCGCCGACGCCCGGCACGAGCACGTCGCCGTGATCCGCCGCGTTGCCTTCGAGCGCACGCACGACCGACGTGCCCACCGCGAGCACGCGATGTCCGTCGTCGAGACACCGATCGATCGCCGCCACCGTCGCGACCGGCAGCTCGTAGCGCTCGCGCAGCGGCAACCGTGCATCGAGCACGGGATCGCCGGTGGCCGACAGTCCGGCGGCATGCGTGAGCGTCGCGACCGTGACGCCGCGCCGACGCAGCGCGAGCAACAGATTCCACGTGAGCGGTCGCCCGGCCGACGGCATCTCCACCGCCCACGGCCGACCTGCGTAGCTCGTCTGCACATCGGGCAGCGCGACCGCATCGTGCACGTATGCGTACTGCACCGGCCGACCGACGCGGTACAAGAGCGGCCACACCTCCACCTCACTGCGCTCGAAATGCACGGTGAGAAGCCGCGCCGACAAGTCCGAGACCGCGACGATGCGCACCGACGAACCGTCGTCGAGCGCGAGCCGATCGCCCGCGCGGACCGCTTCCGGGGGGGGCCTGCGATCGGTGTCCATCCGCCAGTCGCCCTCGCCGAACAAGACGGCCTGCCACCGGCCGGCGCGCGGCGGTCCGGCGAGCCGCAGCTCGTGCACGCGCCCGCTCGCGGTGCGCACGCGCAGCGACGCGGGAATCGTGGCGGCGTCGTTCAACACGACGACGTCGCCGGGGAGCAGCATCGTGGGCAGATCCGCCACGGTGCGCTCGAACAGCACGTCGCCGTCCGGATCCATGGCGAGCAGCCGCTGCGCGTCGCCACCCTTGCGGGGAAGCTCTCCGGCGTTCACGCGGCCACCTCCCATCGGCTCGCGACGAGCCGCGCTCCACTCGGAGCGCCGCGCTCGTCCTCGATCATCGCGACGATGCGCGCCGCGACGTCGTCGGGATCCGCGAGCGTCGAGCGATCCGCGTCGGGAATCGCGTCGGCGTGCATCTGCGTGTCCATCTCGCCGGGATCCACCGCGAACACGCGCACCCCGCCCTGGTCGAGCTCGGCGGCCCAGATCCGTGTGAGGTGATCGAGGGCCGCCTTGCCGATCGAGTAGGCACCCCACGTCGGATACGCCTCCACCGACGCGTCCGAGCTCACGTGCACGACCACGCCACCGTCGCCGAGCACGAGCGCGCCGAGCAGCGCACGCGTGAGCGCGAACGGCCCCACCACGTTCACCGCGAGCGCCTGCGCGACCGCGGCGGGATCGGTGTCCGCGAGCAACTGCATCGGTACCGGCCCCAGCGTGCTCGCGTTGTGCACGACGATGGACGGGCGCCCGAGCGTGGCCTGCACCTGCGCGGCGATCCGCAGCGCTGCCTCCGGATCGCCGACGTCGGCGACGACCGCGAGCGCGGTGCCGCCATCGGCGCGGATGTCGGCGACGGCGCGCGCGAGCGGGGCCTCGTGGCGGGCGACGAGCGCGACCGCGACCCCGCGGCGCGCGAGCGCGCGCGCCAACGACAAGCCGAGCCCACGGCTCGCTCCGGTGATCACGGCGACGCGTTGCGACAATTCCATGCTTCGTTCTCCTCGAGAGCGAGCATGGGCGGGGCTGGTCAGTTCGTCAGCCACCGTGCCAATCCATTGACAAGTGGATGGTCGATTGGCCGACGGTCATGGCATGCGCACGCGCGGCGGCGTGTGCTCCTGCTGCTGGCGGTCGGGCAGCATCGGTGCCGCGAAGCCGACGCGATGCAGCGCGCGCGCGAGCTCGACGAGCGCCAGCGGTGGACGCGGTTCGCGATCCGGACACGCGGGCGAGAGTCCGAGGCGCATCGAGCCGGCCTCCCACGCGAGGTCGAACGCCCACCGCATCTCGCCGACGGCGGCGGATCCCCGCAGTCGCACGATCTGCGGCTCGACCTTCTCGAGCGGCGTCGCGCGAGAGGGCGCGAACCAGAACCAGCCGGACGTCGGATCGCCGCACGCGACCGGACGCCAGCGTGGATCGATGGCCTCGGTGATCGCCGGATGGCAGCGCAGCTCGGGCGCATTGCGACCGATGCGCGAGAGCACGCGGTCGAAGAACCCCTCGGCCGGCACGAGCGCGGGCGCGTTCTCCTCGATCCACACGAGGCGCTCGACGGCGACGACGCGTCGCAGCGGCCCCTCGGCGAGCACACGCTCCGGCCGGCGTCGCGCCGGCGCTTCGGGGCCACTCACGAAGGGGTCGAGACCGCGCGGGTCGGATGTGACGCCCCCGAACGTACGTCGGGTCACGATCCGACGGCCACCGGCCGCTCACTGCCAGCGGAACCACTTCAGCGCGATCGCGAAGCCGATGCCGCCCCACAGCCCCAGCCACGTCAGCTCGGGCAGCACGTCCAGCAAGCCCAGCCCCTCGTTCACGACCTTGCGGAGCGCGTCGTTCAGCGCGGTGAGCGGCAGCGTGCGGATGAACGGCAGCGACGCGTCGGGGAAGCGCTCGTAGCTGAAGAACGAGCCGCCGAGCAACCACATCGGGAGCATGAAGAGGTTCGAGAGCCCGGACGCCGTCTCGACGCTGCGTGGGCGCGCAGCGATCAGCATCGCGATGCCGGTCATCGCGAGCGCGCCCCACAGCGAGACGACGGTGAGCGCGACGATCGAGCCGCGCATCGGCACGTCGAACACGAGCCAGCCGAACCCCAGCAGCGCCGCCACCTCGGCGGCGAGGAACGCGAGCCGCGAGAACATGAACGAGAGCAGGAAGTGCGCGCGCGACATCGGAGTGGCGGCCAGTCGCTTCAGCATCTTGCGCTTGCGTGCGTCGACCACCGCGAAGCCGATGCCCCACACGGCCGAGCCCATGATGTTGAGCCCGACGAGGCCGGGCACGAGGAAGTCGATGTAGCGCCCGCCCGGCTCGCGCTCGATGGCGTCGCGCGTGACGAGCGAGTCCTCGCGGCCGGCGGCCCGCTCGAGCGCATCGGCGACGACGAGCCTCGCCGTCTTCGCCTCGGGCCGCATCGGATCGAAGTGGTAGACCCACGCTTCCTCGCCCTCGCCGGCGACGAGCAGCAGATCGGTCTTGCCGGTGGACAGCGCGTGCAGTCCGTCGGCGCCCCCGACCACGCTCGCATCGATGTCGTCGCGCGCATCGAGCATCGCCGCGACGCCGGCGGAATCCGGGGCGGCCTGGTCCACCGCCACCCTCACCGCGGCGGGCGGCGACTCGCGGAACGCGATGCCGAGCGCGACCGCGAGTAGGATGGGAAAGCCGAACGTCCAGAAGAGCGCGCTCGGATCGCGCACGAACTCGCGGATGCGCGCGAGCGTGAGCTCGACGAGCGGCGAGCGATGATCAGCCATCGCGCAGCGCCCTCCCGGTGCGCTGCACGAACACGTCCTCGAGCGTGGGCTCGTGCGTGATCAAGGTGGTGAGGCGCGTGCCGCGACGATCGAGCAACGCGAGCAACGCCGGCAGCGCGCGCGGCAGCTCGTTCACGGTCAGCGCGTGCGCTCCACCGCGCCGATGGTGCCCGGCCACACCCGGCAGCGCGGCGAGCGCGTCGCCGTCGAGCTCGCCCTCCACTTCGAGCTCGACGATCTTGTCGGCGCCGAGCGAGTCCACCAGCGCCGCCGGCGTGCCCTCCGCGATGATCTTGCCGTGGTCGATGATCGCGATGCGATCGCACAACCGCGCCGCCTCTTCCATGTAATGCGTCGTCAGGATCGTCGTGCCGCCGGCCTGCTCGAAGCCCTCGACGACCTCCCAGATCTTGAGCCGCGCCTGCGGATCGAGCCCCGTCGTCGGCTCGTCGAGAAACAGCACGTCGGGCGCGCCGACGAGCGCGCACGCGAGCGCGAGCCGCTGGCGCTGTCCGCCCGAGAGATGCCCGACGCGTGCGTGACGTTTCTCGTCGAGCGCCATGGTCGCGATCGCTGCGTCGACCGTGCGCCCCTTCGCGTAGAAGCTGCGGAAGAGCCGAACCGTCTCCTCCACCGTGAGCAGCTCGGCCAACTGAGTCTCCTGCAGCTGCACGCCCAGGCGCTGGCGCAGCGCCGCGTCGCCGCCCTTTCCCCATTGCACGCCGAGCACTTCGACGTCGCCGGCCGACGGCGCCGTCAGCCCTTCCATCATCTCCACGGTCGTCGTCTTGCCCGCGCCGTTGGGGCCGAGCAAGCCGAAGCACTCGCCGCGACGGATCTCGAGGTCGATGCCGTCCACCGCATGCACGTCGCCGTAGTGCTTCACGAGCCCGCGACAACGCACGGCCGCCGTCGCCGCCCGATCCCCGCGTGTGGCCGCGTCCACACGCGGGTAGTACACTACGCATCGCCGATGGAACAGCCCCACGTCGATCCGAGCCTCGATCTCGAAGCGGAGATCATCCGGCTCAAGCGCGAGAAGAACATGGTGATTCTCGCGCACTACTATCAAGAGTCGGAGATCCAGGAGCTCGCCGACTTCCTCGGCGACTCGTTGCAACTCGCCCAGGCGGCGCGCGACACCGACGCCGACGTCATCGTGTTCTGCGGCGTGCACTTCATGGCCGAGACGGCCAAGATCCTGAACCCCGACAAGATCGTGCTCCTGCCCGATCTCGACGCCGGTTGCTCGCTGGCGAGCGGGTGTCCCGGCGATCGCTTCAAGGCCTGGCGCGCGCGCCATCCGGATGCCGTCGCGATCAGCTACATCAACTGCTCCGCCGAGGTGAAGGCCGCGAGCGACCTCATCTGCACGTCGTCGAACGCGGTGAAGATCGTGGAATCCGTGCCGAAGGACACGCCCATCCTGTTCGCGCCGGATCGCAACCTCGGCCGCTGGCTGATCGAGAAGACCGGCCGCGACATGAAGCTGTGGCAGGGCACGTGCATCGTCCACGAGACGTTCAGTCAACGCAAGCTCATCGCGCTGAAGGCCGAGCACCCGGACGCCGAGATCATCGCGCACCCGGAGTGCGAGGCGCCCGTCCTCGCGATGGCGGACTTCATCGGATCCACCACGAAGCTGCTCGAGTACGCGGTGGCCTCGCCCAAGACCGCGTTCATCGTCGCGACCGAGCCCGGCATCATCACGCAGATGCAGAAGCGAGCGCCGCACAAGACGTACATCCCCGCGCCGCCCGAGGCCAACTGCGCGTGCAACGAGTGCCCGTTCATGCGGTTGAACACACTCGAAAAACTCTACGTGTGCATGCGCGACATGAAGCCCGAGCTGACGATGCCGCCCGCGCTGCGTGAGGCAGCGCGCAAGCCGATCGATCGAATGCTGGCGCTCAGCTGAGCGGTTGCTAGTAACTTCGCCGACGCCGATGGCGTTGGAACCCGAGATGCCCGCCGAGCCGCTCACGGAGGCATTCCACCGCGATCCGATCGGGGCGTATCGGGCCGTGCGGGCGCAGACGCTCGCGCTGTGCGAGCCGCTCGAGCTCGAGGACTGGGGCCTGCAGTCGATGCCCGACGCGAGCCCCGCGAAGTGGCACGCGGCCCATACCGCCTGGTTCTTCGAGACGTTCGTGCTGCGCGCGCACGTGCCGGGCCATCGGCCGCTCGACGAACGCTACACGCTGCTCTTCAACTCGTACTACGTCGGCGTCGGCGATCGCCATCCGCGAGTCGAGCGCGGCCTGTTGTCACGGCCGAGCGTCGACGAGGTGCTGAACTATCGCGCCCACGTGGATGCGGCGATCGTGAAGCTGCTCGAGACCGCCTCGCCCGACGTGCTCGGGCTCGTGGAGCTCGGGCTCCATCACGAGCAGCAGCATCAAGAGCTGCTGCTCACCGACATCCTGCACGCGTTCTCGCGCAACCCGCTGCGCCCGGCGTATCGCGAGCACCGACCGGTGCCGGTCGAGCGCGCGGCGAACGTCGTCACGACCGCGCAGCAGTGGTTCGCGTTCGATGGTGGCCTCGTCGAGATCGGCCACGACGGCGGTGGCTTCGCCTACGACAACGAAGGTCCGCGCCATCGCGAGTGGCTCGCACCCTTCGTGATGGCGGCGCATCCAGTCACGTGCGCCGAGTTCCTCGCGTTCATCGAGGACGGCGGCTACCAGCGGCCCGAGCTGTGGATGTCGGCCGGCTGGGATGCCGCGCGCGCGGGCGGATGGGACGCGCCGCTGTACTGGCAAGACGAAGGGGATCGCTGGATCGAGCACACGCTCCTCGGCACTCGCGAGGTCGACGGCACTGCTCCCGTCGCACACGTGAGCTGGTACGAAGCGGACGCGTATGCGCGATGGGCCGGCGCACGCTTGCCGACCGAGGCCGAGTGGGAACTGACCGCACGTGACCGTCCGGTGGCCGGAAATTTCGTCGAGAGCGGGCGTCTGCACCCCAGCACGGCGATGAGCGACGACGGCATCGCGCAAGCGTTCGGCGACGTCTGGGAGTGGACGGCGAGCGCGTACGGGCCGTATCCCGGCTTCCGTCCGTCGGAGGGGTCCGTCGGCGAGTACAATGGCAAGTTCATGTGCGGCCAGTTCGTGCTGCGCGGAGGATCGTGCGTGACGCCGGCGTCACACATGCGTGCGACCTATCGCAACTACTTCGCACCGGATGCCCGCTGGCAGTTCTCCGGTCTACGCCTCGCGAGGGATCCATGAAGCAGCAAGCCCGTCGACTGCCCACCGATCCGGGCTCCGATCAGGCGCCCGACGAGATGCTCGCCGCCATCTGGGCGGGCCTCGCCAAGCGCAACAAGACGCTGCCCACCCAGCTCCTGTACGACGAGCGCGGCTCGGCGCTGTTCGACGAGATCTGCGAGCTGCCGGAGTACTACCTCACGCGCACCGAGCTCGCGATCATGCGCGAGTCGGTCGACGACATGGCGCGCGCGATCGGGACCGGCGCCGCGATCATCGAGTACGGCAGCGGTAGCGCGATCAAGATCCGCATGCTGCTGCGCGCGCTCGAATCGCCCACCGCGTACATCCCCGTCGACATCTCGCGCGAACATCTGTTGCAGGCGAGCGAGCGGCTCGCCGCGGAGTTCCCCGGCGTGCAGGTGCTGCCCGTCGCGGCCGACTTCACCCGTCCGTTCGACGTGCCGATCTCGCTCGCGCACTCGAAGCGTCGCGTCGCGTACTTCCCGGGCTCGACGATCGGCAACTTCGAGCGCGCCCAGGCGGTGGCGCTGCTGCGCCAGATGGCGCGGCTCGTCGGCGCGGATGGGCGCGTGCTGATCGGTGCGGACCTGCAGAAACCCCGCGCGGTGCTCGAGCCGGCCTACGACGATGCGAGCGGCGTCACGGCGCGCTTCAGCTCGAACATCCTGCACCACGTCAACCGCGACTACGACGCGGATTTCGAGATCGAGCGGTTCCGTCACCACTCGTACTACGACGAGGCCGAGGGCCGCATCGTGATCACGCTCGTCTCCACGGTCGCGCAGATCGTCACGGTGGCCGGGCGTCCGTTCGCGTTCGCGGCGGGCGAGCCGATCCGCACGGAGTACTCGCACAAGTACACGCTGCCCGGCTTCGCCGAAATGGCGGCGAAAGCGGGCCTGCGCGTGGAACGGGTGTGGACCGACCCGAAGGGGTGGTTCAGCGTGCAGCTGCTCGCGCCCCTCTGATGCAATCCGTTTCGCGTTAGACTCCGTCGATGCGTCCGTTCGTCGTCGCGTCGATCTGTCTCGCGATCGTCGGGTGCGCTCGTCACGGCGAGAGCCGCGAGGGCGCGGTACCGGTCACGGCCGATCTCGCGCTGCGTCCGGCCGCGGACGGCGAGCCGTTCACGTTCGAGCTGGCGTCCGACATCCAGAGCTGGCAGGCGACGCTCGACGAGCACCATGCGGACGGCAGCCCGAATCGAGGCCCCAAGCCGGCTGCGATCACGATCGAACGCGACAGCATCCTCAGCGAGCGTCCCTACGACGTGTCCATCATTCGCTCGGCCGACCGCAACTCGCTCGCGCTGGCGCTCGACTCCGTGGCGACCGTCATCCCCCCGGGACGCCGCGTCATGATCGAGCGGGGGCGCACCGAGTCCGTGCTTCGCTTCGTCGACACGACCGCCGGGTTCGAGGTCGAGGACGGCGCGGTCGCAAAGATCAGCGAGCCCGGTCCCGACGGCACGCGAGCCGTCGCGGTGTTCTTCACCGAGCTCGACGCCGATCGCTTCGAGGATCTCACGCGAGAACACGTCGGTCGACGGATCTCGGTGATCTCGGGGAACGAGTCACTGATGACGCCGCAGGTGAACGAGGCGGTCCCGGGCGGCGTCGTGTGGATCCACCCGGGCGACGGAACGCCCGAGGACACGCTCGCGCGGCTCGTGGAGTAACGTCGACGCCCGACGCCACGTCCCGGCGCTACCCTTCGGGACCGCGCCATGGCGAAGCTCCTGCTCTGTGATTTCCCCGCGAAGACCGAGCTCGAGGGCTGGTCGTCGTACTCGCCGTTCGTGCTCGAGATCGATCGCGCGTTGCGGCTCGCCAAGCTGCCGTACGAACGCGAGCACATCGACATCATGAAGCTCAAGAAATACAACCCGGTGGGGCAGCTGCCGGTGCTCGTGATCGACGGGGAGTACGTCGCCGACTCGACGCGCATCCTGCATCGCATCGAGGCGCTCGCGCCCGGCTCGCTCACCGCGGGGCTCGATGCGCGCGGGGTCGGTGAGGCGTGGTTGTGGGAGGAGTTCGCGGACACGTCGCTGTATCCGTACGTGCTGGCCGGCCGATGGGCCGACGATCGCGGCTGGCCCGTGCCGCGCAACGCGTTCTTCGGCGCCGTGCCGGCTCCGATCCGTGGGCTGGTCGCGAACTCGGTCCGACGCGGCACCGTGAAGAAGCTGGTGGGCCGCGACTTCCTGCGCGGAGGACTCGACGCGTGCTACGAGAGACTCGAGCGCGTGCTCGACTCGCTCGATGCGCGCGCGCCCGAGGACGGCTTCTGGCTCGGACCGAAGGCGACGGTCGCCGATGTCGGTCTCTTCGCGCACCTGCACTCGCTGCGCATGCCGAAGACCCCGCACCTGTCCGAACGCGTCTCCAACCGCGCCCGGCTGTCGCGCTGGCTCGATCGCGTGGACGCGGCGACGCAGCCCTGATCGTCAGCCCGCTGGTACGGTGGCGCAGCCGAGCACGATCGATACGCTCGCGCCCGAGTGGCCCTGGATGTCCATGCACGTCTGCGGGCACAGGATGATCGTGGTGGGATCCATCGGATCGTCGTAGTACCAGCCGTCGACGACGAAGTCGCACTCGAACGACGAGTTCACGTAGCCGATCTCGAGCAGGTTGCCGACGCCGTTGTCGTACTCGACGTTCACGCGGCCGGGGTCGAACACCTCGCCCTCGGGCGGCTCGGGCACCTCGTACTCGCACGGGAGCTCCGACGCGTTCACCACCGCGTTGCCGAGTACCCCGAACACCTCGGCGAAATCCTGATCGCAGAGATCGCCGACGACGCCCCCTGTGAGCTCCGCGAGCTCGATGTACACGTCGCCGATCGACGCCGCGTGCTCACAGTTCTCCACCGGCACGACGCCGTGCACGACCGCCGCGCGATTGGGCTCGAGCTCGAGGAAGTGCTCGATGAAGTAGTCGGCCGGCTGGTTCGAGTCGTCGTCGCTGACCACGACGAAGTGCACCGTGTTCACGCCCTGCGTGAACGGCCCCCAGCTCGGATGGTGCTCGACGATCACCGGCAGCGCATTCGTGCTGTTCACATATTGATCGATGTGCACGAACTCGGGCTCGAGCGTGTCGAGCGCGATCTCGCCCGGCGTCGGCTCCGTGTTGCACATGCCGCTGCCGAGCGGCGCGGCGATGCAGATACCCTCGTTCACGTAGTTCGTCGTGTAGTAGCCCTGCGCTGCGGCGGACAGCATCATGACGCGGACGTCGATGTCCTCGTCGCTGATCGCCTCGGCGAAGGTGTTCAGGCGCGCCTGAACCTCGGCGGTCTCGTAGTACATGCTCGGCGAGTTGTCGACGACGAACACGACGCGCGCACCGGCGAGCTTCTGCTCGGCCGTGACCATCACGCCCGCGCACTCCTCCTCGCCGAGATCCATCACGCCGACGTCGATGATCGGCGGCCCGTCGTCGTCGTCATCATCGTCGCCCCCGGACGTGTCCGAGGTCGTGGACGGGTCCGTGATCGACGACATCGTCTCGTTCGTGGGGTCGGTCTGCTCGCGCGCATCACCGCACCCGAACGCCAGCACCGTGCCGACGAACGGCGCGCAGCTCCTCCAGCCAAGGCATCGAATCATGAGCTCCATCCCATCCCGCCGAGAGCGGGCACTCCCACCCGGAACCAGCGTAGCAGCCCGCAACCAACCCCGGCAACCTGCCGCGGCAACCTGCCGCGCCCACGGGAGCGGGATTGCCCAGCGACTGTCGGTGAGCGTACACCGGAGACGGATTGGAACAGCCACCGATGACGCGACGCATGGGGAGAAGCGGGTGGTTGGTGCTGGGCGTCACTCTGGCGTGCGGCACGGACAGCCGGGGCGACGGCTTCACGAGCGCGACGGACACCCTGCTGACCGTGAGCGCGACCGCTCCGACCGACACGGGTGACGTCGATCCCACGACGTCGGCCGACACGTCGACCGCCGACAGCGGCAGCACCACCGACGAAGTCGACAGCAGCGACGACGGCGCGAAGTTCGACGTGATGACGATGCCCGACGCGATGCCGAAGGGCGAGTGCATCGAGTGCGCGTTGACGATCGCGTCGCAGCAGTCCGGTGTATTCGCGGTGAACGGCACGAACGTGTTCGCGACGGCGCAGCTGCAGGGCCAGGACGTGTACGCGCTCGGCACCCACGGATCGGGTCGGTTCATCGCGACCGCCGACAGCAGCTTGCCGTTCAACGAGGTGAGCGACTGCCCGATCGTCGAGTGGCTCGGCGACGCGGGCCCGGCGCCCACGCTCTTCTGGTTCGGGTGGACGCCGTCGGACGGACCGATCAACTGGACGTATCCCGGCACGTCGGCCGGCGTGCACCTGCCACCCGAGTACATCGGCGATCCCGCGGCGCTGCTCGCCGACTTCGACATCGTGATGTACCTCGAGGCGTCGGGTCAGTTCGACGCCGGCGATCAGCCGAGCGATGCCGAGATGCAGACGCTCGTCGACTACGTGTCGATGGGCGGCGGCCTGTACGTGAGCTCGGAGTTCGCCGACCCGCTCGGCGGCGCCTACCTCAACGCGACGGACCTCGCGAGCGTGAACCGAGTGCTCGAGCCGCTCGGTCTGCAAGCGCTGCAGGTCAGCCTCGATTGGGGCAACGTCGACGGCAACATCGATTTCGACTGTTTCCCCGCACCTGTCGGCTGACGTCCGAAGACCCCGCGTGTGTCGCCGGGCGACCCCACGCCGGGTCGGTGGTCACGTGATACGGTCGATCGCGGGGGCGGTATGGGGCACAAGCGAGCGATCGGTTGGGTGATGGTCCTCTACGCGTGCGGGGAGAATTCCCCGAGCGGTGGCGGGGGTTCCGACGGAGAGAGCGGCATCGTGTCGGCGGGCGAGGCCGCGACCGCATCGGACACCGATGCGAGCGCGTCCGCGAGTGCGAGCGCGAGCGCGAGCGCGACGGCCGACGAGACCGGCGCGGACACGGGCAGCACGAAGTTCGATCTCGGTGCACCGCCCGATGCCGATCTCAGCTGCGGCGCGTCGGGTGGCAAGGGCGGCGGTGGCACGGCCGATTTCTCGTACATCTGGATCGCGAACAGCACGGAAGGCACGGTGTCGAAGATCAACACCGAGTCGCTGATCGAGGAGGGTCGCTACATCGTGCGCTCCGACAGCACGGGCAGCCCGTCGCGCACGTCGGTGAACCTCAACGGCGACATGGCGGTCGCGAATCGCCTGAGCGGCGTCACGAAGATCGTCGCGCGCACCGAGCAGTGCCTCGATCCCGCGAACACGTCGTCCGGCCCCGGCGACGTCAAGGCGTGGCAGGACGGCTGCATCGCGTGGTTCACCCCGTTCAACTACGCATCGCAGAGACCGGTCGCATGGACGCAGGGCGAGTTCGACGAGGGCACGTGCCGCTACGAGAACACCAAGCTGTGGACGTCGGGCGCCAACGCGAGCATCGACGTGATCCTCATCGACGGTGAGACCGGCGTCGTCGAACAGACGGTGCCTATCCCCGGCGTGGCGCCCAACTTCTATGGCATCTACGGCGCGGCCGTCGACAACGAGGGCAACTTCTGGGGCAGCCAGCTCGGGCTCGGCAGTCTCGTGCGCGTCGACATCGACGACTTCACCGTGCAGGTGTGGCCGATGAGTCAGTCGGGCTATGGCATGACGGTCGATCACGAAGGCCGGCCGTGGACGTGCTCGAGCGCCGTGGCGCGCTTCGATCCGATGAGTCAGACGTGGATGGCGAACGCGACCGCAGGTGCATCGGGCGGCGGTTGCATGGTCGACGCCGACGGCATCCTGTGGGTCGGCGGCTACGACCCGGTGTCCTACGCGAACGTGCTGCTCGGCTTCGATTCCGAGACGCTGATGAACGTGCAGACGATCCCGATCCCGAACTACGCGAAGGGCATCAGCATCGACTTCCAGGGCAACGTCTGGGCGGTGTCGTACACGGCCGAAGCGTATCGCGTGAATCCGGCGACGCAGCAGATCGACACGTTCGTCGGCCTCGTCGGGCCGTACACGTACAGCGACATGACCGGCTTCGCGCTCAGCCAAGCCGGCGGTCCGCAGGGCTGATCCGGCGCTACATCCCGAAGTTGCCGCGCTTCGCCATCGCGGCCGCCTCGCGCACGAGCGCCGCGGTCTTGCGGAGATCGATGTCGGCGAGCGTCTTGATGTTGATGCACGACCGACCGACCTTCACCTTGCCGATCGACGCGGCCTTGCGCTCGGCCAGGTAGCCCTCGTCGTCGGCGGCGCACACGTACAGCGAGATGCCGCCCTTGCGCGACGCCAGGCCGATCACGAACCAATCGCCCTCGCGCCCGCTCGCGTAGCGATAGTGGTACTCGCCGTAGCCGACCACGCTGTTCCACATGCGCGGAACGAGACCCGGTGCGGCCGCGCGAATGAGCGCGTGCAAGGCGGCGAGCTCGGCGCGGCGCGGCTCGGGCTGCGCCGCGATGAACTGCTCGGGTGTGCCCGTCGTTTTCGCACCCGTCATCGACGACTTCGCCGCGGCCTTCTTCTTGGCCGCAGGAGCCTTCTTTGGTTGGTCCGTACGCGCCTTCGGCTGGGGCTTGCGCTGGGTCACGGCCATGGCCCGAAGATATCGCGGTACGTTCTTCGCCGTTTCGACGTTTACATGTCCATGACGCCCTGGCTTCGTCCCGCCCTCGCGCTCACCGCGGTCGTCCTGCTCGGCTGCCCCAGCGACGCCCAGCCGACCCGGCCGCAGACCGCGAAGGCCGAGCCCGAGGGGCCGCGCTTCGACGTCGACGTCGATGCGCCGAAGCGCGCGACGAAGGGCAAGCCGAGCGAGGCGCTCGTGAAGCTGCGCGCGCGGGCGCCGTGGCACATGAACCTCGAGTACGCGCCGAAGCTGAAGGTCGACGCGGTCAACGGCGTCGACGTGGCCGCGACGACGTCGGCGGCGCGCGTCGACGAACAGGGGGCCGAGTTCGCGCTGCCCTTCACCGCGCAGAGCAAGGGCCCCACGCACATCGCGGGGCACCTGCAGTTCGCGGTGTGCGTGGACGAGGCGTGCGCGCCCGAGTCGGTGCCGGTCGACTTCACCGTCGACGTCGGCTGCGACACGGACGCGTTCTGTTAGCTGAGGGCGTTCGACTTCGAGGTCGAACAGAAGTCTGTCGGAGGTCGAATCCCTAGAGCGTTCGACTTCGAGGTCGAACAGACGTCTGTCGTGGGCCGAATCCCGCGAGCGTTCGACTTCGAGGCCGGACAGAGGTCCGTCGGAGGTCGAAACCCGCGCGCGCTCGGCTTCGAGGTCGAGCAGAGGTCTGTCGAAGGTCGAATCCCGAGCGCGTTCGACTTCGCGGTCGGACAGTGGTCTATCGGAGGTCGAATCCCGCGCCCGTTCGACTTCGAGGTCGAACGGACGTCTGTCGGAGGTCGAATCCGGCACCCGACCGGGAGGGCGTCACGCGTCCGAGGCGACGCCATTGACTACTTCGCGGTGTCGTCCTTCGGTGCCTCGGTGGTCTTCGGCTTGGGCTTCTTCTCGGCCTTCGCCTCGTCCTTCGCAGGCTCTTTGCCCTCGTCCTTCTTGCCCTCGTCCTTCTTGGGCTCGTCGGGCGGCGGGGGCACGTCGGGCAGCGCCTCGCCCTTGGCCTTCTCGACCTTCGGCGCGGTGAAGAGGCCGAGCTGCGCGAGCATGTCGAGGTTGTTCGTGTAGCCCCACGTCTCCTTGATCTTGCCGCCCTCGAGGTGCACGACCTCGGAGTACGTCAGCGCGATCTTCTTCTTCGTGGCCTTGAGCGGCCCGAGGTCGCCCTTGTGCGTCGCCTTGCCCTTCGCGAGCGTGAGCACCCAGTCGGGCCCGAACGCGACGTTCTCCTCGAGCTTCGGCTTCAGATCCGGGAACGCGGCGAAGAACGCGTCGTGGCTCGCCTGGTGCTCCTCCGCCGTCTTCAGCGTGGTGCCGTCGCTCTGCTGGTGGTGCACGGTGTCGGGCGTGCAGTGCTTCTCCTGGCACAGCTTCCACCCGTTCTTGCCGGCCGCGTACATCTCCTTCATCACCTTCTTCGCGGCGGCATCGTCGTCACCCGTGATGATCTCGGGCTCGCCGTCGGGGATCTCCGGAATCGGCGGCACCGGGCTGCCCTCCATCTTCCCCATCTGTGCGAGCAGGGCGGCCTCGTTGTAGACGACGCTGACCTTCTTCGCCTTGCCGTCCTTGTCGTGCCACACCCACGCGAGCACCTCGGCGCCGAGCGGCTTGTCGGTCGGCGGCAGCCCGCGGAAGTCGCCCTTGTGCGTGCCGGTGAGCACCACCTGCATCACGATCAGATCGCCCTGATGGAAGATGCGGCGCGCATGCAGCTTCATGTCGGGGATCGCGGTGAGCAGGTCCTCCCAGCGCGCCTGCACGGCTTCCTTGCCCTTCGAAGGGGGCTCGAGCGGCGAGCCGACCGCGTCCCACACGATGTCCTTGCCGAAGTTGGCGACGATCGGATCGATGTTGCCGGAGCGGAACGCCGCGAGCCCCTGCACGAACCACTCGGGCGTGCCCGGCTTCGCGGTGACCTCGACGACCTTCGCGTCGCGCGACGCGGCGAAGTCCTCGGCGGCCTTCTCCTTCGGATCGGCCGGCTCGGCCTTCGCGTCGGCCTTCGCGTCGGCCTTGGCATCGGCCTTCTTGTCGGCCTTCACATCGGCCTTCTTGTCGAACTTGTCGGCCTTCTTCTTGTCGGCCTTGGCCTGCTTGCCCTTGGCATCGTGCTCGGAGCCGCTGTCACACGCGGCGAGCATCATGAACAGAGCGAACAACGACACGGACGTGCGCATGGATTCACCTCGATGGGCCGCCTGATTACCACGGTCCGCCACCGAGGGGCGCGATCGCGTCGCGGGCGTCAACGGGCCGCGACGCGCAGGGCCACGACGGGATCGCCGGCGGGCCCCCACCGCCACACCGAGCCGTCGCGGGTGACGGCATGGGACTCGTCGAGTCCCGCCTCCACGGCGATCACGTCACGCAGCGGCGTGCCGTCGGCGAACACCACGGTGCGCGGCAGTCCGGCGCCGCGCGAGCGGCCCTCGCAGCCATCGTGACCCCACGTGGCGACGGTGCCGTCGTCGCGGATCGCCACCGAGTGACGCACGCCCGCCGCGATCGAGCCCGGCGAGGAGCGCCAGCGCCCGCGCACGACCTGAGGGCGGTGGAAGTGCCCACCGATCGCGCCGGTGCCGAGCTGACCCTCGCCGTTGTCGCCCCACGCGAACAAGCGGCCGTCGTTCGTGACCGAGAGCGAGTGCGTCGGTCCATCGACGCGCGTGCGCGCATCGATCTCGCGGGCATCGACGTCGAGACAACCATCGTGCGTCCGAGTCCGCATCGGAGGCTCGGTCTCCGTCGACGCGATGCACTCGATGTGCATCGGCACGTGCTCGACGACGATCGTCGACGTCCACGGCTCGGCCTCGCGCACGTCGGTCGCCTGCGTGCCGGCGTGGAAGAATCCACCCCCGGCGAGCGCGAACAGCACCAGCATCGGACGACCCATCCCCAAACCCTCCACGGATACCCCTTGGCGCCGCGGGGCGGATCGGTTGCACGACCGACGAACTTTTTTTGGGCGGCCCGCTCGGGCCCATTCCTGAAGATGTTTTCGCGCTCAGTGCACGCAGGTCCACATCACGGTGATGCACATGAGCTCGCCCAGGCCGTCGGAACCGCAGTTTCCGAAGCCCGGCCACGCGCCCGAGTCGAAGTAGTACTGCCCGACGGAGCCACCGCACCCGGTCGCACCCTCACAGTACCCGCAGACGTTGCCGCAGGTACCCCCCCACTGTCCCACCGTGTTGTAGCCGAGCTCCTGACAGATCGAGATCGGGTGGTAGTAGCCCTGGTTGTTGGCGGACACCCACGCCGACGTCGCATCGGCCGAGCACACGACCCACGGCGCGCCCGTGCCGGCGTCGTTGCCGGTGTCGCACGCGTTCGGGAACTCCGAGGCGCACGTGGACGAACAACCATCACCGGACGACCCGTTGCCGTCGTCGCACTGCTCGACGCCGTTCTGCAGGTAGCCGTCGCCGCACGCCGCGTTCTGGCAGCTCGGGCACGCGTCGCCGTTGTCGCCGTTGCCGTCGTCGCACGCCTCGCCGGCCAGCGGATTGTGCGTGCCGTCGCCGCAGCTCGCTGCCGTGCAATCGCCGTCGCACGTCGCAGATGCGCCGGCCGTGTCGCACTGCTCGGTGCCTTCGAGCACGTAGCCATCGCCGCACGTCGCGTTCTGACAGATGCTCGGGCACGGGTCGGTGTCGACGTCGTTGCCGTCGTCGCAGCTCTCGCCCGGTTGCGTCACGCCGTCGCCGCACGAGGCGAGCGTGCAATCGTTCGAGCACTCGTCGCCGTCGATTGGATTGCCGTCGTCGCAGCCCTCGCCCGGACCGACGAAACCGTCGCCGCACACCTGATCGGTGCAGTCGCTCTTGCACGCGGCCGTGTCCGCGTTGCCGTCGCCGAGATCGCACTCCTCGCCCGGATCGACGACCGCGTTGCCGCACTCGGGGCCGCCGTCGTCCGTACCGGGCATGTCGGTGGTGGCGTCGTCGTCCGCGCTCGTGAAGCCGTCGTCCGCGGTCGTGTCGTCGCCCGTCGCCGAGCCGTCGTCGACGCTCGCACTCGCGCTCGAATCCGTGTCGCCCAGCGTCGACGGCCCGAACGTGCCGATCGTCGCCGCACCCGTGACCCCATCGCCGCCGATCCCCTGGCTGCACGCGAGCCCGAGCACGGGCAGCGCGAGGGCGACGACACAACGACGCATCGTGACCATGCTCGACGCTTCCCGTCGCGCGAGCAAGGTCGAACGCGCGGCGGCGCGCAATCGCGCCCTCGTGGGTCAGGGTCCGAGGTCGTACAACAGTCGGTAGTAGCGCGTGCGCTCGACGTCCGCATCGATGCCGTAGGCCGCCAACAGCGGCGCCTCCCACCCGGGCCCGTAGTTCCAGGTGGTGCTCCACGTCGCGATCGCGAGATCGGCCCACCGATCCGCGATGCCGAGCGCGCCGAGGTCGACATGCCCCACGCAGCGCCCGTCGTCGTCGAGGAGCGTGTTGGGAGCGCACGTGTCCCCGTGGCAGACGACGAGCGCGTCGATGGCCGGCGGTCGCTCGAGGATCGCGATCGCGGTGTCGACGTCGAGGCCGCGATGATCCTCGTGCCATCTGGCGGGCACGATCTCGTCGAGGCGCGCACGCGCGTGGATGTCGGCGAGGCGATCCTCGATGGACCACGAGAACGGGCACGTCGCGACCGGCAGCGCGTCGTGGAAGCGTCGCAGGCCTTCACCGATCGCGGCGACGGCGACCGCGGGGCTCGCGATCCAGCGCTCGCTCACCGCGTTGTCGCCCGGCAGCGCCTCGGTCACGAACCAGCGACCCTCGTCGTCCTCGCCGTGATCGACGACGCGGGGCACGCGGACGTACGCGTGCGCCCAGCGCAGTCGCGCGCGCTCCTGCCACGGATCGAGCGGACTGGCGCGCGGCGTCCACTTCACGAACCGGTCGTCGCCGATCTTAAATGTGAGGCCGCCCAGCTCGTTGCGCCAAACCGGACGGATCGGCATCCCGCCGGCGAGCCCCTGCACGGACGCGGGCACGACGAAGGCGTCACGCGGGGGTCCGGCCGGCATCTACCTCAGCATGCCATGCCGTGGTGTCGACCCGCCCCGCTTCGTCGCGTACAACTCTGGGACCTTGACCCTACGCCACTCGTGCCTCCTCGTCGTCGCGGCGCTCACCCCGATCGCGTGCTTCGATCCCACCGACACGGAGGAGCCGAGCGGCATCTCCGCGGACGGCGATGGCACCGCGGGCGACGACGACAGCGCGAGCGCGGACGACGACGACGACAGCGCGAGCGCGGACGACGACGACGACGCGACGGCGGACGACGACGACGCGACGGCGGACGACGACGCGACGGCGGACGACGATGCGACGGGCGACGACGACGCGACCGCAACCGTCACCATGACGTCGCCCGACGACGACGACACGGACGACGACGCGACGGACACGAGCACCGACGACTGCGGCGGCGGCGAAGTGTGCGTGCCCGCGGTGCCCGAGGGCTGGAACGGCCCCATCGTGGTCGGCGAAGGCGCGTGCCCCAGCGAGTACCCCACGGCCGATCGCGCGCTGAACCAGGGACTCGTGCCCGGCGTGCCGCAGTGCAGCTGCTCGTGCAATCTCGGCGCGGTGTCGTGTCAGCTCTGGCTCGAGAACAACGGCATCGAGTTCGATCCCATGGGCAGCTGCGACGAGCCCGTGTTCGACGACGAGTGCATCTCCGCGATCGTGCAGGCGAGCTGCAACGAGTCCTACGTCGACAATCCGGCGGTCGCCGCGTGGAGCACCGAGGGCATCGCGTGCAGCGGATCCACCGAAGGCGCCGCATGCGACGGTGGCACGTGTCGTGCCGACGTCGCTCCGGTGTGCGTCTGGCAGGAGGGCGACGCGGCGTGCCCGGCCGGCTTCGAGGACGCGAGCACGTTCTTCTCCGGGGTCGACGACTCGCGCGATTGCACCGACTGCACGTGCACGCCCTCGGGGCAGTCGTGCGAGATCGACGTGGAGATCTGCAGCGTCGGCTTCTTCCAGGAGACGCTCGTCTCCGGCGGCGAGTGTCTGCAGCTCAACAGCTCCGATGGCGACTCGGTGACGCTCCTGTCGAGCGCCATCGACGACCAGGGCTCGTGCAATGCGAACCCCGGCGGTGGCGAAATCGTCGGCGACGTCGTCGAGACCGGCCCCGTCACCGTGTGCTGCATGCCGTGAGTCAGAGCGGCATCTCGGCGATCCAGCTGTCGTAGCAGCGCAGCATGGCGTCGGTCGTGACGCGCAGCATGCTCGTGAAGCGCGCGAGCGCCGTCTCGCTGCGCAGGTGCTCGGCGAGCATCGCCATCGTCGTCTCCCAGTGGCCGTCGTCGCCGCCGTCGTAGTCGATGTGCGAGCTGTAGAACCGCGTGACGCGCTCGGGCTCCGGCACACCCCACCGTGCGACGTTGCGATGCAGGGCGTCCATGAAGGCGCCGTCGAGGTGGCCGCTGATCCCCTCGGCCGCGAGCGGGGCCGCCATGAGCAGCACGGGGTCGCGATGGAAGCCGATCGCCGCCTCCTGGGCCGCCATGAACTGACGCGTCGGCAGGTTCGGGCTCATCTGGTCCACGACGTACTGCACGTCCTCACCGAGCACGGCGAGATCGCGCTCGATGATCACCTCGTGGTTGATCTCGCCCTGCAAGTGGCGAAGGAAGTGCAGCCGCAACTGCGCGTCGTCGGATGCCGCGACGCAGCGCGCCAGGATGCGCGTCGTGAATCGCACGAATTGGTGCATGTTCGACAGCGTGTAGACGTACTGCGTGCGTGAGAGCGTGTTCTCTCGCACCGCACGGAACCACTGCGTCTGCCACATGCGCTCGAAGTAGCCGCGCAGGAACGCGTCGACCTCGCGCACGAGGAAGTCGGGGGCGATGGGATCGGTGGAGGACTGCGCGGCGGCGAACGTGCGTGCGAGCGCGACGTCCACGCGTTGCACCCACGGTCGAAACGCACCGCGACCGGGCACGTCTGTCGCGGAGACGTCGGCAATCGGCGCGAGCGCGAGCAGGCGCGACAGCGGCGTCGCGTCGTCGATGGCGGTCACGCCGAGCTGCTGCCGATCGGCCAAGCGCGCGTGCTGCAGCGCGGCGTAGAGCGCGAGGCTCTGCGCGCGCTCGCCCGCGGGCCCGGGCGTGCGGCGGAGATCGACGAGCCATGCGACGCGGTCGAGCCGCGCAGCCCCGAGTCCGGTCGAGGCGGCGATCTCGGTCGGATCGAGCGCGAGCGCGGCGCTGGCGAGCGGCGATCCGGCCCGATCGAGCACGACGAGCTCGATGCCACCCACCTTCGATGCGAGCACCTCGGTCGGCGGGAGGCTCCATTGCGGCTCCGGCGAGCGCTGCGCGAGCACGAGATTCGAGCTGATCGAGACTTCTGCGGTCATGACGTTGGACTCCTCAGGACACGGCGCGCTGCACCGGCACGCCCTCGGTTCGGATGGTGAAGCTGGGACCGCCGTGCTCGACGTGCGCCGCACGCTCGAGGGCCAGCGACGCCATGCCGGCGCCGAAGCAGTCCGCCATGGAATGGATCAGCTCGCGGTCGCGCGGCGTGGCGGCGCGCAGCGACGTCAGATCGGCCACGTAGACGCGCGAGCGATAGGCGGGCGTGGGGAACCCGATCGGCGCGACGCCGCGGACCGGGCGCATCCCGATGGGGAAGAGCACGTGCTCGAAGTGTTGGTGCGAGAACGTCAGGGCGATGCGCTTGCCGAGGGCGATCGCGCAGGCGATCGACGCCTGCGCGACGAGCCGCGCGAGACCGGTCCGCTTCGCGGACGGTGCGGTCCACATCGCGGCGAGCTCGACGGACCCATCGTGGGCGAGCGCGGCGAACTTCGCGTGCATGTCCGGAAAACGCGTGAGCGGACCCTCGGCGGGGAATCCCGTCGGCCCTCGACGCGCGTGCACACGCGCACCTCCGGCGAGCTCACCATTCCGATCGCGGACGATCACGAGCCGCACGTGCTCGCGTTGGGCCGCCGGAATCGGTTTCGCAACGGCGCTCACGCCATGTTCGCGGTAGCACGCGCGGAGCGAGCGCGCGAACGCATCGTCGAGGGTCGCATGCGTCCCGAGGGGGACCACTTCGAGCTCTCGCATCGTCGCGTCGTATGCTGTTCGGCGGCCACCACGGCCAGTCTGCCCTTTCGATCGCGGTGTCCCGATCCGACTCGAATCGTGTGACGAGGTTCAAGCGGCTGGCGGATTCACGCGATGAGCGAAGCGTCACGCGAGACTCGATGCACCCCGATCTCCACCGCGAGTTCGCCGTCGGCGTGTTCGGCCCGATCGTCGCGGTCGTGTGGCGTGGCGAGGTCACGGGCCCTGCCGTCGCGGAGGTGGAGAACGTGCTCGAGCGCGCCGCTGCGCGGTCACCCGTGCCGATCGCGTTCCTCACCGTCGCGCAGTTCAAGGCACCCGTGCCCGCGAGCGAGGTGCGCGAGCGCATCGTGCAGTGCTATCGCCGGCTCGGTGCGAAGCTCGGCTGCGTAGCGCAGGTCGTCGAAGGCGAGGGCTTCTGGGCGTGCGGGGCTCGCTGCTTCATCGCGGGCATCGGCCTGTTGTCGAAGCGCGAGCGTCCGATGTCCGTGTTCGGGGAGGTCGACCCGGCCCTCGCGTGGATGGAGCGGTGCCTGACCACGCCGGTGGATCAGAGCCTGCTCGTCAACGGCATCGGCGAGCTGCGCCGTCGCGTGGCCTAACCGTCCGAGCCCTCGGGATCGCGCAGCAGATCGTCGAGCGCCGAGAGCTCGATGCGCACGACGTCACCGAAGGCCGCGAGCGCCTCCAGATCGAGCGCATCCGCGTTCGCGATGATCGAGACGACCATCGGCGTCTTCGCCACGATGGCGTAGTAGTTGCGCATGTCCTCGTGCTCGAGGCTCGGCAACGCGAGCCACTGCGCCACGCGGGGGTCGGTCATCGGCGAGTCCCACAGGAGCGCCGTCTCCGGCACGCGACTCACGAGCGTGCGATAGGCGCGGAAGCCGATCTCGAGCTCGCGCTTATCGGCCGCCAGCTCGTCGGGCGCGACCTGCTCGCGCAGCACACCCACGGCGGTGCGGACGGCGAGCGCGACGTCGTCGTTCTCGCAGGCATAGCTCGCCCGCGTGGCCAACGGATGCGCCGTCGCCCACCACACGTTGCCGCCGAAGCGGGGCGCGAGCGTGGGTGGCCCACTTGCAACGGCGTCGCCCACCGCCTGCTCGTGGATTTCGGCGGCGAGCTGCGTGCGGGGATCGAGGTCCGGCCACGGCAATGCGGCGCGCACCACCGCGCCGTCGCGCGTCGGATCGTGCAGGACGAACACGGTGTCGCGCGCGAGCTCGCGGGTCTTCGGCGACTGGCGCGGGCCCGCGGGTCGGCCGTCGGTCGGCGGCACGATCTCGCGCATGCGCGCGGCCGACGGCCCCACGTAGAGGAGATCGGCGGCGTGATCGCTCAGGCGCCGCAGCGATGCCGGCAGCTCCTTCGCACCGCGGCGGCGCAGCTCGTCGTCGCTCGCCATGTTCGCATCGATGCCGCGATCGCCTCGCAGGGCCCACGCGTGGAAGAACGGCTCGCGCCAGACCGTGCTGTGCCGCCGCGACGCGCGGGACTGCAGCGCGCGCTCGATGTACTCCGCGATCTCGCTCTCGCTCGGCATGCCGCGCTCGAGCCAGTCGAAGACGAACGCCGCCTCGCGATCGAAGCGATCCGTGGGCGCCACGAGATCGACCCACACGAAGTCGTTGGTGCAGTAGGAATCGAAGTCGACGCCGGGAATCCGGACCGAGCGCATGCGGGCCCGCACGGCGTCGCACACGAACGGATCCTCGTCGACGCCCACCGGGTACACCCACGACGCGAACGCGAGCGGGCCTTCGTGGTCCGTCGTGATCACGCGACCGGTGCCGCGCTTGGCCACGTCGTAGTGGCTGCCGGCCACGAGGAATCGCGGCTCGGGTGGGGCGATCGGTGCATCGACGATCGCGCGCACGAACTCGGATTGACGGCCGTACCGCTCCGGCACGCGCTGGCCCGGCAGCTCGGGCACGGGCACGTGCCAGGTGTCGCCGGGATGTCGGCGCACGACGATGCGAGAGCGCGAGAGCAGGGCACTCGCCGCGGCGACGAGGTCGGGCCGCGACGGCGGCTCGGTGAGCTCGGCCGTGACGTCGCGCCACGATCGGCGGTCGATGAAGGAGCCCGCGATCGTCCCCGCGAGCGCCGACGACGATCGCGCCCAATCCAGCCGCGCCAGCTCGCCACGCGCGAGCGCGGGGCCCCACGCGTCGTCGGGGAGTCGATCGGCGGCGATCGTCTCGAGCGCCTGCATCACCTCGGTCTCGACCTGCTCGAGCGACTGCCCGGGCAGGGCGCCGGCGCGCACGTCGAGGCTGCGATACGCGCTGATGCTCCACGACGCATCGGCGGTGCGTGTACGCAGGGCGGAGCCGAGCCCGTCGTGGCGATTGAGCGCGTCTTCCAGCGCGATGAAGCTGGCGTACTCCGCCGTGTTCGTCGGCGGCAGCGGCCACGAGACGAACACCTGCGGCGCGCCGCCATCCTCGATCTCGCGATGCACGACGCCACCCGGAAGCGGTCGGTCGAGCGGCGGCTTCGCGGGGATCGGCGCGGGCTCCCACGCGCCGAAGTGCTTCTCGCACCACGGCAGCGCCTGCTCGGGCGTGACGTCGCCGACGAGCACGATCGCCGTGTTGTTCGGGCGGTAGTACGCGTCGTGGAACGCTCGCGCATCGGCGAGCGGAACCTTCAGCATGTACGCGCTCGCGGTCTCGTAGTCCTCGCGCAGCCCGGTGGCGGCCGCGAGCTCGCGCTGCAGCACCTGCCACGCGCGCTCGTTCGACGTCGACGACGCGTACAACGCGAGCTGCGATTGCACGAGCCCGAACGTGTTGCGGAACACGGGCCGCTGTACCGCTTCCGCGATGATCTCGAGCCACGCGTCGACGCGGTGGGCGGGCAGCTGGGAGCTCAGCGTGGTGCCACTGCCCGCGCGCGAGCCGTCGAGGCCGCCGCTGCCCAGAGCGAGCGCCGCGTCCTCGAGATCCTCGGGCAGCGCGAATGGTGCGGCGGCGAGCTCGGCCGCGTTCACGCCGAGCATCACGGCGCGACGTGCCTCCGGATCGGCGACCGAGGGCAGCGCTTCGAGCAGCGCGTGCTGCTGCACCAGCGAGGGGTGCTCGAGCGTGCGATCGAGGACGCCGATGCGATTGCCTCCGCGATACACCGACATCATCACGAGGTAGCCGAGCCCCGCGCCCCAGTCGCGCTCCTGCTCGCTGCCGGCCCGCAGCGCGACGGTCACCGCGACCTTGGGCTCGAGCGGACGATGGGCGACGTACACGGTGAGGCCGTTGCGCAGCCGATGCACGGTGACGCCGGTGGGATCGCCCGGGATCGGCGTGGTGATCGGCTCGGGTAGATCCGTCGCGGCGACGATCTCGGCCCACGGATCCGGCGGCGTCGGGACGCTCGCGGGGGCCTCCGGCGCGGGCGAGCTCGTCGTGAGCTTGACGACCACGGCGGCCGCGGCTGCGGCTCCGATCGCGAAAAGCAGCGCCCGGTTGCGCGGCTGTCGAGCCTTGCGCAGCTCGGCGACGAGATCGGTCATCGAGGCGAAGCGCTGGTCCGGATCGCGCGAGAGCCCGCGCAAGAGCACGGATCGCACGGAGCGCGGCACGTGCAACGGACCGGCGTCGGCCTCCACCTCGAGGCCGGTGAGGATCGAGCGCACGAGCTCGGTGTACGTGGATCCTTTGAACGGTCGCCGGTTGTAGAGCATCTCGAACAGCGACACGCAGAACGCGAACTGATCGGTGCGCGCGTCGGGGTCGGATCTCGCGAACTGCTCCGGGGCCATGTACGCCGGCGTGCCGAGCACCGTGCCGGTGGCGGTGAGATCGAGCGCGCGCTGGCCGTGGTCGCTCTGCGGCGTGGCGAGCAGCGCCTCCACCTTGTCCGTGTTGCTGCCCTCCGGCGCGGTGCCGGATCCGGGCGCGCGGGCGAGACCGAAGTCGACGACGCGGGCGCGCTGCGACTCGTCGACGAGCACGTTGTCGGGCTTGAAGTCGCGGTGGACGATATTCAGCGCGTGCGCGGCCGCGAGGCCGTCACCGGCGCCGATGAAGACGTCGACGATCTCCTGCCAGGTCTTGCCCTTGCAGTACACGCGCAGCGTCTCGCCTCGCACGAGCTCCATCGCCATGAACACCTGCGGGCCGTCGTGACCGACCTCGTAGACGTGCACGATGTTCGGATGCGAGAGCTTCGCGATGGCTTGCGCCTCGCGCACGAGGCGTTCGCGGCCGGACAGATCGGGGGCGAGGTCTTGGCGCAGCAGCTTGATCGCGACGTCGCGATCGAGCTCGGCGTCGTGCGCGATGTAGACGACCCCCATGCCGCCGGATCCGATGCGCTCGACGATGCGAAAGCGCCCGAGCTGCACCAGCTCGCCGGCGCGGCCGATCGGCCGCTGGCCGAGTGCGCGGCGTGCATCGCTCGCGAGATCGCCCGAGGTGACGTCGACCGGGACGCCGCTCGGCGGTCCTTCCACGACGATCGTCTGCGCGTCGCCCTCGTCGCCCTGCGACGCCACTCGACCGCCATCGTATCCCAACCGGGGGCGCGGAAGCGCGTGGCGGACGGCGTTCGCGGCGGCGCCTGCAACCCCCACGCTGACGTCGCGTCATTCACGTCATGAACGAGCCCAAGGTCGAGCGCCCGACGGTGATCACGGTGATCTGCGTGCTGATGGCGATCGGCGCCGTCGCCACGATCCCGATCGTGATGGCGGCGGCCAGCCAGCTCCCGGGTTGGTACACGCCGTTCGTGCTCGCGAGCGCCGCGGTCGGGCTCGTGTGCATGGTCGGCCTGTGGACGATGCGCAAGTGGGCCGTGTACCTCTACACGGCAATGACGGTGGTCGGTCAGGTCGTGCTCTTCGCCACCGGCCTGTGGGTGGCGCAGAGCATCATCGTGCCGGCGATCGTGATCGCCGTGATGTTCTCGCAGCTCGGCAAGATGCGCTGATCACTCGAGCGCCGCTTCGAGCTTCGCGAGGCGCTCGCGCAGCGCGTCGTTCTCCGCGCGGAGCTCGGTCGTCTCGCGGTGCAGTGCCTGGATCGCCGCGAGGGCGACGCCGTCCGCGTCGACCTTGGCGATCGCCTTGTCGGAACCGCCGACCGCAAAGGTGGCTGCGAAGTCCTGCGCCATCGGGCCGATGTGGCGCACGCCCGGATCCTCGAACGTGTAGTTCCACGTCGTCACCGGCAGCGCTGCGACCTTGGCGAGGATCGCGGCGTCGTCCACCGCGGCGAAGTTCTCCTTGATGTTGCGATCGCTGTCCGGGCAGCCGACGTCGCAGTACTCCTCGCCCGGCGGCACGGGCACGCCCACGCAGCACGACAGCCCCTCGCAGCACATCTCGCCGTTCGCACAGCTTTCCTTCGCGGCCGCGCAGAGTCCACCCGACTCGGAGCCCGAGCTGCCCGAGGAATCCGCGGCGGTGCTGCCCTCGCTCGTCGCGGCGGTCGTCGAGCCGTCGCTCGTGCCGTTCGGGCCTCCGCTCGACTCGCTCTCGCTGCCGCTGTTGCTCGCGGATGCCGAGTTGCTCGCGCTCATCGACGCCGAGCCGTCGCTCTCGCTGCCCGAGTCCGACATCGACGCGGACATCGACCCCGAGCCCGATCCGTCGTCGTCCGCCCCTGTGTCCGTGTCGCTGTCGTCGCCGCACGCGATCGCGAGCGCGGCCAGGACGGCGAGCCGTCTCATCGCGCACCTCCGATCGCCGCCTCGAGCTTCGCGAGGCGCTCGCGCAGCTCGGCGTTCTCGTCGCGCAGCGTCTCGAGCTCGACGTGCAGGGCCTGCACCGAGGCGAGCACGACGCCGTCGGCGTCGACCTGGAAGATCGCCTTGTCGCTCGCGCCGACGTCGAACGCGGCCTGGAAGTCCTGCGCCATGGGGCCGATGTGACGCACGGACGGATCCTCGAAGGTGTAGTTCCACGTCGTGATCGGGAGCGCAGCGACCTTCGCGAGGATGTCGTCGCGATCCACCGTCGCGAAGTTCTCCTTCTTGTTGCGATCGCTGATCGGGCACGGGCCGCCCGAGCAGTACTCGTCGCCCGGCGGGATCGGCACGCCCGCGCAGCACTCGAGCCCGTCACAGCACTTCAGGCCGTCCGCGCAGCTCTCCGTGTCCATCGAGCACGCCATCCCGCTCTCGCTGCCGCTGTCCGCGGTGCCGCTCGAGCCCGACTCGGACGATGCGCCCGTCGTCATCGTCGTCGACGTGGTCATCGTCGCAGACGCCGAAGCGTCCGTGCTGTCACCGGACTCGTCGTCGGTCGTCGCCATCGTCATCGTCGAGCCCATCGTGGCGCTCGCCGTGCCGGTGTCGCTACCGGAATCGCTCCCCGACATCGACTCGCTGTTGCTCGCGCTCTGCGTCTGTGTGTCGTTGCCGGTGTCGGCCTCGTCGTCCCCGCCGCACGCGAGCACGAGTCCCATCGCGCCGATCGTCGAGATCCATCGAAGCGAAACCATGGTGCAGTCCTCCTGCTCCCATGGTCGCAGACTATCGTCGCGGCGTGAGCAACTTCGCGACCAACGCCGTCCAGCCGGTCTGATGCGAAGCACCCACACCGCGGCCCGTGTCCCCGTCGAAGAACTCGTGGAACGGGATGTGATCCCGGAAGTGGGGATCGTGCTGCAGCCGCGGGTCGTCACCCAGGGCCGGACGGCGGCCCGCGGCGTTGCGCAAGAAGATACGCGTGAGTCGAACGCCGATCTCGTCAGCCACCTGCGCGAGCGTCAGATAGCGGCCCGAGCCCGTCGGACACTCCACGCGGAAGTCGTCGCCGTAGTAGTGATGGAACTTCTGCAGCGATTCGATGAGCAGGAAGTTGATGGGGAACCACACCGGTCCGCGCCAGTTCGAGTTGCCGCCGAACAGCCCCGTTCGTGACTCGCCGGGCTCGTACTCCACCATGTAGCTACGGCCATCCAGCTCGAGGCGATGGGGATGATCGCGGTGCACACGGGACAACGAGCGCACGCCGTGGTCGGACAGGAACTCGCTCTCGTCGAGCATGCGACGCAGCAGGCACTTCAAGCGATGGCCGCGGAGTAGCGACAACAGTCGCCGCTCGCCGCGGCCCGGTTCCTGCCAGCGCGACACGAGCTTCGCGAGCTCGGGGCGATTCGCGAGCACCCACTCCAGTCGCTCGGCGAACGCCGGCACGTGCTGCAACAGCTGCGGATCGAGCACCTCCACCGCGCACATGGGGATGAGCCCCACGAGCGAACGCACGCGCATCGGCATGCGCTGCCGACCCGGCAGGCTGAGCACGTCGTAGTAGAACTCGTCGTGCTCGTCCCACAGCCCGAAGCCCTCGCCGGCCACGTCGGTCATCGCTTCGGCGATGTGGAGGAAGTGCTCGAAGAACTTGGTGGCGATGTCCTCGTACACGCGATTGTGCAGCGCGAGCTCCAGCGCGATGCGCATGAGGTTGAGGCTGTACATCGCCATCCAGCTCGTGCCGTCGGCCTGATCGATGGACCCGCCCGTGGGCAGCGGTGCGCTGCGATCGAACACGCCGATGTTGTCGAGCCCGAGGAAGCCGCCCTGGAAGATGTTGCGACCCTCGCCGTCCTTGCGATTCACCCACCACGTGAAGTTGAGCATGAGCTTGTGGAACACGCTCTCGAGGAACGCGAGGTCACCCGCGTCGGCGCGCTTCTTCTGATCGATCTTGAACACGCGCCATGCCGCCCATGCGTGCACGGGCGGGTTCACGTCGTCGAATGCCCACTCGTACGCCGGCAGCTGCCCGGACGGGTGCATGTACCACTCGCGCGTGAGCAGCACGAGCTGCGACTTCGCGAAGTGGCTGTCCACGAGCGCGAACGGCAGGCAGTGGAACGCGAGATCCCAGCTCGCGTACCACGGGTACTCCCACTTGTCCGGCATCGAGATGACGTCGGCGTT
>CAYXVR010000019.1:0-101509 GCA_964468635.1 uncultured Nannocystaceae bacterium
GGGCACGGAGCAGGGTGTCCGGAAGAACGCTTCGCGTTCTTCCGCACCCTGCTAAGGCTCGCGCAACACGTCGACCGCGACGCGCACCACGGCCTCCAGGCGCGCGGCATCGACGAGCGCGAGGTCGCCCCGGAAGTCGATCTCGGCACCCGTGCTCCACAGCTGTGCGCGTGCACTCGTGAGCCCGAGCAGCGCGTCGAGCAGCGGGTCGCCCCAGCGCTCCAGCTCGCGGGTGTCGCCCTGCACGCGGTGCGTGCGGCCGAGCTCGTGGGCCGGGCGCGTGCCCGTGTCGCCGCCGCTGGGCTCGAGCGCGACGACGGGCCGGCCGCGCCCGGGCAATCCCACGCGCAGGCGCAGCTTGGTGGTGCCGGGCCCCGACTGCGCGCGCACGTCGATCGCGACGCCGTGGATCGATCCGCGCAGCGCCGACAGCTGCGCGCCCGCCCGTGCACCCGGCACGGTCGCGAGCGACAGCCCGAGCGCGCCCGCGGCCGTCTCGAGCAGCTCGTCGAGCGGCACCGCGGGTGCGCTCGACGGCTCGTGGCGCGCTGCGTTCGCGACGAACGCGAGCAAGCCCGCCCCGATCATGAGCACGAGCTGCGGGCTCGACAGTCCGATGCCCGCGACGAGCACGAGCGCGAGCGCGCTGCCGCGATCGCGATCGTCGTGGGTCGCCATCGCGCCAGCGGCGGTGTGCAACGCCGAGAACGCGCCGATCATCGCGACGACGAGCGCCCAGGCCGGCACATACTGCGGATAGGGCGGGATGTAGCCGACCAGCGACTGGGCGAGCCCACCGAGCCCGTCCTCGACCTCGCCGAAGTCGCGGCGGTACACGAGGTAGAGCATCGCGATCGTCAGCGCGCTCGAGATCGTGATCGCGATCGCGACGGGTCGAGCCGGTCGCGGGCGCACGAGCACCGTCACCGCGAACGCGCACGCCACCAGGATTGCGGTCGTCGGGGCGCGCCATTCCACGGGGATCTGCTCGTCGAGGCCCCCGAGCCCGCTGGAACCGATGCGGACGAGGAACGGCACGAACAGCGGCAGCGCAGCCCAGCGGCTCGGCGTGGAGCCGTGGGCGCGAAGATCGAGCACGAACCACAGGACGGCGGCCGCGAGCAACGACAGGAGCGCCGTCGAGTGCAGGAGTGCCGCGATGCGCGACGCGTAGTGCAGCGTGGCGAGCACGTGCCCGGTGCACGCGGACGCGACCCCCGTGACGATCGCGAGCACGGGGATCCAGCGCGCGCGGCCGAGCGTGGTGTCGTTGACGAGCACGGTCGCGAGCACGACACACGCGAGCGTCGACACGATCGCGACGAAGTGATGCAGCATGAACTCGCCGTGCAGCGACAACCCGAGCAGGGTCATCCGCCGCGCGAGCGGCCACAGCACCGCGAGCTGCCACAAGAGGAACGCGACCGTCGCGACGAGCGGCCGCGATCGCAAGAGCCACAGCGCGCCGAGGCCGACCGCGGCGCCGAACACCGCGAGCAGATAGATGCCCGGACCCTCCTGGGCGGCGGACGTGAGCGCGTCGAGTCGCGCCAACCCGAGGTGGATGCTCGCGAGGATCTGCAGCAGTCCCCCGACGAGGGCGCAGACGACGAGCACGGGCGCGGCGGAGGCGGTGGGACGCACCGGAGGCGGGACAACGGGTGTAGCACCGTTCGCGGTCGGACCCCGGCCTCCGCCGGTTTCTTGGTCGCTAGCTGACATCGTCCTACATGTAGGCAATCATGTTCGGACCCCTCCTCTGGCTCGCGCTCGTGGGCGCGCGCGCGGCTGCGCCCGGACCCCGGCCCGTCGTGGACCAGCCGTTCGTCGTCGCGCTGGACGCGGGACACGGGGGCGACAACCACGGGTGCACGAGCACGGACGCGAGCGCGCGCGAGAAGGACGTCAGCCTCCAGCTGGCCACGGCCTTGGCGACCGTCCTCGCGGAGCGGTTGCCCGACGCGGACATCGTGCTCACCCGTGCCGACGATCGGACGCTCGCGCTGGCCGATCGCGTGTCGATCGCGAACGCGGTGCAGGCCGACGTGTTCCTCAGCCTCCACGTGAACGCGTCGCCGAACCACGATCAGCGGGGGTTCGAGACCTATGTGCTCGACGCCAAGGCCAGCAGCCTCGACGCGGCGTGGACCGCTCGCCGCGAGAACGAGGTCGAGACGTCGGCCGCACCGGCACCCGCGGACGACCGGGCGGCCGCGCATCGCATGGCCGCCGAGCTCGTCGCGACCGCCCACCGAGCCAGTGCCGCCGCGCTCGCGCGCGCGATCCAGGGCGGACAAGCGCACCGATTCCCGGACCGCGTCGACCGCGGCGTGAAGCAGGCCCGCTTCGATGTGCTGCTCGGCGTCCGCATGCCCGCGATCCTGTTCGAGGCGGGCTTCCTCGACGAGGCCGACGAGGCCGCGCTCCTGGCCGACCCCGAAGCGCGCGCGCGGATCGTCGACGGCTTGGCCGACGCGCTCGTGGATCACTACCGACGCACCCGTCGCGGCGCGGTCGACTGACGGGACTTCGCCGACGCCGCCGCGCGTTGCCGGGCCCGTGATCCTGCTGCCCGCCGCCCGCGGCCTCCTGGCCGGCCTCGCCCTCGTCGCCTGTGCCGAGCCCACGCCGCGGCCCGCGGTCGCCGATGCGCCGGCGTCGCCCGAGGTCGCGCCGGATCCCACGCCGGCGGCCGGGTGGCGACGCGATCCCGAGATCGTCCCGGACGACGACCCGCGGCTCGTCGCCGCGATGGCGCGCGGGCGCGCGGCGTTCGAGGCCAAGGACTTCGCGACCGCCGTGCGGGCGTTCGACGAGGCCCACGCGCTCGCCCCGGACTCGGCGATGGCGATGTCGGAGCTCGGCTGGTCGGCATTCCACGCCGGCGACCTCGAGCGCGCGCAGACCGTGCTCGTGCGCGCGGTCGAGCTCGCCACCGACGCGAAGATCGCCGGCGCGGCCTGGTACAACCTCGGCCGCGTCCGCGAGGCCCAGGGCGAGCGCGAGGCGGCCGCGGCCGCGTACGAGACGTCGCTGCGGCTGCGCGACAACGGCATCGTGCGGCGCCGGCTCGTGCAGCTGCGCACGCCACCCGACGACGACGAGCCGCGACTCGACATCGAGCGGCTCGCCGGCCCGCTGCCCGCGTTGTTGTCGTGGTGCGTCGACGAAGCGAACCGCGACGGCATGCCGATCGAGCAGCTCGACTGCGACCTCGAGATCACCGACGACGACGGCATGGCGGTGGAGGTGCCGCCGTCGCTCGGGACCGCGACGGGCATCCTCGAGGCGAAGTTCGTGTCGCGCCTGCGCAACGCGGAGTACGAGGCGGTGCACCTCGCCCTGCGCACGAGCGCCGGGTGGTTCGTCGGTCGCGAGATCGGCAGCCACGGCATGGCGGGCGTCGGTGGCATCCACTTCGCGGTGTTGCACCTCGCGATCGAGCCCGTCGATCTCGTGCCCGGCGACGGGCCGGAGCTGCTCGTGCGCGTGCACGGGTCCACCACGGATCTCTCGAGCGACGGCGAGGCCGAGGCGAGCGACGACGTCGATGCGCGCCTCGTGTGCGGGCTCGGTGCGACGGGCGTGCCCGCGTGCACGAGCCCGATCCCGATCGTGGGTGTATCGTCGTCCACCGATGCCGAGGGGCGCGCGATCGACCTGCGCTGGGCGTTTCGTCTGCAGGTCGTCCACGGGGCCGTCGTGCTCACCGGGGACCGTGCGGCGCTCGACGAGCATCATCGCGCTTGGCTCGGGCGGCATGCGATCGCGTTTCCTTAGCGATCGGGCACGGGCACGGGCACGGGCACGGGCACGGCGCAGGGTATGCGGAAGAACGCTTTGCGTTCTTCCGCACTCCCTGCGGGGGCGAGCAGCGGGAATCGAACCCGCGACCTCTGGAACCACAATCCAGCGCTCTAACCGACTGAGCTATGCCCGCCGCACGTCGCTCGAAGGGCCAGGCTTGTAGCACGGGCGGTCGGCGCCGACCAGCCCGCCTTCACGGCTCGGGGTGCGCCCGCAGCCAGCGCTCGATCTCGCCGCGCTCCGCCTCCGCTTCGCCGTAGCTGGCGAGCGACGCCTCGGCGAGGGTGCGCGCGCGCGCCGGGCTCGACCCCCACAGCGCACGCGCATACGCGAACCGCGTCTCGGCCGTGGCCTTCGCATCGCCGCCGTGCGTCTCGCGCATCGTGAGCGCGCGGGCGAGCACCTCCGTGGCGGGCTCGACGTGGCCGAGCTCGAGCTCCGCGACGCCGAGCCAGGTCAACGAGTTCGCGATCGACGGATGGCCCTTCGGCAGCGTCGCCTCGCGCAGCTCGACCGCCGCGGCGAGTCGCTCGCGCGCATCTTCGGCGCGATGCGCCTTCAAGAGCACGATCCCGAGGTCATGCAGCGATCCGGACCGATCGGGGTGCTCGCGCGCGAGCGCCTTCTCGCGGATCGCCGTGGCGTGGGCGAGCAGCTCCGCCGCGCTGCCGTGATCGCCGCGCCGGTGCTTCACGATGCCACGCGTGTGCAGCACGCTGGCGAAGCGGGGATGGGCCTCGCCGAAGCGCTTGCGGATGATCTGTTCGGCCTCGGCGAGCGCGGTGTCGGCATCGTCGAACTCGTTCGCGTCCGCGAGCGCGCTGCCCAGGTTGATGAGGCCGTCGGCGATGCGCGGATCGTCGGCCGCCACGTGCTCGCGACGCAGCTCGAGCGCACGCTGCTGCTCCGCGACCGACGTGCGACTGTCGCCGCGCCGGCGAGCGACCACGCCGCGATTCGCATGGATGTCGGACTCGATCAGCGGATCGCCGCCGGCCCGGGCGAGCGCGCGACCGGCCGATTCCACCATCCGCTCGGCCTGGTCGGGCTGACCGTTGTCGAGCTCGACCCACACGAGATCCTTGAACGCCTCGGCCCGCACGCGATCGTCGGCGGCCTCGTCCGCGGTCCAGGCCGCCTCGAGCAACGCCGCCTCCGCAGCCGCGCGATCGCCCATCTGACGCTCGGTGCGGCCGAGCAGCACGAGCGCCTGCGCGATGATCGGTCCGTGCCCGGTCGCGCGCGCGGCCGCGGTCGCCGCGCGCGCGGCCTCTCGACTCTCGCCGTACGCGGCAAGCAGCAGCTGCTGACGCGCGGCCGCCAGCATGTCCTCGACGTCCGCGACCTGGGCCGCCTCCTCGGCGGGCAAGGGCGGCGCGCCGGCGACGAGCGCGTCGCGATCGCTGCACGGCTCGAGCGAGGGCAACGACGCCGACGCCGTGACGGCCTGGGTCACCGCGGCGTCGTCGGCTTGCCGCAACAGTCGCGTCAGCGCGCGCATGTCCTTGAGCCGGTTGTCGAGGCACGCCATGCGCCGATCGAGCAGATCCTGCGACTGCTCCTTGTGGATCGCGGTGGCCTCGCAGGCCTCCGTGTGCGCCGTGACGAAGCGCGCGGCGTAGTCGTCGAGCTGCGTCACCGTCGACGCGAGCGCGTCGGCGGCGTAGGGCCGCTCGCTCTTGCCGAAGGCGGACTCCATCTCCGTGCGCACCCCGCCGTCCCAGATGCCGTCGAGCTTGCGCTCGGCCCCGCGACACACCGCCTCGTCGACCTTCACGAACGTCGACAGCACGAGCCCGCCCGCGCCGAGCAGCCCGATCCCCAGCGTCGCGAGCGCGAGCTTGCGCTGGCGCGCCGCGGGATCGGCCGCGAGCGCGGCGAGCAGCGCGTTCATGTCGGGCCAGCGCTCGCGCGGCTCCACGGCGAGGCCGCGCAGCACGACCTTGCGGATCCACGCCGGCACCGCGGGCCCCTTCTGCGGCGCTTCGCGCACGCGGCCGCGCACGACGTGGTACGCGATCTCGGGCGCCGTCTCGCCCGTGAACGGCCGCTCGCCGTACAGCGCCTCGTAAAGCGCGACGCAGTACGCGAACTGATCCGAGCGCGCATCGATCTCGCCGCCCGTGTGCTGCTCGGGAGCCATGTACGCGGGCGTCCCCATCACGGCGCCGGCCTGGGTGAGCTTCGCGCTCGCGGCCTCGGAACCGGGCCCGGGCGATCGCGTGACCGCGGGCGTGCCTCCGAACGCTCCCGTGGATCGCACGAGCGCCGCGCGATCCGAGAGTCGATCCGCGACGACCTCGCCGTCGCTCGTGCGCTCGGTCGGCTCGCCGTCGGTGCGCGCGAGCCCGAAGTCGAGCACGCGCACGCGCTTGTCGGAACCTATCAGCACGTTCTCCGGCTTGAAGTCGCGGTGGATCACGCCGGCCGCGTGCGCGGCCGCGAGGCCCTCGCCGGCGACGCGGATGATCGGCAGCACCTCCTGCCAGCTCCGGCGCTTGCGCAACCACTTCGCCATGTCGATGCCGTCGACGAACTCCATCGCGACGAACACCTGATCCTCGTACGTGCCGACGTCGTGCACGGCGATGACGGCGGGATGGGAGAGCCGCGCGAGCGCCTGCGCCTCCCGCAGGAGTCGCGCGCGCGCGACCTCGGCCCGCCCGCGCACGCCGGGACGGATCAGCTTGAGCGCGATCTTGCGGTCGAGCTCCGGGTCGTACGCGGCATAGACGATGCCCATGCCGCCCGAGCCGACCTTGTCGAGCACGAGGTAGCGACCCACGACGTCGCCACGCAAGAGGTGCTTGGGCGGACGGGGCGACGCGTCCACCGCTCGCGCGGCGTGGATGGCCGGCGCAGGGTCGGGCGCGGACGTGTCGGTCGAGGTCTCGGCGGGCTCGACGGGGCCGCGCTCCGCGTCGGCGTCGGCCGACATCGGCGCGGCGGAACCGGGCCCCGACGCCGACGAGGGGGAGCTGCTGGACGCGGACGAGGGCGAGGCAGGCAAGGGAGCCAGCGTCGATCCTACCCCGCGACCCGCGCCGGTCCACCGCCGCGCGGGGTGGTGCGGACGATTTCTCCAGAGGGCAGGCAAGGACGGTTGGCGGGGCGGTCGCCTCCGGCTATCCTGACAGCATGCGTTGGCTTGCGGTGGTGGCTGTGATGGTCGCCCTGGGCGGATGTGTGGGCATCGAGGGCACCGATGTCAGCACGGGCGCGACCGGGGCCGGCAGCACGGGCAGCGCGGGCGACGACGACGACGACGGGGGCGACGACGACGACAACTCCGACGGCGCGGCCGAGACGGGCGACAGCGCGACCGCGTCGACCGATCCGACCGGCGTGGACGACTCGGACGACGAGGACGCGACGGGCGACGAGGAGTCCAGCGGGGCCGTCGACACCGACACG
Organism: uncultured Nannocystaceae bacterium; assembly: GCA_964468635.1. Lineage (GTDB taxonomy): Bacteria > Myxococcota_A > Polyangia > Nannocystales > Nannocystaceae > Xiheibacterium. The sequence continues at coordinate 7,222 of CAYXVR010000019.1, forward strand.
ACCGGCGACTCCGGCACGGGGAGCACCGACGATTCGGGCACCGACTCGTCGGGCAGCGACTCGAGCGACTCGGGCAGCAGCGACTCGGGCAGCAGCGACTCGGGCAGCAGCGGCGAGAGCGAGTCCAGCACGGGCGACTGAGCGCGCTTGCCCTCGTGCGGCGGCGCGTGGCAGCGTCGACGCGTGCCGACCACGCCGACGCGCGCGCTCGAGACGTTCGCGAACCCGCGACCCGGGCGGCGCTACGAGATCCGTTTCGAGTGCCCCGAGTTCACCTGCCTGTGCCCGAAGACGGGCCAGCCCGACTTCGCGACGATTCGGATCTGGTACGTGCCCGACGCGCTGTGCGTCGAGCTCAAGAGCCTGAAGCTCTACCTCTGGTCGTTCCGCGACGAGGGTGCGTTCCACGAGGACGTGACGAATCGGATCCTCGACGATCTCGTGGCCGCACTGCAGCCGCGCGAGCTCGTCGTCGAGGGCGACTTCCTCGTGCGCGGTGGGATCCACACCATCGTCGAGGCGCGCTGGCCCGACCCCGGAGCCGGACCGTGAGCGTCGAGCGGCTCGCCGGCCACGCCACGGTCGAGGGCACGCGTCGCGCCTCCGACAGCTTCGCCGAGGGCGTGCGCACGCTCGGCCGCACCGGGCTCGCCTGCGCGCCGCTCGGCGTCTCGGCGCGCAGGCTCGTCCCCGATCGCGCCGAGCACCGGCGGGCCCTGGCGGATGCGCTGCGCGGCGGCGTCACGCTCGTCGACGTCGGGCCGGCCCACGGTCCCGGTGCGGAGCTCGTCGCGATCGTGCTCGCGCAGCTCGTGCAGGCGGGCGAGGTGCGACGCGACGGTGTGATCGTCGTCGTCGAGCTCGACCTCGATGCGGGAGACGAGCCCGCGCAGATCGAAGCGGCGAATGCCCGGCTCGGCGTCGAGCGCATCGACGTCGCGGTGCTCGCGTCGGCCTCGGCGGCGGCGCCCGAGCGCTGGCGCGCGGCGATCGAGGCGCTCGAGGGCGAGGCGAGGCGCGGGCACGTGGGGGCCTACGGGGTCGCGGGCACCGGGCTGGCGCGTGCCGAGTCCGATCCGCTGCACGTGTCGCTCGTCGACCTGTTGGCGATCGCTCGCGACATCGGGGGTGCGGAGCACCGGCTCGCGCTCGCTCGCTTGCCGCTCAACCTGCTCGAGCTCGGCGCTGCGATCCACCGCCACGCGCGGGCCGGCGGGCGCACGACGCTGCAAGTCGCCGCGGACGCCGACGTCGGCGTGATCGCGGTGCGCCCGCTCGCCGCGGAGACGGATCGCGGTCGCATCCCACTGACGACGAGCGAGGACGATGCGGTCGCGGGCGCGCTCGCGACCCTGCGTCGACTCGAAGGCGCGTGGGCCGACGACCTCGGCCGTCGCATCGTCACCGAGGATGGCCGCGACAACGCGATCGATCTGTTCCGGTGGGGGCAGGAGCTCGCGCACGCGCTGCCCAGGATCGACGACGTCGCGCGCTGGCAGGCGCTGCGCCACGACGTGATCGCGCCGCAGGTGGGCCACGCGAGCGCGGCCTTGCTCGCGACGTTGTCGGGCGAGCCGCGGGCCGACTTCGCCGCGTGGTGGATGCAGTACGGCGGTGCGTTGCACCGGGCATTCGACGCGATCGAGGCGCGGCTGGGCGTGCGCAAGCACGCGACGTCGTGGCCCGCCGCGCTCGCGCGTGCGCTCGATCCGTTCCTGCCCGAGCGCTGGCGGGATCTGCCGTGGCCGCGTCGCGCTCTGTTGGCGGTGTTGTCGGCCCCGATCGCGTGCGCCTGCACGACGATGCGCGACCCGGCGGCCGTGTGGGACCTGCTCGCGCTGCGCGAGCATCCGATCCGCCTGCTGTCGGCCGCGGCCGGCCCCGTCGATCTCGCCGCCGTGGCCGCGCAGGTGGCGCAAATCACCGCCGAGGCCCCGTAGACCTGTGATAAAAAGGCGCGGAACCTTCGCGCGCGCGAGGAAGTCCCACCCATGATGATGCCGCTGCCGCTCGTGTTGTCCGCGTGGTTGTCGATGGCGTTCGACGACCCGTTCACGTTCGACTACCCCGGTCAGACGGACGCGTCGGGGCAGACCCAGCTGACGCTGACGGCCAACGACGACATCCCCGCGTTCGAGCTCGTGATCTCGGGCGACGGTCAGGAGATCAAGAAGAGCGTGCCCGGCCTCAAGGCGGGCAAGAAGTTCAAGGTCGCGTGGAAGCAGAAGGGCGCGTCGGCGAAGTACCAGCTCGTCATCGACGGCAAGGAGCTCCACGCCGACTTCGCGTTCGAGATGATCAAGCCCGCGGCGCAGGGCAAGGTCGGAAAGCTGCGGGTGAAGTCGAGCCGCGAGGACATCGTCAAGCGCCACACCGCGGAGTACGAGACGACGTTCGACCTCGCGCGCTACGAGTGGAAGGTCTACGACAGCGACGGCGACATCGTCGGGCAGGGTTCCTCCGACAAGGGGGTGCCCGCGGGCGGCACATTCACGATCAAGTGGGACAGCAACGCGGAGGTCTTCATGATCTTCGCGCGCGGCGAGGACAATGCCGGCCGCTTCACCGAGTACAAGCTCGTGCCGTGGGCCGTCGAGATCCCGCACACCGAGATCAACTTCGACTCGGGCAAGTGGGACGTGAAGAGCGACGAGGCGCCGAAGCTCGACGAAGCGGTCGCGGTCGCGTTCCACGAGCTCGACGCGCTCGAGCGTGTGAACGAGGCGGTGCAGGCCAACATCACGCCCCGCCTCTACATCGTCGGCTTCACCGACACGGTGGGGCCGGGCCCGAGCAACGACGAGCTGTCGAAGAACCGCGCGAAGGCGATCGCGAAGTACTTCTTCGACAAGGGCTTCTGGGCCGAGATCTCGTACGCCGGCATGGGCGAGCGCGCACTGCGGGTCGAGACCGGCGACCAGGTCGACGAGGTCCGCAACCGGCGGGCGCTGTACGTCATCGGTGTCGAGCCGCCGCCGCCGGGCGGTCAGATCCCGAGCAAGTGGACGAAGCTGTCGGGCCCGCGCAAGCGCCCGGCCGGCTTCGTGCTGCCCGCGTTGCCCGAGCAGTGGGCGAAGTACCGCGAGGAGCGACGTCAGGGCGTGCCGACGGGCGAGACCGCGTCGCCCGACGGCGGTGACGCGGGTGGCGGCGACGACGGTGGCACCGGCAAGCCGAGCGGCAGTGGCGAGCCCGGCGACGCGCAGATGCCCGCGGACATGGGCGGACCGCCGCCGGTCGAGGGCGAGCCGGGTGCGAGCAAGAAGGGCTGCGCGATCGGTGGCGACGGGGGCACGAGCCTCGGCCTCGTCGTGCTCTTCGCGCTCGGCACCGCGGCATCGCGCCGTCGGTACGGGCGATGATCCGACGCGCGCTCGCGCGCGTGCGCCTGCGATACGCTCACTCTGGGATGAGGCGGATGTGGCTCGCGATCGCGCTGGCGTCGGGCGCATGCGCGTTCGATGCGTCGGGCGACGGCGCGGAGGGCGACGAGGACGTCGGGTCGGTCGACTCGACGCTCGACTCTTCGGGCGGCACGACGAGCGGGCCCCCGAGCGAGTCGTCGAGCGACGAGGTCGGCGACGCGTCGATCGGCGAGAGCACGTCGGGCGGCCCGGGCACGACGGGCGCCGACGAGAGCACGTCGGGCGGCACGACCAGCGGCTCCTCGGACGACGACGACGACGACGACGACGACGACGACGACGACGACGACGAGTCCACGGGCGAGCCGGCGGCGCCGTGGTGCGACGCCGACGCGTCGGAGCTCGCCGCCTGCTACGACTTCGCGGATCTCGGCACCGGCGTGCTCGTCGACGGATCGGCGACCGCCAACGACGGTACGGCGCAGGGCGTCGTCGTCGACGCCGGCCCGCTCGGCGAGGCCGCGGTGTTCTCGGCCGACAGCGAGGTGTCGGTGCCGGCCCATCCCGCCACGGACTTCGACGACGAGGCGACGCTCGAGCTGTTCGTCCGCGTCGACGGGCTGCCCGGGGGCAGCCGCGCCGGCATCCTCGATCGCGACGGGCAGTGGTCGCTGTTCGTGATGTCCGACGGCAACCTGCGCTGCGGCGCGTCGACGTTCGCGTACAGCGACGACTTCGAGCTCGGCGCGTGGATGCACGTCGGCTGCGTCTTCACGAGCGACGACGTCGACCTCTACGTGAACGGCGAGCTCGTCGGAGAGACGGCCGGTGGCACGATCTCCACGGGCGACGGCGATCCGCTCGCGATCGGCGACAACAGCCCCTCGTTCGACGAGCCGCTCGACGGAGCGATCGGCGGCGTGCGCCTGTGGTCGACGGTCCGCTCCGCCGACCAGCTCTGCGAAGGCGCCGGCGAGCTCTGTTCCTGAGCTACACGACCGCGAGCTCGCGCGGGAACTCGCGCACGAGCATGAGGTGGCGCGCAGCGGCCAGCGGGTTGTCGGGCATCTTCGCGAAGTAGCGCATCGCGTTCGGCACGGTGCCGAAGGTGCGCTCGATCTCAGCGAAGCGCGGGTTGTCGCTGACGTTCTCGCGCAACAGCGGCGGCACGGTCGGGTCCTTGCGGAAGTCCCGGATGTGCTCGAGCAGCCGCGCGTGGTAGTCCGGATCCTCGACGATCGCCAGGATGGACGCGGTGCGCGGGTGCTCGCCGGTGAGCAGCGCCGCGACCTGTCGTTCCATCTCGTCGAGCCCGCCCTCGAACGACTCGAGCAGCTGGAAGTCGTAGTGCGGGTTCGCGTGCACGACCTGCATGACGTGGCCGATGATCGCGTCGCGCGTGCTGTTGAACCCGGTGGGGTCGATCATCGAGGCCGGGTCGTCCAGGAAGCGCAACAGCGAGTGGAATCGGAAGTTGATGCCCTTCTTCGCGTAGTAGTCGGCCGCGCACGGCACGATGAAGAAGCGCATCATGTCGAGCGCGCCGACGACCCGCTGCAGGCGGCTCGGGATCGCGTCGATGTGCCCGAGCTGCTGCAGCCGGCGCAGGCGGGCCTCGACCCGGTCGCTGCGCCCGTAGCCCGACAGCGCGACCGCGAGCTGGCGCAGCTTCTGCCCGAACGCCCGCGGGTCGCCCATCGTCTGCCGGACCAGGTCCCAGGGACTGAGGGTCAGCCGGGCGGACTCCATCTCGGCCAGCGGGGGCATACGATCGAAACCATAGATCGCGACCGGCACCGTGCAAGCCGTTGCGCAGTCATGGTTGTGTCGGCGGATCCGCGCACGCGCCGTTTCCGGCCGGGGCCGGGCGGCCGGCGCCGCCTCACGGTCGCGCGGGGCGGGCGAGGTACTCGTTCATCCACTCGGCGGAGCGGTTCCAGCCGCTCTTCATGTTCGACTCGGCAGCGCGCTCGACGAGGCCGCCCAGGCCGAAGATCTTCACGTCGACCCAGAGGTCGCTGTGCCGCTTGCACAGCGCGTCGCCGACCGCTTCGACGGTCATCGTGCCGCCCATCTTGATGCGGTCGGACAGCACCGACAGCACGATCTCGTACGTCCAGGCGTTCGTGCGCGTATCCAAGCGGCCCTTCTCGACGTAGCCGAGCTTGGGCCCGAGCAGCTTCGCCACGGCCGCGGGCACGTCGATCTTCGGGATCACCCGGGTCTCGCGCTTGCGCAGGTGGCCGTCCTCGACGATCGGTCCGACGTCGCACGACGCGAAACCGAGCCCGCCGACGATCATCTCCTTCACGAACGCGGGGTCGAAGAACAGCTCCCAGAACTTGTCGGCGCTGCAGCGGATGTCGTGGTGGAGCGTCAGTTCGAGCACGGCGGCGCGCAAGCTAACACGGCGGGAGGGCCGCCGTCAGGGCGCGCAGTGGGCCCACGCCGGTCGCACCGCCGGCAGCGCCACGACGACGACGCGCATGGGCGTCGCGGGCTCGACCTGCGTGTAGCGCTCGTCGTCGAACGCGGCGACCGGCCGGAGCTCGAACAACGCCCCCAGGATGGGCAGCCAGTGGGCCGGGATCACGGCGTGGGTGGGGCCGCGCGCGATCCAGTGGCACGACTTCGCGGTGCGGTCGCGGTGCAGGCGGGCCGCGACGTGGTCGTTGAGGCCCACGAGGTCGACGATCGTCATCGAGCGCGGCGTCTGGTAGCGCAACGCACCCGCACCCTCCACCGCGACGACGGCGTCCGCGGGCAGGCTCGCCGCGACGAAGCGCGCGACCTGGGTGTGCAGCACGCGAGTGTCCTCGCTCGCGTCCTCGAGCCGCTCGATCGCGTCGCCGACCTGCGGGCTCGTCACCGCGATGCCCGGCACCACGAGCACGACCGCGAGCCACTTCGGCACCGCCGCCACGCCGAACGCGACGGCGAGCACGGGGATCGCGACGACCGGCGCAAAGTAGCGCGCCTCGAAGAACTGCACGCCCTCGTGGAACGGGCGCGACAGCGCGATCGCGAGCACCGTCGCGACGGCCGCGACCGCGACGACCAGCACCTCGGCGCCGCCCTTCTTCCACTCGCGGCGCAGCGCGAGCGCGGCGAGCACGAACGGGCCGAGCCCGACGATCCACGGCTGCCAGGGCAGCACCTCGCTGGCGAGATACGCGAGGCCGCTCGTGCTGCTGCCGCCCTTCACGAGCCACCCGTTGGGCACCGGCGCGCCGACGGTCGCGAACAGCCACGCGGCCCACACGACGACCGCCGCGCACGCGCCGACGAGGCCGAGCGCGGCCGCGCGCACGCTCGCGGGTGCCAGCCGCTTGCGTGCGAGCACGGCGGCCACCGCGAGCGCGGTTGCGTACGCGGCGAGCTCGGGGCGTGCGAACAGTGCGAGCGCGCCGAGGGCACACGCGGCGCGCGGATGGCCTTCGATCACGGCCCACGCGAGCGCGAGCGCGAGCGCGGCGGCGAGCGGCACCTCCATGCCGCTGCCGATGCCGTGCAGGAGCAGCGGCGCGCTCGCGGTGAAGAGGCCGGCGAGCAGCGCGATCGATCGCAAGGGCAGCGGGTCCTCGATCGTCGCCTGCCGCCGTCCGATCGCGAGCGCGAGCGCCGAAGCCGTCCACGCCGTGAGCGCGTGCAAGAGCGCACCGAGCAGCAGGACGGGCGTGACCGGATCACCGGCGGTGGGCCACACGCACAGGAGCGCGACCCACAGCGGGCTCGTGATGCCCGCCTCGTGATCGCCGGGGTTGTAGCTCCACCCGTCGCCGAGCCGCACGCTCTTGGCGTACGACAGATGGATCCACGCGTCGTCGAGCGCGAAGTCCTGCAGGCTCCAGACGACGAGCGCACCGAGCGTGGCGGCCGTGAGCGCGGCGACGGTGTTCGCCGACGCCTCGACCAGATCGCGCGGTTGCGGGGCGTTCATGGGGTGGCCAACGCGTCGAGGCTCTCTTCGGGGGAGAACGCGAGCGGAGCCGAGACGGGCGTGCGCGCGGTGGACTCGGGGAAGCGCCAGCGCAGCGCGACGTCCACGAGGCAGCGCTCGACCTCGGGGTGCTCGAGCGAGGAGTCGTGCACGCGTGGATCCGTCGTCGTGCCGTCGGGCTCGATGGTGAACTCGAGCACGAGCGTCCCGGCGAGGCCGGCGTTGCGCGACAGGCCGATGTCGTAGCACGCCCGGATGTCGCCCTGGTGCTTGCGCATGACGCGATCGACCGTCGTCGTCGGCAGGGGCCCCGTGTGCGTGCAGGCGAGCGCGAGCGCGAAGACGACGAGCATGGGTCTCACGCGTTCACCGTGAGCACGACCTTGCCGAACTGCGCGCGCGACTCGAGGTGCGCGTGCGCAGCTGCGGCCTGTTCGAGCGGGAACGTGCGATCCACGACCGGCTTCAAGCTACCGCTCGCAACGAGCGGTAGTATGCGATGCAAGAGCGCCTTGCTGCCCATCGTGCTGCCGAGGATCTGCACCTGGCGGAAGAACACGTGGCGCAGATCGGTGGGCGCATCCCAGCCCGACGACGCGCCGCACGTGACGACGACGCCGCCCTTGCGCGCGAGCTTCAGGCTCGCGTCCCACGTGTCCTTGCCGACGTGCTCGAACACGATGTCCACGCCACGCTTGCCGACGTAGGGCAGGGCACGCACGGCCTTGGGCCAGTCGGGCGCGCTCGTGAGCACGCCGGCGTCGGTCCCGAGCGCGCGCGCTCTCTCCAGCTTGTCTTCGGACCTCGCGAGCGCGATCACCTTCGCGCCGTGCAGCTTCGCGATCTGCACGGCGGCCACGCCGACGCCGCTGCCGACCGCGTGCACGAGCACGACGTCGCCCGGTGCCACCTTCGCGCGCACCACGAGCATCTGCCACGCAGTGAGGAACGTGAGCGGCACGGCGGCGGCCTCGACCATCGACAGGCCGGCGGGCTTGGGCAACAGGTTCTGCCGCGGGATCGCGACGAGCTCGGCATAGCCGCCGCGCGTGTTCTCGCCCAAGATGGCGTAGCGCGGACACAGGTTGTCCCAGCCCGACAGGCACTGCTCGCAGTGTCCACAGCTCGTGCCGGGCGACACGACGACCTCGCTGCCGACGAGCGACGCATCGCCACCGGGACCCACCGCCTCGACGACGCCCGCGATGTCGCTGCCGAGGATGTGCGGGTACTCGAGCTTGAGGTTCGGCAAGCCGCCCCTCACCCACACGTCGAGCCGATTGAGCGCGCACGCGTGCACGCGCACCAGCACCTGCCCGGGTCCCGCGACGGGATCGGGCACCGTCTCGAGCTTCAAGACCGACGCATCGCCGTGCTCGTGCAGGGTGATCGCTCGCATGTCGTTCGGCCGTACCGTACCACCGGGCGCTGCGCGCGGGACCGTTGGTGACGGGCTGCGTGCTATGCTGACCGACGATGGCCGGCGCGACTCGTCCCGCGCGAATGAGCCCCGACGAGTTCCTCGCGTGGGAGCGTGGGCAGGCGACGCGCCACGTCTACCTGCGCGGTGAGGTGTTCGCCATGGCGGGCGGCTCGCCGCGGCACAGTCAGCTCGCGGGCCGCGTGATCGCCCAGCTGTCCGCGCGGCTGGCCGGCAAGCCGTGCGACGTGCACACGTCGGATCTCCGGCTCGGCATCGCCGCCGATCACTTCGTGTACGCCGATGCGGTCGTCGTGTGCCGCCCCATCGTGCTGCGCCCGGGGACGAACGACGTCGTCGTGAACCCGGTGGTGGTCGTCGAGGTGTTGTCGAGATCCACGGAGGCGTACGATCGCGGCGACAAGCAAGCGGGCTATCTCGCGCTTCCGTCGGTGTCCCACTTCGTCCTCGTGTCGCAACGCGAGCCGCGACTGGAGCTGTACTCGCGCCAGGACGACGGCAGCTTCCGCTTCACCGTCCACGGCCCGGGCAGCGCCCTCGCGCTCGTGCACCCGAGCGTCGAGCTCGCCGTGGACGAGCTCTACCGCGACAGCTTCGAGCTCCCGGGCGACCCCGACGCCTGATCGCGGCGGCGTGGCCGATCGATCGCGCGTTCGGACGTCGTGCGCCCGGTCTCGGCCTTCGCCCACACCGTCCGACCGATTCGCGAGGCCGCGAAGAAATCCGGTTGCGCCGGTCCTCGGACCCCCGCATAAGGGTGGAGACGATTCGAGCCAGCCGGGGGGCCAGTTCCGAGTCGTCACGTTCTCCAGAGGTCCGCTCCTCGGACCTACATCGAAGCAGGGTTCCCATCCGGGGGCGATGTCGACCTTTCAAGGTCTCGACCACGCCGACGATGGAGTAACCCCGATGTTCGACGCACTTGCCAGCGACCAAGGCTTCTCGCGCTACCTCACCGCGATCGAGCGCTATCCTCTCCTCGACCGCGAGCGTGAGCTCGCGTTGTCGCGCGCCTACCGTGATGGCGACAAGTCCGCGGGCGACCTGCTCGTGTGCTGCAACCTCCGGTACGTCGTGAAGATCTCCGTGGGCTACCGCGGCTACGGCTTCCGGCTCAACGAGCTCGTCGCCGAGGGCAACATGGGGCTCCTCCAGGCCGTGCGCCGCTTCGAGCCCGAGCGCGGCCTTCGCTTCATGACGTACGCGTCGTACTGGGTTCGCGCCCACGTGCTCTCGTACATCCTCAAGCACTGGTCGCTCGTCGGCGTCGGCACCGGCCCGATGCAGAGCAAGCTCTTCTTCCGGCTCCACCGCGAGAAGGCGAAGCTCGCGGCGCGCCTCGGCAACGGCGAGGACCTCACGGCGCAGCTCGCCGCGAAGTTCGAGACCAGCGAGGATCGGATCCGCTCGATGGAGCAGCGCATCGACGGCCGCGACGTCTCGCTCGACGCCAAGGCCTATCGCGAGGGCACCGCGACCATCATGGACACGCTCGCCGCGAACGGCAGCGGCCAGGAAGCGGAGCTGCTCGAGGGCGAGGTGCAGACGCTCGTGCACGAGCGCGTCGCCGACGCGCTCACCCGCCTCGACGCCCGCGAGCAGGTCATCGTCCACCACCGCCTCATCGGCGGCGAGCGCCAGACGCTGTCCGAGATCGGCAAGCAGCTCGGCCTCTCGCGCGAGCGCGTGCGCCAGCTCGAGCAGCGCGTGAAGACGAAGCTGCGCCGCACGCTCGCCGACCTCGCCCCCGAGGGCATCGCCGAGGCGGCCTAGGCCGAGGTTCCTGGGTCTCCACTCCATCCGCGTCGAACACGAACGGCCTCGCCCCCTCGGGCGGGGCCGCTTCGTGTTCACGGCATGTCGAACTTGAGGTTGTTCGCGGCGTTCACGAGGTCGTTGTACTTGTCGATCGCGCGCTGGCGCTCGTCGGCCTTCGCCTTGCCCTTCGCGAGCGCGCGCATGAACGCGGTCGACTCGGCGGCGTAGCTCGCGACCGCGCCTTCGAAGCTCGACATCCAGAAGACCGCCTCGGCCTCCGCGCCATGCGCATCGTGATACGTGCGGAACTCGTCGGCGGCGACCGTGAAGGCGCCGTGCGCGTCCTCGCACTCGGACGCCTTCACGCCCTCGGTCGCGACGCACCGCGCGATGGTCTTGGCGGCGAGCACGACGCGCTGCGCATGCCAGCGCAGGTTCTTGCCCTCGCGCGTCTCGATGAGCGCGAGCAGCTTCGCGTCGTTGTCGTCCTTCTTCGCCTCGACGGCGGTGTCGAGCGCCGTGGCGGCGGCGTCCCACGCCTCGTAGGCGCTCTGGAACGTGGGCGCGAGCTCCTTCGCCTTGCCCCACTCGTCGGTCTTCCACCCCTGCGCTTGGTAGTAGTCGTCGAGCTGCTGCGTGATCCCGGCGACCTCGAGGCCGCGCCCGTAGTACTGCTTCACCGCCGCTTCGATCTCGGGGAGCGCGGGCTCGAGGCGCTCGCCCTGATCGACCGCCTGCCGGCACGGCTCGAGCTCGCTGTCGACGCGCACGACGTGGGGCGTCTGCTTGTTCTTCGCGACGCCGGTGGTCGTGTCCACCCGGTCGCTGTAGCGCTCCCACGCCTCGGTGATCCGATCGCGCGAGCGGTTCGTGCACTCGACGTAGAGGTTGAGCTTGACCGCGATCTTCTCCTCTTCGGTCTGCCCGCCCGCGTCCGGTGGCGGCAGCACCTTCTCCGCCTCGGCGACCTCTTCCTGCACCTCCTCGTGCACCTTCTCCTGGATCGCTTGCTCGAGGCGATCGCAGCCGAGCGGGGCGCCGACGAGCGCGCAGGCGAGCGCGGCGCGGATGGAGACACGAGCGGACATGCGCGAGGGGGGTTTGGGGAAGGGGAAGGTGCCACGCGCCGCGGGCCTCGGCAAATCCGGTGCCACGCGGCGCGTCAGACCCAGTGCGCGCCCTCCGGCACGATGATGCGCAGGTGATGGAACAAGTTCTCGATGCGGTAGTGATCCGCGGCGGGGAATTCCTCGCCGTCGATCTGCGCGGGCACGTGGCGCCGCTTGCCGTTCGCGGGCGCCAGCTTGATCTCGATCACTGCGCCGCTCGGGACCACGCGCCGCGGCAGGCCCATCACCTCGAGATCGTCGCCGGTGACCGGATTGCGCTTGTGCCCGCCGATGGCGGCGGCGGCCCAGTCCGCCGTGCCGCGCAGCACGATCACCTCGAACTTGCCGTCGTCGGGTCGGCCATCGGGCGCGAACACCCAGTCACCTGCGTAGATCGGCGTGGCTTGCACGAGGATGTCGGTGACGGACTCGCACGGGATCGTCGCATCGTCGACGACGATCTCGCACGCGAAGTCCTTGCGGATGATCGTGCCGCGCAAGAGCATCCGCAGCGTCGTCGACGTGTACACGACCTTGTCGCGATAGATGCGGCGCAGGAGCGGCACCTTCTCGACCCACTCGCGCTCGCGGTTGCGCTGCGCGAGGATCCGCGCCGACAGTCCGACGCCGCAGCTGTCGAACCACAGGTCCTGACGGAACGACTTGCCCTCGCCGTCGATCGCCTCGATGCGGCCGACGTCGAGCCACATCTCGACGCCCGCCGCGATGATCTCGACGTTCTGCCGCAGCGCTCGCACGCCCGCGACGATGCCGAACGATCGCCCCTGATCGTTCGCGGTACCCATCGGCAGCATGCCGAGCGGCACGTCGATGCCGGCCCGCTCGCGCGCGAGGATGATGCCCTTGGCCGCCTCGGCGAACGTGCCGTCGCCACCCATGTACACGACGCGCGCGACGTCCTCCTGCTCCAGCCGGGTCGCGAGCGCCTCCACGGTGGCGCCCGCGGGCAGCGTGGGTAGGAACTCCGGCTCGAGATCGGTGTCCTCGAGCACCGCGAGTGCTTCGTCGATGTACCGCTTGGCCTTCCCGGATTTCGCCGTGGGATTGGCAACGAGCAACGTGCGATTCGATCGCGGCAAGCGAGCCGAGGTTATCTTGGCGTTCACCGCCGCGGGGGCCATCCGTGTCCGGCCCAGAGCGCGATTGGTTTCACCGCCGTCCGCGCCTCCTCGTGCGCTCGCGCTCGCCCCATGCCCCCGCTCCCCCGGCCCCTCCGGCAGAGGGAAGTGTTAGGGGTGGAGGGCCATGTCGGGTCGACGTCGTGTTGCTCTCCTCGCCCTCGGCGCACTCGCGCTCGGGCTCGCCTGCCAGCCGAAGGACAAAGGCCCTGCGCGCCCGCCCGAGACGCCGCCCGCGGAGCCCGAGTTCGACAACCCCGGTGGCATGTGGATGCCGACGCAGATGGCCGCGCACCAGGCCACGCTCCAGAAGCTGGGGCTCGAGTTCGATCCGGCGGCGCTCGGCGATCCCACCTCGTTCCCGCTCGGCGCAGTCGTCAGCCTGGGTGGCTGCTCGGCCTCGTTCGTGTCGGACGACGGGCTCGTCGTCACGAACCACCACTGCGTGATCGGAGCGCTGCAGAACAACTCGACGCGGGAGAACAACCTGCTCGAGCAGGGCTTCGTCGCGGCGTCGCGTGCCGAAGAGCGCCCTGCCGGTGCCAGCCAGCGCATCTTCGTGACGATGGCGATGACCGACGTCACCACCCAGGTCACGCAAGGGCTGGAGGCGATCGCCGACCCGTCCGCGCGCTACCAGGAGCTCACGGCCCGCACGCGAAAGCTCGACGCCGACTGCGAGGCCGCGAAGCCCGGGCATGCGTGCGACGTGAAGTCGTTCTTCGAGGGCGCGGAGTACTGGCTCGTCGATGCGCTCGAGATCCGCGACGTGCGACTCGTCTATGCGCCGCACGCCGGCATCGGGGTGTTCGGCGGCGAGGTCGACAACTGGCGGTGGCCCAGGCACACCGGGGACTTCGCGTTCCTGCGCGCGTACGTCGGGCCCGACGGACAGCCCGCGGATCCGTCGACCGTGAACGTGCCGTACCATCCGCCCCATCGCCTGAAGGTCGCGAGCACGCCGCTGCAGCCCGGCGACTTCGTGATGGTCGCCGGCTATCCCGGTCGTACGAATCGACTGTCGACGTCGGGCGAGGTGCGCGACGCGATGGAGTACCGCTATCCGCGCGACATCGAGCGCTACGGCCAGACGCTCGCATTGCTCGAGCAGATCGGCAAGGACCGCCCCGAGCTCGCGATCAAGGCAGCGAGCCGGATCCGTCGGCTCGCGAATTACCACACGAACTACAAGGGCATGCTCGAGGGGCTCGAGAAGGGTGGCCTCGCCGATCAGAAGGTGAAGCAGGAGACCGAGCTGCGCGCGTGGATCGAGGCCGACGCGGGCCGCAAGGCGAAGTACGGCAACGTGCTCGACGAGCTCGCCGCGCTCGACGAGCTCGCGAAGCAGAGCCGCGATCGCGATGCCGTGCTCAAGGAGCTGCCCGATGCCAGCGTGCCGCTCGGTGCCGCGATCGCGCTCGTGCAGGCGCTCGAGCACGCGGGCAAGCCGGGCGTGCCCGCGGGCGCCGAGCTGCAGCGCTCGCTCGAGGGCCAGTTCCGCAACTACGACCTCGCGCTCGATCGCGCGATGCTCGAGCTCGCGCTCGCCCGTGCGGCGAAGCTGCCCGACGGCGCGCGTCCGGACGACGTGCTCTCGGCGGTGATGGGCGGCGCGAAGCCGCCGTACGACACCGCGGCGATCGTCGCCGCCGTGGAGAAGCTCGCGAAGAAGTCGAAGCTCGGCGATCCGAAGGCGCGTGCGCGGCTGTTCGCGACCAAGTCGCTCGCCGCGCTCGAGAAGAGCCGCGACCCCTACGTGAAGGTCGCGCTCGCACTGCGCGAGGCGTACGCGCAATACCAGGCCCGCGAAGAGGCCCGCGCGGGCGCGCTCGCGGTCGTGCGGCCCAAGTTCGTCGCGGCGCTGCGCGAGCACTCGACCACGCCGATCGCACCCGACGCGAACAGCACGCTGCGGATCACGTACGGAACGGTGAAAGGTTACAAGGCGGACGGCCAGGCCGAGCCCTACGAGCCGTTCACGACGCTGGCCCAGATGCTCGAGAAGAACACCGGCACGGATCCGTTCGCGCTGCCGCAGTCGATCGTCACCGCGGCGCAGGGCGAGAAGGGCAAGTACGTCGCCGCAGAGCTCGGTGACGTGCCGCTCGACTTCCTCGCGGACCTCGACATCACCGGCGGCAACTCGGGCTCGGCCACGCTGAACGCGAAGGGCGAGCTCGTCGGCCTCGCGTTCGACGGCAACTACGAGGCGATCGCGTCGAACTGGTTGTTCCTGCCCGGCATCACCCGCTCCATCCACGTCGATGTGCGCTTCATGCTGTGGGTGCTCGACGCGGTCGATCCGGCCGATCATCTGCTCGTGGAGATGGGGGTCGTGCCGAGCATCGGGGGTGCGAAGGCGAGCGAGCCCGCGCCGGTCACCGTGCCCGCGCCTCCGGCCGATGCCGACGCTGCGCCGCCGGCCGCCGCGACGCCGCCGGCCCAGCCCGCCACGCCGCCCCGACCCGCCGCCAACGGCTGAAGGCCGGCCGGTTGCGGGCCGCCCTCGCGCGCGCGCGGTCCCCTCCCGCGCCCACGCGGTATCGGAGTCGGGCCGCATCCCTTGCGGCCCGTTCGCTGCACGTTACGCGCTCATCATGCGCGTCGGACCGGACAACATCCCGAAGGTCGTGGCCGAGATCGGCTGCAACCACAAGGGCGACCCCGAGATCGCGAAGGAGCTCGTGCGAACGGCCGCGCAGTTCTGCAAGGTCGACGCGGTCAAGCTGCAGAAGCGCAACCCTCGCGAGCTGCTCACACCCGAGCAGTACGGGGCGCCGCATCCGGATCCGCGACAGAGCTACGGGCGCACGTATGGCGAGCACCGCGAGTTCCTCGAGCTGCCGATCGGCGTGCACGCGGAGCTGGCAGTCTTGTGCGATCAGCTCGGCATCCAGTACTCGAGCAGCGCGTGGGACCTGACGAGCGCGAAGGAGCTCGCGTCGCTGCGGCTGCCGTTCATCAAGATCCCGAGCGCGTGCAACACCCACGAGTCGATGCTGACGTGGCTGTGCGAGCACTACGAGGGCGCCATCCACGTGAGCCTCGGCATGACCACGCACGACGAGGAGACCGACCTCGTCGAGCTGCTCGCGGCCCACGATCGACTGCGCGACACGGTGATGTACGCGTGCACGTCCGGCTATCCGGTGGCCGCGAAGGACCTGTGCCTGCGCGAGATCACGCGGCTGGTCGACGCGTACGGCCATCGCGTGCAGGCGATCGGCTTCTCGGGGCACCACCTCGGCATCGCGCCGGACATCGCCGCGATCACGCTGGGCGCGACGTGGCTCGAGCGCCACTTCACGCTCGACCGCACGTGGAAGGGCACCGATCACGCGGCGTCCCTCGAGCCCGACGGGCTGCGTCGGCTGTGCCGCGACGTCCGCAACGTCGCGGTCGCGCTCACCGAGCGGCCGGCGGAGATCCTCGACGTCGAGGCGCCGCAGCGCGACAAGCTCAAGATCCGCACGCCGCCGCTGCGCCGCGCGGCCTGACGCGACGGCGGAGCATCGCGAGCATCGCGAGCACCGCCAGGGCACCGCCGCGTCCCCTCGTCCGACACCCGCAGCCGCTCGCGTCGTCGTCGTCGGCGCCGGGCGATCCCGTGTCGCCGCCACCGCTCGTGCTCGGATCGGCGGTGGCGTTCGTGGGATCCGGCGCGGTCGCGCTCGCGTCGGTCGCGGGGCCGTCGTCCGCCGTGGCGCCCCCGGTGTCGTCGACGCTCGTGTCTGCGCCGTCGTCGTCACCCGCGCTCGTGCCGGAGTCGTCGCCACCCGGGGGCGGCAGCTCGCCGCCGTCGCTGAGCTTGAAGAAGTGCACGTCGTCGTCGACGCCGGTGACGAGCACGAACGCGTTCACGTCGGGCACGTAGCGCCAGCGCCCGTAGATGCCGTTGATGCCGGGCTCGGGCGCGCCGTCGATGTCGTAGTTCGTCCACTCCCGGCTCTCCGGATCGAGTACCCACACTGGACCATCGGACCATCCGACGATGCGGTCGGTCGTGGGATCGTAGTCGAGGCCGACGGCAGAGCCCGCGATGAAGGAATCGCCGCCGGTCGTCGCCCACGTCTCGCGCGCGAAGTCTCCGCCGAGATCGTACGACCACACCTCGCCCTCGCCGACCATCACGAGCTGGTTGCGCGTCGTGTCGATCGTGCTCGTCACGTTGTACAGGTAGTCCTGGTTCAGCTGCGACCACGCGTTGTCGTCGTAGGAGTACGCGTAGAGGCCCCCGCCGTCGCCGAAGTACACGAGCCCGCTCGCCGGATCGTACGACGCCATGTTGCCGCACGCGGTCGTGTGATCGCCCGTGGGCTCGCGGTTGGTCCACGCGAGCGCGTCGAAGTCGAACTCCCAGGTGAGGTCGGCGCCGCAGCTGCCCGACGTGCAGTTGAGCGCGCCGCCGGACACGAACATGCGGTCGGCGTGCTGCACGTACGCCATGCCGTTGTACGTGTGTCGCGAGTTCGCGGTGCCGTCGGCGTTCGGATCACCGCAGTTGGTCCAGTCGACGGTGGGCTCGGTGAGGCGCGACCACGACAGCGCCGCGATGTCGAACGCGTACATCTCGTTGCCGTAGTAGTCGTTGTGTCCGCCGCCCCAGATCACGAGCCGCAAGCGATTCGTGTCGAGCACGGCGCCGTTCCACGCCTCGATGATCGTCCAGAACCCGTTGCCCTGCAGATCGGCGTACAGCTCGGGATCCGCCTGCACGTCCTGCAGCTTCGTGTCGGGCACGGCGAGCCACGTCATGGGCTCCATCTCCGCCGGCGTCGGCCCGCCCGCAAGGGCAGTCACCGGCACGAGCGACATCACGACGAACGACAGAGCTCGCATGCGAGCCCACGAGCGAGCAAGACCCGCGCCACCCTCGGATCGAATCGCCCGCGCCGTTGCCCGCGTCCCGCGACGCGGTGCAGGGTGGAGCCCACCAACCGTGGGGGGCTCGAGCCCCACCGCGCCATCACGCGCGCAGATCGACGAAGTCGTCGCTCCGAGGCAACCCCTCGATCGCATCGGCCACCCATTCGGGGAGCGGACCGTAGATCTTGCGCAGCTCGCCGGTCCGCGTGCGCGCGCACAGCTGCGCCTCCCGATCGTCGACCGAGTTTTTCCAGTCGCCGAACCGATCGCGAGCGACGTCGTCGGGATTCAGGTACTCGACACCGTCACTCCATCGTTCCGAGCGTAGGCGCGTCGTCACGGTCGTCTTGCCAGCGCCGTTCGGTCCGGCGATGACGAGCAGCACGGGGCTCACGGCGTACCACTCGACGCGGAGCGCGGTCGATGCGGGCGGTTTCGTCGAAGCTCGGCGATTTCGGAGCGTAGCCGTTCGAGTGCGGCACGCCGACGCTCGCCCACGCCGGCGAACGCTTCCTTCGAGAGCGCGATGAGGTCCTCATCGGTCGGTTCGAAGTCGGGATCCGCGAAGTTCACCACGCGCGCCATGGGCGTGATCCAGACTAGCAGACCGCGCACCGAGGCGCTCGGCGCCTACAGCGAGTCCATGATCTGCATCGCGAGCTCGCAGTAGGGATTGAGCTCGAGGGCGCGGTCGAGGGCTTCGCGGGCGCGCTGCGGTTGGTGCAGCGCGCGGTAGATCGCGCCGCGGTAGGCGTGCACGAGGTCGAGCGACGGATCCATCTGCTGGGCGTAGTCGAGCAGCTCGAGCGCGTGCTGGGCCGTGTCCGGATCCTCGCCCGCCGCCATGAAGCGCGCGTACGCCAGCATCGCGTGCAGCTCGGCGACGTCGAAGCCGTTCTCGTACGCGTCCTCGAGCAGCGCCACCGCTTGATCGTAGTCGCCGACCCCGAGCGCCGCCTCGGCCTCGTTGAAGCGCATCGCCCCCATCATCTCGGGGCTCTGATCCTCTTCCATCGTCGCCTCGGGTCCCGAGTACGACGCCGCCTGGCCGGGATACGGCACGGGCGCGAGCTCCGGTCCGCGCGAGAGATCGATGCCGTCGAGCTCGTCGAAGTCGACGAGGTCCTCCGCGCGCGTGTCGGCGGACGAACCCTCGGCGTCCTCGAGCTCCTCGAGCTCTTCGAGCTCGGCGTCGAGCTCCGGATCGAGATCCGGCTCGATCGACGGCGGCTCCATCCCGAGATCCTCGGGCTCGAGATCCGGCCCCATCGTGCCGAAGTCGAGCGCCGTCGTGTCCGCCGCGAGGTCGTCCTGCGTGGGCCCGCTCGGGTCGAGCGGATCGAGCTGGATCTGATCGAGCTCGTCCGCGCCGAGCAGATCCTCGCCGATCGTGTCCGTCGAGATCGGCGGCAGCTGCTCCTCGAACCGCTCGAACCGCGCGGGCTCGGACTCGTAGACCATCTCGGCCTCGAGCTCCATCGCCGCGCGCACCTGGCTGTTGTCGGCGACCGTCTCGATGTCGATCGGATCGAGATCGAACACCGCCGGTTGCGGCTCGAACGGCGGCGGCGTGGGCTCGCGCGGCGCGGAGGATTCGCGCGCCGGCGGCGATCCCCAGCTCGGTCCGCTCGACTCGCTCTTCGGGGCCGCGGGCTCGTACGGCGTCGGAGCGGTGGGCGAGGCCGTGGGTGCGCTCGGCGGCGGCACGTTCCAGCTCGGCGAGCTCGCCGACGACGGTGCTTCCCAGTCGGGCCCGCTCGACGACGACGACGCCGCGCCTGTGCCCGCACTCGCGGACGACGACGACGACGGCGGCGGCGACAGCTGCAGCGACGAGCTGCTCGACGCCTCCTCCTCCATCAAGCCCGAGAACGCGGCCTCCTCGAACTCCTCGACGCCCGACGGCTCGGCGGCGACGAGCGCCTCGGGCAGCTCCGCCTTCGGCCGCGGCTGCGACACGGAGTGCACGGTGGGCGCACCGCCCGGACCCTCTTCGTCCTCGACGCCCGCGAAGTCGGCCTCGTGATCGCCGAGCAGCCCACGCACCTTCGGCAGCTCGCCCGGCAGCGGCGTGTCCTCGTACTCCGTGACGACGTCCTGCGCCTCGAAGCTCGGCGCGAGCTCGTCGTCGGTCTTCAAGAGCCCCGGATGACTCGGCGGAGGCGGAGCCGCGCGTGCGGGCTGGGGCTCGGGGACGACCTGGATGACGCCGGCCTGGATGAGCCCGAGCAACAACGCGGCGGGCGTCGGCACCGGCACCTCGGCGGGCGTCTGCATCAAGTGCCGCACCGTGCGACTGCCGTCGAGACAGAGCGCGTAGTGCTGCTCCTCCGCGAGCAGCTCGAGCCCGTGCTCGGGCAGCCCCGAGCGCAGGATCGGGTACTGGTCGTCGTGGGGACGCAGCGCCGTGCGTGCGCGCTGCTCGGAGTACACCTCTTGGATCGCCGCGACGATCACACCTTCGGCGCTCGCGTCGAGTCGTACGCCGAAGACCTGGTTGGGCGCGTCGGACTTGAACTGGTAGCGACCCTCCTCCCACGAGAAGATGTCGAACAGCTTCGTGCGCAGCTGGGCCTGCAACCCGTAGCGGAGGTTGCCCTCCGACAGGATGCCCATCTCGACGAGTAGCTCGCCCTGCTTCTTGCCCGTGCGACGGATGGCCTCGAGCGTCTGCTCGCACTGCTCTTGCGTGATGAGCCCCTCTTGCGCGAGCACTTGCCCGAGACACTCGGACAACACGTTGCTGCGCACGAAGACGGGCTGGCCGTGCTCGAAGAACACGACCTTCTTCGTCTGGCCCGACAAGAGATAGAGGCTGCCGGTGAGCTGCGCGCGCGCGACCTCTCGCACGAGGTGCGGGAAGGGAAAGCGCCGCAACGACCCCTTGGCGGGAAACGCGAGCTGTGGTTCCGATGCTGCCTGGGCCGTGGCCATTCGGCTCACCACGGCCACTCTACGCCGTTTGCCGGCGTCCCGCGCGGCTCGCCGGCGATCGACGGAGCGATCCGCGGATCGGGGTGAGATGGGGTATGTTTCGCGCCTCTCGGACGCCGATGGCCGGACCTCTCAGCGCGATCGTCCTGGCAGCGGGCAAGGGCACGCGCATGCGCTCGCCCATCCCCAAGGTCTTGCATCGATTCCGCGGCGAGCCGCTCGTCTGTCACCCCGTCCGCGCCGCACTGGCAGCGGGCGCGTCACGGGTCGTCGTCGTGGTCGGCCAACTTCACGGCCCTCCGGGCCTGTCGCACGGCGGCAACGACGTCGTGGCGGCCCTGCGGACCGCGTTTCCGGACGCCCACGACGCGCTTTGTGTGGCCGAACAGGCCGAGCAGCTCGGCACTGGTCATGCGGTCTCGTGTGGGCTGCCCGCTCTCGCCGATCGCACCGGGCCGGTCCTCGTGCTCTCGGGCGACGTGCCCCTCGTGCGCGTCGAGACCCTGGCCGCGCTCGCGCGCGCGTGCGCGGCCAGCACGGCCGGGATCGCGCTCGCGACCTTCGAGCCGGCGGACGCGGCGGGCTACGGTCGCATCGTCCGCGACGGCGCCGGCCTCGTCGTGCGCATCGTCGAGCATCGGGACGCGAGCCCTGCGGAGCGCGCGATCGCGGAGTGCAACGCGGGCCTCTACGCGATCGATGCCGAAGCGCTGCGCCGTGAGCTGCCGACGCTCGGTCGGGCGAACGCGCAGGGCGAGATCTACCTGACCGACCTCGTCGCGCGCCTCGCCGAGCAAGGCGACGTCGTGGGGATGTCCGTCGACCCGCTGCAGGCTGCCGGCATCAACACACCCGAGGAGCTCGCCGAGCTCGAGCGACGCGCGTACTGATCGAGTGGCTCTACGCGCCCGAGCTCTTCGCGATCGTCGCGTCGACGAGCCCGCGCAGCTCGGCGATGTCGAACGGCTTCTCGAGGAAGTGGGCACAGCCGGCGGCGAGCGCTTGCTCGCGCTCGCCCTTCATCACGCCGGCCGACAGCGCCACGATCGGAATCGCCGCGAGCTTCGGGTCGGCGCGCATCACCTTCGCGAGCGAGATGCCGTCGATGCCGGGCAGGTCGAGATCGAGCAAGACGAGCGCAGGCGGGTCGGCCTGTGCCGCCGACAGCCCGTCCTCGCCCGTCCCTGCGCCCACCACCGCGTAGGCACCGGAGTGCTCCAGGACCTTGCGCACGAGGGCGAGGTTGGCGACGTTGTCCTCGATGTAGAGGATCCGCGCGCGCGCCATCGCGTTCGAGTGTAGCGGACGCGAGCGCCCAGGGCGGCAGGACGAGCGGGTATGCTCTCGTTCCCGTGTCTGGAGCGGCAAGTCGCCTCGCCGTGCTCGTGGGCGCCTGCGCCCTCGTCTGGCCGGGCGTGGCCGACGGCGCGCCGGTGGCCGATCCGACGCCGTATCCACCCGGAGCAGGGGACGACGACGACCTCCAACCCCCGAAATCCCGCTCGATCAAGCGCAAGAAGGCCGGCGTACCGCCGCCCGGCGTCGCCCCTGCGCGGCGCGCGAGGCCCCGTGCGCGCCGCGGCGACGCGGCGGCCCCGGTCGACGATGGCGACGACGCGCGCGCCCTGACGATCCGCACGGTGCGCGTCGTGGGCCGCGAGCAGGTCGCGGAGCGCCAGATCTCCCGCATCCTCGAGCGCGAAGGGTTGGTCGCCGGCGCCGAGGTGCTGTGGCCGGCCGATCCGCGGATCGAGCGAGCGCGCGATCGGCTGCGCGCCACCGGCTATTTCAAATCGGTCACGCTGCGCGTGGAGACGCTAGAGGCGTCGACGACCGAGGTCGAGCTCGTCGTCGATCTGCAGGAGCGCAGCTCGGCCGCACTGCAGGCGCTGTACCTCGGCAGCTCGCGCATGACTCCGTTCCACGGCGGCTTGTCCGTGGTCGAGCGCAACTTCCTCGGGCGGGGCGTGCACATCGGCGGCGCGCTCGTGTGGGGCACGCTGCCGAACATCGCGAAGAGTCGCCGACAGCAGGCGTACACGCTCTTCGCCGAGGCCCCGCGGCTCGGCAACGCGCCGCTCGGGCTGCGCGGCACCGCGTACGTCGTCTCGGCCGCCGAGCCGTATCGCGTCGCGGGCGACGAGGACGATCCGGATCCGCAGAACTTCCGCGGTGTCGACGTGGGTCGCATCGGCGGCTCGCTCGGCCTCACGTTCCCGGTGCTGCCGTCGCTCACGCTCGGCGTCGACTACCGCTTCGAGCGCGTCGATGCGGTCGTGCCGGAGATGCTCACGTGGGTGCAGAACGACGGCTCGCAGGCGCCCGTGTCCGTCGATCTGAAGAACGGCGCGCACCGGCTCACGTCGGCGCACTTCGGCCTGTGGTGGGACGGGCGCGAGGAGGTGTTCCTCGCCGGCAAGGGCGGCCGTGTGGCCCTCGACCTGCAGCTGTCGTCGCCCGCGATCGGCTCGAACTACGAGTACATCAAGCTCGTCGTCGGCGGCGCGTACAGCTTTCGCCTGCCGTGGCGGCACTGGCTGACGCCCAGCGTCACGGGCGGGCAGATCGCCGGGCGCGCGCCGATCTTCGAGCAGTTCTACTCCGGCGATCTCAGCGCGTGGACACCGGGCCGCGAGCTCGGCATCCGCTACTCCACGCGCAACCCCATCGACGTGTTCGGCACCGGCGTCTCGACCCGCACGTTCGGCGTGCTGTTCGGCCGCTTCGACCTCGAGTACGCGATCCCGCTGTTCCGCCGCACGCGAACGCGCGTCGTGTACGGCGGCGATCTCGTGATCTCCACCGGCATCTTCACGATCGTCGGCGACAAGGCCGAGCGCGAGCGCCGACGCGCCAACGACGAGCGCGTGGCCCCCATCGGGTTCAACGCCGACATCGGTCTGCGACTCGAC
Organism: uncultured Nannocystaceae bacterium; assembly: GCA_964468635.1. GTDB lineage: Bacteria > Myxococcota_A > Polyangia > Nannocystales > Nannocystaceae > Xiheibacterium. The sequence goes on from CAYXVR010000019.1 coordinate 30,686, forward strand.
ACCGCGGCGGGCACGTTCCGCGTGACGATCGGCAACCTCCTGCGGAGGACGCCGCTGTGAAGCGTCGCACCTTCCTCCGCGGCGTCGTGGGCGTGCCGGTGATCGCGTTCGCGCGGCCGGACACGCTGCCGATCCGGCGCGCGACGTTCGAGGAGGTGGGCAACTCCGTGCTCGTCACGCTGACGCTGCCGACGCTCTTCCGCCGCTACGATCGCGAGGCACTCGCGTCGATCGACTCGGGCTTCGACACCACGATCCATTACACGCTCAAGGTCTGGCAGGTGGGCACGCGCGAGCTCATCGGCACGCAGGAGGTGCTCGTCAAGATCCGACGCGACCCGTGGAAGAAGCGCTACGTCGTCAGCACGCGGGATACCGGCGGTTGGACCAAGCGCTCGTTCGCGAACCGCGACGAGGCGGTGGCGGCGGCGGTGAAGCTCGACCGCGTTCGCATCGCGGCCGTCGGCGATCTCGAGCGTGGAGCCGCGGGGCCCTACTACTTCGTCGAGGTGCTCGCGCTGCGCAACCCGCTGCGGCAGCCGGGCGGCGATGCGGCGTCCGGGCGCGCGCAGGGGCGGGACCTCGAGTGGTTCGGTCGGCTCGTCGAGGTGCTCGCGGGCGAGCGGGCCGAGGCCGAAGAGGTCGTCCACATGCGGACCAACTGGTTCTACCTGGAGGACCGATGAGCCGCCCCGTGCGCAACGTGCCGTGGTGGGGGCGACTCGAGGCGCGGGTCGTCGCCGCGCTCGTGCTGCTCGGCACGATCTGCGTGGGCGCGTCGGCGTACCTCGTGCAGCTGACCGTGGCGTACTTCGACGGCCGTTGGGCGGGCGCGCTCGAGCAGGCGCGCGCCTCCACCGAGGACGTCGAGCCGTTCCACCGCGATCTCGTGGATGCCCGAATCGCGGAGTACAACGCCCGCGCGCGCGCGATGGCCCTCGAGCTCGCGCTGGGCGACACGATGACCGGCGTCGCGCCCGATCGCACTCGATTGGGCGAGCTGCTCGAGCGCGAGGCGGACGTCGTGGGCCTCGTGCTCGTGCGGCGGGATCGCGAGCCCATCGCGCTCGATCGGGCCGCCGAGTTCCCGGAGTCGAGCTACGAGTGGTTCGATGCGGACGCCGAGCTCGGTGTCGGGGGGCGCAGCACGGGGCAGCTGCGCGTCGTGTTCAGCATCGATCCCGCGATCGACGGGCGTTACCAGGCCGTGGGCGCGCGCAAGCGCGACATCGCCCACGAGGCGCGCGGCAAGCCGGAGATCGAGCGCGCGGTGATCCGCGTGATCGGCATCGCGAGCGGCGGCGTGTTGGTGGTCGCGTCGCTCATCGGATTCGTCGTCGCGCGCACCACGACGCGGAAGGTCGGCGAGCTGTCGCGCGTGATGCGAAGGGTGGGGCACGGCGAGCTGGACGCGCGTGCGCGCGTGCGTGGTCGCGACGAGCTCGGCCAGCTCGCGCTGGCGTTCAACCGCATGCTCGACGAGCTCGGCGCGGCGCAGCGCAAGGTCGCCTACCTGCAGCGCATCGGCGCGTGGCAGGAGATGGCGCGGCGCATCGCCCACGAGATCAAGAACCCACTCACGCCGATCCAGCTCGCGGTGCAGCAGCTGCGCGACAAGGACCCCGGCTTGTCGCCCGAGTTCAGCCGCACGCTGAAGAGCGCCGTCGAGATCGTCGAGGACGAGATCGAGGGGTTGCGGCGCATGGTCACGAGCTTCTCCCAGTTCGCCAAGGTGCCCGAGGTCCGACTCTCGCGCATCGAGCTGGGCCGCGTGCTGGAGGAGTTCGAGCGCGCGTACGGGCACCTGACGGAACAGGCCGACGACGTGCTCGTCGTCACCGCGCCCAAGGGCGCCACGGTCGTCGATGCGGATCGGCAGCTGCTCAAGCAGGCGCTCGTGAACCTGGTGGAGAATGCGGTGTTGTCCGCGCGCGAGGCCGGCCGCGAGCCGGTGCGCGTGGAGGTGACGACGGTCGCGACCGACGAGGCCGTGGAGATCCGCGTGGACGACAACGGCCCGGGCATCGTCGCCGAGCTGCGCGAGCGGGTGTTCGAGCCGTACGAGACCACGCGCGAGCAGGGCACCGGGCTCGGGCTCGCGATCGTGAAGAAGATCGTGCTCGATCACCGCGGCGAGGTGTGGGTGGACGACTCGCCGCTGGGTGGCGCGCGATTCGTCGTGCGGCTGCCCGTGCCGCGGCCCGGTGGGCAGTCCTCGATCGGTTGACGCACTGCTGCTAGAAACGTAGACGCGTGACGCAGCAGCCCGAAGAGATCGAGATCGACGTGCCGGGTCTGCGGCTGGCGGCGCGCGCGTGGGGGCCGGCCGACGCACCGCCGGTGCTGTGCCTGCACGGCTGGCTCGACAACGCCGCCACGTTCGATCGACTGCTGCCGCTCCTGTCGGGGCGCCGCTTCGTCGCGCTCGATCTGCCGGGCCACGGTCGCTCGGCGCACCGCGGCGCCGGTGGGACCTACGGCTTCCTCGACACCGCGGCCGACGTCGCGATGGCCATACACGCGCTGGGCTGGGCGCGCTACGGCCTGCTCGGCCACTCGCTCGGTGCGAACGTGGCGGCGACGCTCGCCGGCACGCATCCGGATCGCGTCGATGCGCTCGTGTGCATCGAGGGCCTGGGCCCGCTGTCCGAGCAGGCTCGCTTCGCGCCGGATCGGTTCGCGAAGTCGATCGCCGATCAGATCGACAAGGCGGAGCGCAAGCCGGTCGTGCACGCGTCGATCGACGACGCCATCGCACGGCTCGCGGCGTCGTTCGCCCGTCTCTCGCCGGCGGCGGCGCGCGTGCTGTGCACGCGTGGGCTCGTCGAGGTGGAGGGCGGGGTCACGTGGCGCACCGATCCGCGCCTGCGCTGGTCGTCGCGCGCTCGCTTGGTGGAGGAACAGGTGCTCGCGTTCCTCGGCGCAGTGCGCTGCCCGGCGCTGCTCGTGCGCGCGAGCCAGGGGTTGCCGCTCGATCTGGCGGAGGCGAAGCAACGCCTCGCCGCGGTCGCGAGCTGGCGCATCGCCGACGTCGAGGGCACGCATCACGTGCACCTCGAGACGCCCGAGCGCGTTGCGCCGATCGTCGCGCAGTTCCTGGCGGAGACGGCGTGAGTAGCCCTCGGTACGCGCCGTACTGGTGCGAGGAGAACGTGTGGCACCTGTGCGGCGACGACCGCCTCGCAACGGTCGAGGCCGAGGTCGCCATCGTCACCAATGCGTCGCGTCGCGTCGCGTTGTTCCACCAGCGCGCGTCGACGCGGGCCGACGGGCTCGTGATCTGGGACTATCACGTGCTCGCGTTCGCGTGCACGAACGGGTGGCAGGCCTGGGATCTCGACACGACGCTCGGGTGCCCCGTGTCGGCGATCGAGTACATCGAGCGCACCTTCCCGCCGTCGCTCGATCCGACGCTCGCCCCGCGCTTCCGCGTCATGGCGGCCGCCGACTACCGTGTGGGCTTCGGCTCCGATCGTCGGCACATGCGTGCACACGACGGGACCTGGCTGCAACCGCCGCCGCCGTGGCCGCCCATCGGTGACACGCACGCGCTGCCGAAGTTGTTGGATACGGACGACTGCACGTCCGCGCCGTGGCTCGATCGCGACGAGCTCGTGCGGCGCCATCGGTTACCATGAGCGCATGGATGCGATGCGTTGCATGGCGATCGTCGGTGCGTTCTGCGTCGTCGCGTGTGCGGAGCCGGAGGAGTCGATGGACGGCTCCGGCACGAGCGGCACGGGCGACTCGGGCACGACGATGTCGGATCCGACGCTGGACCCGAGCACGAGCCCCACGTCGGTCGACGGATCCTCGTCGGGCGGCGACGGCTCGACCACGATGGCGGCCGACGAGAGCTCGACCGGCCCCGACGTGGAGCTGCAACACGGCTTCGTCCGCGTGCAGCTGCAGGCCGCGAAGGGCGAGGAGCGCGATCCGTTCGCCGGCACGGCGCGCATGCAGATCACGCTGAACTACGAGCAGTGCATCTTCGACTTCTACGTCGACAACCCCGACTGGCGACCCGACGGCCCCGACGGCGAGGCGGTGTTCGGCTCGTCCGATCTCGGCGGCGAGGGATGGTACGACCGGCTGTGCAGCGTGGACGCGCCCGACATCGCCGACTGCGACGTCGCGATGATCGAGCAGCAGCTCGACCCGATCCCGGTATTGCGCATCAGCTACGTCGTGAGCGGCGACCTCGACGGCAAGGTGATCCCGTTCGGGCCGTTGCCGACGGCCGCGCTGGCCGGTTGTACCGAAGCGGTGCAGCCGACGGTGCGGCTGTCGAACGGCAACCTCGTCGTCGGCTACGACGACGGGAGCGCGGAGATCTGGGACGGCGCGGACTACGATCCGGCGATCGTCGCGACGGATGAGCAGGGGCCGATCGTCGTGCAGATCGAACGCACGAACTAGAACGTCTCTCACCAACCGCAATCGATCGCGGCCTGCTCTCGCAGAATCAGCGCACCAGGAGGCGCGTCAGCGCCGGAAGGGTGGGGATTCCTTGCGCGGCTCCGCCGCGGAAGGGGAGGGAAGCGGAGCTTCCCTCCGAGAAACTAGAACTTTCCGTGCCGGCCCTTGCCGGCATCGAACGCGCGCGCGCCCGCGACGAGATCGTCGGACTCGATCGCGGCACGCCCATGCTCGAACTCGCGGCGCAACGCCTCGCCGATCGGTACGCCCAGATTCTCGTAGACCGATCGTCGATCGCTGCGCATGCACGTCTGGGGAAACGCCGCGATTTCGCGCGCGAGCGCCTCGGCGGCCGCGCGCGCGGTGCCGTTGGGCACGACGCGATCCACGAGTCCCATCGCGAGCGCCTCGCGGGCCGACACGGGACGCCCGGTGAGCACGAGGTCGAGCGCGCGTCCGAGGCCCACGATCCTCGGCAGCCGCACGGTGCCGCCGTCGATGAGCGGCACGCCGAAGCGCCGACAGAACACGCCGAGCACCGCGTCCTCCTCGGCGACCCGCAGGTCGCACCACAGCGCGAGCTCGAGGCCGCCCGCGACGGCATGCCCCGCAATCGCGGCGACGACCGGCTTGTCGAGCGCCATGCGGGTGGGACCGAGCGGCCCGTCGCCGTCGGGCTCGAGGCGGTTCGGGCGACCGCTCGCGATCGCCTTGAGATCCGCCCCGGCGCAGAACTGCCCGTGCGCGCCGAACAGCACGGCGACACGGGCGTCGTCGTCGCTCTCGAACGCCCGGAACGCGTCGGCGAGCGCCTGCGCGGTGTCGCGATCGATCGCGTTGCGCACGTCGGGGCGCGCGAGCACGACGGTGGTGATCGGAGGCTGCCGCTCGATCTCGACGGTCATGGCTCTAACCCGCGATGAACGGGCTCTTGAACGGCTTGCGCTTCGGGGTGTTCACGCCGAGCTCCGCATAGCTCTGGCGCAGGTAGACCGCGTCGATCTCCGCGGCGTCGACTGACTCGCCGCGCGCGTGCGCGGCCATCGTGGCGCGCCACAGTCCGACTTCGTTCGGGCCGGGCAGGGGGTCCGTCGGCCAACCCGCGGGAACGAGCGCCGCGTGCTCGCGCGCGCCCGGCCCCACGACGAGCGCGCTCGCGAGATCCAGCGTCGTCGCGAGCCGATCGAGTGTCGTGCAGGCCTCGTCCGAGCGCGCGACGACGTCGCCCTTCGTGTCGAACAGCGCGCCGTACACCTCGCCGCGCCGGGCATCGAGCACCGCGAGCACGGCGGGCGCCGGCGCCACGGAGGCCGCGAGTGCGGCGAGCGTCGACACCGGCACGATCCGCACGTCGAGCCCGAGCGCGAGCCCCTTCGCGGTCGCCACCGCGACGCGCGTGCCGGTGAACGTGCCCGGGCCGCGCCCGCACGCGATCGCGACGAGCTCGCGCGGGCGCACGTTCGCCGCGGCCAGCACGGCCACGAGCCGCTCCTGCAGCCGTGCGGACGCCTGGTTCGCGCCGTCGTCCTCGACCGAATGCGCGACGACCTCGCCGCCGATGCGTCCGATCGCGACGACGCTGCGCGGCGTCGAGGCGTCGAGCGCGAGGATCCAGCCGTGGTCGTCCGCGCTCACAGCCAGTACCGCAGGAGATCGTTGCGCAGCGCGATGAAGAGCAGGAGCAAGATGATGACGAGCCCGATCGCGCTCGCGATCTCCCGTGCGCGCTGCCCGAGCGGACGCCGCCGCACCGCCTCGATCGTGAAGAACAAGAGGTGCCCGCCGTCGAGCACCGGGATCGGCAGGAGGTTCACGAACCCGAGGTTCACGCTGAGCAGCGCGACGAGCAACAGGAACTCGCCGGGGCCCTGCTCGACCGCGGTGCCGGCCACCTTGAACAGGCCGACGACGCCCGACAGCTCGCCGACGCCGCGCTCGAACGTCAGCATCTGCACGAGCGTCGTCCACATCATCGAGATGACGGCGCCGGTCTCCTCGGCGGCCGAGCCGAGCGCGTACGTGAAGCGCCCGCGGATCGGCTCGGGCTCGGAGGTGTGGATCTTCGCGAACGGTTCCGCGCCGAACCACAGCTCCTGGCGATCCTGCTGGTAGATGTCGCGCCACGAGCGGGTCTCGAGTGCGAGCGTGATCTCGCGCGAGGGCTCGCCGAGGCTCTGTACGCCGAGCGTGAACGGCTGCTCGCGCTTCTGGGCGAGCACGTCGGCGACGACTTCCCACTGCGTGACCGGCGTGCCGTCGATCGACAGCAGTCGATCGCCCGCGCGCAGGCCCGCGCGGTCGGCCGGCGAGCCCGGCTCCACCGTGCGGATGAACGGGTTCGCGGGCAGGATGCCGGTGCCGGTGCCGTCCTTGCTCGGCAACAGCTGTGCGTGCGCCGACTCGTACCAGAGCAGCGCGCCGAGCGGTCCGTCGGCCTTCACCGCGCGCAGGTACGTGAGCCGCACGAGCGCGTCGCCCGTGCCGTCGAGCATCCGCTGCAGCTCCTCGACCGTACGCACGGGCTCGCCGTTGATCGACGTGATGGTGTCACCGGTGCGCAGGCCCTCGCGGTACGCGGCCGACTTCGGATCGATGATGCCGATCTGCGGGGCGTAGAACGCCGCGAGCACGCCCAGCCGCCCGATGGGCGTGACGACGCCGAGCGCGTTGCGGCTCATCTTCTTCTGGGGCGTGACGACGCGATCGAGGCGCTTGCCGTCGCGCTCGATCTGCACCTTCAGATCGATGCCCGGCGACTCGGCGACCGTCTGGCTCATCTCCTTCCACGAGCGCACGTCTTCGCCGGCGATCGCGACGATGCGATCGCCCTGCACGAGCCCCGCTTGATCCGCGGCCGAGCCCGACACGACCGTGCCGATGACCGCGGGCGTGAGCGTGGTGTGCTGCAGGAAGAAGAAGAAGTAGACGAGGATGGGCAGGAGCAGGTTCGCGACGGGTCCGGCCCCGAGCACGAAGTAGCGCGCCCACAGCGGCTTGGTCGCGAGCGCCCGGTCCTGGTCGGACGCGGGCACGTCCTCGCCCGGCGACTGCCCGAGCATCGACACGTAGCCGCCGAGCGGGATCGGAGCGATGACGTACTCGGTCTCGCCGAACCGCATGCGCACGAGCGGCGGACCGAAGCCGATCGAGAAGCGCAGGACCTTCACGTCGACGAGCTTCGCGGCGACGAGGTGGCCGAGCTCGTGCACGAAGATGAGCGGCCCGATGAGCAGGATGAAGGCCCAGAGGTTGCCCATCGCCGTCATGATAGACGGTTCCGCGCGAGCGCGCCGGGCGCACGCGCTTCCGCGAGTCGCCGCGCGCGTCCGATCGCGATAGGATCGTCCCGCTTTGCAGCCGCGCGAGCCGCAGGATCCGGACGCGCTCCTCGATGCGCTGGAGCGCGACATCGAGGCGCTGCGGCTCGCCTACGAGAAGTACTTCATGCGCGTCGACAAGGCGGCGCCCGTGCGCCAGCGCGACCGACTCGATCGCACGATCCGCGGGTTCGAAGGCATGTACATGCGCACGACGGCGCTGCGCTTCCGGCTCGCGGGACTGCGCGCGCGCTACGTCACCTATGGCCACTACTGGGCGCGGGTGCTCGACGAGATCGAGCGCGGCGTATGGCGTCGCGATCTCCACCGCGGGGCGCCACGCGCGACGCAGCCGCCCGCCGACGCGAGCACCGTCGCGTCGGCACCGGCGCAGCCGAGCGCGCCACCGCCGACGCCGGCCGCGAACACGCCGCTCATCGATCCCACCCACGCGAAGGACGTGTTCGATCGCCTCGTCGCGGCGAAGGCCGCCGTCGGCGAGTCCACCGAAGGTCTCACCTTCCCCGCGTTCCTGCGCAAGCTCTCCCGCGAGGCGCCGAAGCTCCAGGAGCAGAACGGCGGTCGACCCCTCGCGTTCGACGTCGAGGTGAAGGCGGGCAAGGTCCGCGTGCGCGTGCGCCCGTCGTAGGCGCCGACACCTAGGGCCTGGTGTGCATCGGTGCTTGCGCAGAGCCGCGCGACGCCGGAAGATGCGCCGCAGCCCCGTCGGAAACGGCCGATCCCGCGGCTGAATCCATTCCGGCAGGCCCCGTCTGACCTCCCACGCCCGCTCCCGGGCAAGGATGCATTTCACGATGACCCGTTTCCAACGTTGTGCCATCGCGAGCCTCTCGGTGCTCGCCGCGTGCGTGGTCAAGAACTCGCAGCCGACCGATCCGAGCGCCGCCGAGTACGACGACTACTACAGCGAGAAGTCCGGCTCCGGTGGCGGCAGTGGCGGTGACACGTCCGATGGCAGCGGCGCGCCGAAGCCGTCGCTCGTCACGTCGACCACCGGCGCGCCGAAGCGCAAGGGCAAGTCGCTCGCGAGCAAGAAGCCGCCGGTCGACGGTGGCACCAAGCCCAAGCCGACGCGCCCGAAGCCGCCGAACGCGAACGAGGTGACGCTCGCCGGCTTCGTGCCGAGCAACGGTGGCCCCGGCACGCTCGTCGAGGTGTTCGGCACCGGCTTCGCGACGAGCAAGGACGTCGCGGTGATGTTCGGCAAGAAGAAGGCGAAGATCGTCGACGCCAGCGAGGGTCAGCTCGTCGTGCAGGTGCCCGAGGGTGGCAACGGTGCGGTGTCGCTGATGTCGATGCTCAAGGGCACCGCGGGTCGCCCGTCCACGCGCACCGCGGTGAAGAGCACAGCGCCGTTCGGCCTGCTCGCGAAGGACAACCCGTTCGCGAAGGCCGGCCGCAAGGACAAGGACCACGGCCTCGTCGGCAACGTGTTCGCCATCGGCAAGGAAGTCACCGAGCTGCCGGCGTTCGACGACCTGGGCAGCCCGATCGCGACGATCGCCGTCGACAAGCTCGACATCCCGTCGTCGCAGATGAAGGGCGCGTTCAAGGGCGGCAGCGGCGACACCAAGGAGTGGTTCGCGATCCACTTCAAGGGCTCGCTCAACGTCACCGCCGCCGGCGAGTACGAGCTGTGCCTCAACGCCGGTGACGGCGCGCAGCTCTACCTCGACGAAAACCTCATCGTCGACAACGACGGCGTCCACGACACGAGCGAGAAGTGCGAGAAGCTCGCGATCGAGCCCGGCGAGTACAAGCTCGACCTCCTGTACTTCCAGGGCACCGGCGAGCTCGGCCTGCAGATGTCGTGGGCGAAGGACGGCGGCGCGAAGGAAGTCGTCCCCGCGGCCTCGCTCTTCGTCCCCGACGATCGCGAGTCGATGGCGAGCAAGTAAGCAAGCCCGCGTCTCGCTCGAACGACCCGCCCGGCCTCGGCCGCGGCGGGTCGTCTCGTTTCACGGCGACTCGGGCGGATCGTCGGTGCAGCGCACGCGCACGAGGTCGGGCCCGCCGTCGCTCTCGTGCAACAGGAACGTGCCGGGCCCCGCGGACGCGACCTCGTCGAGCGTGCTGCCCGGGTCGTGCATCGTCGTGGTCGACTCGCCGGGTGCGTCGGGGAACAGCTTCACGATCTCCCACTGCCCGTCGACGATGCGACCGAGCGCGAGGTCCTCGTCGAGCTGCAGGAACCGGTGGTCGTCCTCGACGCGGAGCTCGTCGCTGAGGATGTCGAACTCGTCGTCGAGCGCCGCCTTCTGCACGAGCATGCTGCCCGGATCCTCCTGGTCGACGGCGACGTCCGGTTCGTACTGCACGTACATCGCCCGCGAGTCGATCGCGACGCCGCCGCGCCGCTCGCTCTCCGGCCCGAGCAGCGCCGGCTCGCTGACGAGATTGCCGGCCGGATGACCGAGCTTGTCGTGGCCGAGCGTCACGAACGCGACGTCCGAGTCGAACACCATCGGACCGCCGAGCAGCATCGACACGGTCTCGCGGTAGAGCGCGAGCGACGTGGTCGCGACGCGCGCGTCGGCCTGGATGCCGATCATCGCGACCTTCGGGTGCGTCATCGAGGCTTTCATCGCCTCGCACGCCGCGAGCTCCTCGGGCTCGAGGCTCGGGTCACAGTCCGGCGCGAAGTTCAGCGTCTCCTGGGTCTCGAGGTAGTCCAATCCGGGGTCCGGGCGGCCCACGATGATGTCCACGCTCGCGTCGCCGCTCGCCGGCGGCAGCGTGAGCAGGTAGGGCGTGCCGTCGAAGAACACGAGCTCGCGCGGCCAGTCCTCGGTCGCGCACGGCATGACGTTGCCGTCCTCGTCCACGCACTGTACGGACGGGAACTGGACCCCGTAGTTGCTCGACACCGTGATGAGCGTCGGCTCGGGCTCGCTCGCGTAGCGGCGCATGCGGAAGATCGCGGTCGACCGCTCGACGAGCCACATCTGCCCGCGATCCGGTCCCGGCACGAGCCGCAGGTCGTCCGCGTCCGCGGTCGGCGTGTCGAGGTCGTCGACGAGCACGACCTCGTCGTCGGCGAAGTGGACGATCGACAGGCCCGACTCGCCCGTGTCGCGCCGGCGCACGACGAGCAGCCACGCCGCGTCGACGTCGGGCGCGTCCGCGGCGGCCGCGATGACGCGGAGCCAGTCCTCCTCGTCGCGATCGTCGAGCTCCTCCCAGATCGGATCGACGGCGACCTCGTTGCAGTTGCTCGACACGTCGAGCTCGAACGGCGGCAGTGCCAGCGGCGAGCAACCGCTCGCGAGCGCGAGCAGGGCGAGCCGCCTCATCCGAGCACCTCGTCGATCACCTCCGCCGTCACCTCGGCGAGGCGGGCGAGCGCGTCGTCGTCGATCACGAGCGGCGGCATCCAGTAGATCGTATCGCCCAGCGGCCGCAGGAGCACGCCACGTGCCAGGGCGGCCGTGCGCACTGCGAGGCTCGTGCGTCCGCCCGCGGGCGTGCGGGTGCGCGGCGCGACGTCGAACGCCGCCACCAAGCCGGCCTGGCGGTGGCGCACGACGGCGGGGCACGCGGCCGCCACCCTGTGGCGTCGCGCCTCCATCGCGGCGATGCGCGCGGGCAAACCCGCGAGCACGTCGCCGTCGGTGAACAGCCGCAGGCTCGCGACCGCGGCCGCGCACGCGATCGGGTTCGCGCAGAACGTGTGGCTGTGCGCGAACGCGTTCGCCGGCGCGCCCGTGAACGCGTCCTCCAGCCCCGCGCGCACGAGCACGGCGGACAACGGCAGCGCGCCGCCGGACAGGCCCTTGCCGAGGCACAGCAGATCCGGCGCGACGCCGGCCCATTCGCTCGCGAACAATCGGCCCGTGCGACCGAAGGCCACCGCGATCTCGTCGGCGACGACGAGCACGCCGAACCGGCGTGCGGTCTCCACCACCCGACGATAGAAGCCGACCCCGGGCATCGCGAACTGGCCGGCACACTGGATGATCGGCTCGATCACGATCGCCGCGAGCTCGTCGGCGTGCGCCTCGATCGACGCGCACGCGCGATCGGCCTCGGGAGTGTCCGCGCCGGCGTCCGTGTCGAGCATCGCGTGCGCGTGATCGACGATCGTCGGCGCGGGCAGCACGAGGGCGAGGTGCAGGAGCGACTCGAACGGGGCGCGATAGAGCTCGCTGCCGCACAGTGCCAGCGCGCCCAGGGTCTCGCCGTGGTAGCCGCGCTCGAACGTGGCGAACCGCCGCTTGCGTGGGCCTCGCTCGGCGCCGAGCGTGTTGCCGTAGGACTGGAACGCGAGCTTGAGCGCGACCTCGATCGCATCCGAGCCCGACTCGGCGAGGAACACCTTGCCGTACGGCGTGCCGAGGCGGGAGGCTTCGCGCACGAGCCCCTCGGCGAGCTCGATCGCGGGCGCGTGCGTGAAGCCGGCGAACATCACGTGATCGAGCCGCTCCACCTGCGCGCGCACGGCCGCGACGATCGCCGGATGCCCATGGCCGTGCACGCTCGTCCACCAGGACGAAACGCCGTCGAGGATCGCTCGCCCGTCCGAAGCGTGTAACCAAACGCCGAGGGCGCGCTCGATCGCGATCGGCGGCAGCGCGCGTAGATCGTCGAAGTGCGTCGCCGGATGCCAGAGCACCGCCTGGTCGCGTTCCTCCAGGTGCGGAGCGCCGTGGGACTGGTGCACATCCATGGCCGGCGGCACGCTATCAGGGCATGCGACGACGGTCACGGGCGCCGCCGCCGGCGCTGCGCTATCCTGACCGACGATGCGTCCGTGGTGGATCACGCTCCCGCTCTGCGGCTGCTTCATCGAGGTGCCCGAGGAGAACATCCCCGAGCCGTGCGAGCTCGTGGCGTGCTCGAGCCACGCGAGCTGTCAGGGGGGCGACTGCTCGTGTCACGAGGGCTACGACGGCAACGCGTACGCCGTCGACGGCTGCCAGCCCAAGGCGGCAGGCCGCGCGTGTGCCGACGGTTGCGGCGCCCATGCCTGGTGCGATGATGGAGCGTGCCAGTGCGACAGCGGCTACGTCGCCGCGTGCGGCGATGGCAGCTGCATCGCGACGGCCTATCTGTGCGACGGCAAGGACGACTGCGGCGACGGCCGCGACGAGCAATCCGAGGTGTGCCTCGATCCCGCCGTGCAGGAGTGGGAGATCGTCGACGCGTGCGACGACGACCTCGACATCGAGTGGCGCGTCTGGGCGCTCGAGCGCGACTGGGTGTGGCCGTCGATCGACACCACGTTCACGACGTGGGGCTTCGACCGCGCCTCCCGCGAGCCGATCGAGTGCATCGACGGCGAGCTCCTGTGCTTCGGGGGCGGCATCGTCGGCGGTCACCACTGGGGCGTCGGGCTCGACGGGCTGGACGAGTGCGACGACTGCTGCGCGGAGTGTGCCGACGGCGACCTCATCGCGATGCCGGCATTGACCTGCAACTGATCCGCGGCAGTGCGGCGCCTCGGCGCCGCCGAAGGGAAGTGGCGGATTGAAAGGTTTCGCCGCGACTCGGGTGCGACCGGTTGTCGCGAAACCGGACGTCCATCACGAAGAAGAACGAACGATGACGCAGTGACAGCTAGACGAGGCGGTGAAGCGGTGGCATAGTCCGATGCGACGCGCCGTCGACTGACCCCCGATGGCGTAACCGTCGTGATGGATCCATGACCGAGATCGCCCAGCTCTTCGAATCTGCGCTGCGCCAGAATCGAGCCAGTCTCCTGCGCAAAGCGGCCATCAACACGCTCGTGCGCATGCCACCGAGCACGTCGTTGCGCGAGCTCTTGGACAGCGATGCCGGCGAAGCCGTCCGCGCATTGACGCTGTCGGATCTCTCCTCGGCGTTGCAGCAGGCGGGCTACAAGGGCACGCGCAAGGCCGGGCCCGTCCCGGCTGCCACCGCCCCCGCGGGCGGGCGGCGCCGCAAGGTCGACGTCTCCGGCGGGGCGAGCGACTCCTGGTCGGAGAGCCGAGAGGAGCGCATCTTTCGCCAGATCATCGCGGCGACGGAGCACGAGCCGCTCACGATCGGCCAGATGGCGAAGCGCCTCGACGTCGATATCGAGGAGCTGCGGGGCTATCTGACGTGGATGAAGAAGATGGGCAAGGTCACGAGCTCCGGCCAGGCCCGCGCCACGCGATACCAAGCGGTTCGTTAGGCTACGATGATCGCGGCACCCGTGCCGCCTCTCTCGCCAGATCCTGCCGCGTTCCGCGAGCGCGTCGCGGCGCTCAAGCACGACCTCGGGAAGTACGTGGCGTGGCGGAGCGTCAACCTCCCCGAGGACGCGTGGACCGGTCCGCCCAGCGCGGTCTTGGTGGACGCGCTCGTCGCCGACGTGCTTCGGACCCGCAGCACGAACGAGGGCGAGGTCGCCGCCTGGGATGTATTCGCCACCCACATGCGCGATGTGCCGCGCCCGTTCTCCGCACCGGAGCTCGATGCGGTGGCGGATGCGGTCGAGCGCCTGCGCGCGTGCGCGCCGGCGCTGCGCGAGCGCGATCTCGCCGCACTGGCCGAGTGTCGCGCCGACATCCGCGAGGCCCAGGCGATCATCCGACGCGAGCTCGCGGCATTGCATCGCCGGCTGGTGCAGGAGGCCTGACGTGTCGTCGATCCTCATCATCGACGACACCGACAAGTACTGGGAGCTCTGCACCCGGTTCATGCCCGAGCACGAGTTCCTGCCGCCCGCGCGAAACTATCGCGAGGCCGCGGAGACGCTCGGTCGCGCGCGCGCGGTCGATCTCGTGCTGCTCGACGTGCACTTCGACATCCCCGAAGAGGAGCTGCTCCCGTACGACAAGGACGCGCTCCTGCGCAGCGGCGATCGCGAGCGCGCGCTCGAGCGGCTGCGGCGCGCACAGGGCCTGCACATCCTCGATCGACTGCGCTCGAGCCATCCCGATCTGCCCGTCATCGTGATGACGTCGCGCGACGATCTGCCGCTCGAGGCGGATGCCGAGCGACTCAACGCCGAGGACTGGACGTACCTGCTCGACGAGGACTACCTCGACGCGCGCTCGCTGCGACTGCAGGTGGAGGGGATCCTCGCCCGTCGCGTGCGGCCCACGGCGATCGAGGCCGAGGAGCCGTTCTTCTGGGGCGAGACGCCGCGCATGCTGACGTTGCGGCGCCGGCTCGGCATCCTCGCGCGCGGGCGGCTGCCGATCATCCTGCTCGGCGACACCGGCACCGGCAAGAGCCTGCTCGCGCGCGAGTTCATCCATCCGCGCTCCCAGCGATCCGGTCCGTTCGTCGCCGTCGATCTGTCGACGATCCCGCACGAGCTCATGGCCGCGCACCTGTTCGGCGTCGTGAAGGGCGCGTACACGGGGGCGACCGCGTCGCGCGAGGGCGTGCTCGCGCGCGCGCACGGGGGCACGCTCTTCCTCGACGAGATCGGCAACCTCTCGCTCGAGCTGCAGAAGGCGTTGTTGGTCGTGCTGCAGGACGGGCGCTACAGCCCGGTGGGCTCGGTGGAGGAGCGCGTCGTCGACGTGAAGCTCGTCGTCGCGACGAACGAGAACCTGGCGGCGATGGTGCACGCCGGTCGGTTCCGCGAGGACCTCTACATGCGGCTCAACCCGGCGACGGCGCTCACGCTGCCGAGCCTTCGCGATCGCGGCGACGACTTCGAGGCGCTGATGTCCGAGTTCTTCGGACGCGTCGCGCGCGAGGCGTACAACCGCGACCTCGTCGTGCAGTACGCCGAGCAGCGCGGGCTCGAGCTGCCCATCGTCGCGGACGCGATGCCCATCACCGTGGGCAAGACCATGCCCGCCAAGCCCGATCCGCGCCGGCTGCACTTCCTCGTGCACGGCAGCAGCATGAAGGCGCTGCGCGAGTTCCCGTGGCCGGGCAACTTCCGCCAGTTCGAGATGTTCCTGTCGAACCTCATGACGCTCACGCTCGTCGAGCTCGTGGACCAGGCCGAGCTCGTCGAGCCCGGCGATCGCAGCCAGGCGAGCCGACCGGACGTGATCCCGATCCTGCCGCGGGTGGTCCGCGATCTGCTCAAGCCGATGGACCTGCAGAAGAGCGCGGCCGACGACGGAGAAGGCCTGCGCCTCAGCGTGAGCGTGGCACCCGGCGAGTCGCTCAACGCCGTGAGCTGCGACGTCGAGCGCCAGTACCTCGAGCGGATGTTCGCGCAGTACGACGGCGATCTCGGACGGATGGCAGAAGCACTGCTCGGCGACACCGCGGGCGGGCGCAAGGTGCAGCTGCGCATGAACCAGCTCGGCATCAAGCTGCGCAAGCTGAAGCGGAGGCGCGCGTGATCGGGCAGCTGATCTTCGCGCTCGTGCTCGCGGCTCCGCCTCCGCCTGCGCCGAAACCGGCGCATCCCGAGGTCGAGCCCGATCGCAAGCTGCCGCCGCCGCCGGACACGGGCGCCGCGCCCGACGAGGGCGGCGCGGACGAGGCCGAGATCGACGAGGAGGCGTTCCGGCTGTGGCGACGCGAGCAGGAGTTCCACGAGCACCTGCTCCGCGCGCAGAATGCCGAGGACCGCGAGCGCTACGACGAGGCCGTGCGCGAGTACTCGGCGGCGCTGCGCCTGCAGCCGGGCGACCCCGAGGCGCTGCTCGGCCGCGCGCATGCCCGCAAGCACCGCAGCCCGGCCGACCGGTGTCCGACGCGGGCGATCAGCGACCTGCGATTGCTCGAGACCTACGACCCGCGCGGCAAGTGGCCGGAGCAGCGCGCGGTGTTGATGGAGTGGATGGCGCTGTGTGGATCGAGCTACGCGATGGATCGGCTCGCGCTCGCGAAGGAGCTCGCCGCCGAGGAGCCCGGCACCGCGTTCCGCCCGGCCGACATCCGCGTGACGGTGGCGACGCTGCTCGTCGAAGGGCTCGGTGACGACGACCCCAGCGTCGACAGCGGTGCGCTGCGCAGCGCGGCGCTCGAGGAGCTCGAGCGCTATCGCGAGGAGTGCAAGACGACCGGCAAGAATCCCACGCCCGCGGGCCTGCGCCTGCAGGCGGACCTGTACGCGGAGACGAAGGACTTCGAGAAGGCGATCGCGGTCTACAAGCTGCTCCTGGCCGAGCACCCGGGCGCCGAGGAAGCGCACGGCGTGCCCGAGCTGCTCAAGAGCCTCGCGGTCGATCTGGCGCTGCTCGACTTCACGCAGGGCTTCAATCCCACGCCCGAGGCCGAGGCGGCCTACAACCGCGGGCAGCGAGCGCTGCGCGACGGCGACGTCATGACCGCCACCGCGGAGTTCCAGGCCTCGATCCAGGCGTCGCCATGGTTCACGCGCGCCTACTATGCCTTGGGGGTCACGCACTCGAAGGTCGGGCGCTTCGCCGAGGCGGTGGAGTCGCTCGAGCGCGTGACGCAGATGGATCGCTCCGACTACCAGGCCCACATGACGTTGGGTCTCATCTACAAGAAGGAGTTCGCGGGCGCCGAGGACGATCGCGCGATCAAGCACCTGGCGGCGGCGCTGCGCCTGCGGCCCGACCTGTATCGCCTGCACATCCTGCTCGGCGAGCTCTATGCGCGCACCGATCGCCAGAAGGCGCGCGAGCACTTCGAGCGCTTCATCCGCACGGCCGAAGAGGACGACCCCGACGTCGAGCGCGCGCGCCGGTCGCTCGAGGATCTCGAGCGGCAGATCCGACAGACCGAGCCGCGCACGATCAGTCCGCCCGCCGAGGAGTCGCTGCGCTCGCTGCCACCCGATCTGCAGCGGCTCATCAACGAGGCGTACCTGCGCGGCACCGAGTACCAGGACGTCGAGTACGCGGAGAAGATCCTGCTCGACGCGCTCGAGCGCTTCCCCACCGAGCCGATCGTGCTCAACCAGCTCGCGCGCATCGTGTTCGCGCAGGATCGCCTCGGCGACGCGCGCAACTACTGGGAGCGCAGCCTGGGCCTCGACGAGCACCAGGTGGAGGTGCACGAGCAGCTCGGGCTGCTGTTGCGCCGCCAGCTGCCGGGCGAGGCGATTCCGCACCTCGAGCGCGCGGCGGATCTCGGCTCGCTCACCGCGCGCTACGTGCTGGCCGAGCTCTTGTGGGAGCAGGCCCATCCGCTCGATGCGTCGGCCGAGCTCGATCGCTACCTCGCCGAGGCCGGTGCGTACGACCTGCACTTCGATCGCGCGGTGGCCCTGCGTGCCGAGATCGATCGCCGCTTCCTGCAGTTCTATCTCGTCGGTGGGCTCATCCTGTCGATCGGCATCGCGATCCCGGCGTACCGCATCCATCGCCGGTACCGGGGCAAGAGCCTGCGCCAGCTGCTCGAGCGCGCGCCGAAGAGCTTCCCCGAGGTCGCGCGAATTCTCTCCCTCATCCGCCACGAGATCCTCAAGCACAACACCGCGTTCCTCTCGGACGTCGGTCGTGCGCTCGAGATGGACGCGCCCGATGCGGAGCACCGCGCCGCCGTGCTCGCGCAGCGCATGTTCGGCGAGGTGT
The DNA here is from genome assembly GCA_964468635.1 of uncultured Nannocystaceae bacterium. Taxonomy (GTDB): domain Bacteria; phylum Myxococcota_A; class Polyangia; order Nannocystales; family Nannocystaceae; genus Xiheibacterium. The sequence continues at coordinate 48,852 of CAYXVR010000019.1, forward strand.
CGGTGCCCACCCGGCCGCCGCGCGGCCGCGAGGTGCACGTGCCGGGCATCTACGGGCGCTTCCTCGGCTACATCGAGGAGCTCGAGAAGGTCGGGCGCGCGCACCGGGTCACGCTGAACCTGCAGCGCAAGGATCCGATCTTCGGCCCGATGATCGAGACGATGTCCGCGCTCGCCGGGCGGGCCGCCGAGCTGCGCAACATCCAGTGGCTGCAGCCGCGCCGCAAGCTCGAGCTCGCGAAGCTGCTGTCGCGCGCCGGCGAGATCCTCGGGCGGCAGGCGTTCGAGAAGCTGTCGGGCCTCATCCGCGAGCTCTGCATCGTCGGCGTGGACTCGCGGCTCGTGCAGGCCACGTACGAGCAGGTCGTCGGCGAGGCCCAGTTCGTCGGCCGTCCGCTCGCGCCGCTCGAGGTCAGCGGTCTCGGCGCGCCCGTCCGCATCTTCCGCACGGATCTCGAGGACATCCTGACCAACGTGATCCGCAACTCGCTGCGCTCGAGCCTATCGTACGCGCGCCCGCCGGTTGGCCTCGGCATCGATCTCGTCACGGAGTTCGACGACGTGACGGGGCTCGGCACGCTCGTCATCCGCATCAAGGATCGCTCGCCCGAGCAGCTGTCCAACGAGATGTTGCGCGGCCGCTACGTCGAGCGCGGGATGGGGATCACGGTCGACCTCTTGTCGCGCTACGACGGCTCGATCGCGGTCGAGCCCGAGCCCGGGTGGAGCAAGGCCGTGGTGCTGCGCTTCTTCATCCTCGAGGACGACGCCACCAGCATCGGAGTCGTCGCGGCATGAACGAGCGCAGCGTCGACGTGCTGGTCGTCGAGGACGGGGACGAGTACCTCACCAACCTGTCCACGTTCGTCGCCGACGGCTTCGGCTACCGGCAGGCGCGCAGCGGCATCGATGCGTGCAACATGGTGCGCGAGCAGGTGCCGGACATCGTCTACCTGGACATGCGCTTCGATCGCACGCCCGAGGGCGCACTGCTCGGCAACATGGTCGAGCTCGTCGCGCGCTTCAACGGCGACGTCGCCCGCGCACGGCGATTCCAGCAGGACAACCAGGGGTTGTTCGTGCTGCGAGCGCTGCGCGACACCGGGTTCGTCGGGCCGGTGATCCTCTCGTACGACTTCGGCCCCGAGGAGCGGCGATTCCGCTCGCTCTCCGCTCGCGATCCCGCGCTCTTCTACTGTCCCGACTACGCCGACGCGACGACCATCCGCACGGCCATCCTGCGTGCCATCGGACGCGGATGACCGCCCGTGCGCCATCCCGGAGGCGCCCGTGTCCGAGTCGGGGGGACCGGGGTTCGGGGGGAGAGCCCCGAGAGGAGACCCGCCGTGACGCAGCGAGGTGACGAGTGCCCCGGCGACGACGAGCTCGCCGAGTTCCTCGAGGGGAATCTCGGGAAGCGCGGGCAGTCCGCCATCGAGCGCCATCTCGAGACGTGCCCGAGCTGCCTCGGGCTCGTCGCGGTCGCGGTGGGCACCGATCCGGACATCGCCGACGCGCCCCACGACTCCGACGAGCTGCAGCCGGGCGATGCGATCGATCGCTACGTCGTGGGGCAGCGACTCGGCGCCGGCGCGATGGGCGTGGTGTTCGAGGCGTTCGATCCGGAGCTCGATCGCCGCGTCGCGATCAAGCTGGTGCATCCGGGCAGCGGACGAAGTGACTCCAGCGAGCGCGAGCGCGCGCTCATGCTGCGCGAGGCGCAGGCGATGGCGCGCCTGTCCCATCCCAACCTCGTGCCGGTGCTCGCGGTGGGCATGCACGGCGACGAGCTCTACCTCGTGATGGAGCTCGTCGAGGGCCAGACGATGCGGGCGTGGACCGAAGCGGCGACGCGACCGTGGCAAGCCGTCGTGCGGGCGTACGTCGCGGCGGCGCGCGGGCTCGCGGCTGCGCACGCGGCCGGGGTCGTGCACCGCGACTTCAAGCCCGACAACGCGCTCATCGGTGGAAGCGGAGGCGACGACGACGTGGCGGCGCGCGTGCGCGTGATCGACTTCGGCCTCGCGCGTCTCGTGACCCATGCCTCGGAGCTCGTGGCGACGCACGATGTGCCGGTGGGAGACGTCGCCCGCACCGTCGCGGGCGCGATGATCGGCACGCCGGCCTACATGCCGCCGGAGCAGCTCCTCGATGCCTCCGTCGATGCGCGCGCCGATCAGTTCGCGCTCGCCGTGTCGGTGTGGGAGGGCGTCTACGGCCGCCGTCCATTCGTGGGCTCGTCGGTCGCCGCCGTGCTCGAGAGCATCGATGCCGGTCGCATCACGGCGCCGCCGAGCGGCACGCGGGTGCCGGTGGCGCTGCGGCGCACGTTGGCGCGCGCGCTGTCGAAGGCGCCCGCGGCCCGCTTCGCCGACATGGATGCGTTCGCCGACGCGCTCGAGCGCTGCCTCGCGCGGCCTCGCACGCACCTCGTGCTCGGCGCGTCGCTCGGTGCGCTCGGGGCGGTCGTGGCCGTCGCGATCGCATCGCGCGATGCGTCGTCGTGTCGGCCCGATGCGGTGCCGCGGTGGGACGGTGAGATGCGCGACCGCATCGCCGAGGCGTTCGCCGACGCCGACGAATCTCTGGCCGGCGCTGAGCCATCGCTGGTCGCGACGCTCGATCGTCGCGTGGCGGCGTGGAGCGACGTGCAGGATCGGATCTGCGTGGCCGAGGCCGCGGGCGAGCCCACCAGCGCGGCGCAGACGTGCCTCGACGTGCGCCGCTACGAGCTCGATGCCACGCTCGACGTGATCTCCGAAGGCGGGGACGACGTGCTCGCGCGCGCGCTGCCGATGGTCGCGAGCCTGCCCGCGATCGAGCCGTGCCTGCGCGCGGCACCCGAGCTCGCCGAGAGCGATCCGCCGGCACTGGTCGACGAGGCTCGAACGCTCCGCGAGCAGCTCGCGCGCGCCCGAGCGCTCGGCGAGGCGGGGCACTACGACGAGGCCGTCACCGTGGTGGAGCCGGTCGTCGCGCGTGCAGTGGAGCTCGGGCACGCGGCCGTGCGCGTGGAGGCGGTGTGCGAGCTCGGCAAGGCGCACGTGGATGTCGGTCGCGCGGCGGAAGCGGTGCCGGAGCTCGAGGCCGCGTTCTTCGACGCGCGGGAGATCGGGCACGACGAGGTCGCAGCCCAGGCCGCGATCACGCTGGTCGACGTCGTCGGCGGACGGTTGGCGCGGCTCGACGAGGTGGGGCCGTGGGTCGAGCACGCGGAGGCGGCGCTGTCGCGATGGGGCTCGCCCGAGCTGCGCGCGGAGCTGGAGAAGGCGCGCGGCGGCATCGGGCTGCGCACGAACGATGCGCGCGCGGCGATCGAGCACTATCGCGCCGCCGTCGAGCTGCTGCGCGAGAGCGGCGATCCCGACGATCCGCGGCTCGCGACGGCGATCGATGCCCTCGGGATCGCGCATCACATCGCGGGCAACCACGATGTCGCGCTCGCGCACCACGAGCGCGCGCTCGCGATGCGAGAGCGTGTCTTCGGCGACGACCATCCGCACGTGGCGCACAGCCTCGTCAACATCGCTCGCGTGCTCATGGCCCAGGGCCTGGAGGAGCCGGCGATCCACCACAACGAGTGGGTCGTCGCGATCAACGAGGCATCGCTGGGGCCCGAGCACGAGTTCACTGCGGTCGCACACAACAATCTCGGTGCGGTGTGGGGCGGGCTCGGCGAGCCCGCGGCCGCGGAGGCCGAGTTCCGGGCGGCGCGACCGGGCTTCGAACGACTCGGCGAGGATCATCCCGATCACGCGATGGTGCTCACGAACGTCGGGCAGTCGGCGTACGAGTCGGGCGACTTCGTCGAGGCCTCGGACGTGCTCGAACGCGCGCTCGCGATCCGCGAGCGACGATTCGGGCTCGACCATCCCGCGACGCTCGCGTGCGCGGCCCTGCTCGGATCGACGTCGGCGCGGCTCGGCGCACATCGACGCGCGGTGGGGTTGATCGACCGTGCGCTCGCGAGCGCTGCCCCGCTACCCGGCTACGCGCCGCTCGACCTCGTGCACCTACGGACGACGCTTGTGCGCAGCCGCCTCGCGCTCGGCGATCGAGCGCGCGCCCGCGAAGCGCTCGCCGACCTGCGCACTGCGGTCGCGACGCTGGATACGCCGCCGCCCGCGGTGCTGCGCGAGCTCGATACGCTCGAGCGCACGCTGCAGAAGCGTGCTCACGGCGAGTAGTAGTTCCAGTTCTGTTTGATGCGCCGGTAGTGCTGCTCGGCCCAACGCCGCGGGCGAGCGGTGGGGGCGGCATTCGGCGCGTCGTTCCAGAACACGAGCACGCGTCCGTTGCCGCCATCCACGGGCTCCACGACGACGACCTCTTCCCGGTAGTCGCCGGCGAGATCGGCGACGTAGGTGCGCGCTGCGGTGACGTCGAACACGCGATGGAACGTTCCGCTCATCGGATCGACGAGCGCCGCCTTGCGGTCGAGGTGGCGCTCCTTGAGCAACACGCGCTGCGGTCCGTCGGCGTCCCACTGGATCGGCGTGACCACGTCGATTCCGCCCTCGGAGTCCGGCAATTCGCCGCCGCCGAGGTACCAGCCCTCCGGCGCGGTGTCGGCCACGTTCCACGTCGCGATGATGGCCCCGTCGGCGCCCATCACCCACGGGTGGTTCGCGCAGGCCGAGCGCGCCATGATCTCGAGACCGGCGCGCTCCGGCGCGAACTCGCCGATCGCGAGCTTGTCGGGGTCCTTCTCGGTCGCGCACTGGCCGGTCGGGGGGATGTCCTCGGACGGCCGCGTCGTGCCCCACTGGATCGCGTCGGGGTTCACGACGATCGTCTCACCGCTCTGCAGTCCGATGCCGGACTCGTCGGGCGCCGTCTCGGCGAGCGCGACCTCGAGCGGGAACCCGGGCACGACGTCGGCGACTGCGAGGCTGTCGAGGCCGACGAGCACGGTGCCGCGATCGATCGCGAGGTCCCATGCGTTCGTGCGCGCGCCGTCGGGGCCGAGGAAGTTGGGCCCGATCACCTCGTCGAGTCCGTCGCCGTCCATGTCGGCCACACGCACGGCGCTGTGCTCCATGCCCGCCCAGTCGGTGACGTGCCACAGTGTGGATGCGTCTTCGAGCGCGATGGCCCGCAGCTCCGACTGGCCGTATTGCACGAGTGCATCGCGATCGCCGAGGCCGCGGAAGTCGGCGACGGCGACCGCCTGCGCGCCCGGGAACGTGTAGGCCGCCTCCGCGTCGGCGTTCACGGGCACACCGGTGGCGCCGTCGCGGATCCGCAGGATGCCGTCGTCGCCGACGAACGCGAGCTCGGCATCGCCGTCACCGTCGATGTCGGCCGCGATCGCACCGGGTGCGTGGCGTCCGGGGTAGCCGGTGCCGCCGTTGGCGGCGTCGGGCAGGTGGATCGCGACGCTCTCGATCCACAACAGCGCGCCGAAGTGATCGTGCACGGACACGCTGCCCTCGGCAGTGACGACGAAGTCGAGCAGATCGTCGCCGTCGACGTCGTGCGCGAAGATGGAGCCCCGTGCCGTCGCGATGGGGACGGGGAACGCGAGCTCGAAGACGAACGGATTCACGTCGTACTCCGGCCAGTCCGTCGGCTCGCCACCGGTCGATCCGTCGCCGTCGTCGGTCGTGTCGCCCACCGTCGCCGCATCGTCGTCGGCGACGTCGTCGTCCGCGGTGTCCTGCGCGGTCGTGGGCGAGCTCGTGTCGGCGACGCTCGACGAGCCCTCGTCGACGCGCGCGTCGTCGTGCTCGGCGCCGGCGCATGCGAGACCGAGCGACAGGGCCAGGGGCAGGCGTGCACGGACCATGGCCCAGGAGCCCATCGACGCGTCCGGTTGGTTCCCCGATGGGGCGCGCGGGCGCTACCATTCGCTCGTGGCCGCGCCTTCCGACGAAATCCTCGCCATTCGCGTGAGCGCGATGCCACGCGATACCAACGCGCACGGCACGATCTTCGGCGGCTACATCCTGTCGCTCATCGACCAGGCCGGTGCGATCGCGGGGCATGGCCTCGGCGCCGGTACGCTCGTCACCGTCGCGATGGACAAGGTCGAGTTCAAGGCGCCGGTGCAGGTGGGCGACATCGTCACGTGCTGGGCGAAGGTCGTGCGGGTGGGGCGGACATCGGTCGTGTCGTGCGTCCGCGTGCTCGCGCAGTCGCCGATGGCCCTCGCCCGCGGCGAGCGCGAGCGCGAGGTGACGCAGGCCGAGGTGGTCTACGTGAACATCGGCGAGGACGGCCGGCCGAAGCCGCTGCATCCCTGAGCGCGCCGCAAAGCCTGCGCGACGCCCGGCGGTGCGCGGCGGTGCTAACATCGTCGGCGATGACTCGCATCGCGATCACGTTCATCGCCGCTCTCGCACTCTCGCTCGGCGCGTGCGCCGAGAAGCCGGGCACGAAGAAGGACGACAAGAAGGACGCGAAGGACGGCAAGGACGCGAAGGACGCCAAAGGCGAGAAGAAGGACGGCGAGAAGGCAGACGCCAAGCCGGCCGAATAGGCCGACCGATGCGGCTGCCGCTGCGTCATCGCCCGCCGCCCGCCGACGCGGAGGTGGCGACGTGCCGCTGGCTCGACGCGCTCGCACGTGCCGCAGTGGGCATGCCGCTCGCACCCGCGGCGGCGATGCTCGGCTCGGCGAAGAGCCGCGGTCGCCACGGCAACGCGCTGCAGTGGCACTTCGGGCTCGCGGCGCACGACGGCGATGCGACGCTCGACTGGGAGGATCGCATCGAGATCAAGCTCGTCAGCGTGTGGCAGCGCGGCGACAAGGTCGTGTGCGACAAGCTGAAGGTCTGCGACGCGGATCTCGATCCGTGGCGCAAGCTCGCGAACGTCTTGTGGGTGTTCGCGGATCGGACGACGCGGGTCGTCGTCGGATCGCGGCGCACGACGCTCGCCGGCCCGCTGCGGGCGTCGCTCGTGAGCGCGTGGGATCGCGATCCGCACTTCGAGCAGCCCGATCTGATCGTCGAGGCGCGCGACGGCGCCGACGGGCCTGCGCCCGCGTACTACCTCGCGGCGTCATGGTTCCAGCGCGAAGCGATCCTGCCGTCGCGATCTCCGGCGATCTTTCCCTTCGATCCGCGACTGGCGAGTCAGGCCCTCGCCGAGACACGCCGTGATCCCGTGATCACGGTGGGGGGCACGAGCCGCACCTGCCCGCGCTGCGGGGCCCCGCTGGCCTTCGAGATCGACGAGCTCCGGACGCGTGGCTTCGCGATCGCGCACCACGGCATGCCGCTGCCCCCTTCGTGCGCGCCGGCCGTGCACCTCGTGATCGACGGCGCCCGCCTCCCCGAGCCCGCGGCCCTCTCGCGCGCCGAACAGATCGCGCTGCTCGAGGGCCGCACCGCGAAGGACGCGATCCCCCGGCTCTGCGACCGCGTCGCCGAGCCCGACGATCACGCGCACTGAGGACATACGAAGACCCAGGGAGGCCGACCAAGCCGCCCTGGGTCCCCCCCAGGTAAGTCTCGTCTACAGCACCGACCCGCGAGGGCGTAACGCCGCCCTCGCGCCTGTCGTCCACGAATCCATACCGGGCTCGGGGCCGACGAACGAACGAAGCTCAGTTTTCAAGAGCAGACGAAAGGAAACAGAAGCCAAGGACAGGTTTTCGCAAGCCAGGGGCAATCAAGCCAAAGAAGCGGTCAAGCGAGCCCAAGTCAGGAGCAAGAAAGAAGAAGCCAAACGGTCAAGCCAGGGAGCCCGGGAGTGATGGCGGCCTCGTCGAAGGGCCTGCCCTCGTCCCACCGGGCGGGACGTCTGCTCGAGCGATGCCGGCCCCATGTGCATCCGTCGGGCCAACGTACCCATCCCGTGGATATTCCGTGACAAACGCCCGAGCCGAGCGACGGGCGGCCCGCGCGTTCCGCCCCAGGTATGACGTGGATGTCCGGACTGGGCGAAAACCCCGCCTGACAGCATGACATCGGTGTCGTGGGTGGCTGGATCCGTTGGCAGGCGCGGCGCCCGGACCGACGCCGACGTGAGGTCGCGCGGATGGATCCGCCGGGCAGGTGGTGTAGTTCGGGGGCGTGTCCACGAAGGACCGTCCGCGTGTCGCGATCATCGGCGGTACGGGCTACGGCGGCGCCGAGCTCATCCGTCTGCTCCTGCCCCATCCGGCGATCCAGCTCGCCCGCGTGACGAGCATCGATCGCGTCGGCGAGCCGCTCGAGGCCGTGCATCGCAACCTCGGCAAGACCGGGCTCGTGCTGGAGAACATCCCGCCCGAGCAGGCAGCCGAAGGCATGGACGTCGTGTTCCTCGCGCTGCCGCACAAGGTCACCGCCGGCCTCGCGCCCGTGCTCGCGAGCATGTCCGCGAAGGTCATCGATCTCTCCGGCGACTTCCGACTGCGCGACGCGGCGGCGTACCAGCGCTTCTACGGCGTCGTACATCCGCATCCCGACGCGCTCGGCTCGTTCGTGTACGGATTGCCCGAGCTCTTCCGCGATCGCATCGCGACCGCGACGCGCGTCGCATCGCCGGGCTGCTTCGCCACGACGATCGCGCTCGGTGTGCTGCCGCTCGCGAAGGCGGGCCTGTTGCGCGGACCGATCCGCACCGTCGCCGCGACCGGGTCGTCGGGATCGGGCGCGTACCCGAGCGACGGCACGCACCATCCCGTGCGCGTGTCGAACCTGCGCACGTACAAGGTCCTCGATCACCAGCACACGCCGGAGATCGAGCAGACGCTCGCCGACGCTGCGAAGGCCGGAGGATTCGGGCCGGAGTTCTCGCTCTTGTTCGTGCCCGTCTCGGCTCCGCTCGCGCGCGGCATCCTGGCGAACACGTTCGTCGAGCTGCCGCCCGAGGTGGATGCCGCGGCGCTCGATCGCCTCTATCGCAGCACGTACGAGGGCGCGCCGTTCGTGCGCGTGCTCGGCGGCGGCAAGGTGCAGGCCGAAGTGGTGGCCGTGAAGGGCGGGATGTGGGCAGACGTGTCGTGGATGCTCGGCCCCGTGGACGCGATCACCGGACGGCGTCAGCTCGTCGTCACGAGCGCGCTGGACAACCTCGTCAAGGGCGGGGCCGGACAGGCCGTACAGTCGATGAACCTGATGCTCGGCCTGCCCGAGACGACCGGCATCGACGCCGTGCCCCTGTGGCCATGACCGACGCGGATCCCCCGAGTCGTCACGCGACGCCGCGACCCGTTCGCGCCGTCGTGAAATTCGGCGGCGAGGTGGTCGCGCGCGCGAGCGACCTCGCGGCGATGCTCGCCGACGTCGCGACGCTGTCGCGGGCGGGCTGGACGTTCGCGCTCTGCCACGGCGGTGGCCCCCAGGCCAACGCGCTGCAGGCCCGGCTCGGCGTGCCGACCGTGAAGGTCGGAGGTCGCCGCGTCACCGACGACGCGACCTTGCAGATCATGAAGTGCGTGCTCGCGGGCGAGGTGTCCGTCGACGTCGTGGCGGCCGCGTGTGCGGCGGGGCTCGCCGCGGTCGGTCTCGGCGGCGTGTCAGCGGGGCTCGTCACCGCGAAGCGCCGGCCGCCGAAGGTCGTCTCCGGGGCCGGCAGCGAGCCCGTCGACTTCGGCCACGTCGGCGACGTCGTCGAGGTGAAGGCCGGGCTCGTCGAGCACCTCTGGCGCGGCGGCTACACGCCGGTCGTGAACTCGCTCGGCATCGCCGCCGAGCCGCAGCCGGGCGCGCTCGTGTGCGAGGTGTTCAACATCAACGCCGACACCGTCGCGGCTGCGCTCGCGGCCGCGCTCGCGGCCGATCACCTGTTCCTCGTCACCGACGTGCCCGGCGTGCTGCGCGATCGCGACGATCCGTCGTCGCGGATCCCGGTGCTGGCCGCCGCGGAGGCCCGCGCATCGATCCAGCGCGGCGAGATCGTGGGCGGCATGATCCCCAAGATCGAGGAGGCGCTCGACAACCTCGAGCGGGGCATCGGGGCGGTGCACATCCTGCCCGCCGAACGCGGCGCGCTCGCAGGGGCCGCGAGCGCACCGGGATCACGCGGCACCGTGCTCGTGCCGGGAGGCGCGTCGTGATCGCGTCGGCCCGCGTCGCACCGCTCGGCGACACGTTGCGCTCGGAGCTGTGCGCCGCAGTGGAGGAGTCCTTCGAAGCCCGCCAGGTGCCGCTCCTGCGCAGGTTGGTGGAGCAGCCGAGCTTCACGGCCGCGAAGGACGACGTCGAGGCGGCCGCTGCGATCGTCGACGACGCCGCGCGCGAGCTCGGCATGGTGGTCGAGCGCGTGCCCGATGCGAGGGGCGAGTTCGCCGATCACCGGATCTACCGCACACCGGCCACGCGTGAGCTCGCGAAGAGCCTCGCGCTCGTCGGTCACATCGACACCGTGTACCCCCGCAGCCTCGGCTTCCTCGACTTCGTGCGCGACGAGGGCGATGCGGGGCTCGAGACCGGCGACATCGTGCGCGGACCCGGCGTGCTCGACATGAAGTCCGGGCTCACGGCGATCCTCGGCGCAATCGCGGCGGTGCAGCGCGTGCTCGGTCGGCGCGCCGATGCCCTGCCGCTGCGGTTCGTGTGCGTGAGCGACGAGGAGGTGGGCTCGCCGTCGTCCGAGCCGATCTATCGCGGGCTGTCCTCGCGACTGACCGGCGCGCTCGTGTTCGAGGCCGGGCGCGATCGCGACTTGGTGGTCACGCGGCGCAAGGGTGGAGGGATGTTCGAGCTCGTCGTGCACGGCAAGGCCGCGCACGCGGGCAACGACCACGCGAGCGGCGTGAACGCGATCCATGCACTCGCGTTGCTCGTGCCGCGCATCGAGGCGCTCACCGACTACGCGCGCGGCGTCACGGTGAACGTGGGCGTGATCTCGGGAGGTACGTCGAAGAACACGGTGCCTGCGCGGGCCAGCGCCCTGGTGGACACGCGCTTCGACACGCTCGCGGACGCCGAGCGCACGATCGCGGCCCTGCGCGCGCTCGCTGCTCGTCCGTTCGCGCCGCGCGACTGGGCGCCCGCCAGGCTGCGCGCGGTCACGGCCGAGCTCGGCGGGTCGATGACGCGGCCGCCGATGGAGGCGAACGAGGACACCCAGGCGCTGCGCCGCCGCTACGAGCTGCACGCGGCGTCGGTGGGCCTCGGCGTCGGGGAGGCACCGCGTCAGGGCGGAGGATCCGACGGCAACCTGCTCGCCGCGTACGGCGTGCCCACGATCGACGGGCTCGGCCCGTTCGGCAAGCACTTCCACGACGTGCAGGAGTGGAGCTCGCTCGCGAGCCTCGCGAAGAAGACCCAAGCGCTCGCCTGTCTGCTCGCCGAGGAGTTGCCGTGAGCGACGCCGACCTGCTCGGCGTGCTGACGATCGTGCTGTGCCTCGGCGGCAGCATGTTCTTCTCCGGCAGCGAGACCGCGATCACGAGCTACGGCGAGCACCAGTGGCGCAAGCTGCTGGAGGACGGCGGGCGCCCGGCGAAGACGGCCGCGCCGTGGGTCCACACGCCAGTGCGCGTGCTGTCGACGATCCTGGTCGGCAACAACATCGTGAACACGCTGCTCGGATCGGTCGCCACGGCCATGGCGATCCGCCACCTCGGTCAGGGCAGCTGGAGCGAGTACTCCGTGCCCGTCGCGGTGTTCTTCGCGGCCAGCCTCGTGATCGTGTTCGGCGAGATCCTGCCGAAGGCCGTGGGCAAGGCGTACGCGCACCGGGTCGCCGTGCCGGCATTGAGCGTGCTCAACGTGATCGGCCGCGTGCTCGCGCCCGTCACGTTTCTCACCACGCGGCTCACGGGCGTCGTGCTCAAGAAGGCCCACGACGACGACGGGCCCGGACGTGTCACCGCCGAGGACCTCGACTACCTCGTGAAGGTAGGGCAGCGCGAGGGCTCGATCGCGGCCGAGCAGGCCGCACTCTTGCGCCGCATTTTCCGCTTCGAGGACAAGATCGTGCGCGACATCATGGTGCCGCGCGATCGCGTGACGGCGATCGATCTCGAGTGGCCGCTGTCGCGCGTGGCCGAGGCCGCGCAGAGCTCGGGCCACAGCCGCCTGCCGGTGTTCGCCGGCGATCTCGACCGCATCAAGGGCGTCTTGCACATCAAGCAGCTCGTCGCCGCCAAGCCACGACCGCACGACACGGGGCGCGAGATGGTGATGCGGCTGATGCGACCGCCCTTGTTCGTCAGCGAGACGCTGATGATCTCGGACCTGCTCAAGCGCTTCAAGGAGCGCCGGGTCCACCTCGCGATCGTCGTGGACGACGGCGGCCACACCGTCGGCGTCGTCACGCTCGAGGACGTGCTCGAGCAGATCGTCGGCCAGATCTTCGACGAGACCGACGTCGCACCGCAGCAGGGCGCCGATGCGCTCGGCGTGCACTACCTCGACGGCCAGGCCAGCCTGTCGCGCATCGAGGAGCTCTTCGCGCTCGAGTTCGCCGAGGTGGAAGGCGTCGCGAGCCTCGGCGATCTGCTCACGCAGCTCGCGGGACAGATGCCGATCGCGGGCTCGATCTTCGTGGTCGAAGGCCTGCGCTTCAAGGTGCTCGCGGCCGACGATCGTCGCGTCTTGCGAGTGAGCGTCGAGCAGGTCGACCTCGACATCGGCGACTCGGAGGATTGATCCTGGAGGGATTCAGGCCCGAAGGGCCGTGAAGGTAGTCTTGTGGGCTTCGCGTCGGTCACAGCGCGGGGATGGTTCGCAGACGTGCGGCGAAAGCCCGCGTTCGTCCGCCGGTTCCCAGCGTCGCGATGCCGATCCACCACGCCCTCTTCCGCGCGCTCCTGTGCGCGGCGGCGACGTGCGTCGGTGGCTGTGCGGCCGTGGGCGGCGTCGGATCGCTTCCGTTCGAGGAGGGGATCATCAACGAGCGCGACGCACCGACGATCCCGCGCGGTGTCGACCTGGAGTGGTCCGGTCCCGTCGAGGACGACGAAGTCACCGCGTGGACCGAGCCCGGTGAGCTGCCGAGACTGCGCGCGCACGACGGTGGATCGCTGCCGTTGCGGCTCACCGACGTGCACGCCGACGTGCGCGGCCACGTCGCCGACGTGGTGGTCGTGCAGCGCTTCGTGAACGATCGCGAGACGCCGATCGAGGTGGTCTACACGTTTCCGCTGCCCGAGAACGCCGCCGTCACCGACATGAAGATGGTCATCGGCGACCGCGTGATCGACAGCGAGGTGAAGAAGCGCGACGAGGCGCGGACGGCCTACGTGGAGGCGGCCGCGGCCGGCAAGACCGCCGCGCTGCTCGAGCAGGAGCGCCCGAACGTGTTCACGCAGAGCGTCGCGAACATCCCCGGGGGCGCGACGATCGACGTCGAGATCCACTACCTGCAGACGCTGTCGTTCGACGCCGGCACCTTCGAGCTCGTGTTCCCGATGGTCGTCGGTCCGCGCTACCCGACGCCCGGTTCCGACGCGTCGCGCGTGTCGCCCTCGGTCGTGGGCCATGGTACGCGCGCAGGCGACGACATCGCGATCGCCGTGGACGTCGACGCGGGCGGACCGATCGCCGAGATCACCGTGCCCACGCACGAGGTCGACGTGCGGCGCGACGACGCACGGGTGCACGTCGAGCTCGCGAAGGCCGACGAGCTGCCCAACCGCGACTTCGTGCTGCGCTGGCGTCCGGCGCCGGGTGAGGTGCGATCCACGGTGGTGGTGGGCCCACCGGGGCCGGACGGCACGGGCCACTTCGAGCTGCTCGTCGTGCCGCCGTCGATCGACGTGGATGCGCGGATCGGACGGCGCGAGTTCGTGTTCGTGCTCGACGTGTCCGGCTCGATGTCGGGCGAGCCGCTCGCGCTCGAGAAGACGCTCCTGCGCGACGCGCTGCTCGACCTCCGACCGGTCGACACGTTCGACGTCGTCGCGTTCGCGAGCGACGCGTCCCGCTTGTTCGACCATCCGCGACCGGCGAACGCGGCGAGCATCGCCGAAGCGCTGCAGTTCGTGGACGGCCTCGAAGCGGGTGGTGGCACGGAGATGAGCCTGGGCGTGCAGGAGGCGCTGCGCAGCCCCGTGGCCGAAGGGCGCCATCGCTACGTCGTGTTCATGACCGACGGCTACATCTCGGGCGAGGGCGAGCTCTTCGCCGAGGCGCAGGCGCTCGTGAAGCGCCAGGCCGACGCCCACCGCGTCGCGCGTGTGTTCGCGATCGGCGTGGGTTCCAGCCCCAACGCGTACCTGATCGAAGGCCTCGCGAAGGCGGGCTCGGGCATGGCGATCGCGGTGAGTGGGCGCGAGGATCCCGAGCGCGCGCTCGCGAAGATCCAGCACGTCGTCGATTCCGCGATCCTCACCGACGTGCGGGTCGACTGGAAGGGCGCACGCGTGTCGTGGATGGCGCCCCGTCGCATGCCGGACCTGTTCGCGAGCCATCTGCTCGTCGTGCACGGTCGCTATCGCGGCAAGCCGCCCGCGGAGGGCATCGAGCTACTCGCCCGCAGCGGTCGCGAGAAGGTCGTGTTGCCCGTGCGCGTGATCGCCTCGCCCGAGGGCGATCGGGTGATGGGACGGCTGTGGGCGCGCGCGATGATCGACGAGCTCGAAGAACGGCTGTGGCGCGGCGACGACGAGGACGCGCGGCGGGGCATCGAGCGGCTCGGCCTCGCGTACCACCTCGTCACGCAGTTCACGAGCTTCGTCGCGATCGATCACGCGAGCCACGTGCAGGGTCCGGTGACGAGAATCGAGCAGCCCACGCACGCGCCCGAGGGCGTCGACGTCGCGATGGCCGGTGGCGTGAGCTACGGCTCCGTCGCGCCCACGGGGGGCAGCTACCACCGTGCCATCCGGGTGCGCGCGCCTCCCGTCGCGCACGGCACCAGCGTCGGTCGCGTCGTCCACATGGAGGAGTTCCGCAACATCCCCGTCGGCGACTCGGTCTCGCGCGACTACACCGCGGTCGTCGAGTCGTCGCCCACCGCGATCGTGGACTCGGCCGGCATCTCGATCGCGGGCACGACCGGCGCGGAGAGCCACTACACGGTCGAGGGCGCGACGCTCAACAACCCGCGCTTCGGCACCGTGGGCGCGCCGATCGTGCAGGACTTCCTCGAGGAGGTCGACATCCAGGAATCCGGTTACGACGCCGAGTACGGCGATGCGATGGGTGGGCAGATCAGCGCCCGACGCGTGTCCGGCACCAATCGGTTGCGCGGCGTCGCACGCTTCACGTACACGCCGCGGCTCGCGAAGCCGCGCGTGATCACCGGGACGGACGACGCACTGCGCACGATCGACGTGCCGGACTACGCGATGCAGGGCGTCGTGCTCGCCAGCGGGCCGATCATCCGCGATCGACTCTTCTGGACCGGTGGCGCAGTGGTCACGGGTGCCCGCAGCACGCTCGTGCAGTCGTTCCACCACCTGGCCGACGACGGTGGAACGGAGAAGTTCGCGGAGCAGAGCTTCCGGACCGGCAACGTCGCGCTGCAGTTCGTCTTCGGGGTCGACTGGGCGATCACGCCGCGTCATCGCCTCACGCTCACCGTGCTCGGCAGCCCCGGATTCGACCGCCGTTCGTATCGTCGACCCGCGGGGCCGCGGCTCGAGCCGAGCGCGTTCGGCTCGAACCCCGCGGTCGCCCCGCTCGGGGGCGGCTCGCGGGTCGCGAACGGGATCGTGAACGGACGATTCGGATGGGATCGCACGAACTCCACGCTCGTCACGCTGGGCTACCAGGGCCGGCTGGCGAACGATCGGCTGGAGATCGACGCGCGCTTCGACTACGCCCAGTTCGCGAACGTCGAAGCGTGGCGCGTGGACGACCCGGCGGCGCGCGACCAGGTCGCGAGCCAGCACCTCGGCGGCGACGGCTTCGGCCTGTTCGAGCTGCTCGATCGCGAAGGCGCGCTCGATCTCGTGCCGGGCGTCGCACAGGCGTGCAACGACGCGCAGCAGCCCGGTCAGGGCTGCCCGGTGCGCCAGTGGGTGTCCGGTGGCCTGGGCCAGACCAGCACGTCGAAGCAGCGCCGCGTGCGGGGCAGCTTCGCGCTCACGCACTTCTTCCACGGCGCGGGCGCCCACCAGCTGAAGTACGGCGCCGACGTGGGTCACCTCGAGGACGTCACGCACGCGCGCTACTCGGGAAGCAACGCCGCCGACTTCTACGACACGGGTCGCATCGGCGCCGGCCAGTGCACGAGCGGGTCGGGCGAGTACTGCTGGACGGGCGAGGACTACGTCGTCGACAACGCCACGCGCGTCGACAACCACCGCTACGTGTTCATCGACGACTCGGACACGCGACTGACCGCGGGCTACGGTGCCATCCGCAAGGAGGCCGGCGAGCTGCATCCGGTGACGTCGGCCGACGGTGCCGCCGTGCGCGGGGATGCCTACCGCGCGCGCGTGTCCACGCAGAACTACGCGTTCTTCCTGCAGGACAAGTGGGCGATCATGTCCAACCTCTTCCTGAACGCCGGCGTGCGCTGGGAGATGCAAGACATCCGCGACGCGCTCGGTCGCCGCGCCGTGTTGATCTGGGACAACGTCGCGCCCCGCATCGGTCTCTCGTACGACTGGACCGACGAGGGGCGCAGCCGGTTGTTCGCGAGCTACGGGTGGTTCTACCAACCGCTGCCGCTGCAGCTGAACGCGCGCACGTTCGGTGGCCTCGTCAACGTGCAGCGCACGTATCGGGAGTCGGATTGCGAGGGTCAGCGCGTGGACGTGGACGGCACGTCGCACGCGAAGTTCGAGGGCGGACAGCCGACGGAGTGGTGTGCGGACGTCGATGCGGGCACGGGTCGGCTCGGCGGCGGCGCCGTGGTGCCGCGGCTGAAGGGGCAGTACAACCGCCAGTTCGAGTTCGGCTACGAGCACGAGGTGATCGACGACCTCGTGCTCGGCGTGCGGTGGCTGCACACCGATCTCGGACGCGCAGTGGAAGACGTCTCGCCGAATGGCGGGGTCGACTTCGTGCTCGCGAATCCCGGCGTCGGCGTGTCGGGTGACGACATGCGTGCGCAGAGCCAGCGGTGCGGCGATCTGCAGGCGCAGCTGGACGGGACGGACATGGACGATCCGCCCCGCAGCTCGCTCGCACGCGAGCTCGCGCACTGCGAGTCGCTCGCCGACGCGTTCGCGAAGGTCGGCACGATGTACGCCAAGCCCCGCCGCAACTACGACGCGTTCACGTTCGAGCTACACAAGCGGTTCGCGCGCAACTTCATGGTGCTCGCGAGCTACACGTACAGCCGGCTCGTGGGCAACTACGAGGGGTTCGTCGATCCGATCACGGGATCGATCGATCTCGGCGGGAGCACGCAGTACGACACGCCCGAGCTCGTGCGCAACAGCCATGGACCGCTCTCGTACGACACGCCCCACCGGGTCAAGGTGGACGGGTTCTACGCGTTCGACTTGAACGAGGCGGGGCGGCTCACGCTCGGCACGTCGCTGCGGTTCGCATCGGGTCATCCGATTTCCGTGCGCGCCGGTCACCTGCGCTACCCCGGTCTCTTCCCCGTCCACCTGCTCCCCCGCGGCGTGGGCGGTCGTGTCATGCCGAACTACGGGTGGAACCTCGGCCTCGCGTACGCGTACCCGCTGCCCGGCGATCTCGAGCTGCAGGTCGGCATCCGTTGGCTGAACGTCACGAACGCGAAGGCGACGCTGCGCGTCGACGAGGTCTACACCACCGACGCGACGCGACCCGTCGCCGGTGGCGAGCTCTCGGACTTGAAGCATACGAAGGTCCGCGACGCCGGCGACCCGGGTGCGTTCTTCCAACGCACCCTCGTCACGCCGCAGGGCAACTACGGCGTGGCCGCGCGATTCCAGACGCCGACCGCGGCCCAGTTCGAGCTGCAGCTGCGGTTCTGAATCACAGCAACTGCATGTACGCGATGATGTCGGTCTTCTCCTGTTCGGTGAGCGCGGGCAGT
This sequence comes from uncultured Nannocystaceae bacterium, assembly GCA_964468635.1. Classification (GTDB taxonomy): domain Bacteria; phylum Myxococcota_A; class Polyangia; order Nannocystales; family Nannocystaceae; genus Xiheibacterium. The sequence goes on from CAYXVR010000019.1 coordinate 66,659, forward strand.
CCGACGATCTGGAAGTAGTCGGAGTAGTGGTCCATCAGCTCCTGCAGATCCGCCGCGGAGTTGTCGTGGAAGTACGGCGCCGTGTCCTTCGCGCCCCACACGGTGGGGATGCGGAAGAAGTTGGCCTCGGCCGCGACGCCGGTGACGAGCGCACGACCCGGGTCCGGGCTCTCGATGATCGTCTCGGTGCCGTCGCCGTTGTCGACGACGAACGTCTGCACGTCGTTGCCCGCCTTGTTCAGCTCGGACACGAACGCGGTGAAGAAGCGCGAGCCGGGGGGCAGGGGCGCGAGCAGGAACTCGCTCGTCTCGTTGAGCATCGGCCCGGCGTGGCAGTGGCCGCAGACGCCCTCGACGCTCGGCACGAACCACGTGCGCCCGCGGATCTCCTCCTCGGTGTTGCCGGGCGGCAGCACCGGCGCAGCACCGCCGTTCGCGTAGTGCTTGAGCGCGTTGCTCGAGAAGAACTTGTTGGTCTGCTGGAAGTCGGCGATCGCCTCGAGCTCCTCCGCGGTCGGCTCGCGGCCGGGCTCGGCGTGCGCGTGCACGGCACCGAGGGCCTGCTCCTCGAGCGTCAGGAAGCGGCCATCGGCCATGAAGATGGTGTCGAGCGACGGCACGTTGTTCGTGGTCGGCACGGCGCGCGCGAAGCGGGCGGTCGTCGCCGCGGGATTCGCCTGCAGAGACCAGCCGGGCGGCAGCGGGATGTCGATGAGGATCGTCGCGTCCGACAACAGGCGCGTGTAGTCGTCGCCGACGCCGTCGTCGCTGTCGATCGATCGGAACAAGGGGCCGTCCGGATCGTCGTCGAACGCCTCCTGCACCTGCTCGGGGGAAAGCGCACCGGTCTCGTTCGTGTGGCACGTGCGACACGTGCGTCCGTTGCCGTCGAATTCTTCGTCGTTGAACAGCTTCTTGCCGTTCGGTTTCTTCGCCTGCGGATCGATCGGTGCGCCGATGCCATCGACGGCATCGTCGTGATCGACGACGTCGATCGCGTCGGCGGCGATCACGTCGATCTCGTCGGCGTCGAGATCCGCGAGGCGAGCGGGGTCGGGGTCGGGCCCGGCATCGCACGCCATCGCGACGACGGGGAGGGAGGAGAGAAGGGCGATTCGAACGCGGTTACGGGCGAGTCCTGCCATGATGGCCATTTCGGCGCTCGCACCGCCGTTCGTCAAGCCCTCGTGGGGGCGCGCCGCACTTAAACATCGCGCGCGAAAGCGAACGCGCGCGCGATCATGGGCAGTTCGCGCTCTCGACGTCCCGCCACGTCATCGCGTTCGCCTGCCCGTACTCGATGCCGTCGAACCATGGGTTCACGCGCTCGGCCCCTTCGAACCCCCAGCTCGCCTCGCCATCGCCGTTCGCATCGAAGCCGAGCTCGAAGTGCAGGTGCGGATGGTTGTTCGACGTGGGGCCGGTGCGACCGACCGCACCGATCATGTCGCCCGTCGCGACGACGGCACCCACTTCGACTGCACGCGATTCCATGTGCAGGTACGTCGTGAAGTAGCCCTCGCCGTGATCGATCTGCACGGTGTTGCCCGCGTTTTCGTGGAAGAACGACTGGTTCACGGTGCCAGGCGCAGGCGCGAGCAAGGGTGCGCCCTCGGTGCCGACCTGATCGGGCTCGCGGACCATGTCGAGCGCGGGCGCGTGGCCCCACGTGTCGAGCCGCCACTTGTCGGCGCACACGAACGGCAGCTGCATGCCCTCGGGGATCGGCACCACGGCGGGTCCGGTCGTGCTCGAGCTGCCGTCGGAGTCTGCGCCATCGGTGCTGCCGTCGGTGCTTCCGCCCTCGGTGCTCGCGGGCGCGTCGCCCCCGTCGCTGCTGCTCTCGTCGACCACGGTGACCCCGACGTCGCCGCCCGGATCCCCGCTCGACGAGCTGCCGGCCCCGCCCGAGCTGCTGCCGTCGCCGACCGAATCGTCCTCGCCGCTCGAGCATGCGAGCGCGAGCCCGAGTGCACACGACGCCAACCCACCATGCATGGTTCGCATCGTTCGTTCTTATCATCGTGCCCACGCGCGATCACGCGAGCATGTGCTGTAGGCATTCGTTCGTAGAGAGAACGTGGGCGCGAGATCGTCACTCCGGAAAGCCGCCACATTCCTCGACGATCGTGGCGAATTGCCCGGCGAGGAAGAGCGTGCACGCGGTGGCGCACAGCTCGATCGTGTCGTACATGCCGTTGTCGACGAACACGAAGCCGTCCTGCCCCGTGCACTCGAAGCCGCCGATCTCGTAGAAGTACTGGTCCGCGAGCCTGACCGAGAAGTATCCGCCGATCACGTCGCTGGGCAGCGGCGCGCGGCAGCTGCGGGTCTTGGCCACGATCTCGGCGAGCGCGAGCGACAGTTGATCCGATCGATCCGCGGTGGACAGCGCCGTGCCGCCGGCGTTTGCGATGCTCTGCAGCACGTCGTAGTGGTTCGCGAGCGGGTCGCCGCCCGAACCGCCCCACTCGAAGCCCGGCACCGCGACGGCGACGACGTACGTGCGCACGTTCATCGTCTCGGCGTACTCGGACCAGTCGCGCACGGTGGTGTCGACCTGATCGAACAGGTCCACACCGAACGCGCCCTGCGTGCAGTTCGGCGCGCTGTCGGCGATCATCACGATGACGCGCTTGCGCTGCGGATCGAACGACTCGAGGTGCCCGTGGGCCGCCTCGTAGGCGACCTTGGCCGGGTTCGCGCCGAGCATGAACGTCGCGTCGGCGGGCGGCAGCTCGGCGAGCAGCGTCTCCACCGGCGTGCCGAGCCCCGGCGCGGTGCCGACGAGGCACGCGTCGGGATCCGGGGGATTCGGCGCGTCGAGCGACGGATACACGTGCACGTCGACGTCCGCGCCCTCGGCGAGCGCGGGAAGGAACTCGGCGAGCGCGGGTGCGAGCATCGCCCACCGCGTGATGTCGGGCGTGGCCGCATCGCCGTCGTGATCGACGAGCTGGTTCGCCATCCCCTGCGACGCGTCGACGAGCACCTCGATCGCGCTCGGCAGCGGCTCCACCTCGTACATCCGTGGGCACCCGTCGTCGGGTAGATCGAGCTTCACCTCGTCGTCACTCGTGTCGTCCGGGTCGACGATCGGCGCGTCCGAGCCCGGTCGCGTGCCCTCGTCGCCGCCCGTCGTCGACATGCCGCCCGACACCGGCACGCGGTCCGACGCGGGCGGCACCGGGCCGCACGCGAGTGCGCCGAGGAGCGCGAGCGCGACGAGCCGACCCACGACGCCACGATACCACCCCGCCGCGGAATCGTCGGGATCGGTTGGCCCGGCCGCGTCACTCATCGGCGTGGACGCGAGCCTCCGACCAATCCCCGCCGCCGATGACGAGCCCACGCCACCGGTGCCCCCGCGGCGCCGGCGGTGGCGCGTGCTCTGGGAGGAGGGCGCAACCGTGATCGCGGTGTCCGACGCGGGCGATCAGCCGCGGTGCGCGAGCCAGCGCGCGAGCGCCCAGGTCGGGAACACCTGGCGGTAGAGCACGTAGTCGAGCACTGCGGTGTTGAAGAACACGCCGGTCGCGAGCTCGCGCGGCCACTCTCCCCCGTCGCCCTGGCGATCGAGCAGGTACTGCACGCCGCGATCGATCGCCGCGTGCTCGTGGGGCGCCGCCTCCAGCAACGTGAGCACCGCCCACGCGGTCTGCACGACGAGGCTCGGCTCGCCGTCGGGCAGCATCACCGGTCGCTCCTGCAGCATGCCGACGTAGCTCTCGGCCCATCCGCCGTCGGGGCGCTGGCACTCCACGAGCCACCGACAGCCGCGCACGATCGCCGGGTGATTGCGACCGAGCCCGCTGCCGAGCAGGCCGCTCACCGCGAACATCGTGCCGTACGTCGTGTTGATGCCCCAGAACCCGAGCCATCCGCCGCACGCGTGCTGCTGCGACAGCAGGAACTCCTGGCCCTTCGCGACCGACTTGCGCACGCGCGCGAGCAGCTCGGCCGGCAAGCGATCGGTGTACTGCCGCGCGAGCCAGGCGAGCCCGCGGATGCAGCTGCCGGTGCACTCCGTGTAGGAGTACTCGAGCATGCAGTTGCCGTAGATCTCGGCGGGATTGAAGCGGCGCAGCACCATGCTGCCGCGCCGCGCCTCGTACGATCCGAAGCCGCCGTCGTCGTTCTGCCGCTGCAGCACGAACTCGATCGCCGCGTGCACGCGCCCGAGCTGCAGCTGCCCGCCCTCGTCGGTGATGCCGGCCTTCTCGGCCCGCACGAGCGCCTCGGCGGCCTCGGCCGTGCAATCGCTCACCGGCCACGGATGGTGCTCGTCGGCGAAGCCCCAGCCGCCGTACGCCGGCGATCGATAGTGCTCCGCGCCGCCCGTGATCTCCTCTTGGATCTGCGCCGACGCGAGCCACCGACACGCCTTCGCGATCATCGGCCGCGCGAGCTCGGGCTCGGGGAACTCGCACATCGCCTGCACGAGGAACGACGTGTCCCAGATGTCGCTCTTCGCCCCCGCGATGCGCGTGCCGTCCGTGTCGTCCTCCCAGAACCAGTACTCCATGCCGCGCAGCGCCTTGCCGAGCTCGGGGTGGCGCGGATCGGAGATGTGGAGCGCGAGGCAGAAGAGCAGGCCGTTCACCGGCGATAGGCACACGTAGCCGGTGCTGCGGAACTCGAAGAGGATGTGCTCGAGCGCGCGGGCGAGCGCGCGCTCGCGCAGCTTCGCGGGCGACAGCCGCTCGAGTCGACGCACGAGCCGGAACGCCGCACGAACGCCGCGGGTGGGCGCTTCGAACAGGTCGGTCTCCGCGATGCGATCGGTGAAGCGCTCGAACGCGGCCTCGTCGTAGCCCTCGGGGTACAGCTCCTTGCGCAGCGCGGCGACGCTCTGATCCATCGGCGCGACGAACTTCGTGCCGACGACGAACGACAGCCCGAGGTAGATGAGTCGCATGTGGTTGTAGAGCCGGCGCGGATGCAGCGGCGACGCGTCGGGCAGCAGCCACAGCTCGGGCAGGATCGGCTGCACCGTGCGCCACGGATAGAGCCCGAGCATCGCGAGCCAGATGCGGCCCCAGGTGGGGATCGCATACGGCCCGCCGTGCGCGCCGATCCATCCCCGCGCCTTGGCGGCGAGCGGATCGTCGACGGGCACACCGAGCAATCGCAGCGCGACGTAGCCGAGCACCGTGTGGAACAGGTACGACGGAGAGTCGGGGTGCATGCCCCAGCCGCCGTCCTCGCGCACCTGCCGGGCGAGCGCGAGCTTGATCCGCTCCCTGCGCTGGCTCGGGATCTCGTGCCCGATGATGTGGCACAGGATCACGTACTGGCACGGCAGCATCGGATTCCAGATGCACTCGCCGGCGAACGATCCCTTGGGTGATGCCGTGCTCGCGAGGTGGCGCAGCGCCTCGTCGTAGGCACCGCGCGCGCGTCGGCGCAGGTCGGACGTCACGGGGACGTGGGCTCGAGGACGAGAAACCATTGCTTGCTCAGGAACGTCGGCTCGTCGACGACTTTGAAGCCCGCCCGCCCGAGCTCCTCCACCGCCTGATCGCGGGAGATCCGGAACTTGGGATCGGGCGCCATGTGCTGGGCGACCTCGGCATCGGGGCGGAAGTCGAGCACCGCCACCTTTCCACCGGGCTTGAGCGCCGCCTTCACCTTCGTGAAGTACGCGACGCGATCGCGGATGTACGCGTAGGTGTTGGCCGTGAAGACGAAGTCGATCTCGCCGGCGGGCAGCATCGGGTCGTCGTACATCGCGAGCTGCGGCTCGATGTTCGGCGTGCCCCAGCCCTCGCGCTGCTCGAGCAGGTAGTCGGCGAACTCGCCGTCGACGTCGACGGCGTAGACGCGACCCTCGGGCACGCGCTGCGCGAGGCGCCGCGTGAAGTAGCCGGAGCCCGCGCCGATGTCGGCGACGACGGCGTCCTTGCTCGCGATCGGAAGCGCGCGCACGACCTTGTCCGGCTGCTGCCAGCCGTCGCGCTCGCGGTCCTCGAAGACCTGGATCATCTCCTTCGGGTCGTCGTAGTGCTGCGGTGGACCGTTCTTGTGGCAGCCGACCGCGCCGGCGCACGCGATCACGGTCAGGAGGACCGTCATCACGTCACGCGCCGCGCGTCGCGAGACCATCGCTCGCGTAGAGTAGTCGTGCGCGGTCGAGCTGGCTAGCCCCCGCAGTGTCCGGGAAAAGCTACACTCGGCTGCCGCTCGTGGAGGAATCCGTGCCACCGCCACCCTCCGTCGCCGTGCCGCCCACGGCGCGACCCGACGACGATCCGCAGCCCGCCCTCGCGCCCGTGCCGACGGTCGGACTGCCCGTGGAGCAGCGGCAGCCGGTGCGCTGGCTGCAGGCGTGCGTGCAGACGCTCGCGCGCACGCTCGCGCGCACGTCCGAGAGCTTCCGGCGCTGCCCCGAGCCGATCCCGCACGGACGCGTGCTCGGCTACCTCGCCACGCTGCGTCTGCCGGCGTGGGTCGTGCTCGTGACGATCGCCGCGGTGCGACTCGTGTCGCGCGACGAGCCGCCTCCGATCCCGCTCTTGCCCATCCACGAGTTCCTCGATCCCGCGCTGACCCAGGCGCTGTCGGCGTGGCTCGTGCTCATGGTGCCGGTGGGGCTGCCGCTGCTGTACTTCGTCGGTGGCCTGCAGGCGCACGTCGGCATCGCGCTCACGGGCGGCGCCCCGCGATCGATCGGCGCGACGATGCGTGCGATCGGGTACGCGCTCGCGCCGGTGCTGCTCGCGATCTCGCTGTTCGATCTGCCGCTCTATCTCTCGCGCGTGCCGGGCACGACCTATGCCGGGTTCCTCGGTGCGGCGACGCTCGCGTTCCTCGTGCTCGCCGGCATCACGCTCGCGCGCACGCACCAGATCTCGCTCGCGCGCGGATTCCTGGTCGCACTCCTGCCCGCGATCATGATCGCCGGCATCACGGGGTTCCGCGCGGCGCTCGTGCTCGAGGACGTGCCGGGGCTCGAGGCGCCCGACTCCCCGTACTACATCCCTTAGGCCCGACGGCGGCGCGCCGCCACCAGCACGACGAACGCGAGCGCGGCTCCGTCGCGCGGACCGACGCGGCAGCCGCTGGCGCGATCGTCCTGGCCGAAGCCGGGCGGCAGCGCGTCGGGCACGTCGTCGATGTCGCCGTCGTCGTCGTCGTCCGCTGCATCGTCGCCGCCGTCGTCGTCGTCGAGCGCGGGCCCGCTGCTCTCGTGGCTGCCGGTGCCGTCGTGGTCGAGCGTCGGGTCGGGGTGCTCGTCGCCGGCCTCGTCGCCGCCGGTCGTCGCCGCCGCGCCGTCGTCGTCGGCGCCGCCGGTGTGCTCGAGCGTCCAGTCGGCGAGCGCGAGCGCAGCCGCGACGTTCTCGGCGCACGCGGGTGCGATCTCGGAAGGCGACACGACGAAGTCGTCGCCGCGCAGCTCGATCGTGAACGCCATGGAGCCGTGCTCGCCGTAGCTCCAGTCGTCGACGCAGCCCGACGCCGGGTAGAGATCCGAGCCCTGGATCGCCGGGTAGTCGTAGCCGGTCTGGCCCGCGATCGCAGCCGACATCGCAGACGCGATCGTCGACAGATCGCCCTCGTCGGGCGCGGCGTCGTAGGTGTGGCCCCACGGATACAGTACCAGTGTCGAGAAAGAGTGGAAGTCGATGTGCGCCGCGAAGGCGCCATGCCCCTCCACGAAGTCGCGCAGCGCCGCGCTCTCGGGCTCGGAGAACGGGCCCTCGCCGTGGTAGGTCTCGTCGTACGGATTGCCGCTCGCGCCCTCGCCACCCCACGCGATCCCGTAGTTGCGGTTGAGGTCGACGCCGTAGCCGTCGCGCGTGTTCTTCCGCCAGTAGCGATCGCCGGCCCACGAGTACGCGTAGCCGTCGGGGTTGAGCACGGGTACCACGACGATCTCGAGCTCGTCGAGCAGCTCGGTGACGTGCGCGTCGTTGCCGTACCCGGACACGAACGCATCCGCGACGCACATCGTCACCATGGTGGACAGCCACTCGCGTGCGTGCATCGTGCCGGTGTAGAGCACGGCGGGCGCGCCGGCGTTGCCGATGCGGATGCCGCGGATCGCCCGACCGTCGAGCGAGTCGCCGAGGTCGATCGGCGCGACCAGATCCGGTGCGCTCGCGATCATCGCGTCGAGCTGCGCCATCACCTCGTCGTAGTCGCGGAAGTCGGCGAAGAAGTCGCCGCCGGCCGCGGGGTCGGGGCGCGTGGTCAGTCGATCGCGCTCCGCGTCGACCCGCGCCTGCGCGTCCGCGATGCGGATCTCGTACGCGAGGCCGGCCGCGTCGAGCTCGTGCAGGCGCTCGGGTGCGACGCGGACGTCGACGGCGCCCGGGCCGGGCGAGTGCGTCCACACCTCCTCTGCGATCACTTCGACGAGCGCCAGATCGGCGCGTGTGGGCGCCTGCACGCGCACGATCGCGTGGCCGTCGTAGCGGCGGGGCTCGGGCACCGACGCGGCGAGCACCATCGAGACGATCGCGACCACCACGATCGCATCATGGAGGTCGAAGCCCTCCGCTGACAACTGGCGAGTCGCCCAGTCGTGCGTTGGGCAGACTGCGCAAGCGCTACACGATTTCCTCGATGACGCGTCCGCCGTCGACGGTCGTGATCGGGCGGCCCGTCGGAGCCATGCGCACGCGGTCCGCATCGAGGCCCAGCACGTGGGCGATCGTACGGAAGAGATCGGGCACGGAGACCTCGCGGTCCGCGATCGCGGCGCCGTCGGCATCGGTCGCGCCGACGACGGTGCCGCCCTTGATGCCCGCGCCGGCGAGCAACAGCGAGCTGCACGCGGGGAAGTGACCACGACCGCCGCGGGCGTTGATCGTCGGGCTGCGCCCGAAGTCGCCGAGGCAGACCACGAGCGTCTCCTGCAATCGGCCGCTCGCCGCGAGATCGTCGAGCAGCGCCGACAGGCCGCGATCGAGCGCGGTGCCCAGCGCGGTCGTGCGGGCGAACCCGTCCTCGTGCGTGTCCCAGCCGGGCTGGCCGACCTCGACGAACGGCACGCCCGCGTCGACGAGGCGACGCGCGAGCAGGCAGCCCATGCCGACGTCGGTGCTCCCATAGCGCTCGCGCGCCGCGGTGGACTCGCGCGCGAGCTCGAAGCCGGCGAGGCGAGGGGACGCCATCAGCGCGGCGGCGCGATCGACCACGTCGGTGTGGCCCTCGATCGCTCTTGCGTCGCGACCGGTCGCGAACTCGCCCTGGAAGGCGCGCCAGAGCTCGCGGCGATCGGCGAGACGCGCTTCGCCGACCGGGGCGTCGACGTTGCGCAGCGGATCGCTCGGCTTCTTCACGAGCAGCGACGCGTGGCGCGGGCCGAGCAGGCCCGGACCCTGGCCGGGCACGCCGATCGCGATGGGCGGCACGTCGAGATCCGGATGCGCCTCCGACACGAGCGCGCCGAGGCCGGGATGCAGCGCGCCGCCCTGGGGCGGCGCACCCGTGCGCATCAGATAGCGCGCGCGATCGTGGTTGCCTTCCTTCGCCGTGAGCGAGCGGATGGTCGCGAAGCGATCCGCCCGCGCCGCGAGCCCGCGCAGTGGATCCGCGAAGCGCAGGCCGGCCACGCGCGTCTCGATCGCCTTCGTGGGACCGCCGGTCGCGCGGCCGGGCTTGGGGTCGAACGTCTCGAACTGGCTCGCGCCGCCGTGCAGGTACACGACGATGCACGCGCGCGGGCGTGCGTGCGCGAAGCCGGCCCCGCCGACGAGGGCAGTGGCGAACAGGCCGAGGGAGCCGCGCAAGATGTCGCGTCGGTGCATGCGAGTCGTCCTTCAGTGGTTCGTGAGGAATTCGCTGGAGAGCACGAGCGCGGCGAGCACGTCTTCCCACGCCGCGGGCTCGTCGGTGCGATCGCCGAGGATCGCGAGCACGCGCGCTCGTTCGGCCTCCGTCGGTGCGCGACCGTACGTGCGGCGCACGAGCGCATCGACGCGTGCACCGGGCTCGGCGATGGCCGCGAGCTCGCGGCCCAGGCCCTGGGTGCGGCGCAGCTTCACCGCTTGCTGCACGAGGTCGCCGTTCTGCAGGAGCAGCGCCTGCGTGACGCTGCCGCTGCCCTCGTCCGCCGCACCCTCGTCGTCGGCGAACGCGAACCGGAGCTCGCGCAATGCAGCGCGCTCGCGGCGGAACGCGACCTCGTCGTCGCCGACGCCCGCGACGACGGCCAGGCTGCGCAGCAGCGGCTCGGGCCCGATCGGTCGCACTCCCGCCTGCGCGAAGGCGGCGACGCGCGCCTGGATCTGCGCGGGCGTGCCTGCGGCCTGCGAGCTGCGGGCGTAGGCGGTGGAGAGGACGATGCGGCGCAGCAGCGCGTCGTGGTCGTGGCCGCTGGCGACGAAGTCCTTCGCGAGCAGGTCGAGCACCGCCGGCGGTGCTGCGTTGCGGGGCAGCGCGTCGACGTCGGCGATCCAGCCGCGGCCGAACAGAGCAGCCCACGTGCGGTTCACCCATGCGCGCGCGAACGCGGGGTCCGCCACGATCGCGCTCGCCAGCGCGTCGCGTCGCCCCCGCGGATCCTCGATCGCGATCGCCTCGCCGAAGTACTTCGGTGGCACGACCTCGCCGGTCGGTTCCTCCGGCGCGTCGGTGGGCTTGGGCAGGCGCGCCTCGCCGAAGCGGCGATCGACGAGCGCCACGGTGAGCGGCTCGGTCTTCACCGGGCGCACGCGGGTGCGGGCGAAGAAGGCCGCGAACCCGTAGAAGTCGCGCTGCGTGAACGAGGCGTCGTCCGGGTGATCGTGGCACTGCGCGCACTGGATCGACGCACCGAGGAACACGCGCGCGGACTCGCCGGCGAGCGCCGCGATGCGGTTGTTGCGGCCGTGCGACAGCACGAAGCCGCCGGGCCCGATCGCGGCGCGCTCGCCTTCCGCGGTGAGCAGTGCCCGCACGGTGTCGTCCCAGCCGGCATCGCTCGCGAACTGCTCGCGTAGCCACGCCTCGGTACCGTTGCGCACGGGCATCGGCAGCTTCAAGGCGCGGCCGAGCAACAGGTCGGTGGTGGTGGTCGCGAGATGCTGCGCATGCTCGTCGCTCGCGAGCATCCGATCGACCGCCTTCTCGCGGCCGTCCTCGGCGATCGCGTCGAGCTCCTCGATCGTGGGAATCCGCCCGAGCAGATCGAGCGATGCGCGCCGCAGGAACGCGGCGTCGTCGATCTCCGGCGCGGGCTCCACCCCGGCCGCGCGCCAGTGCGCGTGCAGGAGCTCGTCGAGTGGGGAGGCCGCGCGGGTCTCCGCGCGCGCGCTGGTCGGCGCGCGGAAGGGCGCAGCCGCCCGATCGCCGCGCATGCAGCCCACCAGCGGGCTCGTCGTCACGGCGATCGCGAGGGCACAGCGGACGAGGGCGGCGGGCATCTCGATCGCAGCTTGACCCCGCCGTGGCCGGGCGGCCGCCTGGTTCACCGCTCCTTTACGCTATGCTGAGGCGTGGCCTACTTCGTCCGCGGGATCGCGCTCGTTTGCCTCACCACTGTGTCCCTGAGTGCCTGCACCGTGACGCCGGGCGCGGGCACGAGCGCCACGTCGGCCAATACGGTGGGCTCCGCCACGTTGGACCCGGTCACCGGCGACGACGACGACTCGGACCCCGACGCGACGGCGGCGTCGACGGCGGTCGACGGCACGGGCGCGACGACGTCCGACGAGAAGCTCGACGTCGGCGTCGGGCCGACCTCCGGCTGTCAGTACGTCGACATGCTGTTCGTCATCGACAACTCCGACTCGATGGAGACGTACCAGCAGGCGCTCGCCGATCAGTTCCCCGCGTTCGTCGCCGCGATGTTCGACGAGCTGCCCGCCGGCATCGACGTGCACGTCGGCATCACGACCACCGAGTTCGACACCGGCTGCGAGGACGCGGAGGCCACCGGCAACTGCCAGAGCACCGCGTCGCTCGACGAGGTGCAGTCGCACTACATCGTGCCCACCGACATGAACGACGGCGGCAACGGGGCCCAGGGCCGGCTCTTCCAGTGGTCGAACCAGTACTACTTCGAGGCCACCACCGACGACGATCCGGCCGCGCTGTCGACCTGGTTCAGCGGCGCCGCGACGGCGGCGGGCGAGAACGGCTGCTCCTTCGAGATGCCGGTGGCGGCCGCGGGCTGGGCCACGCACCTCGCGAACGCGGTGACGAACGACGGCTTCATCCGCGACGAGGGCGGGCTGCTCGTGATCTTCTTCCTCACCGACGAGCCCGACAAGTCACCGGAGTCCACCGGCGCCTACGAGCAGATGGTGCTCGACGCGAAGGAAGCGTGCGGCGGAGCGGCGTGCGTGTTCGTGAGCGGCCTGATCCCCCCGTGCGTCACCGACATCAACCAGAAGCTCTGGCAGTTCATGACACTGTGGAGCGAAGACGACCCGCAGTGGGGCGACATCATCGACACGGCGAACTACGACGACGTCGTCGGCGAAGTCCTCGCCGGCGCCGTGGCGGAAGCCTGCGCCAACATCCCGGTGGGGTGATCAGGCTCCCGGTCGTGGGTCTCGCGGCTGCGGCAAAGAGGTCATGTTGACCAGATCAGCCGTCGGTCGTAGGCTGAAGTCGTGAAGTCGTCCTACGCCATTCACGAAGCGAAAGCTCGCTTCAGCGAGCTGGTCAAGGCGGCCCGTGCCGGCAGAGAGCTGACGATCACGGACCGCGGCCGTCCCGTGGCACGGATCGTGGGCGTGGCCGAGTCCACGCGACTTGCCGACCGCCTGCTCGACCTGCAGGCACAGGGCGTCCTCACCGCGTTCCCCGACCGCAGCGGGGTGAACGTGGAGCCGATCGTTCGTCGTCGCGGTGCACTCGGTCGTTTCCTCGCCAGCCGCTGACGATGGACGCGATCTACGTCGATAGCTCCGTGGTCGTCGCGTTTCTCCTCGGCGACGCCGGCGCGAGCGTCTTCAAACGCGTCCGCGCGAAACAGATCCCGATCCTCTCTTCGACGTTCTTGCAGGCCGAGGTCTACAGCGCGTTGCGCCGAGAGAAGCTCGCGCCCGCGCTCGCGGACAGCGCGCTTTCTCTGCTCGCCTGGGTCCTCCCCGATCGCGCACTGACCGGCGAGATCCAGGCTGTGCTGGCCGCCGGTTGGCTGCGGGGCGCGGACGCATGGCACCTCGCATGCGCGCTTCGGGTGTCGCCGGATCCCGACGAGCTCGCGTTCATCACTCTCGATCGGCCGCAGCGCGCTGTCGCCAGCGCCCTCGGCTTTCGCACGACGCTGCGTTGACGAGTCAACGCGCCGGCTCGTCGACGACGAGCTCGGCGTTGCGGGGGACGTCGTGCAGCGTCTGGGTGCGGCCGCTCGCGGGCCAGGTGATGCGGACCTCGTGCACCGGGGGGCCGTCGCGATCGCCCAAGAGGACGTGCGGCATCGGATCGCCGTGGCCGCCGAAGTGATGGCCCACGCCGACGACGCGCAGCTGCGTCGGCGAGTCCGGCGTGGGGGTCACCTCGACGCGCGCGCCGAGGCCGCGCGCGTTCGTGGCGGTGCCGCGCGTGCGCACGCGCAGATACCCGGGCGGCTCGCCGTCGTTGCGCAAGAGCAGCGGCGTGCCGGCCCAGTGCACGACGAGCACGTCCTCGTCGCCGTCGTTCTCGAGGTCGAACACCACGAGCCCGCGGCCCTGACCCACGTGGCGCAGCCCGAGCTCGGCGCCGCGCTCGACGAACGGCGGCGCGCCGTCGTTCTGCCAGAAGAGGAGCGGGTCGTCCTCGAACTCCGTCATCGTCCAGCCCGCCGTCATCACGACGTCGAGGTCGCCGTCCGCGTCGGGATCGAAGAGCGCCGCGCCCCAGCCCCAGTCGCCGTCGCGCACGCCGTAGAGATCGGTCGCGTCGACGAAGGCGCGATCGCCCGCGGCGAGCCACATGCGGTTGCCGAGGCCGGGGAACTTCGGGGTCTCGATCGCCGACACGAACCAGTCGAGCCGCAGGTCGCCGTCGACGTCGCCGAACGTGGAGCCCATCGCGTTGCGTTCCGAACCGACGCCGGCGGCCACCGTGCCGTCCTCGAACGCGAAGCTCCCGCCCTGGTTCCAGTAGATCCGCGACGTGCCGAAGTCGGCCGCCACCGCGAGATCGGGATACCGATCGTCGTCGAGATCGACGAATGCCGGCGCGAACACGTACACCCCCGCCTTCGCGTCGACGAGCGGCGCAACCGCGGCGAAGTCGATGCCGCTGTCCTTGGTGACGTCCACGAAGTACCCGCGGCCCGCGTTCTCGAACAAGCGCACGTGGTGCTGCGCGTCGCCGATCTCCTTGTCGGGCCGCCACTCGCCGACGAACAGATCGAGATCGCCGTCGAGATCGACGTCGCCGAACGCGGGCGTCGTGCCGAGCACGACCGACGTGCTCTCGATCGCCACGCCGCGCGCGATCGCGTCCTCGACGAACGTGCCGTCGCCCTGGTTCATCCACAGGTGGTGGCGATACGCGGCGAAGCGCGCGACGTAGAGGTCGAGATCGCCGTCGCCGTCGACGTCGGCCCACGCCGCGCCGTTGCCCCCGCCCGATTCGGCGAGGCCGGCCTCGAGCGTGCGCTCGACGAACGTGCCGTCGCCTTCGTTGTGCATGAGCCGGCCGGGACCGTCGAGCGCGGTGAAGAAGAGATCGACGAAGCCGTCGTCGTCGACGTCGCCGACCGCGACGCCGCCCGTCAGTCGCTCGGCCGTACAGAAGTCGAGCGGGTCGGGCGTGTACACGCGGTCGAGCAGACAGAACGGCGGCGATCGATACGTGGCCTGCACGATCTCGGCGAGGCCCGCAGTCGCCGTCGCGTCGGTGAAGCGCGGCGGCTCGAAGTCCGTGCCCGCCCCGCCGCCGTCCGATCCGGAGCCCTCGTCCCGCGACGGTGCCACGGCATCGTCGTCGCGCATCGGCGCCGCGTCGTCGCTCGACGACGATGACGATGCGATCACGCCCGAGCTCGAGCCCGGATCGATCGCGGCGAGACCGACCTCGTCGGTCCCGCACGCGACGGCGAAGAGGCACGCACCGAGCCGCTCTCGCCGGCGCGCGCCCACGGGATCCTCAGAACTCGGCCTGGTCGGCGCGGAAGCCCTCGCAGCCGTCCGCGCCCGGATCGGCCTGCAGGCCGAGCCCGTCGGCCCGGATGCCACCCGTGCCGCCCGTGCCGCCGGCACCACCGACGCCTTCGCTGAAGCTGACGTTGTTCACGCCGACCTCGGCGTCGCCGACGAGCGCGATGCCGACGGAGGCACCACCGCATCCACCCGACGCACCACCGCCACCGCCACCGCCACCGCCGTCGCCACCGTCGCGTCCGTCGCCCGGCTCGCCGCCGTTGTCGATGCCGGAGACGCCGAAGCCGTGGGCGCCCGGGGTGCCGCCGTCGCCCCCGTTGCCGCCGTTGCCCCCGTTGCCGCCGTCGCCGAGGAAGATGTCGACGTTCGTGACCGCGATGCTCGAGTTCACCGAGACGATCGCGAAGGAGCCACCGCCGGGATGACCGGTCTCGCCCGGATCGCCGCCACAGCCACCCGCGCCACCACCACCACCGCCGCCGCCGATGCCCTCGCCGGAGTCGAACAGACAGAACACGCCGCTGTCCTCGTCGAAGCCACCGGCACCGCCGCCACCGCCACCACTTCCGTGATTGCCCCGCGTCGCGATGTCGCCGACCGGCGGCACCCAGATGCCGTCGCCGCCGAACGTGCCCTCGTTGTCGGACGCTGCCGCACCGCCGTCGCCGTTGACGCCCGCGTGTCCGACGTTGCCGGGCGTCGCGTCCGTGCCCTCGTCGTCGCAGTCGGCGCCGCACGAGCTCGCGCCCGCGGGCCCGCCCTGGCCGATCGTCGTCGGATCGCCGCCCGCCGCCCCGTCGCCGCCGTCGGTCGCCGGACAGGCCTGCCCCGATCCTCCGTTGCCACCGGTGGCGTTGCACGCCGACGTGCCGCCCGAGCCCGGCAATCCGCCCGACGCGTTGTCGCCGCTGCCGCCGTCCTGTCCGTTCTCGCCGTCGGCCCCGTTCGCACCCGAGCCGCCGTTGCCCGCATCGACCACGCAGTAGTCGAGCGCGAAGATGCCGTCGGGCGTGTCGCGGATCCACACGCCGTACGACGTCGCGCTCTCGTCGACGAAGTCCATCGCGTGGATCGTGAAGCCGTCGACCTCGACCTCGGCATCGAGGTTCTGCCCGATGATCGCACGCTCTTCGGTGGCCGTGATCTCGGTGAGGTTGTCGCCGACGTTGCGCGCCCAGTCGGCGCCGTCGTAGCCGCCGTAGATGCTGACGCCCGAGTTGAGGTTGATCGTCTCGACGTAGTTGCCCTCGGCCACGAGCACCATGCGCGGAGGATTCGACTGCTGCGCGACGTCGATCGCGTGCTGGATCGTCGCGACCGGGGTGTCGGGCGCCGTGCCGTCGTTGAGGTCGCTGCCCACCGCACCGTTCACGAAGATCGCACGGCACACGACGCCGTCGATGCCGTCGCCGTTCTCGTCGAGCCCGTTGATGTCCGGCACGTCGACCTCCTCGCACGAAGGGTCGCCCGTGGTCGTGCTGTCGGTGCCCGTGGAGTCGACGGGCGCCGACGTGCTCTCCTCGCCCTCCGAGCTCGTGTCGTCCACCGAGGCCGACATCGACGCGGTCATCGACGCGTCGGTGGCCGAGCCCGACGTCGAGCCGTCGTCGTCGACGCTGTCGTCGCCCGTGCTCGAGTCGAGCGTGGTCGTGAACGTGAGGCCGCTGTCCGCCGACGAGTCGTCGCCGCAACCGACGACGAGCGCGAGGGACAAGAGCGAGGACGGAAGGACAAGTCGAAGCGTGCGCACCCGGCCAGGCTACGTGCGGCCCGCCGTGGCGCGCAAGGGCGCCGGTGCGCCGCGGACTCACGGGATGGGCGATTTCGTACCGCCCTCGCGCGCGAGCGCGTCGACGATCGCCCGGTCGAGCGCAGACCAGCGCTCGCGCGGCGTCGCAGCGGCGGCGAACGTCACGCGACCGTCCCGCCCGACCAGCACCACGTGCGGGCCGTCGGCGAGCCACGCCGCATCGGTGACGGCATCCGGGCGTGCCGGGACGCGCACGTCCATCGCGAGCCGCAGGCGATCGCGCAGCGCGAGCGCTCGATCGATCGCAGGGCCGATCGGGGGATCGTGCGCCGTGGCTGCGAGCACCAACACACCGGCGAGTCCGTCGTCGGCATAGAAGCGGACCATCGCGTCCAGGTCGCGCAGGCTCTCGCGGATCGCCTCGTCGTCCAACGATGCCGCGACGAGCAGCGTGAGCGCTGCGTCGCTCGAGCACGCCGCGCACCGGGGCTTCCCATCGGGTGCCGCGAGGGTCTCGAGGGCGACGAGCGCGGAGGTGCGGTCGACCGGGGGCGAGGGATCGCTCGGGGCGACGGCCGCCGCGTCGGGCTCGCGCGGGGCGTCGATCGCGGTCGAAGGCGCCGCGGGGCCGGCGTCGGGTCCCGGCGTCGCGTCGCACGCGATCGCGGCGCAGAGCACCCCCACGAGCGCGCTCGCGGCCCGACGCGACAAGACGCGATGCGCCTCGGCTCGGCGCCTTCGGGCTCGATCGTCAGGGCGGCGCGGATCGATCGGCATTCGTGGTCGACGCGCGGCTGCGAGGATATCATCCGCCGCGATGTCGACCACGCGCCGCGGCTTCCTCGCGACGACCAGCCTGATGTCGCTGGGCCTCGTGCTGCCGCGCGCCCCGGCCTGGGCCTCGCCGCAGGCGCTGCGCAAGCCGGCCCCCGCGCAAGCCCCCGCCTCCGCGCCGGCGGACGCCGCCCTCGCGAAGAGCCCGCTGCCCGCCCACGAGCCGCTGGCCGTGCGCGCGCTCGAGCTCGCGAAGGCCGGCGGGGCCACGTACGCGGACGTGCGGCTCGTCGCCACGACGCGCGAGGAGGTCGAGGTCGAGGATCGCCGCATCGCGCGCGTGGCGAGCACCGACGAGATCGGCATCGGCGTGCGCGTGCTCGTCGACGGCGCGTGGGGCTTCGCTGCGACGTCCTCGCTCGAGGGCAAGGCCGTCGATGCGGCGACGAAGCGGGCGCTCGCGACGGCGAAGGCCGACGCGGCCATGCGCAAGCGGATCGGGGCGCCCGCGGTCGAGCTCGCGGCCGCGCCGGCGGTGAAGGGCACCTGGGTGTCGCCGCACTCGCGCGACCCGTTCGCGGTCTCGCCCGCCGACAAGGCCGCGCTGCTGCTGCGCGCGACCGCGGCGGCGCTCGAGGTGAAGGGGGTCGAGCACGCGAAGGCGGGCGTGAACACGACGCGCGAGGACAAGCTCGTGCTCACGAGCGAGGGCACGCGCGTGCACCAGCTCGCGCTGCGCATCGTGCCGGATCTCGACGCCACCGCGATCGATCGCAAGCGCGGACGCTTCGCGTCGCGCGATCACGAGGCCGCGCCGATGCTCGCGGGCTGGGAGTACGTCGAAGAGCTCGACCTGCCCGGCGCCGCGCCGCAGGTCGCGACGGAGGCGCTGCAGAAGCTGCACGCCCCGCCGGTCGTGCCCGGCAAGATGAAGGTCGTGCTCGCGCCGTCGAACCTGTGGCTGACGATCCACGAGAGCGTCGGCCATCCCACCGAGCTCGATCGCGCGATGGGGCTCGAGGCCAACTTCGCGGGCACGAGCTTCCTGAAGCCGAGCGACACGGGCAAGCTGCAGTACGGCAGCGAGCGCGTGAACCTCGTCGCCGACCGCACGCAGCCGGGCGGCCTCGCGACGGTCGCGTGGGACGACGAGGGCGTCGCGAGCCAGCGCTGGGACATCGTGCGCGGCGGCAAGTTCGTCGGCTGGCAGACCACGCGGGAGCAAGCCGCGTGGATCGGCGAGACCGCGAGCCGCGGGTGCAGCTACGGCCAGGGCTACGGCGGCGTGCCGTTCCAGCGCATGCCGAACGTCAGCCTGCAGCCGGGCACCGAGGGCTACACGACCGAGGACCTGATCAACGCGACCGAGAAGGGCGTGCTCGTCACGGGGCGCGGATCGTGGTCGATCGACCAGCAGCGCCACAACTTCCAGTTCGGCGGCCAGATGTTCTGGAAGATCGAGAAGGGCAGGTTGCGCGGCGTGTTGCGCGACGTCGCGTACCAGGCGAACACGCTCGAGTTCTGGAAGAGCTGCGACATGCTCGGCGGCGAGGGCTCGTATCGCCTCGGTGGCAGCATGGGCGACGGCAAGGGCGAGCCGTCGCAGAGCAACGCGGTGAGCCACGGCTGTCCGCCCGCGCGCTTCACCGCCGCGGTCATCCGCACGGGGGACTCGTGACGCTGTCGTCGTCGGCAGCGAAGGCGCTGTGCAAGCGCGTGCTCGCCGAGTCGAGCTTCGGCGACGTGCGCGTGCACGTGAAGGCGGCGAGCCGCGGCGATCTGCGGTTCGCGGCGTCGCGCCCTACGACGTCGAACGACGTCGATCGCGTGACGATCACCGTCACGGCGATGAAGGAGGGGCGCCACGCGAGCGCGACCGGCACGCGGGTCGATACCGTGGGCCTGCGCGAGCTCGTGCAGCGGGCCGAGGCGATGGCCCTGCTCGCACCGGTGGACCCCGAGGCGATGCCGCCGCTCGGCAAGGTCGTCGTGCCGAAGACGGCCGCGCGCGATCGCAAGGTCGCCGCGATGACGCCGGCCGATCGCGCGGCGATCGTCGGCGAGGTGCTGGACGTCGGCAAGGCGAAGGGCGTCGAGATCTCGGGCCATCTGCAGCACGCCGATCTCGCGGAGGCCTTCGCGGATCGGGCAGGCGGCTTCGCGTTCTTCGATCGCACGGAGCTGTCGCTCACCTGCACCGCGCGCACGAACGACGGCACGGGCAGCAGCAAGACCGGCTTCGTCTCGCACGCGCGCGCGGGCCTGTCGGCGAAGTCGCTGGTCGAGAACGCGGCCGCCACGGCACTGGCCAGCCGCGAGCCCAAGCCGCTGCCGGCGGGGCGCTACACCGTGCTGCTCATGCCCGATGCCGTGGCCGAGCTGCTCGACTTCATGGTCGGCGCGATGGGGGCTCGCCAGGCGTCGGAGGGGCGCAGCTTCTTCGCCAAGAAAGGAGAGGGCGGGCCCGGCACGCGGATCGGCGAGACGCTGTTCGACTCGCGCGTGACGCTGCGCTCCGATCCGAGCGATCGCGCGAACCCGGCGCAGCCACTCGCCGAGGACGGCCGGCCGCAGCCGAAGATCACGTGGATCGATCACGGCGTCTTGCGAGCGCTGCACACCAACCGCTTCTTCGCCGCCGAGGCCAAGCTGCCGTCGATTCCGCGCCCGAGCTCGATCCACATGGACGGCGAGGACGTGTCGACCGACGCGCTCATCGCCAAGATCGATCGCGGCGTGCTCGTCACGCGGCTCTGGTACAACCGGATGCTCGAACCGCGATCGATCATCGCGACCGGGCTCACGCGCGACGGCACGTTCTGGATCGAGGGCGGCAAGGTCGTCCATCCGGTCAAGAACATGCGCTACAACGACGGGCCCATCACGCTGCTCACGAAGCTGCGCGCGCTCGGCCGGGCCCAGCGCGCCGGGATGTCGACGGATCGCGTGTGGGTGGTGCCGCCGCTCGTCGTCGATGGGTTCCTGTTCGAGAGCACCAGCGATGCGGTGTGAACGCGGCCTCGCGTTCGCGGTCGGCCTCGCACTCGGTGGCTGCGGCTCGAGCGGCGAGGCCGAATCCGCGCCGCCCATCGCGAGCGCTGCCCACGAGCTCGCTCGCCTCGCGCGCGCCGGCGATGCGGGAGCGGGCGTGCAAGCGTGCGCGGTGGTGCGCGAGCATCCGGTGGACCCGCGCCAGCCGCGGATCCCCGACGACGTGATCGCCGCCCACGCGGTGCTCGCCGCGACGCGCACCGAGTGCGCGGAGCTCACGGCTGCGCTCGTCGATGTCGCCTGCGATCCGCGGCTCGACTGCGGCGCGCCCGACGATCCGCGCCTGTGCACGCCCGACGATCTGAAGGACGCCGTCGAACACGTGCTCGACGAGCTCGTCGCGGGACGCGGAGTGCCGAGCGACGTCGACGATCGACGCATCCTGCTCGCCGCGGGGCACGCGTTGCCGGCGCTGCCTGGGCGCGTGCGCAAGCAGTCCCAGCGCCGTCGCTACGCGCTCGTGCAGCCCGACGAGCCCGCGTGCACCACCGGTGCGACCGCGCCGTGCAAGTGCATCGAGAGCGCGGCGCAACGCGTCGAGGCGAGCTGCGCCTCCACCCACGGCGACGAGCACGACGTCGGCGCGGGTTGCCGCGTGCGGGTGGACGACGCTCGCCACGAGATCGTCGTGCTGCACGCTTCCAAGCGGGGCTGATCAGAGCGCCGCGAGCACGGCCTGGGCCTCGGCGACACCCGTATCGTCCTCGATCGAGCGGAATCCGGCGAGCGCGAGCTGGGCGGCCTTGCGCGCGCTCGTGGGCTGGCCACTCTTCGCGAGCGCGGTCGCGAGCTTCACCTGCACCGACGCCGACAGGAACGGCTGATCGATCGCACCGCGATCGAGCGCCTCGGTCGCGGCGAGCAGCGACGCCGCGGCCGCCTTGGGCGCGAACAGCTCGAGGTGGGCACGGCCCTGGAAGAACAGCATGAGCGCCGCATCGCGCGAGGCCGTCTCGCCGCGCTCGCGGATCGCGGTGATGGCCCGCGTCGACTCGGCGAGCACCTCCGGTGCGCGGCCCTGCTCCAGCCACACGCGCAACAGCACGTTGAGCACCTCGATCTCGTTGCTGCCGTACGGCCCCGACAGCGCGCGCGCGCCTGCGATCGCCTCGGTCGCGAGCGCGTCGGCCTCCGCGAGGCGGCGTCGCAGGAGCAGGATCTCCGCGCGTGCCCCCTTCGCGATGACGACCTGATCGCTCGCCGCCGGCAGCCACTCGCGCAGGATCGCGAGCTCGCGCTCCGACAGTGCGTCGGCGGCCTCGAGATCGCCGCGCGCCACCGCGTTCGTCGCCAGCAGGCCGAGGATCTCCGCGGTCTCGCGGTGGTCGGGCCCGAAGATCGACTCGAGCACGCTGCGGGCGTGCTCGAGCGGCTCCGCGGCCTCCTCGGGGCGCCCCATGCCGAGCAGCACGTGCCCGAGCATCGCGCTCGTGCGCGCGACCTGGACGTGGGCGGGGCCGAACGCGGCGTCTTCGATCCGCAGCGCCTCGCGCAGCGTCGCGAGCGTCTGTTCCTTGCGGCCCGCGTAGTCGTGACACATCGCGACGTGGTACAGCGCCGTCGCGGTCGCCGGGTGCTCGTCGCCGAACGCATCGCGGGCCATCGCCACCGCGAGCTCGGCGTTCTGCAGCGCCTCGTCGTACGCGCCCCGGCGGTTGAGCAGCTCGACGTGCATGCCGAGCGCGCGTCGCCACGTCGCCTCGCTGCCGGGACGGCCCGCGACGCGCTCCAGCACCTCGCGCACCATCGCGTCGGCGATTTCGTTGCGTCCGAGGTTGCGTTCGAGGCCCGCGATCTCGAGCGTGAGGTCGTCCTCGAGATCGGGGGCCGGTCGCGCGCGCGCGACCGCGGCCTCGGCGTGCCGACGCCAGGTCTGCGCGTCGTCGAAGCGGCCGTCGATCCACGCGAGGTGCAGCATCGACGTGGCCGCCTGGGCCTCCGCCTTCGCGGCCCACGACTCGCCGTCGTGCTCGAGCGCGATCCAGTACGCGCGCTCGTAGTGGGACTCGGCGTCACCGGACGCCGCGTCCGCCTGGGCGGCGCTCCCGAGCGCGATCGCGGCTGCTGCCTGCAGCCGTGGGCTCTCGGGGTGCTCGAGCTCGAGCCGGCGCGCGGCGGCGTGGGCCTCGTGGTAGTGCCCGACGTCGAGCAGCGCGCGGAGCTGAACGAGCTCGCGCGGCGTGGGCTCGGCGAGATCGTCGTCGACCGAGCACATCGTCGACGGATCGATCGCATGGGCCGCCTGCATCGCGCGCACCCACGTCTGCGGGCCGGGCCGTTCGAGCGCGAGGATGATGCCCTCGATCTCGGCGTACACGTCGTCGAGGCACGCCACGCGCGCGTCGTCAGCGTCAGCGACCGCAGGCGGCGACGCGGCGGTGCACGCATCGGCGAACGCGGCGGCCCACGCATCGGCCTTGTCGTCGAGCACGCGGGCGAGCCGGGGCCACGTACTGCCGCCCGCGGGGAGCGTGGGCGCGAGCGCGGCCTCGATCTCCGCCTTGCGCTCCACACCCCAGAGGTCCTCGCGACGATCGTCGACGTCCGCACAAGGCGAGGCGCCCGGGCCGACGAGCGCGAGGGCAGTCGCGCCGATCGCCGCGCCCGTGCCGGCGACGGCCCAGCCGAGCACCGCGCGCGAACGAGGCGCGAGCGCGGCCTCGAGCTCGGCGAGCAGCGCGTCCATCGTGGCAAAGCGATCGCGCGTCGCCGTCGCGCGTCCGCGATCCACCGCGCGTCGCAATCGCCGGGGCACACGCGTCGCGTCGGTCGCGGCCGGCACCGGCGCCGAGCGGCGCTCGCTCGCCGTCGTCGATCCGCCCCCGAACAGGGCTTCTGCCAGCGACACGCAGAACGCGTACTGATCGCTGGCCGGGCTCGCGCGTCGGCCGATGCGCTGCTCGGGCGCCATGTAGTGGGGCGTGCCGACGAGCGCGCCCGCGCGCGTGAGGGGATCCGCCTGCGCGTCGTCCGAGCCCGACCACGACGTCGACACGGGCACGCCGTCGTCGTCCGGCCGACCCACGAGCAGCACGAGACCGAAGTCGGCGAGCAGCACGCGCTCCTCGGGCCCGTCCGAGACGAGCACGTTGCTCGGCTTGAAGTCGCGGTGCACGAAGCCCGCCGCGTGCACTGCGGCGAGGCCTCGTCCGGCGGCGAGGAAGTGCGCGCAGATCTCCCGCCACGTGCGCGGAGCGGCGAACGACCACTCGCGCAGCGTGCAGCCCGGCACGAGCTCCATCGCGATGAACACCGACGACGCGGGATCGCGCTCGTCCACCCATCCGACGTCGTACACGCGCACGACGTTGGGATGATCGAGCCGCGCGAGCGCCTGCGCCTCGCGCACGAGGCGGGCCGGGCCGTCGGGCCTGCGCACGAGCGCATCGGCGCGCACGACCTTCAGCGCGACGCGGCGATCGAGCTCGGGATCGAGGCCGGTGTAGACGACGCCGAGGCCTCCGCGACCGAGCATCCCTTCGACGCGGAACCGACCGATGCGGGCGGGGATCGGCGGCGCGGCGGGCACAGCCCAGCGATCGCCGGGATGCGACCGCGGCGTCGACCGTGCAGCGTTCGGATCGGAGCCCACCCGATCCGCGAGCGTACACCGCGGCGACGCGCGCGACGATCCACGCGTCAGCGCGTCGCGGCCGGGGCGCGCGGCTCCGCCACGAGCTCCGCAAACGTCGTCTCGGCCATGATCTGCGCGCGTGCGCGATCGAGCTCGCCCATCAAGGCGAGCAGACGATCGTCTCGCGTACCTTTCGCCATGTCGCGATCGAAGAGCTCGAGCACCTCGATCACGCGGATCTGATCGAGCGGACGCGCGGGGATGACCATGCTCGTGGGCTCGGTCGTCTCGATCACCCAGCCACGGCGTTCGAGCGCGTCGACGACCTCGCCGACGTGATCTAGACCGATACGGAACCGCTCGCCGAGCGCGTCGATGCTCGGACCCACCTCGCGACGCGCGTGGTGGTCCGCGATGGCGAGCATGATTCGGACCGCGGTGCGCCCGGAGGGGCGTCGCACCTCGAGGCGCTCGACGACGAAGCGATTCACGTAGCCCTGCAGCGCGATCGCGCGGTGACGATGGACGACGTAGGTGATCTGCGCGCCGAGCAACACGACCATCCACGACACGTACGACCACACGACCAGGATCGGCAGCACCGCGAGCGAGCCGTACATCGTGTCGTACGTGCGCAGCGCGAACCGGGTCGCGTAGAAGCCGAATCCGACCTTCGCGATCTCGAGCAGGATCGCCGACACTAGCCCGCCGAACAGTGCCGCGCGCCAGCGCACCACGGTGAAGGGCAGGTAGCGATTCAGCAGGACGAGCCCCAGCGCGGTGGTGATGAGCGGCGTGGCCAGGAGAGCGGACACGTTCGAGAGCATCGGCTCGGCCAGGCTCACGAGCATTACGAGCGGTCCCAGCGTCGACAGCGTGTAGAACATCGTGAAGCGCACGATGAGGCTGCGCCTCTTCGTGATGCGCCAGATCCCGTTGAACGTCTTCTCCAGCGTTGCGAACAGGACGAACGCGATGAGCAGCGTCGCGACGAAGCCCCAGCTGCCGAGGTTCCCCACGGTCACGCGGTTCGCGAGATCGAGGGCGCCCTGGGCCATACCCTCGGCGCGGTCGGTGTCGGGCACGACGGAGCGGAAGAGATCCGACATGAGGCTCGCGCCCTGCTCCGGATCCATCAGCCCGACCACGAGCAGCGCGACGCCGATGATCGGCACGGTGGACAGCAGCGTGTCCATCGTGAGCAGCGCTGCCAGTGCGCTCGATCGATCCTCCTGGAACCACCGACGCAGCACGTACATCGTGAGCAGCCAGATCCGTCGCGCCGGGGTGGGGCGGTATTCGGGCGCGGTGGGCACGAGGTGCTCCGCGATCTCGCGGAGGTGCGCGAGGCGCTGGGCGATGCCGGACGTCGACGCCGACGGCGGCACCGTCGCGTGGGGCATCTCGATGCTCGTCGCCGAGGGCGCCTCGATCGATTCGTCCCCGCGCGTCGGATCGTCGGTCATGGCGACCCCGTTAGTTCCGCTGCGCACGATCGGCCGGCGGGGCCTTCTTCTTGCGGTCGATCTTCGCTCGCAACGGCTCGGCGATCGTCTCGAGATCCTGGCGCAGCGCACCGAGCACCTGCTCGACCGCGGCCACGCGCCGATCGGACAGACCGTCGATGTCCGCGATCGCCTCGACCAGCTTCTTCGCGAGCCCGCTCGCGCGCTGCACGAGCTCGAGCGCCTCGGCGCCCTTCGGCTTGGGCCACAGCACCGGATCGAACCGCTTGCGCAGCTCGCCGACCGTCTGACCCTCGTCGAACACGGCGGTGCGCAGCTCCTTGATCACCTCGCGCGGCGGCGCCGGTTCCTCGCGCTTGCGCGGGGCCGCCTCCTCGTCGCGGTCCGGCGGCAATCGCATCGCCTTGCCGAGGTAGTCGATCGCCTCGTAGCTCGGGATCGTCTTCGCGACGCCGTCCCACGCGAGCACCTGCGGCGCGACGCGCTCCAGCGTGGAGAACGACACCGTGAGCTTGTCCACGGTCGCGCGCCGCAGGTGCAGCTCCTCGGCACAGTAGCGGTGGAAGTCGTCGTAGCCCCAAGCCTCGTAGCTGCGCTCGCGGCGGATCTCGACGAGCTTGCCCGCGAGCTCGATCCAGCTGCGCTTGAACTGTTGCGCGCAGCGCAACGCGTCGAGTCGCTCGGGCTCCGCACCGCTTCGCTCCAGCCGGCGAAGGAGTGCCTCGATCTTCTCGGTCGGGCCGCCCACGGCCGCGCATATAGCACCCAGCCGACACGGGTGGTACCGTAGCGGTCGTGGCGGCTCCTGCACCGTCGGCGACGGCCACGTGGCGCCCGGGTGCACCCGGGCCAGGCACGGCGGCCACGCGACCGTTCCGCTTCGGTGCCGACGTGGCGCCCGAGCGCGATCCGCCACTGCCGGCCGGCACGGTGATCGACGGGCGTTACACGCTCGTCGGCGTGCTCGGGCAGGGCGGCATGGGTCGCGTGTACGAGGCGCGCCACCTCGGGCTCGGCCACGGCGTGGCGCTGAAGATGTTGCGGGCCGACAAGCACACCGGCGAGCACGTCGGTCGCTTCCGCCAAGAGGCCGAGGCCGCGAGCAAGATCGGACACCCGGCGATCGTCGGCGTCTCCGACTTCGGTCGCGATCGCGATCGCGCGTACCTCGTGATGGAGCTCCTGCGTGGGCAGTCGTTCGAGGACTGGTTGGCGGGCCCGGGTCGACTGCGGGATGGGTTGCGCTGGCTCGCCGAGGTCGCACGAGGTCTGCATGCCGCCCACGAGGCCGGCGTCGTGCACCGCGACATCAAGCCGGCGAACGTGTTCCTCCACCACGAGGCCGGCGGACGCGTGCAGCCCAAGATCCTCGACTTCGGCATCGCGAAGATGCAGGCCACCGAGCACACCGCGATCGCCACCGCGGCCGGCACGGTGCTCGGCACGCCGTACTACCTCGCGCCCGAGCGCGCGCTCGGCAAGCCGCTCGACCCCCGCGCCGATCTGTACAGCCTCGGCGTGATGCTCTACGAGCTGCTCACCGGCAACGTGCCGTTCATGGACGCCACCTTCATGGGTGTGCTCGCGCTGCACATCAAGGCACCGCCGCTCGATCCGCGGCAATCGGCGCCCGACCGCAAGGTGCCGGACTCCGTCGCACGGCTCGCGATGACGCTGCTCGCGAAGACGCCGGAGGAGCGCCTGCCGGACGCGGAGAGCGTCGCCCGCGAGATCGATCGGATCCTCGCGACGGATCCCGGCATCGATGCGGTGGAGACCGGTCCGCGCGTGCGTGCGAACGCGGATGCGGAGACGCAACACCTCGACGACCTCGCCCATCGCGCGACCGCGGCGCCCGAGTCCATCGACGCCGGCGAGCGCATCGCATGGGGTTCGCAGGCGAACGCGCCGCGCGTGATCGCGAGCGAGAGCGGGTCGGCGCCGAAGATCGCCGCGACGCGACCGATCGGATCGGGTGGGATCCACGAGTCGTCGGGATCGGGCGTGCATGCGAGCGCGACCCCGCCCCGTCGCGGCACCGTCGTGGCGACGACTCGGACCTCGCGCCCATGGCTCGCGGTCGCGGCGATGATCGGCCTCGGCGTCGGCGGTGTCGTTGCGTGGATGGCGACGCTCGGGCGCACGGGAACCGAGCGCACGGCGATCTCCGGCGACGCGGCGACGCCCGAGCCCGCCGCCCCCGCGGACACGCCGGCGGCCGCGACACCGATCGAGCCCGCCGCGGATCCACCGCTGCCGCCTTCCGTGTCGCCGTCGATCGCTCCACCGGCAGCCCCGCCCGCGAGCGCGAGCGAGCCGGTCGCGGGCAAGGCCGCGACGAAACCTTCCTCGACGCGCCCTCGGCGTGCGAAGACGGTGCCGACGCCGACATCGTCGGCGCCGAGCGAGGCCGCGCCGCCGAGCGAGGCCCCGCCACCGACCGCCGAGACACCCCCGCCCGAAGCGCCTCCGCCCAAACCACTCCTGCCGCCGAAGGACGACGGTCTGCGCGTACCCGCGCTCAAGTGAACGATGGCCGCTGCACGCACTGCACTTCTCTCGCTGCTCGTCGTCGCGCTCGTCTGGCTCGGCATGCCCGCTCGCGTGCTCGCGAGCGCGGGCCCCTCCACGCCGCCCACCGCCGCGCCGCCCACCGCGACCGAGCCCACGCCGAAGACCGATGCGCCACCCGCGAGCGATGCCGCGAGCGTGACCGCCGAGGACGCTGCCGCCTCCGGCGATCTCACGACGATGCGCGAGCAGGCGAAGGCCGCGACGAAGGCGGATCCGTCGCCCGCGAACCATCACCGCGAAGGTCAGCTCGCCGAGCAGGCGGGCGACGGCGCCGCTGCGCTGTCGGCCTACGAGGCCGAGCTCGCCGCCACGCGCGATGCGGCGGCCCGCAAGTCGGTGCAAGCCGACATCACGCGCGTGAAGGAGGCGATGCGCGGACGCGTCGCCGACGAGCCGGCGTCGACGCATCGCAAGGAGCTCGACAAGCGGTGGGGCACGGCGAAGGAGCCGGGCAAGGCGAAGGGCGCCACGCCGATCGCCGTGGATCCGGGGCCGCAGAAGAAAGAGAAGATCGTCAAGAAGTGGTACTTCTGGGTCGCCGTCATCGCGATCGCCGCGAGCGCGGCGGCGGTCACCGGCATCGCGGTCACGGCTGCGAAGGACGACAAGCCCGACTCGCTCGATCGCCGCGCGCCGATCTTCGGCGTCGGCACTCCCGCGCTGAGATTCTGAGCCGCTGATGCGATGCGAAGCAGCGCACGCGCGACTCGCCATCGTCGCGGTGGTGCTCGGATGCGGCGATGCGGACGTCGCCGCGCCGACGATCCCCGTCGTCGGCCGTGACGGCGAGGCGACGTCGCCCGTGCGGTTCGCGGACGGTGCCACGATCCACGCCGAGGTCCCGGGCGCGATCGATCCGGACGCCGCGTTGCGCGTGCGGCTGTTCGACGACGGTCCCGCGGGCGAGTGGACGATCGAGGTGTGGCCGCCGCGCGTCGGTGGACGCGAGCTCGTGCTCGGCAGCGGCGTGACGCCGGAGGATGCGGCGCGACCCGACGATCCCCGCGTCGTCGCGACGACGGTGCCGAGCGGCACGGCCGAGGTCGAGCTGGCCCTGCCGGCGCCGTGGCACCCGACGACCGCGATGATCACCGTCGCGCGCACGGTCGGGGGCGCGCGCGTGCCCGCCGTCGACGGCCCGCGCACGCGCGATGGCCTCGGCGTCCTCGCGCTCGCACGCGTGGACGCCCGCCCGACCCGCGTGCAGGCGCGCCGCGTGGAGGCGGCGCCTTCGATCGACGGCGCGATCGACGATGCGGCGTGGGCGAGTGCCGAGTGGATCGAGCTCGGCGACAGCCTGTCCGGCGAGCCCCAGGCCCCGCGCACGCGCGTCGCGTTCGCATGGGACGACGACGCGCTGTATGCCGCGGCCGACTTCGTCGACGACGACGTGTGGTCGAGCTTCGCCGATCAGGACGACCCCGTGTGGAAGGAGGAGGCGTTCGAGCTCTTCCTCCTGGGGGCCGCCGATCGCACGCGCTACCTCGAGCTGCAGGTGTCGCCGAAGAGCGTCGCGTTCGACGCGAAGTTCGAGCGCTACCGCAAGGGCGACGAGGCGTGGGACGGCGACTGGCGCGGCGCCGCGCTCGTGAACGGCACGGTCGATGGGCGCGACGATCGCGATCGCGGCTGGTCGGTGGAGATGTCCGTGCCGTGGGCCGAGATCTGCGCGCACACGCAGACGAGCTGTCCGCCGCAGGTCGGGCTCGTCACGCGCGTGAACGCTTTCCGGCTCGATCGGCCGGCCCGCCGGCGAGGCGAAGGGGAGCAGGGCGCTCCGCTCGCGTGGGCGCTCTCGCCCACGCGAGAGCCCGACTTCCATGCGCCGCAGAACGCGGCGGTGTTGGAGCTGGTGCCGTGAAGCGCTGGTGGATGCCCCTCGTCGCGTTCGCGCTCGCGTGTCGCCCCGAGGGCAGCGTGGACGTGTCGCCCAATGCGATCAAGCGCGCGCTGCGGGGCATCGAGCGCCGTCGCCTCGAGATCGAGCCGCGCGGCGGATGGGCCGGCACGTACGGCGCCGAGCGACCGCACGAGCTGTCGCCGATCGAGGCGGCGATCGCCGCGCGCGTCGAGCACGGCGGCATCCCGCAGCTGCCGGCGCTGTCCCGCATGCTCCGCGAGCTCGCCCGCGTCGCGCCCGATCGCGTGAACATCCCCGCGGGCCTGATGGACGGCCTGATGGCGTGGGCCGGCGTGCCCGACCCGTCGCCGCGGCTCGTCGTGGTGGAGCTGCCCGACGATCGCAACCACTGCGATCGCGAGGCCCGGCCCGCGTGCAACGAGGCGATCACCGCGCTGCTCACCGAGCTCGCGTCCGTACAGGACAGCGGCGAGAACCCGCGCTTCGGCGTGGGCGTGGCGCGGCTGCCGAGCGGTTCCACGCGCATGATCCTCGGGATCCTCGACAGGGTAGTGGAGCTCGATCCGGTCTCGCAGCGGTTCCCGGCAGGCGCGGCGTTCGAGCTGCGCGGACGACTCGTCGGCCGGCGCACGCGTCCGACGATCGAGATCGCCCTGCCCGGCAACCAGCTGCGCACGGTGCCCACGCGCGCGGCGCAGGACGGCGGCTTCACGGCCGCGCTCGCGTGCGATGCGGGCAACGGCTCGTACCAGGTCGAGGTGCTCGCCGACGGTCCGCACGGGCCCGAGGTCACCGCGAACTTCCCGGTGTTCTGCGGCGTCCCCCCGCCGCGCACGATCGTGTCGGAGCTCGAGTGGGTCGCGCCGGGCGTGTCGCCCACCGACGTCGCGCTCGCGAACTTCCACTTCGTGAACGAGGCCCGGCGCGCGCGCGGACTCGCCGAGCTGCAGTGGGACGATCGCGCGGCGACGGTCGCGACGACGCACGGCCACGACATGATCGATCAGGGCTTCTTCGGGCATCACTCGCCGCGCACCGGCGACGTGCAGGCGCGCTTCGAGCGGGCCGACATCGCGGCGACGGTGGTGCGCGAGAACGTCGCGCGCGGCTACGGGCCCGCCGGGATCCACCACAGCCTCATGCACAGCCCGGGGCATCGCGTGAACGTGCTCGCCACCGACGTCACGCACGTCGGCATCGGTGTCGTCATCGGCGAGCCGGAGAGCGACGGGCAGGGCGCTCCGCGGCCGGTGTTCCTCACGCAGAACTTCTTCAAGCCGCCGGGCGCCGGGGCGCCGCCCGCTGCGGAGCTCGTGCCGACGCTGCGCACGCGCGTCGACGCGCGCCGACGCGCGCAGAGCCTCGCGCCCGTCGAGTGGGACGAGCGCATGGACGCGGTCGCCACGCGGATCGCCCAGGCGCACGCGCGCGGGCGGCCGACGCCGAAGGGCTTCGAGAAGGACGTGTTCGCGCTCGGCTACGGCGGGGTCGACACCCACATCGTCGGCAGCGGCGACTTCGATCAGCTCGCCAATCTCGCGCTGTGGGGCGGGGTCCTCGGACCCGTGGGGCTCGGCGTGGTGCGAGGCAACGAGGGCACCTTCACGATGGTCGTGTTGGTGGCGGAGCATTGACCCTCGTTCGGGGTATCCTCCGCGCGCCATGCCCACCCCCGGCCATCCCGCGGCGCCCGAGCGTCGATCCACCGTCGTGCTCGGCATCGTGGGGGGCTCGGGTCTGTACCGCATGGATGCGCTCGCGGGCGGCCGCGAGGTCGAGCTGTCCACGCCGTTCGGATCGCCGTCGGGGCCGTACACGGTCGCGACGCTCGAGCGTCCGCACGCGCCACCTCTGCAGGTCGTGTTCCTCGCGCGCCACGGGCGGGGACACCGGCTGTTGCCGAGCGAGATCGACTATCGCGCGAACGTGCACGGGCTCAAGCAGCTCGGCGTCACGCACCTCATGTCCGTGTCGGCGGTGGGATCATTGCGCGAGGAGATCGTGCCGGGACACGTGGTGTTCCCCGATCAGTTCGTCGATCGCACGCGCGGACGCGCGTCCACCTTCTTCGGTGACGGCGTGGTGGCGCACGTGCAGTTCGGCGAGCCGACGACGCCGCAGCTGCGCGCGCTCGCGGCCGAGTCGGCGCGGCAGGCCGGTGCGACGGTGCACGATCGCGGCACGCTCGTCGTGATGGAAGGGCCGGCCTTCTCCACGCGCGCGGAGTCCGAGCTGTATCGCAGCTGGGGCGCGTCGATCATCGGCATGACGGCGCTGCCCGAGGCGAAGCTCGCCCGCGAGGCGGAGATCGCCTACACGTGCATGGCGCTGTCGACCGACTACGACTGCTGGCACCAGGCGGAGGCCGAGGTGAGCGTCGAGGCGGTGATGGCGATCGTGCGAGACAACGTCGCACTCGCGCAGCGCACCATCCTCGAGCTCGCGGCGCGGCTGCCCGAGCGCACCGACTCGCTGCCGTATCCGCGCGCGTGCGAGCACGCGATGATGACGGCGCCCGAGGAGATCGGGCGCGAGGCGCGAGCGCGGTTGGATCTGATCGTCGGGCACTATCTGTGACGCGGGTCGTCCCGCTCGAAGGAACGGAAAGCGAAATGACACAAGCGCGGGTTCTCGTCGTCGGCAGCGTCGCGATCGACTGGGTGATCACGGAGGCGGCGGAGCGTCCCGAGAGCGTGGGCGGATCGGGCACGTTCTTCGCGATGGCCGCGTCGTACCTCGCACCGGTGCGGTTGGTGGGCGTGGTGGGCAAGGACTTCCCCGCGCACGCGATTGCGGACCTGCGCGCGCGCGGCGTGGACACGGACGGGCTCGAGATCGTGCCCGACGGGCTCACGTTCCGGTGGAAGGGCCGCTATCACCAGAACATGAACTCGCGCGACACGCTCGAGACGCACCTCAACGTGTTCGCCGATTTCGATCCGAAGCTGCCGCCGAGCTATCGCGACAGCGAGCTGTTGTTCCTGGCGAACATCCAGCCGGATCTGCAGATGCGCGTGCTCGAGCAGATGTCGAGGCCGCGGATCGTCGGGCTCGACACGATGAACCTGTGGATCTCGACGGCGAGGGACAGCCTCTTGAAGGTGCTCGCACGGGTGGACGTGCTGCTCGTGAACGAGGAGGAGGCGCTGCAGCTGTCGGGCGAGCACAACCTCGTGAAGGCGGCGCGCGCGATCCAGAAGCTCGGGCCGCACAGCGTGGTGGTGAAGCGCGGCGAGTACGGGGCGCTGTTGTTCCACGGCACCGACGTGTTCGCGGCGCCGGCGTTGCCGCTCGAGGAGGTGGTGGATCCGACGGGGGCGGGCGACGCGTTCGCGGGCGGGTTCATGGGCTGGCTCGCGCGGACGTCGGAGCCGCGTGGGGATCAGCTGCGGACGGCGATGATCTTCGGGTCCACGCTCGCGAGCTTCTGCGTGCAGGGATTCTCGTACGACGGCATCCGCGGGCTGGATGCGGCCAAGGTGCAGGAACGCTTCGGGGCGTTCGCGCGGCTCGGTGATTTCGCACGGGCCGAGCTCGTGTGAGAGGATGTCCGGTGTGACGGAGGCTGCGCGCGGCGACTTCGAGCTCCTGGAGGCCTGGCGGGGCGGGGACGAGGCTGCCGGGCGCGAGCTGTTCGCGCGCTACTTCGACGCGGTGTACCGGTTCTTCCGCAACAAGGTGGACGACGCGGCGGAGGACTTGGTGCAGCAGACGTTCATGGGGCTGGTGCAGGGCAAGGATCGCTTCCGCGGCGAGGCCAGCTTCCGCACGTACGTCTTCATGATCGCGCGCAAGCGGCTGTACACGTTCTTGCGCGATCGGGATCGGGCGCGCGATCCGATGGAGTTCCACTCGACGTCGGTGGCGGATCTGGGGCTCGTGTCGCCATCGCGCGCGGTGGTGGTGCGACAGGAGCAGCAGCTCTTGTTGCAGGCGCTGCGCCGGCTGCCGCTGGAGATGCAGGTGGCTCTGGAGCTGTTCTACTGGGAAGAGCTGTCGGTCACGGAGATCGCCGACGTGCTGGAGACGCCGGTGGGCACGGTGAAGAGCCGGCTGCAGCGCGCACGCGTGCGCCTCGACGAAATCCTGGTGGAGCTGTCGAACAGCGACGAAGCGCTCCTCAAGAGCACGATGGACAACTTCGAGGTCTGGGCGAAGGGCCTCCAAGCCCACCTGGGCCCCCGCAAGGACGACTGAGGCGGGCCGCCTCGCCGGCAGGTCCCCCCGAAGTGGCACACTTCGGTCGCTTTTTCGCGGAGCAGACCGCCTGCTCCGCGAAGAACGTCACACTTCGACCCGCTCTTCAGAACGACATCTGCACGCCGAAGAGCGTGATGAACGATCCGGCCCAGTCCTTCGTGGTGGGCTTCGGCTGGGGGTCGCGCCCGGTGAAATCGCCCTGGCGGAACGCCTGCTCGTTGAGCACGCCGCGAAACTGCAGGATCAGCTTGAGCCACTTGCGCACGCGAAAGCGGACGTCGACGTTCGGCGAGTAGATGAAGCGGATGCGATCGCCGACGACGTCCTCGTTGCTGCGGAAGGGCAGGGCCATGCCCAGCCCGAAGCCCATGCCCACAGCGACCCGCTGGTGCGCCGAGATGACGAGGCCGGGCTCGGCCAGCACGCGCGCCCAGCCGCCGGCACGCGTCTGTGAATCGTCGGTCGACTCGCCGTCGGTCGCGGTCGCGCCCGGCTTCAACCGCTCCGAGGGGTCCACGGTCGCGCCCGCGGGTTTCTCGACTGGAACGTCTTCGGTGGGCGCCTCGGTG
>CAYXVR010000019.1:101519-193298 GCA_964468635.1 uncultured Nannocystaceae bacterium
CGCGTACCGACCGAGCGTGCCGCCGAAGCGCAGCTCGACGGCGAGCCGCGCGAAGCGGGGCTGTCGTGGCCGCAGCTCGAGCGCGAACATCCCGAGCCCGCTGAAGTAGACGGGCGCCGAGTTGTTCGTGTCGCCCTTGAGCGTCGAGAACGCCGGACCGCCGCCCGCCGCGAGCGTCACGTTGAAGCCCACGAGTCGAGCGGCGCGCCACTCCTCGCGGAACTCGAGGTTGCCCTCGTTCACCTTGGCTTCGCGCTCCTCGTAGGAACGGTCGCCCACCGGCTTGTAACGGATCGGCTCGCACGACGCCCCCGGCACGGGCAGTCGGAATGCGCGCGGCCGTATGGGCTTGTCGCCTTCGACGACGGCTTGGTCCGGCTGGGGCGACTTCTTCTCCTCGAGCGGGGTCACGCCGTAGACGCGCGACTGCCCGTCCTCGCCGAAGATCTCGACGCCGCGAATCGTGTTGTCGGGGACGTTGGTCGTCCACTCGTTCACGTTCGCGTTGAGATAGATCTCGTCGGACGGCACGTAGCTCGTCAGCTTCTGGCCGCTGCGCGCGAGCTTGTCGGTCCAACGCTGCCGGGGCTCGTCCTTCTCGAAGGTGACCTCGAGCGGCAGGATGATGTCGCCCGCCGCGTCGTCGACCTCACCCGGGCAGCGGTACTCGCAGCCCGCCTTCGTCGCAGTCGGCTTGCACACCGTGCCGTTCTCGAGCGTCGCATCCGGACAGCGATCGGTCGGGTAGATGCACGGGGGTGGACGCCACGTGAACGTGACCTGCTTGAACTGGAGCGCGAACGGAGCCTTCGGCCACGCGCCATCGAAACGACCGCCGAACTGGGCGGTGGGCCGGTCCTTCGTCGGCCCCCCGAGCTCGACGTCGATGTGACCGACACCCAGCGGGGCCTTGGGCAGTCGCACCTGCAGCACCTCGGTGCCGAGCAACGGCCCCACGCACTTTTCGACGTCGAGATCGACGCCATGTGCTCGGACGCGGAGACGATCGCGATCCGTGGGGTGCAAGGTCGTTCGCGGCAGAGTCAGCTCGACCCAAGCGCACAGCGGCGTCACCTTGAGCACGATGAGGACGGCAGGCACCTCGGGGCCCCGGGTCTCGGGGCTGTCCTCGCGCACACCGCGTTCGCTGCGCTGATCCGGCAGGTAGCCGCCCCCGATGCTGCGCGCGGTGATCGTGCCGTGGTGCACGTCGGCCGCGATGCCGATGGTCGCCACGCCGCCGGCGAGTCGAATCGTCTCGATCTGCGGAGGCGAGGCCTCGTGGTGCTCGAGCAGGACGAAGAGCGGGCGGGGATCGTCGGTAGCGCCGCCCTCGTCCAGGCTGTCGACCGTGCACGCGACGAAGAAGTTGTTCTTCGGCGTGAGGCTCGAGGGAAGCTCGACGCGCGGCCGACAGTCGCCGATCGCACCGCTCGCGCAGCGTTGGTGCTCCGCCGAGTCGTCGGCGCCGGACCACGCCTTCGGTTTCACCCGCCATGACGTCGTCCCGGGTGTGGCCGAGCCGCGGGCCTGATCGAGCGTCGCGTCCTGTTCGAGCAGATCCCAGAGCCGGTCGCGGGCACGCGCGCTCCTCGACTCGCTGACGACGCACAGGTGGGTCGGCAGCTCGCCGTTCTCCGCGTTCAGATCGAACGTGACGACGCCGTGCTTGTCCTGGGCGAGCGCCCGCGTGCCGAGCAGGGCGACGACCGCGAACACGAACGCGGCGATCAGCCGGGACACTTGGCGGGATCCTGCGCCTTCGAGCACGTTTGGTAGCGCGCACAGTCGTCACCGAAGTCGAGCTGCACGCTCGGCGGGGGCGTGCGGCAGGCCCAGCAGTCGCCGGCCTTGTCGCGCACGAACGTCCGCCTGCTCTTGGTGCGTGCCTGGATCTCGGTGTTGTCGTCCTCGATCGCGTAGCACGTGACGCCTTTCTTCGGCGGGTGCGCGACCGCAGAGACGTCTTTCTTCTTCGTTTCCGGCGGCGTCACCGGCTTCGGCGTCACGGCCTTCGCCTCCAGCTCCTTCTTGGCCTCGACCGGCACCGGGCTCGCGAACGGCACCGGCACTTCCTTCGTCTCGCCCGGCACCTGCACTTCCTCGCGCACGACGACCGGCTCTTGCTCGCCGTCGTTGCGCCCCCCCAGGAACACGCCCAGCGCGAC
The DNA here is from genome assembly GCA_964468635.1 of uncultured Nannocystaceae bacterium. Lineage (GTDB taxonomy): Bacteria > Myxococcota_A > Polyangia > Nannocystales > Nannocystaceae > Xiheibacterium. Next base: position 103,688 of record CAYXVR010000019.1, read on the forward strand.
GCCGCCCGCGACGATCGGCAGCGCCAGCGCGATGCGCCGCAGCCACGAGCGCTGCAGCGCGCGCGGGTCCACCAACGCGCGCGCCAACGCGGACAACAGCGCGTCCATGCTCGGGTGCCGCTGCGCCGGATCCACCGCGAGCCCGCGCACGATCTCGTCGCGGATCCACTTCGGTACCTTCGTGCCCTCGGGCGCCGGCCGCACCTCGCCGTCGCACACCTGCTTGCGGTACTTCTGGAACGTCTCGCCCGCGAACGGCGGCTGTCCGTACAGCGCCTCGTACAGCGCCACGCAGAAGCTGAACTGATCGCCCGCATCGCTCGCGACGATCCCGTGCTCCTGCTCCGGTGCCATGTACTTCGGCGTGCCGAGCAGCGCACCCGTGCGCGTCAGCGTGCCTTCGACGGCACCCACGTCCAGCGCCGCATCGCTCGAGCGCATCTCGTCGAACGACGGCGCACCCGCGAGCGAAGGCGCACCCGCGAGCCCGAAGTCGCCCACGCGCACGCGCCCGTCGCTGCCGACGAGCACGTTCTCCGGCTTGAAGTCGCGATGGATCACCCCGGCCGCGTGCGCAGCCGCGAGCCCGCGCCCCGCATCCACGTAGTGGCGCAGCACATCGCGCCACTCGCGAGGCGCGCGCGCGACCCAGGCCGCGAGAGACTCGCCCTCGACCAGCTCCATCGCGATGAACACCCCGTCCTCGACGGAGCCGACGTCGTAGACGTGGATCACGTTGGGATGCGCGAGTCGAGCCATCGCCCGCGCCTCGCGGACCAGCCGCGTGCGCGCGGTCGCGGTCTCGCCCTCGTCGAGCGACTCCGCGTTCATCAGCTTCACGGCGACGTCACGTGCGAGCTCGGGGTCGTGCGCGCGATAGACCACGCCCATCCCGCCTTGACCAATGCGCCCGAGGATCCGGTAACGACCGACCTTCGGCAGCTCCGTCGAGCCGGGGAACAGCTTGTTCTCCACGGACGCACGGGCCCGTCGCGCCTCCACGTCGTCGATCCGCGGCGTCGCGAGTCGCACCGGATCCTTGCGGCGGGCCTCCGCCGCCTCGGCCTCCCCGGTCACAGCCCGGGAAATCTACACCCGAAGCCCGCGCCGAGCCCGCGGCCGGGGAGCCGCGACCGCGCGAACCCGACCCCGACGCGGGTCAGGCGACGCGCGCGCCCGCCTCCCGCCGCCCGGCACCGATGCGCAGTGCGACCCCCCAGCGGACCGCCGCGCAGGCCACTGCGACCAGCGCCACGAGGCGTCCGGCCCACGGCGCGCCGCCGCCCGTGCGCAGCGTGATCGCGAGCACGGCCCCCGCGAGCCCCCACTGCAGAAGATGCAGCAGGGCGAGCGGCACGAGCGTCCGCGGGCGCCGCAGCACGGTCCCGAACGCCCCGAGCGCGGTGCGCACGGCGGTGCCGGGCGCCCCGAACGCGACGACGTCCACCCGCGCGACGTCGAGCGCCGCCCCGCAGATCGCCACGGCCAGCACGACCACCGCCACCGAGATCCCGCGCGGCAACGGCCCGACGCTCATCGCGATCGCCAGCAGGATCGCGATGCGCAGCGCGAGGTGCCACAGCGTGATCGCGATGCTCGGCAGAAGCGCGCGAGCCCACCGCCCCATCACGTCGTCGCGCTTGCCGTCGATCCACACGATCACGAGCGGCGCCGCGATCGTCCACACGACGAGCCCGATCAGCACGCTCGCGACGATCGCCGCGCCCAACCCCGCCCGCAGCGACGGATCGAGCTCGCCGAGCTCCGCGAGCGCATAGAGGGTCCGGCCGTCGGGCGGCGCCGCGAACTCCTGCATCGCGACCCGAGCCATCGCGCGCACGGAGCCACCCGCGCTCGCGGCGATCACGAGCTCGACGACCCACAGCGCGAGCAACAGCGGCCCCGCCGACCACGCGGCTCGCAGCGCGCTCACGGCCCGACTCCCGCGAGCAGCGCGAGCGCGGCGCCCTCGGTGATGTGCCCGAGCCGCTTCGACACGCCGTCGTCGACATCGGCCCCGGGCGCGATCCGGTGGTTGTCGAGCCGGTGGAACTCGAGCACGAGATCGCCGTCGGGATCGATCGCCACCCGCTCGACCCGCTTGCCCTCGAACCGCAGCGTCTGCAGCCGCGAGCGGCCCGACCACACCCGCCGCTCGCGCGTGCCGTCGGTGAACACGACCTCCACGTCGACGGGGATCACGAACTCGCCGGTGCGGTGCAGCACGACGATCGCCTCGGTCTCGGCGTCGGTCGGCGGCTCGCTGGGCGGCGTCTCGCCCTCCACGAGCACGCCCTCCTCGTTGCGATGCCAGCCCGCGTCGCCGAGCAGCCGGCGGTGCACGATCGAGTGCACGCGGAAGTCGACGACCCGGGTCGTGCGCAGGCCCTGCTCGAGCACCTCCGCGACGTCGACGTCGACGGCCGCGAGCGCTTCGCCTTCGCCCTCGCTCGCCGTCGCGATCGGCACGCGCGCGCCCAGGTGCTCGACGAGTGCCGCCTCGAGATCGGCCCCGGTCGGGTGGCGGAAGCGCCACGCGAGCGCGTAGCGGCGCAGCGCCTCGTCGAACCGATCGTGACCGACGACGTTGCGCAGCGTGAGCATCAGCGCCGCGGTCTTGCGATAGACCGTGGATCCGTAGCCCCCGACGACCGGATCGAAGCCGGTCGCGGGCTGGTCGATCGGCTGCAGCGTGTCGACGCTGCGCTGGGCGAGCCGCACGAAGTCCACCGCCGACAGCTCGAGCACGCCGAGCCGAGCGACCCAGGCGTCCTCGCCGTACCAGTCCTCGAGCACGAGCACGTTCGAGAACGTGTTCATGCCCTCGTCGAGCCACGGCTGGGCCCACTCGTCGGAGGCGAGCAGGCCCTGGAAGTACTGGTGGCCGAACTCGTGGATCGTCACGAACACGCCGCTGCCGCGCTCCTCGAAGCCGAGCCAGCGCAGCGGTGCGGGCACGTCCGCGACGGCGCCGGTCGTGAACAGGGTGGGGTACTCCATGCCCCCGGCGCCCTCGGCTCCCGCCGGCGGATCGACGATCGTGATCGTCGACCACGGGTAGGGCCCGAAGCGCTTCTGCATGCTGTCGAGCGCGGCCACCTGCGCGTCGAGGTGACGGGGTGCGCCGGCGAAGCGATCCGGCGTGGCGACGTAGCGGATGCGCACGCCGTCGTGCACGACCGCCGACTCGCGCAGCGTGGGATCGGCGGCCCACGCGAAGTCGTGCACCATCTCGGCGCGCCACGTCTGTCGCTTGCGCGTGCCGTCGACCTGCTCGTCGACCTTCACGCCCGTGGCCGCGACGATCATGTCGGCGGGCACGTCGAGGTGCACGAGGTAGTCGGCGAAGTCGGCGTAGAACTCGCTGTGGAACGAGAACACGTGGGCGTGCCACGTGCCGTCCTCGTGCAGCACGCCGGGCTTCGGGTACCACTGCCCCACCATGTGGAAGTCGTTCTCGAAACCGGTGCGCGCGAACACCTGGGGCAGCTGCGTGACGAACGCGACCTCGAGCACGACGTCCTCGCCGGGCGCCACCGGGCGATCGAGCACGACGTCCATCAGCGACGGATCCGCGCCCTCGGCGAACGCGAGCTTCGTGCCGCCGTCGCTCGCGTCGAACGCGGGACGCCGCACGACCTCGGACACGTCGATCCAGCCCCACGCGCCGCGCTCGCCCTGCTCGTTGCCGCGGTGGCTGCCGCGGGCCTCCCGCATCCACGTCGTGTCCTCGGCGCGGAATCCATTCATGTAGAGATGGAAGGGGATCGTCGAGACTGCTGTGCGGCTCGTGTTGCGCCACCGCAGCCGCGTGCGGCCGTCGATGCGATGCGTCGTGCCGTCGAGCGTCGCGTCGATCTCGACGTCGAGCACCTTCGCGGCCGCCGGCGTGGTCCCGCGCGCCTCCGGCTCGCGCAACGCGGACGCGGGCTCGGGCAGCACGACGTCCGCGGGGCCGGCGTCGCCGCAAGCGACGAGCGTCGAGCTCGCGAGCCCGAGTGCGATCGCGCAGTGCCGCCAGCGACTCACGTCGCCTTCGCTACCACCTCGGCGCGCCCACCCGCAACGGTGAACCCTGCTACGCTCGCCAACCCGCTATATTGGCGCTCAGCGCCGCGAGGCCATCGTGTATACGCAGGACGAGACATTCGACGAAGACGAGCTCGTGCGCGCGGCGCAGGAGCTCGGCCGGCTCGCGCGCCCCGGCGACGCGCTCCTGCTCTTCGGTGCGATGGGTGCGGGCAAGACCACCTTCACACGGGCGTTCGCGCGTGGGCTCGGTGTCGCGCGACCCGAACGCGTGTGCTCTCCGACGTTCAACCTGTTGCTCGTGCATCCCGGGCCCGTGCCGCTCGTGCACGCGGACTTGTGTCGGCTCGGCGAGCTCGGCAGCGACGATGCGCCGTCGATCTCGTCGGCCGCGTTCGAGGCGCTCGGTCTCGGCGAGCTCGCCGACGAGCTCGCGTCCGGTGCGAGTGCGAGTGTGATCGCGGTCGAGTGGGCCGAGCTCTGGCGCGACCCACCGCCCGATCGCGTGGAGCTGTCCCTCGCGCTCGTGCCCGGCGACCCCGGCCGCCGTCGTCTGTCGATCGCCGCCCACGGCCCCCGTGCGCGCGCCCTGGTCGGCCGTTGGCGGGGGATGGGGGCGCTCGAAGGCGTGTAGCGCCCGGTTTGGGGCAGATCTCCGGGAACACCCCCCGAGATCGAGCGAATTACGGCCGATTTCTGGGGGTCACCCCGCGAATTGGCCTTTGCAAGCCACTGGGACGGGTCTATCGTGCGGTCGAGATTCGCGCGCCCCTGGGAAACGGTTTCCCTGGCTCTTCTGGCGCTCCACTTCACACGAAACCGCAGCTAACCCCCTCTCCAGCGAGGAACACCATGGCCAAGTCGTCCAAGCCCAAGGAAATCGTCGTCGTCGGCTCCAAGATCAAGGAGGTCATCAAAGAAGCTGGCCTCCGCAGCGACGGCGAGCTCGTCCAGGCGGTCTCCGACCGCGTTCACGAGCTGCTCAACGACGCGATCAACCGTTGCAAGGGCAACAACCGCAGCACGGTTCGTCCGTACGACCTGTGATCGGTCGCCGGTCGCGCTCGCGACCGTGCAGGGCCGCCCATTCGCCATCGCTGCCGCAGGCAGAAGGATGTCGGCCGGGCGGCTCTCGCATTTGGGGCCGCGGCGCCGGATGATGCGGCGACCTCGATGTTCCCGATCCACCGCGCCAACTACCGGACGCTCGATCCGGACTTCGTGGGGCAGGTGTTCGTCGCGGACATCGATCGCACGTATCTCGCGACGCGTTTCTCGAGCCTGCGCGGCATGGCTCGGATCCCGTTCGAGCGCGCCGAGGACAAGCGCGACATCGACGGGATGGCGCGGCTCTTCCGCGAGATCCGCGAGGGGCCCGACGCGCAGACCCGCGAGACGCCGCTCTACTTCGTGTCGGCGAGCCCGTACCAGCTGCGGCCCGTCATCGAGAAGAAGATGCAGCTCGACGGCATCGGCTTCGACGGCACCACGTTCAAGGACTGGAGCCGCGTCGTGCAGCGGATGCGTTGGCATCGGCTGCGCGAGCAGATCGGCTTCAAGCTCACCGCGCTCGTCGCCCATCGCGCGGATCTGCCGAAGGGCGCCGAGGAGGTGCTCATCGGCGACGACCTCGAGAACGACCCGCTGACGTACTCCTTGTACGCCGACATGCTCGCGCGCCGGATCCCGGCGAGCGACATCGAGCGGATCCTCGCGATGAACGGCGTGCTGCCGGGCGATGCCCGCGACATCGCGCGGGCGGTGCGCGAGCTCGACCCGGGACGCGGAGTGGTGCGCGCGTGCATCCGGCTCGAGCGCTTCTCCGATCCCGACGACTTCGTGTCGTACGGCCCGTGCGTGGTGCCGTGCAAGAGCGCGTTCCAGATGAGCGTCGCACTGTGGCGGCTCGGCAGCATCGCGCGCGCCGGAATCGGCCGCGTCGCGCACGAGCTCGTCGGGCGCGGCAGCGCGCCGGAGCGCATGACGGAGCAGCTCGGCGACCTCGTGCGCCGGGCCCTCTTGCCGCCCGCCGAGGCGCGCGCGCTCGCGACCGAGCTCGCCGACAAGGGCGTGCTCGCGCTGCCGTTCGAGCCCGGCTCCGCCGATCCGAAGTGGGTGAAGCTGCAGGCCCGCGGCGCGGAGCGGCTGTGGACGCCGCCTCGTTTCTTGGGGGAGTGATCTCGGCGAGCGATCAGCCCGCGGGCGGGCAGAACGTGTTGGCGAGCGCGTGGCCGGTCATGTCGGAGTACGTGTACGGGCTCGTGAGGCCGTTGTACGTGCCCTCGACCTGACCCGTCGCCGGGTCGATCTTGTAGGCGATGTCACTCACGGCCCAGACGTAGTCGTCCGCATCCACACTGATGCCCTTGATCGTCCCGCCGCCGATGAACGCGGGGCCGGGCATCAGGGTCGCCATGTCGATCGAGCGCGCGCCGCCGTCGGCCGCGATCCAGATGTGGCCGTCGGGGCCCTCGGCGAGCCCGCCCAGGCTCACGAAGCCCGCCATGATCGGTGTCCAGGTCTCGGTGTCGACCTCGAAGCGGGCCGCGCTCGCGCCCAGCGTCGACGACATCCAGACGTCGCCGACGTGATCGACGGTGATGCCGTACGTCGCGATGCCGGCCGGGATCGGCCACAGCGTGACCGAGAAGTCCTCGATCGACACGCGTGCGAGTTGGTTGTTGAACGACACGGCGCCCATCGGCACGAAGTAGAGATTCCCCTCGGCGTCCACGGCCCCGCCGTACGCGCCGAGCTGGAAGCCCGAGAAGTCTGCGACGTCGATCTGCTGCTCGATCGATCCGTCGTCGCCGTTCACGAGCGACACGGTGACGCCGCCCGCTCCGCCGATGCCGGGGCCGAGGCCGAGCACGGTGCTCATCACCGTCCACACCTTCTCGCCCTCGCTGTCGCACGAGCCCTCGACGATCGTGCCCGGCGTCCACGCGACCGGGCGTTGGTTCGACGTGGGGAACTCGGTGTACCACGCGCGGCACTCCTCGACGTCCCAGCCGAGCACGTTGTTGGCCCCGAGCGACGTCTGGATGCCGGGCATGCCGTTGCTCTCCACGCAGTCGCTCTCGTCCGCGTAGAACTTCACGAGCCCGCCGTGGCGGTTCGCGATGGCGACGTCGCCCGACAGGTTCACCGACGTGCGCGAGGGGTTGCCGACGCCGTCGGGGCGCGTGATGTAGCGGCCCTCTTCCTGCAGCGTGCGCGTGTCGATCTTCGACACGGTGCCGTCGTCGGCGTTCGCGATCCAGATGTACGTGAGGCCGCAGCCGCACCCGTCGTCGACGCTCGTCTCGCCGACGCCGACGTCGAAGATCGGCTCGGCCGTCGTCTGATCCGCGTCGCTCGCCGACGACGTGGTGGTCTCGTCGGCGCTCGCGCTGGCGCTCGCGGTGCCGGTCTCGTCGGCGCTCGCGCTGCCCGTGCTCGCGTTGCCGCTGCCGCCCGAGCTCTCGTCGTTCCACACGTCGCCGTCGTTGCCGTGGCCGTCGCCGCAGCCCACCAGCATCGATGCGAGCACCCAACCCGTCGCGCGGCTCGTCCCCTGCATGGATCCCCCGAAGCGGGCATCACGCTAGCAGTGCATCACCTCCGGTGCGCGTGCAGGAAATCACGGGGCGCGCGGGAACCCTGGCGACCGTACGCCAACGGATCGCGATCAGCTGCGTCGCCCCGTGCGTGCGACGACCCAGGACTCGGAGGTCGTCGCCGCCCGAGCACCGAGCAGCGCGACGTCGTCGAGACGCAGTGCGGTGGGCTCGTCGGGCGAGAACGCGAATCGACCGAGCGTGCCCTCGATCCGCAGGACGCAGCGCGGATGCGGGGCACAGGCCGCCGCGATCGCGGCCCAGCCCGCCTCGTCGAGCGCGAGCTCGGGCATGAAGCCCTGCCGCATCCGCGCCTGGGGCCGTCCCTGATCGAACGGGGCCACGTTGCAGCGCTCGTGCGAGCGGCAGAACACCGGCACGAAACCGAGCTCCCAGCGCACGCGCTTGCCGATCCACGCGCTGCGCACCCGGCCCATGGCGGAGCCGTCGCGCTCGAGGCCGTGACCGATCGCGGCCTCGATGTCGGCGAGCAGTGCGTACTGATCGCGCTCGTCGATCGCGAGTGCGAGCGCGCTCGTCTCCACCGACACGAGCGCCTTCGGACCGTCGCGATCGTCGTCGCCGGCGCGCGTGCACGCGGCCGCGAGCGCCGCGATCGCGAGGCAGCTGCGCACGCTCATGCGTCCCCCAGTGCGCTGCGCAGCTCGTCGCGCACGAGCGGATCGGCGCCGGGATCGATCGCATCGGCGGCGGCGAGCTCGGCCCGCGCGCGTGCGGCATCGCCGGTCGCCTTCGCGGCGAGGCCGGCATGCAGGTGGAACGTCGCGTCCTTCGTGCCGAGCGCGAGCGCGCGATCGATCGCGGCCAGCGCTTCGCGGGCTCGACCCACGCGCAGGAGCGCGAGCCCGTGCACGTCGTGTGCGGCGATGTCGTGCCGCGTCGCGAGCTCCTTCTCCGCCCACGCGAGCGCGCGGTCCGGCTCGCGCCCGAGGCGAGCGAAGTGCAGCGCGAGCGGGCGCGGCTCGGCGATCGCGAGCCGTTCGGCGGCCGCGAGGCGCTCGTCGGCCTCGGCGGTGCGCCCCGCGGCGCGCAGCCAGTCGGACAGTCGCAGCAGATCGTCGGCGGACGGCTTGCGCTCGATCGCTCGGGCGAGCAGCTCGATCGCGCCGTCGCGATCGCCCGCGCGTGCGATCGCGCGCGCTTGCAGCACCATCGCGGGCTGGTAGTCCGGCACGAGCTCGAGCGCGCGCGCGGCTGCGGCGTTCGCCTGCTGGGTCTCGCCGCGCTGCAGGTACATGCCGCCGAGATCGACGAAGCACCACGCCTGCGCCTCGGGGTCGCGCATGCTGCCGGAGTCGATCGCGAGCTCCATGATCTGCTTGGCGCCATCGAAATCGCCCTGCAGCCAGCGCATGTGCGCGGCGCGGTTGTAGCTGCGCAGATCGGGGCGCAGGTTCATCGCTTGCTGGTACGCGTCCATCGCCGGGTCGTACTCGCCGAGCTCGAGCAAGGCGTCGCCGAGCACGATGTGACCGGTGGAGTCCTCGGGCTGCAGCGCGATGTACTCGCGGGCCGCATCGGCTGCGGCGGCGAAGCGATGCTGATCCTGCATGAGCATCGCCGACAGGATCACCGTCTGCGGGTCGTGCTCGTCGAGCGCACGCGCGGCTCGCAGCGCGTCCTCGGCGTAGCGGCGATACACGGCGTTGCTCGTCTCGCGGGCGCGTCGCATGAGCACGATCGCGAGGCTCGTGTACGCGGCCACGCGCTCGGGGTCCGCGCGCACGGCTGTCTGCGCGGCGGCGATCATCCGCTCGGTCGGCTCGGGGCCGGGGGCGTAGCCGAGGGCGAGCGGGGCGGTCGGCGCCGCCGGGGCGGCGATCGCCGCGACCGGTGGCATGTCGGAAACGGGCGCCTCTGCGTCGCTGCAGGCGGTCCAGACCAGCAGCGCCGCGGTCGCGCAGCGCACGGCAAGGGGGTGTGAGTGCATGCCGACAACCCGTACGGGTTGGGCCCCCGCGCGGATCGGCTCAGCCTTCGGGCTCGGTCTCCGGCATGCCGACGGGCTCGCAGCCCCACTGGAAGTCGTCGATGAACGCGTAGCTGTCGAGGATCGAGTCCGACAGGTCGAAGATCGCGAACACCACCGTGATGTGCTCGCCCGGCACGACCCCCGAGGTCGTCGTGAGCCAGTTCGTGCCCGCGTGCTGCTTCATGCACGTCGCATCGAGCTCCGGCAGATTCGCCGCGTCGTCCTGGAACTCGAGGAAGCCCGCGTTCAGCGAGATCGGGTTGCCCGACTCGTCGAACGAGATGTTGCCCGTCCACGCCTCGGAGTCGAGCCAGCCGATGTACATGTCGTTGAACTCGCTGCCGTAGTACACGGGGTACTCGGTCGAGAAGAACGCGAAGTCGTAGCTGAACGAGATCACGTCGGGCGGCACGTCGAGCTCGAACCGCAGCTCGACGTAGTCGTTGGCCTCGCCGCCCTGATCGAACTGTTCCTGGATCGTGTTCGAGCAGTCGCCGGTGCCGAGCAGTCCCGGCATCGCCGCACAGTCGCCCGCGACGTCGACGGGCTGGATCGGCGCGGGCAGGGTGGCGCCTGGGTCGTTGTTGCCGAGGTCGTCGTTGCAATGGGTGGGGAACGCGTCCGAGTCGTTCGCGGGCGTCTCGGTGTCGAGCTCCGACACGCGGCCGCTGCCGATCACCGCGTACACGCTGCCTTCGCGCGCGTCGAACGTCGGCGTCGTGCCGAACGCACTGCGGATCCCGATCGCCGTGGCGGGCCCCGAGGTCGACGCGTCCACCTGCAGCTCGCCGGGGCAGTTCAGCCCGATCGCCCGAAACGGATCGTTCGTGCCGTCGTCGCACGGCACGTGATCCGGGATCGTGCACTCGCAGCGATCGGTCTCGCACCCCGGTCCGGGCCCGCCGCCGTCGGGCGAGCCCAGGTCGAACTTCGCGCCCTCGTCGTCGCCGTCCGTGTGCTCGTGCCCACTGCCGTGATCGTCGTCCGTGCCCGCCCCGGTCGCGCCGTCGTCGTCGTCGCCCGACCCGTCGTCGTCGTCACCGTCGTCGTCGTCCGCCGCGGACGGATCGATTCCGCTCGCGCCGACCGGCCCGCCGTCGCGCCCGCCGACGCCCGTGCACGCCGCGATGCCGAGGCCCGCGATCCACCCCCAACGCCTGTCGATGATCATCCGCGGGCCCGCCAACGCAGCCTCCGTGCCAACGGCGGGCTCCGGTGGAATCGTCGGCGGGGCCAGCTCGCTCGCCCTCGCCGTGGAGCCAGTCGGGTCGCCGTCGTGGGCGGTTCGCCAAGGCTCCTAGGCAGCTCGCGCCACCCGCGGACCGATCCGTCCCTTCGTTTCGCACGCACTGAAATCGAGGCGGGCGGCCGCGCGTTCGAAGACCAGACGACAGCGACCGACCGTCGCACCTCGTCCTTCGACCGCAACCATCGATGCCCCTGGGCCGTACAGGCCATGAACCCGAAGCGAGCGATCACCGTGCGAGAGACCGTCATCTGGGGAGCCATCGTGGGCATCGCGCTCGGCGTGCTTCTCACGATCGCGCTCGCCCACGGCCTGGTCTCGCTGCCGTGGCAGTCGTCCGTCGCCGAGGCCCCGGTGCGCGCGCTCGTGCAGCCGGCGGCTGCCGCGAGCCCCACGGCGATCCTGCCGGGGCTGCGCGCCGCAGGGATCGAGCCGCGCCGGCCCGCCCGCCCGGCCGCCGATCGGTCGCTCGCGGTCGCCCCGCCGACCGATCATGCCCTCTCGCGCTCGTGAATCGTAGCCACTGAGTCGCGCTTGCGGTCCGTTCGTGGGCTGCCGATGACGGGAGTGAGGGGCGGCTGGCATCCTGGGATCGAGGGGATGTCCGTCGACGAAACGCCGACGTCGCCGGGCGTCGATCCGGACCGGACGATCGTGCACGGCCAGGAGCCCTCGGGGCCCCACGCGGTCGTGCCCCGGCTGGCGCGCGGCGTGCGGCTCGGGCGTTACGTCGTGCTCGAGCGGCTGGGCAGCGGCGGCATGGGCGAGGTGTTCGCCGCCTATGACCCGGAGCTCGATCGACGCGTCGCGTTGAAGGTGCTGCACCCGCGGGTCGGCGCACGCGCGGGCACCGAAGGCCGCGCGCGCCTGCTCCGCGAGGCGCGGGCGATCGCGCGTCTGTCCGACCCGCACATCGTGCCGGTCTACGACGTCGGCGAGATCGACGGTGAAGTGTTCATGGCGATGAAGCTGATCGAAGGGCGCACGCTCGACCAGCGCATCGTCGACGTCGGCTGGCGCGGTGCGCTCGTGCTGCTCGTCGATGCCGCGCGTGGGCTCGCGGCGGCGCACAAGGCCGGCCTCGTGCACCGCGACGTGAAGCCGACCAACGTGCTCGTCGACGCCGACGACCACGTCGTCGTGATGGACTTCGGGCTCGCTCGTGCGGCGCCCACCGGGGCATCGTCCGGCTCCGCGCCGTCGGAGCGCCCGCGCGAGTCGAGCTTCGCGATCGATCCGGCGCTGTCGGCCGCCGCGATGATGGACCCGCTCGAGTCGCCGCTCACCGAGCACGGCACGGTCGTGGGCACGCTCGCATACATGGCGCCCGAGCAGCACGAAGGCGCACCACCCGACGCGCGCGCGGATCAGTTCGCGTTCTGCGTGATGGCGTACGAGATCCTGCTCGGCGTGCGTCCTTTCGTGGGTCGCACCGCCGACGAGCTCCTGGCCGCGAAGCGCCGTGGGGTCATGGCGCCTGCGCGGCGACGCGTGCCCGGATGGCTGCATCGCGCCATCGTGCGCGGGCTGGCCGCGCATCCCGAGGCGCGCCACCGCGACATGGATGCGCTGCTCGGCGAGCTCGCGCGTGCACCCGCGCGGCGGCGTCGGCTCGCCCTCGTCGCCGCGGGTGTCGCAGGCGTCGCGTCGATGATCGTGGTGTTGCCGCAGGCGGCCGCGCAGCCGTGCAGCGGGGCGAGCGAGCACCTCGTCGGCACGTGGGACGCGGCGCGCCGCGCCGAGATCGCCGAGCGATTCGCCGCGAGCGACAGCGCGTACGCGGCGGAAGCGTGGCCTCGCGTGTCGGCCGAGCTCGACGGCTACGCCGAGCGCTGGACCGCCGCGCGCACGGAGGCATGCGAGGCCACCCACGTCCGGCACGAGCGCACGACCGCGGAGCTCGATGCGAGCTTCGCGTGTCTCGAGCGCCGACGCATCGAGTTCCAGGCGCTCGTGAACGCGTTCGATCGTGTCGACGCGATCACGGCCGAGCACGCGATCGCGGCCGTGCGCCAGCTCGCCGCCGGTGGCGCGTGCGAGGGCGCCGGCGACATCGCGGCGATGCCGGCGGATCCGGAGGCCGTGGTGGTCGAGGCGGGCGCGCGCGTGCGCGTGGCCGAGGCGCGCGCGCTCGCGATGTCGGGCCGCTACGCAGACGCGGTGCCGCTCGCCGAGGACGCGGTCGCGATCGCGCGCGAGTCGGGGGCCGATCACGTGCTGGTGGATGGGCTCGTCGTGCTGGGTGACGCGCTCGATCGCACGGGCGCGGTGGAGCGCGCGGAGGAGACGTTGGCGGAGGCAGCCCGCATTGCGACCCGGATCGGGGCCGACGACGGCGCGGCCCAGGCCGCGATCAAGCTGGTCCGCAACCTCGGCCAGGAGCAGTCGCGGATCGACGAGGCGCTCGTGTGGGCGCGGCACGCCGAGGGATCGGTCGCGCGCATCGGCGAGGGTGGCCATCGCGAGGCCGAGCTGCTCGCGGCGTACGGCGTGATGCACGGCCTGCGCGCGGACTACCCGGCGTCGCGCGTGGCGTTCGAGCAGGCGCTCGCGGTCGAACGCTCGATCGACGAGGAATCGCTGGAGGTCGCCGGCTTGCGTTCGAACCTCGGGGTCACGCTCGACCAGATGGGGCTCGGCGAGGAGGCGAAGGCGGAGCACACCGCGTCGCTCGAGCTCACCGAGCGCTTGCTCGGTCCGAGCCATCCCGCGGTCGCGCACCGGTTGATCGACCTCGGCTACACCGAGCTGACCGCCGGCGACGGCGAGTCGGCCCGCGAGCACTTCGGTCGCGCGCTCGAGGTGCTCGATGCGCGCGACGACACCACACCGATGTCCGCTCGCGCGTTCCTCGGCCTCGGGGTCGCCCAGTCGATGCGGGGCGACTTCGCGGCAGCAGAGGTGCAGATCCGCGAAGCACTCGTGCGCTTCGAGCGGATCTACGGGCGTCGCCACTTCTGGGTCGCGCGTGCGTACGACGACCTCGGGTACCTCGAGCGCCAGCGCGGGCGACCCGAGGCCGCCGTGCCGATGCACCGGGAAGCGCTCGAGATCCAGACCGAGATGAACGGCGGCGAGCACCAGGAGACCGCTCGCACGCGGTTGTTGCTCGGCGAGGCGCTCGGCGAGAGCGGGCGCCACGAGGACGCACGGCGAGAGTTCGAGAGGAGCGCCGTCTTCTTCGAGGCGCGACTCGGGCCCGACCACCCGATGCTCGGCAACGTGCTCGCGAACCTGGGACACGCCGAGTCGGCGCTCGGACGGCACGGCCGGGCGCGCGAGCACTACTCGCGCGCCCTCGCGATCGCGCAGGGAGCCGGCGGCGGCATCCATCGCATCGCCGCGCTCGCGATGCAGGCCGAGGTCGCGCACGCCGAGCTGGAGCTGGGGCGCGATCGCGAGGCGCTCGCGTCGAGCCAACGCGCGATCGCGATCGCGGCGGAGGTCGAGCGCGACCTGCAGTACGACGACTACGGAGCCATCGCGTGGGTCTACTTCGTCGCCGCCGAGGCCGAGCTCGCCGCGCGCGGCGATCGGCAGCGGGCGCTCGGGCTCGCGAAGACGGCGGCCGAGCGGCTCACGCACATGGGGCGCGACGTGCCGCTCGCGGCCGACGTGGCGGAGCTCATCGGCGCGCTCGAGTCCCGCGCGCCGCGGAACCACCGCCACTGAGCGGACGGCCTCTCAGTGATCGAGCTCGGCCGCGAAGCGGCGGACCTCGGCGAGCAGGGCCGGGATCGGAGCGAACGCGACCTCGCACGAGCGGCGCGTCGTCGTCATCGCGATGGCGAGCGCGTCGACCTCGGCCGTCCGGCCGCGCGCCTGGGCCCACGCCTGACGGCGGACCAGCGCGTCGTGCAGCAACGCGGCCTCGCGGTGGGCACCGACGGCCCGTTGCACGCGCTTCGCGAGCTTCGCGAAGCGCCGCATCGACGGCGGCGCCAGCGGGCCGAGCCATCGCACCGCGTAGCGCAGCTGCTTCGCTCGCACGCGGATCCGGTGCAACACCTCCAGCTGATCGGCAGCCACTACGGCGGGTATGCACGTGCACAGGTCGGCGATGCGGCGGTCGAGGATCGTCTCGATCCACGGCGGTGTCTCGGGCACGACGACGAGCACCGCATCGACGAACGCATGCAGATCGCGCACGAGTGCCACGGCGCCGAGACGATCGCGCTCGCGTCGCAGCGCCCCGACGAGCGCTGCGCGTCGCTTGACGAGCCGGCGCTCGTGCGCGGACACGACGTCGCGCTGTTCGTCGCCGAACGTCTCGGCGTGCAGGCGCTCGAGCTGCGCGTCGCACTCGCGCACGTCGGCGAAGGTGCGCGCGCATCGTCGCAGCGTGCGGGCCACCCCGCGCGGCGGCTGGATCTCCGCGCGCTTCAGGTCGCTCACGAACGTGCGCAGACGTCGAGTGGTCACCCGAACGCGACGCACCTCGGCGGGCTCGAGCGTCGAGGCGAGCGCGGCCTCGAGCGCATCGATCGACGCGTGCAACGCGAGCGCGCGCAGAGCGAGTGGAGTGGGGGGCGGGTCGTTCGCGGGCGGCTCGTCCGCGGGCAGCGTGCGCGCGGTCGTCGTCGTCGGCGTGGTCGCGGTGCGCATCGGTTCCGCGCGCGGCTGCACGACGCGCGGAATCGCGGCGCGCGGTGGTTCACGCGGCTCGGCGGGATCGATCCACGCGAGCGTGCGATCGACCCAACGCGCGACGCGATCGCCGGCCCAGTCCGTGGCCACCGCGACGAGCCGGCGGGGCGAGATGGGCCACGTGCGCGTCCGAGCCGTCATCGCGGACGGATGGTACCGGAAGGCGCGCGCGGCGGCCTGCATCGGTCCGTCGGCAGATTCCTCCGCCGCCTTGCCGTGACGCCGCCGTGGCGGCACAGGTGCTCTGACCCCCGATGTCCACCGCACCGCTGCGCTTGCCCTCTCCGCCGCACACGCTGGCGAAGGTCATCCAGGCCGCCTCCGATCCATCGGTGCCGGTGACCACGCTCGCGCGGGTGGTGGCGAGCGACCCCGGACTGTCCGTGCAGCTCTTGCGGATGGTGAACTCCAGCCTCTACCGCCGGGGCAGTCGCATCGCGACGGTGGATCGCGCGGTCGCGATCCTCGGCAATCGCTCGCTGCGCAACCTCGCGATGTGCGTGGCGGTGCAGAACTGCGTGAAGCAGAGGATCCCCGGCTTCGACCTCGATCGATTCTGGGAGGACTCGTTGCGCCGCGCGGTGGCGGCCCGTCTGCTCGCCGAGCGTGCGTGCGATCCGTCGCTCGATCCGATGGAGGCGTTCACGTTCGCGCTGCTGCAGGACCTCGGCGTCATCGCGCTCGTGCAGACCCATCCCGACAAGGCCGCGGCCTGGTCCACGGCCGCGAACCGCCTCGCGGAGGACCGACGGAACGCCGAGCAGGAGATCTTCGGCCTCGCGCACGACGGTGTCGCCGACGACCTCATCGCCGCGTGGTCGCTGCCCGACGAGCTCGCGATGCCGATGCGACACCATCACCTGCCCGTGCGTGCGCCGGTGGAGTTCCGCTTGCGCTGCGAGATCGCGGGGCAGGCCGAGCTGCTCGCGCAGGTGCTGTCCGCCCAGGACAAGCGCGCCGCGCTCGGGGCCGCCCGCGCAGGGCTGCGCCGCGGCGCCGCGATCGAGCCCGAGACCGTCGACGCGCTCATCGCCGAGCTCGCGTCGAAGGTCGAGGACATCGCGCGCGAGCTCGGATTCCGCGTGGGCACGCAGCCGACGATCGAGACCATCCTGCAGGCCGCGAACGCGGGGCTCGTCGAGCTCAACCTGAGCTACGAGGATCTCGTGCGCAAGCTCGAGCAGGCGCTGGCGGAGAAGGACGCGCTCGCGAAGGAGCTCGCCGCGCGCAACAAGGAGCTCGCCCAGCTGTCGCTGACGGACGCGCTGACCGGTCTGCCGAACCGCCGCGCGCTGTCGGGCCGGCTGAGCTTCGAGGTCGGGCGCATCGCGACCGAGGCCGGCACGGTCGCGTTCGTCATCGGCGACATCGACAAGTTCAAGTCCGTCAACGACACGTGGGGCCACGAGTTCGGCGACGTCGTGCTGAAGGCCGTGGGCAAGGCCCTGACCGAAGCGGCCGGCGCCGACGTGCTCGTCACGCGGCTCGGCGGCGAGGAGTTCGGGGTCGTGGTGCCGATGGCCGACGCCGCCCACACGATCGCGGAGTCCCTGCGTCGCGCGGTCGAGGCGACGACGCTGCGCTGCCCCGACGGCGCGATGCGGAACTTCACGATCTCGATGGGCGTCGCGCGCGTCGAGGGGCCTGCGCCGGCGAGCCACGACGCCGAGGCCGCGAGCGTCGCGCTCTATCGCGCGGCCGATCGCGCGCTGTACGACGCGAAGCAGGCCGGCCGCAACTGCGTGCGCCTCGGCGGGGCCGTGCCCTGGCCGGTGCCGACCGAACGCGCCGCGTAGCCGTCGTCGTGACGAGCGCGCCGCGAACGCAGGCCGCGATCTCCTCGGAGACGACGCCCTGAGCTAAGGCACACCGCGGCGGCCGGCTCGGGCGCCTCGCATGAAGTATCGTTCGCGGCGGCATGGCCTCCGTTCCGACCCCGAGCGCGCTCCTTCGACCCCTCGACACGTTCGTCCGTCGTCACGTCGCGCCCGACGATCGCGAGGTGATCCAGATGCTCGAGGCGCTCGGGCTGCCCGATCTCGACGCGCTGGTCGCCGCGACGATCCCGGCGAGCATCCGCCGTCGCGAGCCGCTCGCGATCGGTCCCGAGGAGGGCGAGCAAGAGCTGCTCGAGCGACTGCACGGCAAGGCTCGCAAGAACCGCGTGCTGCGCTCGTTCCTCGGCATGGGCTACCACGGGTGCATCGTCCCCGGTCCGATCCTGCGCAACGTCCTGCAGAACCCCGGCTGGTACACCGCGTACACGCCGTACCAGCCCGAGATCTCGCAGGGGCGGCTCGAAGCGCTGCTCAACTATCAGACCGTCGTCTCCGATCTCACGGGGCTCCCCCTGTCGAACGCGTCGCTGCTCGACGAGGCCACCGCGGCCGCCGAGGCGATGACGATGGCGCACCGCGTCGTCGCGGGCGACCGCATCGCGTTCTTCGTCGCGGCGACGTGCCATCCGCAGACGATCGCGGTCGTGCAGGCACGCGCCGAGGCGCTCGGGCTGGAGGTCGTCGTCGGCGATCCGCACGACTTCGACTTCGCGGCCGCCAAGGTGTTCGGCGCGCTCGTGCAGTATCCCGACACGCACGGGCGCATCGACGATCTCGCGCCGGTCGTCGATCGCGTCCATGCCGCGAAGGCGCTCGCCGTCGTCGCGACCGACCTGCTCGCGCTCACGATGCTGCGCCCGCCGGGCGAGCTCGGAGCCGACGTGGCGATCGGCTCCGCCCAGCGGTTCGGCGTGCCGATGGGCTTCGGCGGTCCGCATGCCGCGTTCATGGCGACGAAGGACGAGTACCGCCGTCAGATCCCCGGTCGCGTCATCGGCGTGTCGAAGGACGCCGAGGGCAAGCCCGCGCTGCGCATGGCGCTGCAGACCCGCGAGCAGCACATCCGGCGCGAGAAGGCGACGTCGAACATCTGCACGGCCCAGGTGCTGCTCGCCGTGATGGCGAGCATGTACGCGGTCTACCACGGGCCCGAGGGCCTGCGCGCGATCGCAGGCAAGGCCCACGGCGCCGCGCGGGTGCTCGCGGCCGCGCTCGCGGATCTCGGCCACCGCGTCCCCGATGCGCCGTTCTTCGACACCCTCACCGTCGAGCCGGTGGGGCGCTCGGCGCCCACGGTCGTGCACGACGCGGTCGGCCTCGGCGTGAACCTGCGGCTCGTCGACGATCGTCGCGTCGGCATCGCGCTCGACGAGACCGTGACGGCCGCCGATCTGCAGGCGATCGTGGCGGCCTTCGGTGGCGACGCGAGCGTCGACCTCGATCGCTTCGCCGACGCACTCGGCAAGGACGTGCTCGGGGTGCACGCGCGCACGAGCACGTATCTCGAGCACCCCGTGTTCCACGAGCACCGTGCCGAGCACGAGCTGCTGCGCTACATCCGGCGGCTCGAGGCCCGCGATCTGTCGCTCACGACGTCGATGATCCCGCTCGGCTCGTGCACGATGAAGCTCAACGCGACGGCCGAGATGGTGCCCGTCACGTGGCCGGAGTTCGGCGCGCTGCATCCGTTCGCGCCCAGCGACCAGACCGTGGGCTATCGCGAGATGATCACCGATCTCGAGCGCTGGCTCGCGGAGATCACCGGCTTCGACGCGATGTCCATGCAGCCCAACGCGGGCTCGCAGGGCGAGTACGCCGGGCTGCTCGTCATCCGCGCCCACCATCGCGCGCGCGGACAGGGGCAGCGCAACGTGTGCCTGATTCCCGTGTCGGCCCACGGCACGAACCCCGCGTCGGCGGTGATGGCCGGCATGAAGGTCGTCGTCGTCGCGTGCGACGAGCGCGGCAACATCGACGTCGGTGATCTACGGAAGAAGGCAGCCGCGAACGCGGGCGAGCTCGCGGCACTGATGGTCACGTATCCCTCGACGCACGGCGTGTTCGAGGCGTCGATCAAGGAGATCTGCGAGATCGTCCACGCGCACGGCGGGCAGGTCTATCTCGACGGCGCGAACATGAACGCGCAGGTCGGCTTGTGCCGGCCCGGCGACTTCGGGGCCGACGTCTGTCACCTCAACCTGCACAAGACGTTCTGCATCCCGCACGGCGGCGGTGGTCCGGGCATGGGCCCCATCGGCGTGAAGGCCCACCTCGCGCCGTACCTGCCCGGGCATCCGATCGTGAAGACCGGCGGCGAGGCGGCGATCGGTCCGATCTCGGCGGCGCCGTGGGGCAGCGCGAGCATCCTGCCGATCTCGTGGATGTACATCGCGCTCATGGGCGGGGAAGGGCTCGCGCACGCCACGAAGGTCGCGATCCTCAACGCGAACTACATGGCGAAGCGGCTGAGCAAGGAGTTCCGCATCCTCTACACGGGCGAGCGCGGCATGGTGGCGCACGAGTTCATCGTGGACCTGCGGCCGTTCAAGCAGACGGGTATCGAGGCCGAGGACGTCGCGAAGCGGCTGATGGACTACGGCTTCCATGCGCCGACGATGTCGTTCCCCGTCGCCGGCACGCTGATGATCGAGCCGACCGAGAGCGAGTCGAAGGCGGAGCTCGATCGATTCGTCGATGCGCTGTTGTCGATCCGCGAGGAGATCGCGAAGGTCGAGCGTGGGCAGTGGTCGAAGGAGGACAACCCGCTCGTGCACGCGCCGCACACGTCGGCGGCCGTCACTGCGGAGTCGTGGCCGCACGCGTACAGCCGCGAGGTCGCGGCCTTCCCGGCGCCGTGGGTGCGCGCACACAAGTACTGGCCCACCGTCGCACGCATCGACAACGCGTTCGGCGATCGCAACCTCGTGTGCACCTGCCCGCCGCTCGAGGCGTACGCGGACGCATGAGCGCGCGAGGACTGCACTGGCCCGGCACCGAGGAGGTGCCCGACGAGTACCGCGCGTACGACCGCAAGCTCGGGGCGCTGCCCGAGTCGCTGTGGTCGCGCACGGATCTGCGCGTCGTCAACGTCGGCGGCAACGGGCTCACGTCGCTGGATGCTCGCATCGGTGGGCTCGCTCGCTTGCGCATGCTGGACCTCGGGCACAACGCGCTCGAGTCGCTGCCGGAGTCGATCGGTGGGCTCGCGGAGCTCGAGTTCCTGTATCTCGGGCAGAACCGGCTGACGGACCTGCCGGGCTCGTTCGCGAACCTGTCGTCGCTGCGGTATCTCGGGCTGTCGGGCAATCGATTCGCGCGGGTGCCCGATGCTGTGGGCTCGATGTCGACGCTCGTCGAGCTGCGCATGGACGACAACGCGGTGGAGGAGCTGCCCGAGCACCTCGGCGAGCTCTCGCACCTCGCCGAGCTGTCGCTGCGGCGCAATCGCCTGCAGCGGCTGCCGGACTCGCTGCGCGAGCTCGATGCGCTCGCGCGAATCGACCTGCGCGACAACCGGCTCACCGAGCTGCCCGACTGGCTCGTCGATCTGCCGATGCTCGCGAAGATCGACGCGCGCTGGAATCCGATCGCACGGCTGCCGCCCTGGTGGGGCGAGCTCGCCGCGCGCGGCGTCGTCGCGTACGCTTGACGGCATGGCGCCGATCGATCGCCTGCGCGTGATCCTGGATTCCTCGTTCGCGCCGATCCGCGAGAACGAGACGCCGGAGGCGCGGCTCGCCGCGTGCGAGGCGGAGATGGTCGCCGAGCTCGCGGCGCTGAGGGGCTGCGGTGCGCCGGAGCTCGCCGAGCTCGGCGCGCTGTCGGCCGAGGTCCGCGAGCGCGCGAAGGCACTGCCGGCCGACGTGCACGCGCGCCACGGCGAGTGGCTGAGGATCCACCGCGGTCACTACAAGAAGGTGCGCGGCCCGAACGGCGAGCGACGCATGCCGGATCTGCCTCGCGGCGTGCTGTGCGTGCCGCTCGAGCTGATCCAGCGCTTCGTGCCCGGCGTCGTGCAGCTGAAGTACGAGCTGCATCGCCGCGAGCATCCCTCGCCGTGCGACTGTGCGACGATCACGGAGCTCTCGCTGCGGCGCGCACCGACGAGCCCCGCGCTCGTGTCGACCGGTGCGACGACGGACGGCTTCCACGACGGCGAGGGCTTCACGTGCGAGTCGTGCGGCGCCCAGTGGTTCCACGGCATCGGCGACGGCGACGTGGCGTGGACGTTCTGGGAGCGCGCGGAGCCTACTGCGCCACGTCGGCCGTGAAGTGCAGGTCGAACTCCCAGCCGTCGTCGCCCGCGATGGTGCCGACGGCGGTGAAGTCGACGGTCGTGCCGCCATCGAGCGGATGGGCGGCGACGTCGAGCGTGCCGGTGCCGGCCTGGTTGCCGGTGTCGAACTGGTACGTGCTCGCGGACTCGTACTGGTAGGTGTGCCCGAAGTACACGAGTCCGTCCTCGCCGTCACCGGGCGGGCCCGGATCGGTCGCGAGGTCGTAGCTCCTCACCCCGTCGAAGAGCCGGACGCTCAGCGAGTTCTGGGGCTCGCCGAACTCGTGGGGCCCGTAGTGGACCATGAGCAAGCCGACCTCACCGTCCGTGTACGCGCATGCCCAGCTGTCCTCGTCGAACGCGACCGCGACGTCCTCACCGAGGATGCGATTGACGTTCACGTCGAGCACGACGTTCGTCAGCTGCACCTCGCCCTCGAAGCACGGGCCCGATGGCGTGCCGGTTTCCCCGAACTCCGCGCCCTCGGCTTCGTCGTCGTTGCCGTCCGCGCTCGCGTCGCCCGAGGTCGCGTCACCGGACAGCGATCCGCCGGAGCTCGTGCCGTCGTCGTCGGACGACGAGCTGTCGCTCGGTGCCGAGTCGGTGGAGTCCGCCGCACTGTCGTTGTTCCCGCCGTCGTCCGCCGTGCACGCAAAGGCGCCGAGCAACGCTCCTGCCCAACCCAGCTTCCATCCCATGCCGGGAGGATAGCCGATGGGTGCGGTCGCGGCTACTCCGAGCAGAGCGGGTCGGCGGTGGACGAGCGGATCACGAGGGCTTTCCAGGCCAGCATCGCGCCGTCGTCCATGTGGGCGGTCTCGAAGATGTACTTCGTGCCGCTCGCGTCCGGGAAGATGCCGTCCTCCGCGTTGTTCGTGTCGCGGGGGCCGCGGTCGCTGTAGACGGGCTCCTCGGCGACGATGGAGTCGCACAGCGCGTCGTCGAAGTAGAGCTGCGACGTGACGTACTCGGTCTCGCCGATGCGCACCGTGATGTGGATGTGGATCGTGCGGCCGCCGTACCAGCCGGGGAAGCACGTGTCGAAGTCGACGCGGCCGTCGGCGCCGCTCGTCTGCACGCCGCGCATCCAGTGGCCCGCGATCGCCTCGGGATCGCCGAGCGTGCACCCGGGCGACGCGGTCTCGCCGGAGTAGAAGCCGTCCGCCGAGGTGTGCCAGATGTCGACCTCGGCCCCTTCGATCGGCGTGCACGTCTCGTCGACGACGAGGAACGCGAGTCGGACGGGCAGTCCGTTCGCGCCCTCGCTGATGTCCTTGCGATCGAACGTGGTGTCGTAGCAGGGGCCGAGCGTCGCGGAGCACAGGAGCTCGCACGCGTTGCCGAGGCCGCGCTCGAACGGATCGGGATAGACGCCGCACATCGCCGCGGTGCCGCCGGTGGCCCAGCCCGCGACGGGCGGGCAGCCCTCGCCGGTCGTCGTGGTGTCGTCGGTGCTGCTCTCGCTGCCTGCGTCGCCAGAGCTCGAGTCGGGATCGATGCCGTCGCTCGAGTCGTCGGCGCTGCCGCCTTCGCTCGTGGGATCGAGGCTCGCGCCCGACGAGCCGTCGTCGTCGTCGCCACCGCTGCTGGATCCGTCGCCGCTCGCACCGCTGCCGTCGCCGTCGTCGGAGCCGCAGCCGAACAGGGGCAGGAGCGGGGCGCTGCCGAGCGTCTGCAGCACGCGCCGACGGGTGGTCGAATCGATCGAGGAAGCCATGGCGCCTACGGTAGCCGTCCTTCGTTGCGGACGGCTCGCGATCGCCCATGCCGTGGTCGTGCGCATCGCAGCTTCGATTCCCCGTCGCGACGACCCCGGGCCGCCCGTGCGCGAGCCGGACCCGGCGCCACCGCCGGAGCGTGACCCGCCGCAGCCGGTGCCACCGGTCGAGCGCGACCCCGATCCATCGCAGCCGCCGATCGACGATCCGGATCCGCGCCCCGACGAGCTCGATCCGAATCGCGCTCCGCATCGCGATCCCGCCGATCCGATGTGATCGCGACAACGAAACGATCGAGCGTGACCACCGCGAGCCGCTGATACGCTGACGGCATGCGGCGCACGTCATGGTGGATTGCAGCGGTGCTTCTCGCGTGCAGCGGCGACGACGGTGGCGACGACGCGGCCGCGAGCACGTCGGGCACCTCGGGCGACGGCTCGGCGACGATGACGGACGCGACGATGACGACGCCGACGTCCGCGACGATGACCGACGACGCGGACGACGACGTCACGGACGAGTTCCCCCAGCCCACCAGCGAGGACGCGACGGATCCCGACGACTCGACGAGCGCCCCGGGCTCGAGCAGCGACGACGGTGCGCAGCCCGGCGACTGCTCGGCGGCGCTGCTGTGCGACGACTTCGAGGACGATCCACTGGGCCAGCAGCCCGCGGCGCCGTGGGTGACGAGCGCGGATCAGGGCGAGGTCGTCGTGGACGCGACGATGGCGTACTCGGGCACGCAGGCGATCCGCGTCACGACGGACGACGGCGGCGGCACGTACAGGCGCGCGTACTTCTCGATCGAAGGAGCGCCGGTGTTCCCGATCGAGTCGAACGTCGTGTGGGGCCGGATGATGTATCACCTCGTCGCGACGCCCGAAGGCAGCGTGCACTGGACCAACATCCAGGGCGAGGGCGACGTCGAGGGCATGGACTTCCGTGGCATCTATCGCTACGGCGGCCAGCACGAGGGGCGCATCATGGCGAACTACGAGACGTTCGGGGCCGGGAGCGATTGTTGGGATCACTCGGATACGGTGATGCCGACGGGCGTATGGGCGTGTTTGGAGTGGCACTTCGACGGGCCCGCCGACACGATGGAGTTCTTCCTCGATGGCGTGCAGCTGGACGACCTCACGGTGATGGGCATGGGCGAGGGCTGCGTCAATCACGACACCGGCGACTACTGGTACGCGCCGATCTTCGACACGATGCGGCTCGGCTGGGAGCACTACCAGGCCACGTCCGCGCGCGAGATGTGGATCGACGACGTCGCCCTCGACGACGAGCGCATCGGCTGCCCGGAGTAGACTTCCGTGCAACGATCGGCGCCGGCGGTCGATGGATCCCGGTGTGGCTCACCCCCAGTGGATCCATCTCACCGCGAGGCTCTCGTCCAGCGCCCCGTCCCTGTGTGTCTTCGAGATCGGCCAATGGCTGTGGTCGAGCTTCAGAAGGGCCTTCCCGTCGGCGATTGCGGCGACCCTCATGCCCGATCATCCGCACGTTCTCGTGCGTACGGCGGAGCCCGAGGACGCGCGTCTACGCGTCGCTCGAGTCTTCGGGCAGATGGGCCGGCGCTTCGGTCTCGAGTGGCCGGTGACCCAGAGCGTCTCGTTCTCCGTCATCGGTAGTGGCCTCGAGCTCGAGCGACACGTCCGATACATCGCCTTGAACCCGTGCCGCGCCGAGCTGGTCCGTTGCCCGCTGGCGTTTCCGTGGACCACCCATCGCGACGTGGTTGGCGCGATCGTCGATCCGTGGGTCACCGCTGATCGTCTCGCTGCCACGTTGCGCCGCCCGGCGAGTGGGTTCGCCGAGAGGCATCACGCCTACGTCAGCGGCGATCCCGACGCCAGTGTGGAGGGAACCCCCATGCCGGCGCCCGCGCCGACGACCGCGATGGCTATCCATCCGCTGCGGCGAATCGCCGAGGCCGCCTCGACGGCGCTCCGTCGACCATTGACCGAGATCCGCCAGCGCGGCCCCGTTCGAGCGCTGTTCGTCGCGCTTGCCGTCGACCAGGGGTGGTCTGATCTCGGTCGGCTCGCAGAGCTCTGCGAATGCACCCGCGCGGCGATCCGCGAGTTGTCGCGCAAGCCGGACGCGGGGGCCCTGCGGGCGTCCCGACTGTGCTTGGGGGACGCACGATTTCGAACCGAGCACGAACGTCGTTTCGATCGCGACGAGCTGCCCGCGCGGTTCGAAACGACGTATGACGACGGGTCAGTTCGGCGGCCTCGCAGGTGACGCGGGCGCGTCACTGTTGCGAGAGCTCGACGAGCAGCGTCGTGATGTTGTCCTTGCCGCCCTTCGCGTTCGCGAAGCGGATGGACTCGAGCACCGCGTCTTCGACCTCGAGGTCGAGGAAGTACTGCATCTCGTCGAGCGACTCGACGTAGGAGTGGAAGCCGTCCGAGCACAGCACGAAGCGATCGCCGGCGAAGAGCGGCACCGGCATCGTGTCGACCTCGACGTAGTCCTTGTGGCCCACCGCGCGCGTGATCACGTTGCGCGCCCGTGACTTCTGCGCCTGCTCGGGCGTGATGAGCCCGTGCTTGAGCTGGTAGTTGATGAGCGTGTGGTCCTCGGTGATCTGCTCGACCTGCCCGCCCCGCACGAGATACACCCGCGAGTCGCCGACCTGCCCGACGATGCCCAATCGACCACACACGAGCAGCACCGACGCGGTCGTGCTCATCCCGCGCTGATCGGGATCGAGCTGCCCCATCGTGTGAACCATGTAGCAGGCGTTCTGGACCGCACCGCGCACGATGCCGCACAGCTGCCCCGCGCGCGCCGTCGGATCGCCGGCGGCCGCTTCGCGGATCGTCGCCTCGTGGCGCTTGATCCACTCCCACACCAGCTCGACCGTCTCCTGGCTCGCGACCTCGCCCTTCGCGCGCCCACCCACGCCGTCGGCCACGACGAACAGCCCGAGGTCTGGATCCGCCAGATGGGCGTCTTCGTTGTGGTCACGGGACAGCCCGGTGTCGGTGTGCCCGAAGTAACGGAGGTGCATCGGCGGGAGCGGCAATGCTATCACGGCGCCCCGGCCCCCGCCCAAGCCTCGCGGAACGCCGGCGGCAGCTCCACCTGCACGCGTGGCTCACCGGGACACCGCGCCGACAGGTCGATGCACACGCAGCGCAGCAACAGCGGCCCCTCTGCGCCGCCATGGGGATCGTAACGGGCGTCGCCGACGATCGGCCATCCGAGGTGCGCGAGGTGAACGCGAGCCTGGTGACGGTGACCGCTGCGCAGATCCACCACGAACGCCATCCGCCGCGGTTCGGGGAGGCCCGGGGCGATCGGGACCACGATCGTGTGCGCGGCCACACCGTCTTCACGCACGCGAACGAGGCTCGGGTCCGTGCCCCGACCGAGCGGCGCCGTGATCGACCACGCCTCGACGATCGCCGGGCGCGGGACGGCGGCCGGCCAGTCCGTCGGCGGGTCTGCCCGCCGGGCGTCGGCCGGCGGCCAGGTCCCGCCGCGGCCGACGGCGACGTACAGCTTCACGGTCCGCGGGTCGCCGATGGCCGCGCGTCCGGCCAGCCACGCCGCCCGCGAGCGCGCGAACACGACGATGCCCGTCGTCTCGCGATCGAGGCGATGGATCGCTCCGCCCTCGCGCGCGTCCTGTGACGCCGTCGCGCATTCGGGGTGCACGCGCGCCACGGCGTCCGCGAGGCTCGGCGGATCGTCGGGGCGGAGCCGGTGCGTGTGCCAGCCTGCCGGCTTGTCGACGTAGACGAACGCGTCGGTCACCGCGACGACCTGCTGCTCGCCGGGGGGGTCCGCCTTCGTGTCGCCGAGCTCGAGCCGCAGCGTCTCGCCCAGCGCGACGCGGTGCGACGGCCGAGCAGCGCGGTCGTCGACGCGCAGCTGTCCGCGCAACGCGAGCACACGCGCGGCGCGACGCGTCAGCTCGGGCACGCGACGCGCGAGCACGACGTCGGCACGCTCACCCACGTCGTCCGCATCGACGACGACGTACGTGATCGCGCTCATGGGCGCTCGTACCACGCGTCCGACAGCACCAGCGCATCGCACGTGTCTCCGGCGGCGATCGAGGCGACGCGCGCCGGCACGCGCACGAGCGCGTCGACGTCGACGAGCGAGCGCAAGCTGCCGGAGGCCTGGTCGGGCAGGGGATGCACCCGGCCGGCCACGATGCGGGCGCGCACGTAGTGAGCCCGCGCGCCGGCGCCCACGAAGTCGGCGGCGGCCTCGAGCCGCGAGAACGGTCGCACCACCGCCCCGCGCACGCCCAACATGCGGCGCAGCGCCGGTCGCACGAAGAGCTCGAACATCACGAACGCGCTCGCCGGATTGCCGGGCAATGCGAAGACGGCCGCGCGATCGCGGGTCGCGAACGCGGTGGGCTTGCCGGGCCGCGCCGCGACGCCGTGGAACTCCACCTTTGCGCGACAACGGGCGATCGCCGGCAGCACCAGATCGTGATCACCGACCGACGCGCCCCCGCACGTGACGACGACGTCCGCCCGCTCGAGCGCGTCGCCAATCGCTCGCACGTGGGCCTCGAGGTCGTCCGCGACGACGATCTCCGGCAACACCTCGGCCCCGGCCGCGCGCGCGAGCGTGGCGAGCATGCGGCCGTTGGTGCCGACGATCTGCCCCGGACCGGGCACCACGCCCGGCGCGACGAGCTCGTCGCCCGTCGAGATCACGACGAGCCGCGGGCGCGCGTGCACGTCGAGCTCCGTGATCCCGCACGCGGACAGGAGCGCGATCTCGGCGGCTCCGAGGCGCGTGCCGACATCGGCGATGCGCGAGCCCAGCGCGACGTCCGAGCCCGCGGCGCGCACGAACCTCGCGCTGCTGCGCGCTCGCGCCACGTCGATCGCGACGACGTCGCCGTCGCGTCCGGTGTCCTCCTGTGCGACCACCCGATCGCTGCCGCTCGGCATCACGGCGCCGGTCGAGATCCGCACCGCGGTGCCCCGCGCGAGCGTGGCCGCGAACGGGCGCCCGGCCGCGCTCTCGCCGACGACGGGCACACGCACGACGTCGCCGACGAGATCGGCGTCGTGCACCGCGTAGCCGTCCATCACTGCGACCGGTGCGGACGGCAACGCGATCGGCGATGCGACCGGGGATGCGGCGATCATCGCGAGCGCATCGGCGACGGGCACCGTGAGGCTCGCGCGGGGAAGGACGCGGGCGAGGACGATCGTCTGCGCGTCCTCGATCGAGATCGTCACGGCGGGGTCACTCCGCGGTTCCCCGGCAGGCGGCTCGTCGACGGCGTCGACGCGGCGCGCCGACGCTCGCGACGCGGACGCGCGCGCGTGCTCGCGGCCTTGCCCGTATCACCGGCGCTGGCGCGGGCCGGCTCGTCGTCGGGACTCACGTCGTCGTCGTGCCCCGAAATCGCCGCGTCGCGCCCGGCCAACGCGTCGTCGCGTCCGGGGCTCACGCGCGGCGGCGGGGCCTCCATCGTGCCGCGCACGTCGGCGTCGTCCACGTAGACCACCACGATCTCGCCGGCCACCAGCTCGTGATCACGCGCGTAGCCGTTGATCCGCGCGAGGTCGCCGTCGGTGAGATCGAAGCGCTTGCCGAGCTTCGCGAGCGTGTCGCCCTTCTTCGCCTTCACCGCGCGCCGTTGCTTGCCGCGCCGCGCGAGCGCCGTCTCGAGGTGCTCCTTGGAACCGCGCTGGACGAGGTCGACGTCCTCGCGCTCGTGCACCACGACCTCCTTGGCATCGGCGGTCCAGTCGCGCGCCACGACGATCTGCAGCACTTGTCCGGGCTGCACGCGCGCCTGCGGGTCGAGGTCGTTCCAGCCCACGATCTTCACCCACGGCACGCCGAACGCCGCGGCGATCGACGTGGGTGTGCTCGCGCGCGTGGCCGTGAAGAACACGAGCCGCTCGCCCTTGCCGGGAACGACGCGCGGCACTGCGGCGAGCGGGCGCTCGCTCGCCTCGTCGGGCGGGCGGCTCGCGACCGCTCCGCCGCCGGCGGGCACCACGAGCACGACGCCGCGGCGCACCTCGGCAGCGTCGAGGATGCCGTTGTCGCGCCGCAGCTGCTTCTCCGCGATGCCGTGCGCCGACGCGATCGCGGCCAACCTGTCGCCCTCGCGCACCGTGTACGTCGACTCGCCGGTCCACTCGCGCTCGAGCGCGGCGACGGCCGCCCGCGCGCGGCCCTTCGCCGCCTTGGGCACGCGCACGCGCGCCGCTCCCCGCTTGGGCGGCGTCCGCCCGCGCACGAGGTGGGCGTTGAGCTCGGCGAGCAGGTCGGCGTCGACGTCGAGCTCGCGCGCGAGGCTCGTGAGCCGCACCGATCGCGGGACCTCGATCTCGGTCCAGTCGAGGGGCGGCAGCGCCTGGATGTCGTCGGCCGCCACGCCGAACGCGTCGCGATTGCGGGCGACGAGCGCGGCCGCGAGGATCTTCGGCACGTAGTTCACGGTGGCGTGCGGCAGGCCGCTCTCGATCTCCGCGAGCGCCCAGAAGTTGTTCGTGTTGTGGCGCTCGATCGCCGTCATCACGAGCCCGTAGCCCGCGTTGTAGGCCGCGAGCGCGAGCTCCCACGAGCCGAAGCGCGTCTCGAGATCGGCGAGGTAGGCCGCAGCGGCGTGGGTGGAGCGCTCGATGTCGAAGCGCTCGTCGACCCAGTGGTCCTTCGCGAGCCCGTACACGCCTGCCGTGCCGTCCATGAACTGCCACGGCCCCGCGGCACCGGCGGCCGAACGCACGCGAGGGTTGAAGCCGCTCTCCGCGAGCACGACCCACACGAGATCCTCGGGGACGCCGTGCTCGCGCAGGATCGCCTGCATGCGCGCTTGGTAGCGTCCGGCGCGGCGCAACCACGCGCGCATCATCGCCTTGCCGCGCGGGTCGGCCTTGAAGTAGCGCAGGTACTCGACGGTGCCGCGATTCCAGCGAACCGCGAGATCCGGCTTGGCGAGCTGCTTCATCCACGGCTCGGGCGCGACCTCGACGATCGTGCTCGTCAGGGTCGTGCGCTCGAACCGGGCGAGTGCGTCGCGGTCCGCCCGCTCGGGATCGTGCGCCGGTGGGGTCCACGCCGCGTGGATCGACGCGCGCTCGGGCCGATCCCCGCGCACACGCGCACGACCTGCGCTCGAGATCGACAACGGGCCCACCGCCTCGCGCTCGGCATCCGCAGCACCCGTCGGAGCCTCGGCCCCGAGCGCCGACGCGGTGGCCGCCAGCACGGCGACGGCGGCTAGCCATGCGCTCAGGGGCCGAATCCGCGCGAAGAGCGGCCGAGGCATGCGGCGACGCTAGCAAAGCCGGACAAAGGCGACTACCTTTCGAGCTATGGGCACGGTCCTCCTGGGCTTCGGCTTCTCGCCGGTCGAGATCATCATCGTGCTGGTGGTCGTGCTGCTCATCTTCGGACCTTCGAAGCTGCCCCAGCTGGGCGAGGGCATCGGCAAGATGCTCCGCGGCTTCAAGAAGGAGATGCGGGCCCTGGACGCGGACAAGCAGGCCGCCGGCGGCGCTGCCGACGACGCCAAGGTCGAGGTCCGCGAGCCGGAGATCGACGTGACGCCAAAAGCCCCGAAGGCGTAGGCACGTCGGAACTCGATCGCGACCGAGTCTCGCAGCACCGCCACACCAGGAGGCGCGTAGCGCCGGAGAAGAGGGGGGCCCCAGACGGCTTCGCCGGCTGGGGGGAGAAGAGCGGAGCTCTTCTCCATCAACACAGCGGCCGCAGCCGCCGATCGATCGCGGCGCGCAGCTCGAGGCGCAGATTCGGATCGAGCCCGACGTCGCGCAGCTCGGACTCGCTGAGCAGTCCGACGAGCCGCAAGGCGCTCGCGAGCGGTAGCCGCGGATTGCCGACGAGGGCCCGACGCACGCGCGCGCGCGTGGACCAGCGCGGCGACTCGAGCAGTCGACCGAGCACCGCCGCCGAGCTGCGCCGCGCGGTCGCGATGCGCAGGATGTCGTCCTCGGTGACGTGCGGGTTCGCGAGCAGGAGCCCGACGACGTCGACGTGCGGATCGACGAGCAGTCGCTGCAGCGTGTCGCGATGCCACGAGCGCGCGAGGGCCTTGCGCTCGCCGAGCGTCAGCGGTCTCGTGCCGGGTACGAGTGGACGCGGCGCGCTCGCCTTGCTCGCGACCTCCTCGGCATCGGGCCACATGAGGTCCTTGCACGCGAGCAGCCCCAGCGCGTCGGCGGCCTCGCCGATCGCGGCGCGCTCGTCCTGCGCGAGTCGATCCGATCCGAAGAGGTCGACCGCGGCGAGCAACGCCACCGTGTAGGGCGGACCGCCGGAGCGGCCCGCCGTGGCGAGCGCGTCGAAGAGCCAGGCGGCCGCGTCGGGTGGTGCGGCGCGCACCAGCTCCGCGAGGCGAGCCGCCCGCATCGCGCGATCGGGGAGCACCGCGAGTCGCGTCGCGACGTCGAACGGCTCGAGCACGCGTGCGAGCACGCCTTCGCTCTCGCGCCGTCCCATGATCGCCGATCGTCGCACGCGACGACGCATCGGCGCAAACGCGACCTGCGATCAGCCGCGGATCTGGCGGTACACGTCTTCGAGCAGCGGGCGCGGATCCGGCGTGCCCTTGCGGACGACGCTCACCGCAGTGACCGCGAGCGCGAGCAGCACGAGCATCACCAGGATCACGATCCCGAACATGCTCATGCGCGGACGCTCGAGCTCGGCGCTGTCGCCGGCATCGAGCTCGGAGACGTCGATGCGGTCGACGTCCCGCGCGGCCACCGGGGCCGGACGCGCGGGCGCGCGGGTGTCGAGGCGCGGCTCGGCGGGCCGGATGGGCGCACGCGGCTCGACGTCGCGCGGTACCTCGGCCGGCACGCGTGGCGGTGCGGGCTCGGGGGCGGCCGTGCGCACCGGCTCGGGCGCGCGGACGGGCTCGGGCGCCGCGATCTCGCGCTTGCGCGCGGGCTCGGTGGGCGGGAGGTCGGCGACCGGCCGCTGCTCCGTAGGCATCGGCCCGACGTGCGTGCCGCCCGTGCGTGCGGGCGTGGGCGCGGCGGCGGCGGGCGTCGTCGCGGGCGCGCGCGGCTCGGTGGGTCGCACCTCGGCCGGTCGCGCGGCGACGCGCGGCTCGGCCACCGGCGTGGGCACGGCCGTCGGTCGCGACGGCGCGGCGACCTCGGCCGGCGCGGCGATCGGGCCCGCGGCCGCGCGCCGATACTCGGCCGCGGAGCGGAAGCCGCTCGCCATGCGCATGCCCGGCTCGACGAGCCGCCGATCGTTCGCGGCGGCGAAGTCGAGGATCATGCGGAAACGACAGTGAGGACACTCGAGCTGGACGAGCTCGGCGATGTCGCCGTCACGCAACTCGAACGGACCGGAACACTCGGGACACGCGACGATCATCAGAAGTCGAGCCCCACGGAGAACGTGTACTGCTGTTGGAACTTCGAGCCGTCCTTGATGGAACGACCCGCGATCTCGCCCTCGCGGGAACCGCCGGGCGTGAACATGGCCTCGAAGCCGAGTCGGATGACGCTGAAGATCATGCGCACGCCGAAGTGAGGGCGATGGCGGACGATGGATCCCGCGTTCTTGAACACGAACTCGTTCTGCGCGCTCGTGTCCACGCCGGGACACTCCTCGTTGTAGTCGTCGGCGAACTCGTCGCAATTGGGCGTCGCGTCGAGCACGTGCGATCGCGCGATGATGATGAGCGCCTCGTAGCCGACGTACGGCGTGAGGCTGAACGTCTTGCCGAGACCGAAAACGTGCGACACCGTGATCGCGGGCGCCGCCGTCGTCATGTTGAGGTCCTTCGCACCGAGCAGCCGCGAGAAGCTACCGCGCACCGCGATCGAAGGGATCGGCAGGTGGTGGAATCCCTCGTGGAACGCGATCTTCACGTAGCCCTGCATGGCCCACATGCGGCTGTCGAAGAGATGGGTGGCGCCGCCGCCGACCTCGAGCCCGGGCCACAGGCCCTTGCGGCCCATGATCTGCAGCGTGGGCACGACATCGTCGGCCTTGTTGCGCGTGGGCGCGGCCCAGTAGTTGCGCCCGCCGCCGATCGTGTGGATGCCGACGTCCGCCGAGATCGCGAAGCCCGACAGGCCGAGCGAGTCCGCCGGATCGACGGGCCGCGGCGCCATCACCGTGCCGAGCTCGGACGACAGGCTGCGGAATCCCTCGTCGTCCTGCACGAGCTCGCCACTTTGCTGCGAGCCGAGCCGCGTGAGATCGAGATCGTACTTGCCGGCCTGCGCCGCCGCGGGGACCAGCCCGCCCGCGCCGACGAGCGCGAACAGGCCGAGGTCGCGCAAGCGACGGTGGGAACAGGCCAGGTGCCGTCGATGCATGCGCGCGTCGAGCTCCGAGCGGTCGGCGAGAGCGTAGCTTGCGCCGATTCGGCGTGTCAAGGATCGGCGGCGGTCCAAGACTCGGAGATCGCAGAGAGAACACCCGATGCGATGGCGATCGCGGTCGCTCGTTCAGCGGGGGTCGGTGGCAGCCCACCGCAACGTCGAGCCGCGGCGTGCGACGTGCGAGCCCAGGCTGTAGCGACCACGCGACGCGTGCTTGCCCGCGCGGGCCCGGCTGCCGAGCCGCATCGTCACAGGACCGTCGACGTCGTCGCCGTCGAACGCGACGCGCAAGGCGATGCGGAGGTGCACGGTGGGCACCGCACCTGCACGCACCGAGCCCGTGGGGAAGCGATCGATCGCGAGCACCTCGACGGTGCGGGCCGGGATGCGTTCCCCACCCCGCTGGAGATCGAACCACCACGAGCTCGGGTCGGCCAGTGGATCGTCCTTGCCCGTGCGATGGGCGAGCTCGACGAGGACGGTGAAGACGACGCCGTCGCCGTAGCGTTCCGTCAGGCGATCCCGGCGCGCCCGCGGTCCCATGGACGTCTTCGCGCCGCCCGCGAGCTCGGCCTCTCCGAGCTCGGCCGCGCGAGCCACGAGGACTCGATCCCACAGCGTCGCGCGCACGCCGACGCCATCGGCGAGGATCACGGAGCGCTCGCGATCGGGCTCGGGATCGGCGAGCCGTGCACGGCGAGCCGCGCAGCCCGACGCGAGCGCACCGAGGAGGACCAGCGCGGCGAGCACGGTGCGCGACGTCATCGCCATCGCGCGGCTCCGGCGAACATGAGGCCGACGAGCCCTTCGCGACACCAGATGACGCGGGCGGGGAGCGCGACGCTGCCGGCGAGCGACTCGGTCGCGAGCTCGAGCACGACGGGATCGCCTTCGCACGCGCCCCCGGGATACGTGACCTTGGCGCCGCCGGCCGACGCATCGAGCACGACGGCCGCGAAGCGCTCGCCCTTCGCGAGCTCGATCGTCGCGTGGTAGCGACACGCGAAGCGCAGGAACAACCGCCGGGCGTCGTCGGTATCGCCGCGCAGGCGCGCCTCGAGGTCGGTCAGCTTCGCGCGCTCGACCGCCGTCGCGGGCAGGCCCGCGAGCGACTGCGCCCGGAGGGCGCGGTAGTCGAGCACGTCGCGCCAGAGATCGCCCGGATAGTCGGGACAGCCCTGCGCGCTCGGATGGGGCGGATGCACGAGTGCGTCGCGCATCGACCACGGAGGCGCGGGCGCACGCGGGCCGTCGTCGGCGTCGCACGGCGCGACGGTGCCTGCGCCCGGCCCGGCCACGGACGCCGGGAGGACTGCGCCGCACGTGCCATCGTCGTTGGCGGCCGCGAGATCGGCCCACCACGCGTCGGTTTGCTCGTTCACGGTGATTCTCTGGGCGAGGACGGTCATCGGCGTTGCCACGGCGAGCGCGCGGCTGCTAGCGTCATCGGCGAACCAGGCCGCGGAGTGAAGCCGTCACGTGACGATCGCCGAGGTCCGGTTCGGGCCACCCGTAGCGCCTTGGAGCAGCGCGAGCACTGGCTGTTGCTCGTGCTGTTCGCGCTGACGTTCGGGAACGGGCTCGTCGTGTGGCAGGGCGACCCGCCCTGGCTCGCGCACGTCGGTGAGGCCGGCGTCGTCGCGAGCATCCTGCTCATCGCGTGGTGGTTCATCACCGGCTTCTCCGGCTACGAGCACCGCGCGGGCCTGCGCATCCTCCGACGCACGAAGCCGGCGACGCGCTTCCGCGGCCCCGCCGTGCTCGCGGTGCTCGCGACGCTCGCGGGCATCGGCGCGCTCTTGCTCGGGTTCCGCCACGCGCCGCTCGTCATCGTCACGGCGCTCACCGCCGGCGCCGCGATGGTGTTCATCATCGCGCGGCGCTTCACCGTGTTCGCGACGCTGTCGATCGTCGGCATCGCGATCGGCGTGGCCGCGCTCATCGTCGTGCAGTCGGTCGCGACCGGCTTCCAGCACGAGTTCGAGCGCCGTGTGCTCGGCGTGTACGCGCACATCAACGTGACGCGCACGTTCGGCATCTCGGAGTACCGCCGCTTCGAGGCGCATCTGCGCACCGTCGACGGAGTCGTCGGCGCGAGCCCGTTCGTCTACTATGCGATGGCGCTCGCGCCGCAGGGCCCGAAGGGCGGAAGCGAGGACGAGGCCGCGTTCCGGCGCGCGTCGGTGCTGGTGAAGGGCATCGAGCCCACCACGGCGCACGAGGTCATCGATCTCGACGCCCACCTTAAGGCGGGTGGCAGTGACGTCGAGCTCGAGACGCTCGCCAGCGATCTCGAGCTGCAGCCCATGCCGGATCGCCCCGACGATCGCCTGCCCGAGGTCGTCGCCGCGACACCCGACCCACGGGGCGTCGAGTGGTACGCGTCCGCGCTGGCGCGTTGGCGCGCGCTGCCGGACGCGATGAAGTATGGACGCGGGCGCAAGATCGACGACGACGTCGAGGACCCGTGGCCCGACCAGGAGCCGGGCGAGACGGCCCCGGTCGATCCGTCGGCGCTGCCCACCATGTTCGTCGGGGTCACGCTGGCGCGCGAGCTCGGCCTGTCGGTCGGCGACGTCGTGATGCTCGTCGATCCCGGTGCCGGCTTCGATCACACCGAGACGCCGGAGTTCCGCCGCTATCGCATCGCGGGCATCTTCCGCGCCGGCTTCCAGGAGTACGACAGCCGGCTCGTGTACGTGCACATCAAGGAGCTGCAGTGGTTCAAGTACCGCGGCAGGGACGTCGTGTCCGGCGTGGACCTGCGGCTCGCGGATCCCTACGACGCCCCCGACGTCGAGTCGGTGCTGCGCCGCGAGATCGGCGACGACGAGTACTCGATCCTCGAGTGGCAGAAGCTGAACGCGAACCTGTTCCAGTCGATCCGCACGCAGAAGTCGATCCTCACCGTGATCCTGTCGCTCGTCAGCACGGTCGCCGGCTTCAACGTGCTCGCGGCGCTGTGGACGATGGTCGTGCGGCGCACGGCCGAGATCGCGATCATGATGTCGATGGGCGCGACCGAGTCCGGCGTCGCGCGGATCTTCCAGTTCACCGGCATGACGCTCGGCGCGGTCGGTAGCGTCGCGGGCGTCGCGTTCGGGCTGGTCTTGTGCGGGCTCGTGGAGCTGTACGGCTACACGCTCGATCCGGAGGTGTACTTCATCGAGCGGCTCCCGGTGGAGCTGAGCCTCGTGCAGATCGGGGCCGTGCTCGCGCTGACGATGGCCATCTCCTTCTTCGCCACGGTGCCTCCCTCGCTGCACGCGGCGAAGCTGCGTCCGGTCGAAGGCCTGCGCTACGAGTAGCGCCATGGCTGCGCCCGCGCACCGGCACACGAGGACGCGCCTGGCGCTCGTGCGCACGGTGGCGGCCCGGCTCGCCGTGCGCGAGCGACCGGCGCGTCCCGGCATCCGTCGGCTCGCGATCGTCTCGGGCCTCGCGACCGTCGGCTCGCTCGTCGCGATCGTGGCGGGCCTGCACCATCCGGCCGTCGCGCTCGTGCTCTTCGTCGCGAGCCTGCTCTTTCTCGCGAGCGGTGCGCTCGTCGTGTTCCCGCCCGCGATGGCGGTGTCGGTGGTGGGCATCGCGCTGTCGTGCGCGAGCCTGATGACGGCGCTCGGCGTGACGACCGGCTTCATGCGAGAGATCTCGCGGGCGGTCGCGCGCTTCAACGGCCACGTGCTCGTCACGAAGTACGGGCTCGACTTCCGCGAGTACGACGACATCGCGGCCACCGTCATGGAGGACGATCGCGTCGTCGCGGCGTCGCCCTTTGCGTACTCGATGATCGCGATCGTGCCGGAGACCGCGGACGCGCCCGCGCCGGTGCCGGAGCCTGCGCCCCGGCGGGCGCCGGCCGACGACGACGACGCCGCGTGGGACGGCGCGCTCGCGGTGTCGCCCGCCGCACCGCCGGCGGACCCGCTCGCGACGATCGACGAGCGCGGCCCGGCCATCGTGGTGGGCAAGGGGCTCGACCCCGCGCGTGCCGCCGAGCTGTCGGGGCTCGCGGGCGTGCTCGGCCGCGGCGATCTGTCCGCGCTCGTGCCGGCCGGCCCCCAGCGCTTGCCCGGCATCGTGCTCGGTCACGCGCTCGCGAAGGAGCTCGGCGTCGAGATCGGCGACCGCGTTCGCGTCGTCGTGCCGGCCGAGCTCGATGGCGAGGCCGAGAGCGCGAGCCGGCCCCCGCGGCACGCCGTGTTCGACGTGCTCGATCTCGTCGACACCGGTATCGCCGAGTTCGATCGCAACCTCGCGCTCGTGCACATCACCGCCGCGCAGTCGCTGTTCTTCCGCGAGGACCGCGTCACCGGCATCGAGTTCGAGCTCGTGGATCCCGAGCTCGCCGAGGACGTCGCGGACGACCTCGCGTTCCGCCTGCCGCCCTTGTACCGCACGTCGACGTGGCGCGAGGCGAACTCCGCGATGCTCACCATGCTCGAGCAGATCCGTGTCGTGCTCGTGCTCGTGCTCGGGCTGATGGTGCTCGTGGGCGCCGCGTCGCTCATCGCGAGCCTGCTGCTCATCGTGCGTCGCAAGCAGCGCGACATCGCGGTGCTGCTCGCGATCGGCTGCGATCACGGCGGCGTGTTCTGGGTGTTCGAGAGCGTGGGCCTGCTCGCCGGCGTCGTGGGCTCGGTCGCCGGCATCGCCCTCGGCGGCATCTACTGCTCCGCGGTCGCGATGTATCGCTTCCCGCTCGCGCTCGACGTCTATCCGGTCGATCACCTGCCGGTCGCGGTGCAGCTCGCCGACGTCGTCGTGCCGGTCGTCGCCGCGCTGGGACTATGCGCGCTCGCGAGCGGTCCCGTCGCGTTGCTCGCCACGCGCGTGCGCCCCGTCGTCGCGCTCGCCGGTCGGTAGTCGTCTTCGAGGAGGAAGCTCCGCGACTCAGCCCGGCTTGTCGGCGGGCGGCTCGGCGGGCGCGCCGGTCGGCTCGGCCGGCGGCGGCGCGTCCTTCATCGCGGCGTTCGAGGCCTTCTGCAGCTCGACGATCTTCACCTTGGCGACGTCGACCGAGTAGGGCGAGCAGCAGTCCATGCGGACGTACGCGGACCACTCGTCGAGCGCGTTGTCGATGTCGCCGTTGGCCTCGTACACCTGGGCCGCACCGGCGTGCGCCATCTTGTCCGACGCGTACGTGCGCAGCGCCTTCATGTACGTCTTCAACGACTCGTCGAGCCGGTTCTGGAAGCGCAGCACGTCGCCGAGCTCCGAGAACACGAACTGCGCCATCGGGTCGAGCTCGGCGACCTGCAGGAGCACCTTCTCGGCCTCGGGGTACTTCTTCGCGAGCTTGAGCTGCTGGCCCTGGGGCAGGCCGTACTCGCTCTTGTCGGGCGCGAGCTCGAACGCGCGCCCGTACGCGGCCGCCGACTCCTCGTGCCGTTCCAACCGAGCCAGGATTTCGCCGCGCAGCGCGTGCGACGGCGCGAGGTCCTCCTTCGCGGCGATCGACTTGTCGATCTGCGCGAGCGCCTCTTCGACCTTGCCGTCGCCGAGCCGCAGCTTCGCGAGGCCGGCGAGCGCCTCGGGCTGGTTCGGGTGCTCCTCGAGCACCCGATTCCAGATCGTCTCGGCGTCCTTCGTCTTGTTGTTGCGCGCGCGGGTCGACGCCTCGGTGAGATCCTTGCGCAGCTTGGCCTCGACCTCCGCGGGGTCGACCTTCGGCTCGTCGTTGCAAGCCGGCAGCACGAGGGGAACGGCGAGAAGCACGAGACGGAGGGCGCGCATCGGTCAACACGGTCGCATGCGGAGTCACGCAGGCGCAAGGTCGCTCGCGCGAGAGCGGCGCCGGGCCGCCGGACGGCGCAAGGCGCCCTCGTGCGCCGTTCGTGCGGTCCTTTGTCGCTCCGGGACGCCCGCGCTACCTTTCGAGCGAAGGCGTGGCGAGAGGGCGGGACATCGACAAGCGCGGCGAGGGCGGCACCGGGCTGTCGCCCGCGAGCTTCGGCGTCGGCGTGAAGGCGGCGCTCATGCGCTGGGTGCTGCAGAAACGGCGCGGCCTGCAGCTCGACAGCCGCCCCACCGCGCAGGACGAGGCCACGCATCCGTGGGACGGACGGCGCCGCTTCGCCGAGGACTACACGTTCGCGGCGGTGCAGGACGGGCTCGCGTTGCTCGTGCGACTCGAGTGGCTGTCGGGTCGCGATGCGCATCGCCTCTGGGTCGTGGTGTTGCGCGCGGACGGGTCGGCGACGTGCGCTTGGCACCTGGCGGATCACGACGCTCTCGTGCCGCGCGGCGCCGGCGATCGCTGGCGCGTGGGTGGGCTGGCGCTCGATTGCCTGCGTCCGCATCGCGAGTGGTCGGTGCGCTACGAAGGGCGCGTCGTCGCGGCGAGGGAGTCGTCCCACGCCACGCGCTGCGAGCTCGAGCTCGTGTTCGGCAGCGAGCTCGAGCCGTACGTGCCGGGCGTCGACGACGATCCCGAGCTGATCGCGAGCCGGCTCGGCGAGGCGCACTGGGACGCGGAGCTGTTGCGGACGGTGCGAAAGGCGACGCAGCGCGGCTACGTGCAGCTCGGTCGCACGACCGGCACGCTCGCGCTCGGCGACGAGCTGATACCCATCCGCGCCGAGACGCTGCGCCAGCACACGTGGGGCGTGCGCGACTGGGGCGCGGCGCGGCGCGGCGAGCAGCTGTTCCTGGTGGGCGACGACGGCGCTCGCACGTGGGTGCACCGTGCCGAGTTCCCCGCGTTCACGCTCGAGGGCGGCTTCACCACCGCCCGTGGCGGCACGCAGCCCGTGGCGGTGCGCGGCGTGCAGCTCGACTCGCGACCGGCCGAGCACGGCGTGCCCGCGCGGGCCGAGCTCGGCCTCGTGCGCGGCGATTCCCCCGCGCGCGAGGCCTTCGCGATCGAGACGTGCGCCGAGGTGTCGTTCCCGGTCGACGGGCGAGGCGCGCTCTCGGTGGGGCTCGTGCGGGTGGCGGCGCGCGACGGTGCGGCGCCCGGCTACGGCCTGTGGGCCGCGCAGCGCCGCACGTTGCCGTGGCCGCGCGCGCGATGACCCCGGGACAGTGGTAGCGTGCACGCGAACATGGCCGTGCAGAAGATCGACAGCTCGCAGGCAAAGGCGCTCGTCGCCGGCGACGCGGTGTACCTGGACGTGCGCACCATCCCCGAGTTCGAGGCCGGCCACGCGCCCGGTGCCTACAACGTGCCGCTCATGCACGCGGCGCCGGGCGGGATGCAGCCGAACCCGAAGTTCGCCGATGCCGTGGCCGCTGCGTTCGCGCGCGACCAGACGCTCGTCGTCGCGTGCAAGGCGGGCGGGCGATCGGCCCGCGCGGCCGCGATGCTCGAACAGCTCGGCTTCACCCAGCTGCGCGACTACGCGGGCGGCTGGAGCGGCAACGCGACCGATCCGGGGTGGGCGGCGAGCGGTGGCGAAGTGTCGACGGCTGCCGAGCCCGGGCGCACGTGGAAGGATCTCGAGCGATGACGGAACGGCCGCCGCTCCTCGGCCTGCGCCACGTCGCGCTGTGGATCGAGGACGCGGCGTTCGATCGCACCGTGAAGTTCTGGGTGGATGCGCTCGGGCTGCGCATCGACTGGCAACCGGATCCCGACAACGTCTACCTCACGTCGGGTACCGACAACGTGGCGCTCCATCGCGCTGCGAGCACGCGGACGGTCGACCCGTCGCGCTCGCAGCTCGATCACGTGGGCGTGTGCGTGCCGGCGGCCGCCGACGTGCATGCCTGGCATGCGCGGCTCGCCCCCGAGGCGGCCGCGCTCGGCATCGCGATCCTGCAGCCACCCAAGACGCATCGCGACGGCGCGACGTCGTTCTACCTGCGCGATCCCGCGGGCACGACGGTGCAGATCATCCACCTGCCGGGCATCGGCTGATTCACGAGTCGCGCAGCGAGTGCATGTGCTCGATGGGCTGCACGCGCGACGGCTCGTCGCGCTCGAGCCAGCGCTTCGCCGCGTGCTCGTCGTGGAAGAACCTCAGTCGCACGCCGGAGCCCGACAGCACGAGCTTCGCAGCGGTGCGCAGTACGGCCGAGGTCGCGACGAAGGCGATCCGGCGCACGCCGCAGCGCATCGCGGTGTCGAGGAACTGCTGCGCGAGCTCGGCACAGCCCGACTCGTAGCCCGCCACGTCGCGCAGATCGACGAGCACCTCCGACGGCATCGACTCGCCCGCGGTCCACTGATCGAGCGTGGCGCCGACCATCGCCTGGGTGAGGAAGCCGCCGCCGCGCACGTGGACGAACGAAGACCGCACGTCGGTCGACGTCTTCAGCTCCGAGGGGAGTTGCGTGTAGTGCTTCACGACGCTCGCGGTCCGACGGACGATCGCGGAGTACGATGCAACGCGCCGCTGGGCACGGCGCGCGCGACATAGGCCAACATCTTCAGGGTAGGAAAGCCTGCCCGCGCTTGCAATCGAATCGACGCGGAAAGTCGCGTGTGCAGGGGGACGCTCGGCGCGCGCGAACGAACCGTCATTTCGATTGCACGCGAGCCGTTCGCGATTTCGTCGGCGGTGCCCGCTGCTCGGATCCGGGTCGCTTCGGGTCACGATGGCGCGCAAGCGTCTGCACGCGTGGTGACGATCCGACACGCGGCCGCGTTACGCAGCGCGAACACGGATCCAATCGCCGTTCAAGGCCTCGGTGCAGCGTTTCGCGATCCTTCCGACACGGCGTGCGACGAGCGGGTTCCACCCGCGTCGGTGGGAATCCGGGCGGCCGCGGAGATCCTCCCGTGCCGGCGCGCCGGGCAGGGCGCACGGGCACCGCCGCGGCGGGCGGGGTCGGCGAAGCGGCGCGGGCCGGTCAGCCCGTGGACTCGCCGCCGTCGTCGCCGGAACCGGAGTCGGCGCCCGTGTCGTCGGTGCTCGGTCCGCCGTCGACCATCACGCCCGTGCACACGGGCTCGGTCTCGGTGCCGTCGCACGTGATGTCGATCTGCACGATGCGGCCGTGGCCCGGCGGATCGAAGTCGTTGAAGATGAGCGTGTCGATCTCGTCCTGGCTTTCGTCGAGGATGCGGACGCGCACGCCGTCGAGCGTGGTGCCGTCGATGACGCGCTCCGGATCGGGCAGCGTCTGGTAGCCGGGCGGCACGGAGCAGTCGAACACGTTCGAGTTCGGGAACTGCGTCGCGCCGTGGTACGCGGTGACCTCGAAGAATTTCGTCGCGACGAAGGCACACTCGGCCGGCTGGCCGTCGACGAACTTCGACCAGCGGACCTGCACCTGCGCGGGGCTGTTGCCCAGCGTGACGTCGTGCTCCTTGTCGCTGCCGCCGACGATCTCGACGCTCTCGTCGTCGTCGCCGCCGATGTTGTCCATCACCGTGAAGCCCTCGGGATCGATGCCCTCGACGAGCACGTCGTAGTTGCCCGCCGCGACGCCCGTGAGGAGGATCGGGCTCGAAGGGTCGCAGGCCTCTTCCTCTTCGTACTCGCCCTCGTCGAGCGTGACCTTGACGGTCGCGACGTTGTAATCGGCGCAGGCGGCTTCGAGCCCGAGCTCGTAGTTCACGCTGAGCGTGCCGCTGTTGGGGCCGTTGTTGCAGGAGGACGCGAGCAGGGCAGAAGTGGCGAGGACGAGGCAGGTCGAGGAACGAGGGAGCCAATGCATGTCGAGTCGTCTCCGAAATGCAGCCGGCGCGGCCGCGAGTGCAGGGTAGGGCCTACGTTAGACGGATGAGGACGTAAGGCAAGAGACCGGGGCTGCACCCCGGTGGGGCGTGGGACGGGCATCACGCGCGGCTTCTTCACGCGCGTTTCTTGCTCGCGCGTCGCACTTCGTGCCAAGGGCGTCGTAGGGTGGTCTCCCACACGATTTCGACCCTCGTGTTGAGCCTCGCCCTCGTCGGTGGACGAGGCACGGGCGCCGACGTTGCTGAGTCCACGGGCCCGCGTGCGCGGGCGAAGCCGGCGGGCGGGCCGGCTGCGTCCCAGGATGCGGAGGAGGTCG
Organism: uncultured Nannocystaceae bacterium; assembly: GCA_964468635.1. Taxonomy (GTDB): domain Bacteria; phylum Myxococcota_A; class Polyangia; order Nannocystales; family Nannocystaceae; genus Xiheibacterium. The sequence continues at coordinate 147,301 of CAYXVR010000019.1, forward strand.
GTACGGAGGCCCCCGATGGGATCCCCGCGATCACGCGGGCGCCGGCGTCGGCGGATTGTGACGGCCGCGTGCCGCTGTTCGAGCACGTGGTCCAGGGGGGTGAGCACCTCGGGCAGATCGCCGGCCGCTATGGCGTCCGCCGCAGCGATCTCGTCGCGCTCAATCCCGCGCTCGAGAACCCCGACCTGATCCGACCCGGCCAGCCGATCCGCGTGTGCCCGCGGATCGCTCCGCGGATCCGCAAGGAGATCGAGGTGGTCGTGAAGCCGGGCGACACCGCGAGTGGGATCGCGACCGCGCACGGGCTCACCGTCGCGGAGCTCGTCGCGATGCAGGGCGACGAGAAGAAGAAGCTGCTCGATCCGAACAAGCTCGTCGCCGGTCGCAAGCTGCGGCTCGTCGTCGACGGCGGCATCGTGCCGGACTTCCTGCCCCCCGAGCCCAAGCCGGTGGCGAAGTCGTCGGGTGGCGGCGGTGGGTCGTCACGCGCGTCGAAGCAGACCGCGCGGGCACGCGTGGGCGGCTACGCGATGGTGGGCATGCAGCTCGCCGAGGACGAGCACGTGTACCTCAAGCGACCGCATCTCGCGTGGGGCACCGCGAAGACGATCCGCGCGATCCAACGCGCGGTCGCGCAGTACAAGGGTCGCTTCCGCGGCGGCCCCAAGGTCCACATCGGCGACATCAGCAAGCGGGGCGGCGGCGCGTTGCATCCCCATCTGTCACACCGTTTGGGGCGTGACGTCGACGTGGGCTACGTGCTGCGCGGCGCCGACGGCCATCGCACGCGCTTCTCCGGCGTGACGCGCGAGAACCTCGACGTCGCTCGCACGTGGGCGCTCGTGCGCGGCTTCCTGGACACCGGACAGGTCGAGGTGATCTTCATGGACTACTCGCTGCAGGAGCAGCTCTACGAGTACGCGCAGGAGCGGGGCGTGCCCGAGGACGAGCTCGACGAGCTCTTCCAGTATCCGCGCGGCCGCGGTCGCAGCCACGGCATCGTGCGGCACTGGAAGAGCCACCAGCACCACTTCCACGTCCGGTTCCGCCCGTAGTGCGCTCGCGGTCGTAGAGCGATCGCTGCACCGGCTCGCATCGCGCGACAAAGGCGCAAGCGATCGCGAGCGACGTGGACGAGTCGCGAGCACGACGTACGGCCCCGAATTCGAGGGGTGCCCACGATCTCGGTGCGACACCCACATCCTCGGCATCGTCTCGGCGAGCGATGAGGACGACGATCACCACGACGACGATCGCGATCGCGATCGGATGCGGCGAGCCCCACGACGACGAGAGCGCGCGCATCGAGAGCTGGATCGACGACCTCGGCACGCGCGAGGCCGACGCGCCGAGCAAAGAGGTCACGCCGATGGCGGACCCCATGCCGAGCGGCGACTACACGTGCTCGCGCGATCGATACGACGAGACCAAGCAGTTCGATCGCATCACGGCGATGGTCGCGAACTCGAACTCGCTGTACCCGGGCGCGCTCGTGGGCGCCGACGCGTTGTCGACCGGTCTGCTCGTGCCGAAGGTGCTCGACCGCGCGCCCGTCACGTTCTCGGCCGCGCTCGAGGGCGTGCTCGACGGCGAGATCTCGGCGACGGTGGACGACCCGTCGCTGTCGTCGTTCCGCGAGGCGATGCACGGCATCCTCGCGAGCCACGTGGTCGGACAGACGCCGGCGAACGTGTACGCCGAGATCGAGGAGGTGAGCTCGTTCGAGCAGTTCGGGCTCGCCATCGGCGTCGGCGTGGGCTGGCCGCTCGGGCTCGCCCAGGTGTCGAGCAGCCTCGAGTTCGAGCGCACCGAGGTGCGCAGCCGCTACGTCATCGAGTTCGTGCAGGCGTACTACACGGTCGACGTCGACGCCCCCGGATCGTCCGCGGCATGGTTCGCCCCCGAGGTCACGCTCGACGACATCGTCGAGGAGTTCGACGACGAGCCGCCGCTGTACGTCTCGTCCGTCACGTACGGCCGCTCCGTTCTGTTCACCGTGACCTCCGAGCTGTCCGCGGAGGAGCTCGGGGCCGCGCTCGAGTTCGCGTATCGCGGCACCACCTCGGTGAGCGGCGAGGTGAGCATGAGCCACGAAGAGGTGCTCGCGAGCTCGAAGATCACCGCGCACGTGCTCGGCGGCAGCGGCGAGGGAGCGGTGCAGGCGATCTTCGGCATCGACGAGCTGCGCGAGTTCATCGAGCAGGGCGGCAGCTATACGCCCGACTCACAGGGCGCGCCGATCGCATACAAGCTCGCGTGGGCGGCCGACGACTCGCCCGCTGCGTTCTCGCTCACGAGCGAGTACGAGGTGGAGCACTGCGAGCGCGTCAACCAGGACGTGCGCGTGGGCCTGGGCAAGCTGCGCGTCGTCGACGATGGCGGCGACGACGGCGACAAGCTCGAGCTGTACGGGGAGATCGCGGTGATCGACGGCGCGGGCGACGAGCACGTGCTGTGGTCGACCGATGCGGACCACCACGTCTCCGTCGAGGGCGGACAGGCGTGGCCCGGCGGCGGCGAGGTGGGCTCCGCGATCGTGCCGGTCGTGCCCCAGCCCGGCGAGGCGCTCGAGCTGCGCGTGAGCCTGTGGGACGCCGACGACAACGGCGACGATCGGCTTGCCGACACGGTGGTCGCGCGCGCGTTCGAGGACGGCTGGCGCGGCGAGTGGACGCTGCCGTTCGCCGAGGGCGATCAGCACGTCGAGCTGTTGCTGGATCTCCAGCCGGTGCAGTGACTCAGCGGCGGCGGACGACGACGCGCGCGCCCTCGGTCGCGACGACCTCGAGATCCGCCGACGCACCGATGCGCGCGGCCACGATCGCGTCGGTCATCGCAGGCACGAGCTGCGTTTCCAGCCGCGATCGATCGAGCTCGCCGCACACCAGCACGAGCGCGCCGTGGCCGGTGCGCGCGAGCCCGAAGTCCTCGACCGTGTCGAACGGGCCGGCCGCAACGCGCAGCTCGACCGGGGCGCCCGTGCACTCGAGCCCGCCGCGCAGCATCAGCCCGCCCTCGGCGCGCTCCACCACCACGCCGAGGGTCGCGAGCGCGGCCGCGGCCTCGTCGAGGTCCACGATCGCGAGCGCCACCTCGACGTAGCGGCTCAACCCGCCTCCGCCCGCCCGCACACGAAGCAGCTCGCGTCCTCGGCGGTGACGTACCAGCCGCACCGCTGGCACGCGTGCGCGACGAGGACGACGGGCGCCGACTCGCCGCGCGCCGGCTCGGCGGGCGCGATGGCGATGCCGAAGTGGGCGAACAGATCTCCGCTCGTCGGCGGCCGAAGCCGGCGGAATCGATCGTCCTTGTCGGCCATCGGGGCCGGAATCTAGCAGCCGCATCGGACCGCCGGTCCTGCGCGATCGCGCGCACGGAGGGCCGCGGTGCCGGGCCGGCGCTGCGCGGTCCTCGTGCGGCCGCCGCCGCACTGCGTGCCCTCCGGCGCCGCCCCCCGCCGGCCCGCGCGGAAGCGGCGGGCGGCCGCGTCGAGCCGCCCGGCGAGAAGCTTGCCACGCGGCAGGGGGCGGGCCAGGATCGTCGGCAGCGACGCCGTGCAGCTGCGCGGCAGGGCGACCACCCCGTGGCGAGTGCGAGCAAGAGCAAGGACCGTCGACGCGCACGTCGAGTGCCGATGAGCGCTGCGTTCAGCGAGCTGGATCCGCGCACGACCACGCCGGTGTCCGACCTCTCGGAGACCGGCGTGCAGGTGCACACCGGCGAGCGCCTGCCGATCGGGTCGATCATCGACCTGCGGTTCACGGTGTTCCCCGAGGAGCCGATCCTGTTCGAGGGACGCGGCCGCGTCGTGCGCTACACCGAGGATCCCCCCGGCATGGGCGTCGAGTTCATCGAGCTGTCGGATGCGGCACGCGATTGCGTGCGCAAGATTCTGCTGCGCGACGAGGCGAACCGCAGCCGGCCCACGCTCGCCCAGCGCCACGTCGGCCTGCGCACGCACGGCCTCGTCGCGCGCCTCGTCGACAAGTCCTAGCCCGCCGCAACGCGGCGCACGAGCTCCGCCACCAAGGCGACGCCGTAGCCGGTCGCGCGGTCCTTGGGGAACGCTGGACCGGCGAGGTCGATGTGGCACCACGGGCGCTCGGCGCCGGCGAGGTGCGCGTGCACGAACATCGCGGCGCAGCTCGACTGCGCGTTGTTGCGGTTCGCGACCGAGTTGCGCATGTCGGCGATCGGGCTGTCGAACTCGTGCATGTACAGCTCGGGCGCGAACGGCAGGGGATGCACGAGATCGCCGGACTCGCGCCCGGCTGCGATCGCCTTGGCCTCGAGCGCCGCGTCGTTCGTGACGACCGCCGCGTGCACGAGCCCCGTCGCGATCAGCTGCGCGCCCGTGAGCGTCGCGGCGTCGATGATCACGTCGGCGCCGAGCTCTCGCGCCGACCAGCTCACGCCGTCGCCGAGCAGGAGCCGCCCCTCGGCGTCGGTGTTGTTGATCTCGACCGTCTTGCCCGAGTGCATCGTGAGGATGTCGTCGGGCTTGTACGACTTCGAGTCCACGGCGTTCTCCGCGATGCAGAGCACGAGCGAGAGCTGGTGCGCGATGCCCTCGGCGTGCAGTACCCGGAACGCGCCGAGCACCGCCGCCGCGCCGCCCATGTCCGCCTTCATGGTCTCCATCATCCCACGCGCCTTGATGTGCAGGCCGCCGGTGTCGAAGCAGATGCCCTTGCCGACGAGCGCGACGTGGGGCGCGCCCTTGCCGATCGTCGCGACCAGCATGCGCGGGGGATTCGTCGCCGCGCGCCCGACCGCGTGGATGCCTCCGAGGCGCTGCGCGAGCAGATCGTCGCCGACGATCTCGCGGATCTTCACGCCCTTGCCGAGCAGCTTGCGCGCGCGCTCGGACAGCGCGCCGGGATGGAGCTCCGACGGCGGCGTGTCGACGAGCTCCGCCGACTCGCGCGTGCACGCGAGCGTCGTCGTCACGCGGGGGCTCGGCTTCACGAACGCGCCCTTGGGGCCGAACGCGGCGATCTGCACCGCGTACGCCGGCGCGTCGCTGCGGCGATCGAAGCCCGGCAGCGCGCGCGCGACCGCGTTGGCGGCCGCGAGCAGGTGCGACTCGTCGTCCAAGAGCAGCACGATCGCGACCTTGCCGGCCTTGCCGCCCTTGGCCTTGCCGAGCTTCGCGGCCGCGAGCGCGTGGCGGATGCTGTCCGCACGCGCCGGGCTGTTGTAGCGCGACAGCGTGTCGGGCAGCACCGCGGCGTGCAGCCACGTGGGCGTGCCGGCGAGCGTCGCCGCGATCGCGCCGCGTCGACCCGGCTTCGTCTCGGCCGCGAGCGCGAGCAAGAGGTCCGCTCTGCGCTTGTCGAACAGCCCCTTGGGCAGTCCGGTGCGGGTGAAGCGACGCGCGGGCGCGACCACGACGACGTGGGCGGCGTTCGACAGCGCAGCGCGAGCGGTGGCGGCGAGTCCGATCTGGATCACGCGGGGAGAGTAAGCCGATCAGGCCCTTCGCGCGCGCCCTGCCGCCCAGGCCCGCAGCGCCGCGATCTCCTCGGCGCGCACCACCGACAGCGGGATGATCTGATCGAGTGCGGCCGCGAGATCGGCCGGCTCGAGGGCGCGTCCGGCGGCGAAGGCCCGCAGCCGCGCCTCGGCGACGGCGGCCGCGATCTCGGCCCCGCTGCGCCCCTCGGCCGCGCGCACGAGCGCCGCGAAGCCCGACCCTTTCTTTGCCCGCGCCCGCGATTCGCTCGCGTGCACGCGCAGGATCGCCTCGCGCTCGTCGGCGTCGGGCAGATCGACGAAGAAGATCTCGTCGAGCCGTCCGCGCCGCAAGAGCTCGGGCGGCAGCGCGTCGATCCGGTTCGCGGTGGCGACGACGAACACCGGCTGCATGCGCTCCTGCAACCACGTGAGCAGGCCACCGAGCACGCGTGCGGCCGTGCCCGCGTCGCTCGCGGCGCCCTCGCTACCGGCGAAGCCCTTGTCGATCTCGTCGATCCACAGCACGACGGGCGCGGCTCGATCGACGACGTGCAGCAGGCGGCGCAGGTTCGCCTCGCTCTCGCCCACGGTGCCGCCGAACAGGCGGCCGGGCTCGAGCCGCACGAGCGGCAGGCCGAGCGCGCCGGCGCACGCGCGCGCGGCGAGGCTCTTGCCGCAGCCCTGCACGCCGACGAGCAGCACACCGCGCGGGAAGGGGATGCCGGCCGCGATCGCGTCGGGACCCAGCGCGCGGCGGCGCAGCGACAGCCACGCCTTGAGCTGATCGAGCCCGCCGATCCCGTCGGCGTCGCCGGCGGGCACGAACTCGAGCGCGGAGCCCCGCACGAGCGCGCGCGGCTTCGCGTCCGCGATCGCGCGCACGAGCGCGTCGGCATCGTCGCCGTGGGCCAGCACGGCCTCGGCCACCGAGCGCTCGAACGCATGGGCCGGCAGGCCGAGCCCCGCGCGCGCGAGCGCATCGGCGTGGGCCGCCAGCTTCGCGCGCGCCTGCGGCCAGCCGGCCTCGACGAGCGCGCCGCCGATCGCGAGGATGCGCTCGACCAGCTCCTCGTGATCCGGCAGCGGCAGCGACTCCTGCACGAGCTCGGGAATCCGCGCGCCGATGTCCGCGCGCGCATGGACGCCGTCGGGATCGACGAGCACGACGGCGGGCCCGCTCGCGCGCTGGCACAGCTCGCGGAGCGAGCGCAGCACCGCGGCCTCGCCCGGTCCGCGGGCGAGCACCGGCGCGAGTCCATCGAGCACCACGACGATCGCGTCGTCGCGCCGCGATCGCAGCGCGACGAACAGCTCCGCGAGCCCCCGCGGCGCGCCGCCGCCGTCGAGCCCGGAGGCGGAGCTCCACGCGTGCACAGGCCAGCCGAGCTCGCGCCCGGCGTCCTCGATGATCGCGAGCGCGCGCGTCTCTTCGTCCGTCGCGATCGCGAGCCCACGCGCGCCCGCTCGGAGCGCGCGCACGATCGCGGCGCGGAAGGCAGGCGCCGCCGTCATGGGGCGGCCGTGGCGAGCTGACGCGCAGCCCACCCGAGCCACGCGCGCACGAGGTGGATCTGCGCCGCGGGCCTGATGGGACCGGGCTCGGCGAAGCACCAGCCGTTGAGCCACAGCCGCGTGCCCTTCCACCGCGACAGCTTGCCGTGCAGCCACGCGACGTCGTGGGCGATCGCGGCCGCGCGTCCACCCAGCGTGCCGCGCCGACCGTCGAGCGCGATGCGATGGAAGAGCACGCCGTCGACGTCGAGCAGCACGAAGCCGTCGCCGAACACGTGGTGGGCCCGCTCGACGATCTCGGCGAACGCGGGCGTGCGCCCGCGGCGGAAGTCGAGCGCGAGCATCGGTACGCCGGGGGAGCCGTCGAAGCGATGGCGCGTGACGCCGTGGCCGAACGCGCCGAACAGGCCCTCGACGACGCCCGGCACCTGGGCGGGCAGGGAGAGCAGGGCGTCGACTGCCGCGGCGTCGCGCTGCACCGACAGCGCCTGCACGGTGGGCCGCAGGAGCCCGGGCACGAGCCGCACCGCGTCGACGAGCAGCATGCACTCGTCGGCCTCGAGCGCGCGACCCTTCGCGGTCTCGAGCCAGCTCGATGCGAACGCGAGCGCCTGTTGGCGCGGATCCGTCATCGGCGCTCCCGCAGCGCGCGGTCCATCTCGCGCTTGTGCTCGCGCTCCTTGATCGACGCGCGCTTGTCGTGCACCTGCTTGCCCTTGCACAGGCCGAGCTCGACCTTGATGCGGCGCCCGCGGGTGTAGACGCGCAACGGGATCAGCGTGACGCCGTCCTTGCCGACGGCCGCGGCGAGCTTGTCGAGCTCGCGCCGCTTCATCAGCAGCTTGCGCTTGCGCATGGGCTCGTGGTTGCGTCGGTGTGCGAGCACGTACTCGCTGATGTGCGCGCCGAGCATCCACAGCTCGCCGCGCTCGAACTGCGCGTACGATTCCACGAGCGTGATCTTGCCCTCGCGGATCGACTTCACCTCGCTGCCCGTGAACGCGACGCCGCACTCGTGCCGCTCGAGCACGTGATAGTCGTGCGTCGCCCGTCGGTTGACGGCCAAGGTCGTCTCCGGCAGCGCACGGTCGGCGGTGGTGGTGGCGGGCTTGCCCACGGTGGGGGAACGTTCTACGAGACGGACCCCACCAGGGCAAGGCGACTCGCGCAGAACCCGGCTCGGCTAGGCGCGCAGCAGGGCGAGCCCCGCCACCACGCGCGCGCCGGCGCGGCGCAGGGCCGCGGTCGCGGCCTCCAGCGTCGCGCCGGTCGTCGTCACGTCGTCGACCACGAGCCAGCGACCGCCGTGAACGCGCGTCGGATCGGTCACCGTGAACGCGTCGCGCACGTTGGCGCGCCGCTTCGCGGCCGGCAGCTCGCTCTGCGGCGGATCACAGCGCACGCGCACGAGCACGCCACGCCGAGGTCGGCGCCCGAGTCGAGCGAGCGCGTGCTCCGTGATCGCGCGCGCGTGATCGAAGCCGCGGGCGAACCGACGACGGCGATGGGTGGGCAGCGCGACGATGCCGTCCCACGGCTCGCCGTCGGGCGTCGCGGACAGCCAGGGGTCGTCGGCGAGCGCGCGCCCGAGCGGGCCCGCGAGCGCGGGGTCCGGGCCGAACTTGCAGCGCAACAGCGCCGCCCGCAGCCCGCCGTCGTAGGCGTAGCGGGCCGCGATGCCGTGCTTCACACGCAGCTCGTCGGGCAGCGGTACGCATCCGATCGCACAGCGCGTGCACAGCTCGGGCTGGATCGGCGCGCGCAAGAGCACGCCGCAGCCCATGCACACGGGCGGCAGCAGCCACTCGAGGATCCCGCGCACGGAGCGATCATCGACCGCCGCGCCGGATCGTTGCAGCGGTCAGCTGTGATGGTACGGATGGCCCGCGAGCACCGTGCCCACGCGGTAGAGCTGCTCGCACAGCACGAGCTGCGCGAGCCGGTGGGGCAGGGTGAGGCGCGACAGCGCGAGCACGAGGTCGGCGCGGTCCCGCTCCTCGTCCGAGAAGCCGTCGGCCCCGCCGACGAGCAGCGCGACGTCGCGGACGCCGGCGTCGCGCCAGGCCCCGACCTGGGCGGCGAGCTGGGTCGTGCCGAGCTGCACGCCGCGTTCGTCGAGCACGACGAGCTTGCCTTTCGCGGACGCAGCGCGCTCCCACTGCTGCTTCGCCGTCGTGCAGTGGTGCAGCTCGATCGGCAAGAGCGTGCGCGAGCGCTTCACGTACTCGTCGCAGAGCGCGTGCGTGTGCGCGTCGGGCTTCTTGCCCTGCGCGATCACGACGAGCCGCACCGGCTCAGTCCCGCCGGCGCGGGGCCGGGGCACCGTCGTCGGTGGCGGCGGGCGGCGGGAGATCGTCCTCGCCGTCGGCGGGCCACTCGTCGTCGTCGTCGCCCTCCCACGCCTCGCCGTCGTCGTCGTCCGCGACGAACTCGTCCTCGAACCCGCCGAAGGCCGCGTCACCGCGGTACTCGGGCATCGGATCGGGCAGCGCGAGCGCGTCGAGATCCGCCGTGTCCATGACCTCGGCCGGCAGCCGCAGATCGACGCGCGGGGCGTCGCTCCACATGCTCTCGAGATCGTAGTGGTTGCGGATCGGGTGGAAGAACACGTGGACCATGAACTCGTCGTAGTCGAGCAGGTCCCACAGGTGATCGGCCATGCCGTCGGTGCCGCGCGCGTGCAGTCCGACGTCGCGCAGCGCCCGGTTGATCGCGTCCGCGATCGCGCCGACCTGGCGCTCGGATCGACCCGACACGATCATCACCCAGTCGGTGTAGCCGGCGACCTCGGCGACGCGCAGGATCGTCGGCGCACGACCGCCCTTCGCGATCGCGGTGGTGAGCGCGGTCTCCAGCGCAGGCGGGAGATCGGCACGTTGGGCGGGGGCTGGCGCGGTCCCTCCTCGGACGGACGCCGCGTCGGCTGCCCAGTCTTCGGATTGCGACCGCGGTTTCGACACTGATCTCGTCATAACTCGCTTCGTCATCGCCCGGCAAGCCCGTCCAACAGGCGGGCGCGCTCGACCTCGTATCGTGTGCGCTCGAGGACCGGTGCGACGTCGGTCGGGACCTCGAGGGTCGTCGACTCGGGTTGGAGGCCGACGACGGTGCCCTTCACGTGGGCATCGCCACGCAGCGCGCGTCCGTCGGGACCCGGCATCGAGTAGCCCACGTGCACGTCGGCGGCGAGCCACAGGCCGCTCTTCGCATCCACGACGACTTCGCCCGTGATCGCCGTGATCTCGGCGTCCTTGCGCCACGCCTGTTGTGGACCCTGGACGGTCTTCGAAGGATCGGGCGCGCTCGCGAGCGCGAGCTGGAGCGCGAGCGCGTCGCCGCCCGCCAGCCCCTCGCCCGCGCGCGTGGTGGACTGCAGCTGCAGCCGCGGTGCGGCGAGCGCGACGACGTCGTGCAGGGCACGTTGCGCGTCGTCGAGCCAGAGCTCCCACACGTCGACCTGCAACGGTTGTACGTACCAACCGCGGTGCTCGTGCCGTGTGTACATGCGCTCGTCGGCGACCACGATGTCGCGACCGTGATCGTGATCGTTGTGCTGCGAGAGCGAGAAGCGCGGTGCGGTGCCGGGGGTGCTCGCCCATCGCAGTCGGATCTCGTCGCGCACGGCATCCGCCAGCGGGCGGGGCTTGCCGACCTCGGCCTCGGGCGTGACGGGCTCACCCACCGGCGTGAGCGACAGATCGACCGAGACGGACAGCTCGTGCGGACCGATCGTCGCGCGGGCGATCGCATGGCCTTGCGCGAGCGCACTCATCAAGGCGTCGACGTCGGCGTTCGCGAGCGCGCTCGTGCGATCGCCGGAGGCCGCGCTCGCGACCGCGGCCGGGTCCTGCGCCGCATCACCCTCGTCGTCGCCGCAGCCGGTGATGGCGATTGCGACGAGCACTGCCCCCCACGCCCGCGCGCGGACGTGGCGGTGGGAGGACCCGAGCGACCTGTGCTGGTGCGTCCGCAACGGACTACGCCACTACCATAGCAAGCAGTCCCGCGACAGGCTCGCCGAAGTCCGCGCGCGGGCGCTCCCTGCGGCCCGGACCGAGCGTCGCGAGCCGCCCCCGAGTATGCTGGGCCGGTCGTGGCCCTGCCCGATCTGCCGGTGCACGTGGCCGAGCCCTGGCTCGCGGTGATGCTGTCGCCGTGGGCCCGCATCGGCGCGTTCCTGTGGGGCGCGATGTGGGGCAGCTTCGCGAACGTGGTGATCCATCGCGTGCCGCGCGGCGAGAGCGTCGTGCGCCCGCGATCGCGGTGCCCCGGCTGCGGCACCACGCTCGGCGCGATCGAGAACGTGCCCGTCGTCTCGTACCTCGTGCTGCGCGGCAAGTGTCGCCACTGCGGCGAGCCCATCGCGCTGCGCTACTTGGTGGTGGAGCTGCTCGGCGGCATGCTCGGGTTCGCGACGTACATGCGCACGGTGTACGTGCCGCTCGTCGAGGGCGCTGCGCCGAATCCGTGGACGTGGATGCTCGTCTTCGCGTTCTGTCTCGCGGTGCTCGTGGTGGTGTTCATCGATCTCGACGTGTGGATCATCCCCGACGTGATCGTGCTGCCGATGGCGGTCGTCGGGTTGATCGCGGCGGCGTTCGTGCCCGAGTGGCTCGGCGTCGAGCTCCTGCCCGCGGCCATCGCCGCCGCGAGCGGCTACCTCGTGTTCGCGTTCATCCGCTGGCTGTACCTGCGCTGGCGCGGCATCGAGGCGCTCGGCCTCGGCGACGCGAAGCTCTTGTTGATGGTCGGCGCGTTCACGGGGCCCGTCGGGGTCGCGTGGTGCGTCGGCGCCGGCGCGCTGCAAGGACTCGTGGTGGCGGTGCCGCTGCTGCTCGGTGGCCGCCGGATCGCGAACACCGATCTGCACGACGTCCACGGCGACGACCCGGAGCTCGGACCGCCGCCGGCCTCGGATGCGGCGCCCGCAGCGAGCGCGCCGGACTCCGAGGGGCAGAGCGCAGGTGCGAGCCCGGGGGACCCGGATCGGCTCATGACCCGTCATGTGCCCTTCGGGCCGTTCCTGGGGCTCGCCGCCCTCGAGTACATCCTCCTGAAGGACGTGATCCACGCGGCCTTCGGGCAGCTGATCGGACTCTAGATTCCCTGGTACGATGAGCTCCGATGGACGGCGCTCGCTCGCCCGCGCCCGATCTCTTCACCGCGCTCGCGTGGGGCACGAGGCTCGCACCGGAGCATCCGGCCGATGACGGCGGCGGCGAGGAGCGAGCGACGATGCCCGAGCTGCCGGTCGTCGGCGGGCCGGCGCCGCGCGTGCACGAGAGTGCGGTCGTCGTCGAGCCGACGGTGCCCGCGATCACCGTGCCGAACGACGTGGCGCCGGTGGAGACGGCGAAGCCCGGCTTCACGCCGCTCGCGGATCTGCTCGAGCCGGGCGCGATCGATCCACCGCCGATCGCGAGTCAGCCGCTCGTCGCCGAGGAGTTCGACGATCTGCTCGAGGTGTTCGACGAGGTGGCCGCCGGCGTCGCGCCGACGCCGGTCGTGAAGACGACGATGGAGCTGCCGCCTCCGCCCACGCCGCCGCGCCCGCTGCCGCATCGACCGCTGCCGAGCTCGGTGTCGACGGTGCCGCCGTCGACGCTTCCGTCGCCCCCGCGTCGACCGACGCCGGTCGCATTCCCGCGGCCCGGTGGCGGCGCGACGGTGCCGGTGGTCGAGCGTCGGCCCGCCGCCGCGCCGATGTTCCCCGCGCCGGGCGATGCCGCCGACTCGGCCCAGCTCGCGACCGCGTCGCTGTCCGCGTCCGTGCCGATGGTGAGTCGGGTGGCGCCGCTCGTCGAGGTGGACCTCGACGATCCCCCGCGCTCCTCCGGCCATGCGTGGGCCTGGGTCGCGCTGTCGCTCATGCTCGCGGGCGCGCTCGGCTGGGTGCTCTACACGCAGACGGATCTGTTCTCGGGTGACGTCATCGGCAATCGCAACGCGCAAGCGCTCGCGCAGGCCGAAGCCGAGCTCGCGGACAAGAAGGCCGAGATCGAGGCGAAGAAGGCCGAGTACGGATCGATCCAGATCGACAGCACGCCGGAAGGCGCCCGCGTGCTCGACGTGCGCCCGGGCCCCGAGGCGCGCTTCGAGGCGCTGCCGCTCGATCACGAGTACATGGTCGTCGTGACGGCGCCGGGCCACGTGCCGCGCGTGCGCACGGTGAAGGGCTCCGAGCTGTCGGCGCCCGTCGTCGTCGATCTCGATCCGCTCCCGCCGGGCGCGGCCCAGCCACCCTTGCCGGAAGCGCCGCCGCCGAAGCTCGCGAGCACGCCGGGCAAGGACACGACGACGCTCGTGCTGCGCAGCAACACGAAGGATGCCCGGCTCGCGCTGCTCGTCGGCTACACGCCCGGTGCACGCTTGCTCGACGTCGACGTCGAGCAGCCGCGTACGCTGTGGATCGCGCTCGCGGGCCACGAGGTGCACGAGCTCACCGTGAAGGGGCGGCACTACGAGGACGGGCCCGACGGCGTGCCCGCGTATGCCGAGCACGTCACGCTCGTGCCGGCCAAGCCCGTCGAAGCCGACGACGAGGAGATCGAGATCGATCCCGCGGCGGCGCCGGGCACCGTGCCGCCTGCGCCGGCCGCGACGCCTGCCGCCGCACCTGCGCCCGCGAAGGCGCCGGCGAAGAAGAAAAAAAAGAAGAAGAAGAAGCGCAGGCGTTAGCAACCCCGGCGCTTCAGCGCCGGCGCTTGCGAACGGTGCGCACGACGCCGAGCACGACGAGCAGCGCGAGCGCACCGACGTCGTCGTGCTCGCGGCGCGGGTGGGTGCAGCCGCACCCCTCGTCGTCGCCCGGCGGCGCGATGTCGAGGCAATCGCAGGCGGCGCACGCCGGACCGATCAGATCGACGCCGGTCTCGTCGCGCACCCAGCACAGCCCCGGATACGGCGTGCCGTAGTACCCACCGTTGCCGCACGGATTCGACCCGCGCGACGTGATGCCGGCGAGTCGCACCGTGCCGTCGCCCACGCGGATGAACGCGGGGCCGCCGGAATCGCCGTTGCACGAGTCCTGCTGCATGCCGCCCGCGTAGAACTCGAGGCCGCGATCGGAGAACCGGCGGATCGTCGTGGTCACCTTGCGCTTGCGACCGATGCCCATGTCGGCCGAGTCGACGTCGGGATCCTCGCCGTAACCGACGAGCGTGACCTCGCGGCCCTCGACCATCGCCTGGTCCCACTCGTCCTGCTCGGTGATCGGCAGGATGAACCCACCGGGCACCGTGAAGTCCGACGCGATGACGACGTAGCCGTAGTCGTAGATGTCTTCCTTGCAGTCGGGGCAGAACATCGGATGCGCGCCGAACTCGACGCCCGCGACCTTGTTCGTCGACTCGATCTGCTCGCCGAAGTACACGTCGACCATCGTGTCGTCGTCGACGTCCGCGAGGCAGTGCGCGGCGGTGAGCACGAGCCGTGGCGCGACGACGGTGCCGGTGCACAGGCCGGAGCCCGCGACGATCGCGACGACCCCGTCGAACTCGCCGGGCTCGGTCGGCTCGCCGCCGACGATGGGGTCGGGCAGGGCGGGCGCTGCGAGGCCCGCGGGCGCCGCATGTGCGATGCCGAGGCTCGAGCACGTGACCGCCACGAAGACGCCGAGCCGCGACCACAGACGCATGTGGAGCGGAATGCTAGCAGAGCCTGCCAGCGCGAACCGGCCCCATTCGGTTAGAGTGGTGTGGTCACCCGCTCCGTGCTCGACAAGCACCACGTCTTCCTCGTCCCGGGATTCTTCGGGTTCCTCAACCTCGGCGAGCTGACGTACTTCTCGCGCGTCTGCGAGCAATTGGCGCTGAGGCTGGATCAGCTCGGCATCCCTGCCGAGGTTCGCGCAGTCGGCACGCTGCCCACCGCGTCGCTGCGCAGCCGCGCGGCCCAGCTCGCCGAGGCGGTGGCCCTGTACGCGCCGGGCGACGGGCCCGTGCACTTCGTCGGGCACTCCAGTGGCGGGCTCGACTGTCGATTGCTCGTGACGCCGACGGTGTCGTTGCCCACCGACGTCGACGTGGAGGCGATCGGTCGGCGCACGAAGAGCGTCGTCACGGTGGCCACGCCCCACTACGGCACGCCGCTCGCGAGCTTCGCGACCGGCGTGCTCGGCCAGAAGCTGCTGCGCACGCTGTCGGTCGTCACGTTGTACGCCCTGCGAATCGGCAAGCGACCGCTGCGCGGCGCGGTGAAGCTCGCGCAGGCGCTCGTCGGGCTCGACGATCTCGTCGGCCTCGGCGGCAAGGTGGCGGATCAGCTGTACCAACAAGTGCTCGCCGATTTCTCCGACGAGCACAGCGAGGCGCTCGAGACGTTCCTCGGCCACGTGCGCGGTGACCAGGCGCTGCTCACCCAGGTCACGCCCGACGGGCTCGATCTGTTCAACTCCGCGTCGGAGGATCGCGCGGGCGTGCACTACTCCTGCGTCATCACGCGCTCGAAGCCGCCGTCGGCGTTCGGCGCCGTGCGCATCGGTCTCGATCCGACCGCCCAGATCACCCACGCGCTCTACCACGCGCTCTACCGGCTCACCGCGGACATGCCGGCGCAGCGGCTCGGTCCGTTGACGGACGCGCACACCGAGTCGCTCGTGAGCGGCTACGGCAAGGTGCCGGCACCGTCGGCGAACGACGGCATGGTGCCGACGCGCTCGCAGATCTGGGGCGACATCATCCACATCGCGCGCGCCGATCATCTGGACGTGATGGGCTACTACGGCGACAAGGACGGCGGACCGAGTCACGTCGATTGGCTGGTCACCCGTTCGGGGTTCGATCGCACCCGATTCCGCGCCCTGTGGGGCGCCGTCGCGCGGGCGATCGCAGGAACCTGAAGCCGTCTCGATCTGTTGGAGCACTGTTCGGGGCCCAGCTCACCGGGCGTGCAACGCCGCAGTCACGCGCGGCGGAGACGTAGAGCGTCGGGGGCGGTCACCCGCGCGTGCGGGCGCCGTGATACGCTGCGGGCGTGGGGACGAGGATTCGAACGACGGCGATCGGGGTGGCGCTCGCGGCTTCGCTGAGCCTGGCGCCCGTGCACAATGCCTCTGCAGCGGTGCCTGCGGGGGTCTTTGCGGCGGGTGGCGGCGGTGCGATGGGCGTGTACGCCTACGCGAAGAAGAAAAAGAAGAAGAAGAAGCCGGCCGCCGAGGTCGACGAGGATCCGAGCCCGAAGATCACGCCGGAGGCCGCGGACACGAAGCGCCAGGCCATCCGCGCGTCGGTGCAGGCTGCGCGCGATGCGGGCGACTGGGAGAAGGTCGCCGCGGGGCTCGAGAAGAACGCACCGCTCATCGGCGATCCGGTGACGATGCTCGAGGCCGGCGAGGCGCGCATCGAAGCGGCGGCCAAACAACGCAGCGTCGAGCAGGCCGAGATCGCGATCGAGGACACCCGCGTCGCACTCGACATCCTGCACTTCTACGACGCGGTCGCGTCGGGCGCGGCGACGTCGAGCTGGCACGTGATCGCGCCGGGTGACGCGGCGACGTTCATCGCCCAGGGCGACTCGCAGATCGAGCGCGCCGAGGGGCTGATCTCGGAGATCGAGGCCGAGAAGGTCGCGGCCGCCGGCAGCAAGGGCGACAAGCCCGAGAAGAAGAAGAAAGAGAAGAAGAAGCGCAACCGCGGCGATGGCGGCAGCAAGGCCGGCACGGGCATGATCGCGGCGGGCTCGATCTTCGTCGTCGCGGGAGCCGCGGGCATCGCGATGGTGATCGTCGGCACGGCGCGCGCCTCGGCCGCCCAGGGCGAGGTCGAGAAGCTCGATCCCGGCGACGAGCAGGTCGAGACCTACGACAAGATCGGCAAGCAGTCGAACATCCTCGCGTACGCCGGAGCCGGCGTGGCGGTGGCCGGCCTCGCGGTCGGGCTTCCGCTGTTGATCATCGGGGTCAAGCGGCGCAAGGCCGCCGGAGGGGGCGGCGCGTCGACCTCGGCGAAGATCCAGCGCCGCGAGGCATTCGGCGTCGCGCCGATCTTCGCGGGCGGCACGCAAGGCGTCGCGATCCGCGGGCGCTTCTGAC
Organism: uncultured Nannocystaceae bacterium; assembly: GCA_964468635.1. Lineage (GTDB taxonomy): Bacteria > Myxococcota_A > Polyangia > Nannocystales > Nannocystaceae > Xiheibacterium. The sequence continues at coordinate 164,300 of CAYXVR010000019.1, forward strand.
GTCACGACGGCGTATCCAGATTCGAGCGGGGCTCGCACGACGTTCCTCCGGGTTCCCGTGCGGGCCCAAATGCGGTAGACGATGGTCGGCCCATCCACGGCCGCCGAAGGAGCTTCCATGATCCCCTATGAACGCAATGGACTACGGATCGCAGCGATGGCCGCCGCGCTGGTGCTCGGCTGCGTGCCCGCGGCGGACACCGACGACGAGGGCAACGACTCGGGTGCCGACGACACGATGGTGACGATGACGATGGGATCGTCGGGCACCGACGACAGCGCGACCGGGATGGACGAGAGCGGCACGCTGCCGATGGACGTGAGCTTCTCGTCCCAGATCCAGCCGATCCTCGACGCGAACTGCGTGGTGGGTGTCGCCGGCCAGGCGTGCCATCAGACCGGCGGCTCGTGGTTCCCGACGATCTTCACGGCGGACATGTCCTATATGACGCTGCTCGAGGGCAACCCGTCGCAGAGCGTGCTGCCGTACGTGACGCCGATGGACGTCGAGAACAGCTACATCTGGCGCAAGATCACGAACGACATCACGGGTGTCGGTCGTGGCCTGCCGATGCCCAGCGTCGACACGTCGGTTTCACCACCGATGGAAGCGCCCCCGCTGCCGCAAGCGGAGCAAGACCTCATCCACGCGTGGATCAACGAAGGCGCCATGAATAATTAGCCTCCGCTCGGGGGTGAGAGCCCCTCCCGACCGATCTACTCGTCGTCGTCGGTGGGGACTTGGACGTCGTGGCCCAGCTGTTTGCGGGCTGCGGCGTACGAGGCGCTCGCGCAGAAGGCGATGAGGTCGCGCAGGTCGTCGTCCTCGCGCACGCGATGCTTGAGGTCGAAGCCCGTCGGGGTCTCGGTCGTGCGCGTGACGACGCGGATCGCTGCGCCCAGATCGCCGCCGATCGCCAGGCCCACGCGGTTGCCCGCGCGGCGCACCCACGCGCGCCACGCCGGGCTGTCGAACGACTCGCCCTCGTGATCCTTGAAGAGCGTCGTCAGCTGGCGCGACACCTTCATCGGCAGCTTGCGCAGGAGATCCTGGCCGAGCCGCGGCACGAGCTCGTCGGCCTTCTGGTAGTGCTTGCGTCGGGAGTGACGCGGGTGGAACGCGAGCAAGAGCGCAGAGAGCAGCTGCGCGAGCGTGGCCCGCGGCAGGCCCAGCGCGAACACGGCCTCGGGTCGCGTGTACCAGAGCGCGCGCGCGAGCGCGAAGCGCAGCGCCTCCACATCCGTCGACACGAGGGCCGCCTCGGACGCCACGATGATCGGCGGATGCTGGCAGCGGATCTCGAGCCACGGCGGATCCGCGTCGGCGGCGGTGTAGCCGGGCAGCGCGTGCCCGGCCACGAGCGCCACCTTCGTCGCGCCCAGGCGCTTGAGCGTCTCGCCCCACAAGGGCGCGATGACGCCGTCGCCGAGCGGAGAGACGCGCGCCTCCGCGGGCACTTCCAGCCGCGGCAGGTACTCCGCCATGATCGCGGCGCCGCCGTCCCACAGCTGCTGCAGCGCCTCGTGCACGCCGGCGTCCGGCGGCATCGCCGGCACGACGCCTGCGACCTGCAGCTCGGTGTGCGACGTGCCGGTGATCGTCGCCTTCTCGAGATACGCGCTCGCGATCGGTGAGTCGGGATCGACGAGCGCGAGGATCGAGTACAGGGCGTGCGCACGGTCGTGCTCGCGCCGTGACGCGTGGTGCTCCGCGAGCGCGGCGAGGCTTCGCACCGCCAGCGGCTCGAGCGCCAGCAGCTCCACGTGGTTCGCGAGCACGCGTGCGCCGCGGGCCCCGGTCTCCTCGTACAGCTCGCCGAGCACGCGCCGATCGCCGGGCCCGAGCGCAGCGGGATCGAGCTCGAGCGCGTGCTCGTACGCGGCGATCGCCTTCTCGGGCCGCGTGCGCTGGATCTCCGCGAGCCGCAGCAAGAGTGCGACGCGGGTGCCGGCGTCCTGGGCCTTCGCCTTCTTGCCGAGCGACGCGAAGTAGTTCTCGACGAGCGCCTCGATCTCGTCCACGCGGCCGCTCGCCTCGAGCACCTGTGCCTGCGCGAGCACGGCCGCCGACGAGTGGGGCTGCAGCTCGCGCGCCGACTTCGCGAAGCGCTCGGCCAGATCGGCGCGCTCGCCAGCGAGCGCGATGGACACGCCCTCGAGCAGGAGATCGTGACGCCGCTCGCGACCGAGATCGGGCTGCAACAGCAGGCGATCGAGGCAGCGCAGCGCCGTGCCGGGATCATGGGGCGCCGTGGCCCGGAACGCGACCTCGAGCTGCGCGCGGTCGAGCGCCGCGACGTTGTGCTCTTCGAGCAGCTCGAGCCCGAGCCGCAGGTTCTCGAACGCGGCCTTGCGCAGCTCCGCCTCGTTCTCGCCGGCGACGGTGTCGGCGCCGTCGGCGAGCGCCGACGCGGCATCGTGGAACAGCATGCCGGCCTCGATGAACTTCTGGCCGCGCGCGCGCGGGTCGGACAGCTGGCGCGCGAGCAGGGCGGCCGCACGCGCGGCCTCGGCCAGCGCGCCGCGCTCCTGACAGAGGCCGATGAGCGGCTCGAGCGCGTTGGGGTTCGCGGGATCGATCGCCACCGCGCGGCGATAGCGGGCGAGCGCGTCGTCGAACTGCTTGAGCACGACCGCGCTCTCGGCCACGAGCGCGAGCACGTCGGACACGAGCCGCACGTGTTTCGGCGTGCGCTCGAAGCCCTCCGACAGGCGCTCCTCGAGTTGATCGGCGGTGACGAGCGCGTCGCGATGGCGACCCGCGAGCACGCGGTTGCGCACCAGCGCCGCGCGGATCTCGATGTCCTTCGGCGCATGGCGGGCCGCGAGCGTGAGGCGGCGATGCGCGTCGGCGTGGCGACCGCTCTGATCGAGCACCGTCGCGAGCGCGAGCAGACCGTGCGCGAGCTGATCGGGATCGCCGAGCAGACCCATCGCGTCGATCGCCTGCTCGAGCAGCGCCTCCGCCTCCTCGTGACGGCCCGCCTCCGCGAGCATCTCGCCCAGGCCCAGCTTCGCGCGCGCGTAGTCGGGATCCTCCGCGAGCGCGCCGTCGAACCGCGCACGGGCGGCCTCGACGTCGCCGGTGCTGCGGTACGTGATGCGGCCCATCTCGGTGAGGAGCTGGGCGCGGATCGTGGGCCCGCGCATCTCGGCGAGCTGGCGATCCATGAAGTCCATCGCGCCGTGGATGTCGCCGTCGTCGATGCGCAGGCGCACCAGGCCTTCGAGCGCGGACGCGAGCCGGCGCCCGGACTCGGGATCGTCGGACGCGGCCTTCGCCTCGGCGAGCACGCGCGAGTACAGCCGCACCGCGCGGGCGTTGTCCTTGAGCCGCGTGCGCAGCAGATCCGCGGCCTCGAGCAGGCCGTCGGGATCCGGCAACGCCGCGAGCGAGTCCACGAGCAGCTTCTCGTCGTGGACGATCCGCGCGATGCGAGCCTGTGCGCGCAAGAGCTCCGCGGTGCCGGGGAACGCCGTGAGCGCCTCGGCGATCGCCGCGAGCGCCCCGCGCGGATCGTGGCCCTCGCGCTCGAGCACCTCCGCGAGCGCGACCGTCAGCTTCACGCGCCGCGCCGCGGCGTCGGAACCCGTGCTCGACGCCGCGGAGATCCGTGCGAGGTGGTCGCGCAACAGCGCGACGCCGTCGTCGTAGCGATCGCGCTTGCGGTACAGCCGCGACAATCCGATGAGCACGTCGTCGTTCTCGGGCGCCACGCGCACGAGCTCCTCGAGCGTCGCGGTCGCGGCCTCGACGTCGCCCGCGCCCTCCTGCAGCACGCGTGCCTTCGCGACGAGCAACGGGATGCGCGACTCGTTGTCGTCGACGGCGGCGAGCCGGCGCTCGATCACGGGCAGCGCGTCCTCGTAGCGCGCGGTGGCGAGGTAGAGCTCCTGCAGGCGCGCGAGCGCGTGGGCGTCCTCGCGGTGCTCCACCACCTCGGCCCACGCCGAGATCGCGCGGTCGGGCAGCGAGAGCTTCTCCTCGTAGACGGCGGCGATCTGGGCGAGCTGCTCGAGTCGGTAGTCCTCGTCGGGCACGGCGTTGATCGCCGCGCGCATCGTCTCGATGGCCTGCTGCCACTGCCGCGTCGCGGAGAACAGGCGCACGAGCGCCTCGTGGATCTCCTTGCGATCGGGGAACTCGCGCGCGAGCAGCTCGAGCCGGTCGATCGCATCGCGCGGACGCGCGAGCTGGGTCTCGTACACGCGGGCGAGCCGCATCGTCCGCTCGATGCGCTCGTCGATCGGCAGCTGCGGAGCCTGCAGCTCCAGCAGGTCCGACCACACGTCGGCCCAGTCGGCCGGGCGCTCCTCCGTCTCGTAGATCGCGAGCAACGCCTCCATCGCGCCGACGTGCTGCGGCGCCACCGCGAGCACCTGGCGATAGCGGGCCTCCGCGTCGGGCAGGCTGCCGCGCGCCTCGTGCAGCTCGGCGATCCGCACGTTGTGCGCGACGACATGCTCGGGCAGCGCGGACTCGGACAAGAGGAGCTCGTACGCCTGCAGCAGGCGATCGATCACCTGGTGGCGCTCGGCGAGCTGCTCCAAGCGCTCGAGCGCGAGCTCGTGGCGCGGCACCCACAGGAGCGCGCGCTCGAGCGCCTGGAACGCGCGCTCGAGGTTCTGCGCGCCCTCTTCCCACAGGCGCGCGAGCACGAGCGCGACGTCGACCTTCTCGCTCTTCGACTCGGCCGGCACCTCGGTGTACGCGAGCGCGACCTCTTCCCAGGCCGACACGACGCGCGGTCGCGGCGGGAGCACGGGGCGGGTGAGCTTGGGCAGCGCGGGCAGGCCGTGATCGGGCGCGCGCGGCGGAGGCGGTGGCGCGGGGTTCGACGGTGCGATCGAGGTGCGCGTCGCCTCTTCGACGCGTACGCCGGGCTGCGGCCGCTCACCGGCGATGGTGGGATCCACCGTGGGCAGCTCGTCGTCGAGCTCCTCGAAGTCGTCGACCTCGAGGATCATCGAGTCGCTCGGATCGAGATCGACGTGCTCCGGCTCCACCGAGATCGGCTTGGGCGGTGCGGTCGACACCGAGCTGTCGTCGTCGATCGACACCGGAATCGTGTTGCCCTTGCGCACGAGCATCGGCGCCGCGAGCTCGACCCGCGGCACGTGGGGCGAGGGCAGGGTGTCGAGCAACCGCAGGTCGAGCCCCGCGCCGATCCACGCCGCTTGATCGGCGATCTCGGGCGCGGTGATCGACGGCATCAGCATCGGATCCTTCGGCACCGGCGGCGTCTGGTACGTGCCGGTGAGCTCCGCGAGCCGCCAGATCGCGTCGTGCTCGTCGTCGATGTCGCCCTCCGACGGCGGCAGCGTGGGGTGCGTGCGCCAGGCCATCAGCCGCGCGCGCAGGGCGTACTCGGGCCGGCCGAGCACGCCTTCGTACAGCTGCGCGACGCGCTTGAGCAGCACCGCGCGATCCTCCGCGGGCCCGATCTGCTCGAGCGCCGCGGTGGGCACCACGAGGTAGAGCTGCCAGAGGTCGCCCTCGTCGGCGAGCCGCTCGAGCTCGCCGAGCGCCTGATCGTGATCGGGATCGATCCGCAGCACGCGGATCCACTCGGCCATCGCGGCCGCCCGATCGCCCAGCCGCTCCTCGCGGATGCGCGCGCGCTCTGCCAACAAGTCGATCGTCGTGGCGGGCTGCCGGCTGCGCGGCACGAGCCGCTGCAGCACGGCGAGCAGCACGAGCGCACCGATGGCGGGCAGATCGCCGTCGCGGCGCTCGTCGACCTTCTCGCCGAGCCTGCGGATCTCGTCGAGCACGTGATCCGACTGCGGCTCGTCGAGCGCCTGCACGAGCGTGCGCATCGCGGACAGCGGATCGCTCATGTGCTCGTCGAACACCTCGGCCGCAGCCTGCAGCGCCGCGAGCGTCTCGTCGCTCTGCATCGACTGGCGCGCGCGATCGAGGTGGAAGTCGACGAGCTGCGGCCACAGGCGGTGGCGATCGGCGAGCTCGCGCAGGAAGTCGAACGCGTCGCTCGCGAGCGCGGGGTCGGCCTTCTTCAGGTCGTTCCACGCCTGGCGGATCCACTCGAACGCCTTCTCGGGGTCGTGCAGGCGCTCCTCGTGGATCTTCGCGATCGCCCGACACGCGTCGTAGCGGCCGAGGTTGGTCGCGGCCCGCTCGAGGCGACCGCCCCACAGCTCGATGAGCGCCTGCCACAGCTGGTGGCGCTCCGCCGTGGACTCGAGCTCGCTCGCGAGCTCCTCGTCCGTGGGTGCGAGCCGATGCGCGCGCTGCAGGTAGCCGACCGCCTTCGTCGGATCTTTGATGCGATCGAGCGCGATGTCGGCGGCCTCGCGCAGCCGCGCGACCAGGTGCGACGCCGACCCCTGGGTGCCGCGCCGCTCGAGCAGCGCGATCTCGCGGTCGAGCGTCGCGAGCAGCTCGGCCCAGTGACCGTGATCGGCCGCGAGCTGACGCAGCCGCGGGCCCACGGCGCCGGGCGACACGTCGCCCTCGAGCGCGGCGAAGTAGCCCCGACGGGCCCAGTCGAACGCGAGCACGGGATCGCCGAAGCGGCGCTCGGCGATGTCGCACGCCTCGAGGCACAGCTCGATCTGCGCCTCCACCTGGCCGTCGTGGCCGAGGTAGCCGAAGCGCTCGTCGTAGACGGTGAGCAGCTCCTTCCACAGGCGATGCTGCTCCGCCAACTTCGCGATGCGCGCGACGATGCCCGCGTTGAAGTGATCGACCGCGAGCGCGCGACGCAGGAGCTCGAGCGCGCGCGCGGGCTCCCCGAGCTTGGTCTCGGCGATGCCGGCCATGTGCTCGAGCGTCGCGGTCTGCGTGCCCAGGTCGCTCGCGAGCTCGAGTCGGCGCTGCAGTGTGCCGAGCGCGGCCTCGTGGTCGCCGATCTCGAGCTGCAGCTTCGCCATGTTCCACAGGCCCTCGAGGTCGCCCGAGAACTCGTCGACGAAGCGCGCGTACGCGGCGAGCGCGGCCTGCTTGTCGTCGAGATGCCGCAGCCACGTCGTCGAGATCGTGTCGTAGAGGCGGCGCCGATCGTCGGCCGACTCGGCGGCGAGCAGCATGAGCTCGGCCTGGCGCACGACCTTGCGATGGAGCTTCGCGCGCTCGTAGAGCTCGAGCAGGCTCGCGGCAACCTCGCGTCGACCGAGCGAGAGATCCTCGCCGAGCGATTCCAAGAGCTCGGCGGCCGCGCGCGCGTCGCCTTGTTGGTCCCCGAGCAGCTCGGCGCGCTCCCACGCGATGCGGAACGCGTCCTCCTCGGTCTCGGCCAGCTCCTGCAGCTTGCCGAGCACGGCGACGAGCGGCTGCCACGCGTCCTCGGTGCGATAGATGCGGACGAGGGCCTCGAGTGCGCCGCGGTGATCGGGGCGGCTGCGCAGCACTCGCTCGAACGACGTGCGCGCGAGCATCGGATCGTCGAGCGCCGCCTCGGCGAGCTGGCCGAGCCGCAGCAGGTAGTCGATCTGGCGGGGCAGCGGCGTCTTCGGCGAGCCCGCGGCCTTGCCGAGCAGCGTGCCGAGCTCTTCGTGCCTGCCGGCCTGCTCGTAGGAGAGCACGAGCTTGTCGATGATCTCGAGGCTACCTGGGCGGTGCTCGAGCAGCTCGGCCCACAGCGTGGCGGCCTTGTCCTCGTCCTCGAGCTCGTGCTCGGCCAACCGAGCCATGCGTCGCAGGAGCTTGGCCTTCGCGTCCGCGCCCTGCGCGGTCGCGAGCTCGCGCCCGAGCATGTCGAGCAGCTCGGCGTGACGGCCCTGCTCCTCGAGCACCTGCTGCAGCCGCGTGATCGCCTCGCGATCGTGGGCCGCGAGCTCGATGATCCGCTCCGCCGCCCACGCGGCCTGATCGAGCTCGCCGAGCTCGTGGTGCCAGATCTCCGCCATGCGGCGCAGCACGGCGACGCGCTCGGTCGCTCCGCGGCTGCGCTCGTACTGCTCGCGCAGCATCTCGATCACGCGCGGGAAGTCGCCGGCGCGGTCGTACAACGCCGTGAGCGCGCGCGTGGCCTGGATGTCGTTGGGCGACAGCTCGAGGATCTCGCTGTACAGCTCGATCGCCCGCTCGGGGTTCACCTGGCGATCGCGGTAGACCTGCGTGAGCCGCTTGAGGATGTCGAGCCGCTTGGCCGGATCGACCGTGCGCTCGAGCTCCGCCTCCTGGACGCGCACCATGTTGTCCCACATGCGCGCGCGCTTCTCGATGCGACCGATGTGCTTTCCGGGGCGGCTGTCGTCGGGATACGCGACCTGCAGCCGCGCCCACGCATCGAGGGCACCGTCGATGTCGCCGAGGCGACGCTCGCAGATGTCGGCGAGCTCGACGAACTCCTCCGCGAACGCCCTGTTCTCGTAGGGGTTGCTGCCGTCGGGCTGCGCGGCCGCGTGCTCGATCTGATAGAGGATGAGGTCGCGCAGGTGCACCCAGTTGTGCTTGCGCCGCCAGTGCTCCTTGTAGCCCTCGAACGCGGCCGCGTTGAACGGCTCGCGCTCGAGCACCTTGTAGAAGTAGACGGCCGCGCGCACCTCGTCGCCGAGCTCGTCGCGACACACGGCCGCGGCGCGCAAGAGCGTCTCGGTGGGGACCTCGTCCGGCATCCGCTCGATCTGCGCGTCGAGCAACGCGACGAGCGCCCAGTGATCGCCGGACTCCGCGTAGATCTGCTCCAACCTGCGCCAGGCCTCGTCGTCGGGCTTCTGGTAGCGGCTGGCCTCCTCGTAGAGGCGGCGGGCTTCCTCGCGCCGATACAACCGGCGGTCGAGCAGATCGGCGCGGCGCAACAACAGCGGCACCGCGTCGGGCCCGGAGAAGTGGAAGAGCCACTCGCGATAGAGCTCGTCGAGCGCGAGCCAGTCCTCGGCGTCGATGAGCGTGTTCTCGAGCGCGACCGAGGCCTGCTGGTGATCGGGCACCAGCATCAGCGAGCGGCGCAGGAGCTTGAGCGCGCGCTGCTTGTCGCCGCGGCGACGCGCGAGCTCGGCGGCCTTGTAGAAGATGTCGGCCGCCTTTGCGACGCCGTCGTCGGTGGCCCGGCCCGACGCGAGGTACAGCACGCCGAACGCCTTGAGCGCTTCGATGTCGTCGGGCACCGCCTTGAGCGCGGCTTGCAGGTGACGCGCCGCCGAGGCGACGTTGTCGAACTGCTGCGACTCGATCGCGGCGAGCCGGCGATGGAGCTCCGCGATTCGCTGGCGATCGCCGCCCGCCTCGATGCGCGCGAGCTCCTCGCCGATGCGCGCCGCGGCCGAGCTCCACGCGCCGGCCTGCAGATAGAGCTTGATGAGGCGATCGCCCGCGCGCGCGACGTTGGGATCGCCGAACACCGCGCGCTCGTAGTGCTTCACCGCCTCGCCGATCGCGAGGAAGTGCTGCTCGAGCAGCTCGGCGAGCTCGAGATGCAAGGGGGCCGACTCGCGGGGATCCGCTTGCACGCGCAGCCGCCAGCGCAAGAGCTCGACGAGCTCCTTGTGGGCACCTTGGGCCTCGTACAGCTTGCGCAGCCGCTCCTGCGCGCGCGCATCGTCGGGCCGCAGCTGCACCGCGCGTGCGAGAGCGTGGGCCGCTTCCTCGCGGTCCTTGACGCGCTCGAGCCACAGCTCGTAGGCCTGCACGCACAGCTCGGCGGCCTTGGAGCGTTCGGCCGGCTCGTCCTTGCTGGCGGACGCGTGCAGGAGCAAGAGCGTCGCGAGCGAGCGCCAGTCCTCCGCCTCGCGGAACCGCTTGCGCAGGCGGTTGAACGCCTTGTCGTCGGCCGGCGTCGCGCGGAACTCCGTCAGCTCCGCGGGCTCACGGCTGTGACGCCCCGGCAGCGGACAGGGCAGCGCGACCGCCGAGGCGGTGTCGCGCAGCGCATGTTCGGAGATCTGCACGGTCGAGGAGGGGCCGCGAACGCGGCGGTACGAGCACTGTCGCACGCAAAATAACACAGCCAAGGCCGTCGGCGGCGCGTTTGCCGGCGTGCCGGCGGTCGATCGTGGGTGCCGCTCCCATGGGCCGTCGGTGTACCTTCGTTCGCCTCGCCCGTGCCGCGCACTCCACCCGTTTCGCCCGCTCCGCGGCGATCACCTTCTCGCACCCGAGCCCGGGAGGCCGTGGCGCGTCCGCGGCCCGCGAGCCTGCGCAGATTGCCAGGCGGCGTCCGACTCGTCGTGCAGCAGATGGCGGGTGCAGGTGGCAGTGCGGGTGGGACCGTGGCGATCCAGCTGTGGATCCTCGCCGGCACCGCGGACGAGCGGGCGCGCGAGCACGGCTGTGCGCACCTGCTCGAGCACATGCTCTTCAAGCCGCTCGAGGTCGAGGGTCGACGCGTCGACATCGCATCCGCGATCGAGGCACTCGGGGGCGACGTCAACGCCTTCACGAGCCACGACGAGACCGTCTTCCACGCCACCGTTCCGGCCGCCCACTTCGGTGCCGCCCTGCGGGCGCTCGTCGAGCCCATCTCCCACGCGTCGCCCAGTGCGACCGACCTCGCGCAGGAATCCGAGGTCGTGATCGAGGAGATCCGGCAGTACGACGACGACCCCGCGTCGCGTGCGACGCAGGAGATGCTCGAGCACCTCTACGGGGTGCACGCGTACGCGCGACCGGTCCTCGGCAAGGCGCCGGAGATCGCCGGCACGCGTGCCGCGACGCTGCGCGGGTTCCTGCGCCGCAACTACCGAGGTGGGCGGGTGGCTCTCGTCGTCGTCGGACCCATTGCGCCTGCGAGAGTGCTCGCCACGGCGCGCCCGATCCTGCGCCGATTCGCGGGACCGAAGCGAGCGCGGCCCGTGCGAGCCCCGGCCGCGCGCGACGCCCCCGGCGTGGTGGTGTTGCGCGACGACGTGCACGAGGCCCACCTCGCGCTCGGCTGGCCCGCGCCCGCGTGGCCCGACGGCGAGGCGTGTGCGCTCGAGATCGCCGCGAATGCGCTCGGCTGGGGCGAGTCGTCGTGGATCGCCCGCAAGCTCCGGCGCCGCGACGGCCTCGTCACCGACGGGCACGCATCGCTCTTCGCCGGGCGCCAGGCCAGCACGTTCGTCGTGTCCGCCCACACACCGCCGGCCCGCATCGAGGCCGCGACGCTCGCGATCGTCGAGCTCGTCGGACAGCTGCGCGAAGTGACGCTCGACGACGAGGAGCTCGCGCGTGGTCGCGCCGTGCTCGAGAGCGACGTGGTCTACCGCCGCGAGACCGTGCACGGTCAAGCGCACGCGCTCGGCTACTACCTGAGCCTGCGCGACGACATCGAGCTCGATCGCGAGTATCTCACGCGACTCGCCGCGCTCGGGCCCGCCGACATCCGCGACGCGTGCGTGCGGCGGCTCGATCCGCGCCGCGGCGCGCTCGCGCTCGTCGTGCCGAAGTCCGCGTTCACGGCCGCCGAGGCGCGCGCGCTCGGCAAGCGGTTGACCGCCGCGATGAGCGGTCGACCACGACGCACCGCGCGGGCCGCCACGGGACCGCGGCTGCGCACCGACGCGCACGGGTTCATGCTCGCGGAGCTCGCCAGCGGCGTGCGCGTGCGCTTCGCGGTCGATCGCACGCTGCCGATGCTGGCGGGCTGGCTCGTGTGGCCCGGCGGGCAGCGGGTCGAGCCGCGCAAGCTGTCGGGTGCATCGGCACTGACGGCCACGCTGCTCACGCGGGGCAGCCGCGAGCGCGACGGCGACACGCTCGCGCGCGAGATCGAGGGCAGGGCGGCGGTGCTCGACGGACTGGCCGCGCGCAGCAGCATGGGCATGCACCTCGAGAGGCGGTGAGGTCGACCGTGTGGCGCGACTCGAAGCGCTCGCCCGCGACGGGGAGACCGTGTTGCGCCGCGCGCTCGAGTGCGCGATGGCGCCGGCGTTCGCGGACACCGAGTTCGAGCGCGAGCGCCGGATCGCGCTCGACGAGCTCGTCGCCGAGAAGGACGACCTCGCGACGCTCGCGTACCACGCGGCGGCAGCGAGGCTGTACGGCGATCATCCGTACGGCCGGCGTCGCCGTGGCACCGCCGAGAGCCTCGGCGCGCTCACCAGCGACGAGCTCCGCCGGCTCTGGCACGCGCGGTATCCGATCGGACGCGCGTGCGTCGCTCTGTGCGGCGACTTCGATCCGCGAGCGATGCTCGAGCTGCTCGACGCAGTGATCGGACGGATGCCGAAGCCGGGGCCGCTCGATCGCCTGCCCGGGCGCGCGCCCAAGCGCCCCACCGACATCACGCCGATCCGCATCCATCGCGCGCGCGAGCAGGCCCACGTCGTGCTCGCGTGGCCCGGGCTCGTCATCGGCGACCCGCGCAACACGACGATGGAGGTACTCACCACCATCCTCGGCGGCCAGGCAGGGCGGCTGTTCACCGCGCTGCGCGAGGACGAAGGGCTCGTCTACCACGTGTCGGCGTCGTCGAGCGAAGGCATCGACGCGGGCGGCGTGTCGTTCTACGCGGCCGCCTCGCAGGACAAGCTGGCGCGCGCCCGCGCGGCGCTCGAGCGCGAGCGCACGCGGATCTGCGACGAGCCGCCCACGACGGAGGAAGTCGAGCGCGCGCAGGCCTGGATCCTCGGCCAGTCCGATGCCGCGCTGCAGCGGCGCAGCCGCGTGGCCTCATTGCTCGCCTTCAACGAGATCTACGGCCTCGGCCACGACGAGCACCTACGCCACCCCGCGAGGGTCCGCGCCGTCGATGCGAAGGCCGTGCAGGCACTCGCGCGCGAGATCTTCCGCCCGGATCGCCAGGTCACCGCGATCGTGGCCGGTAAGAAACGCTAGTGCGCCAGAGACAGCACGAACACGTCGTACAAGGCGTGGGTCCATGCAGCGACGGCGAAGCCGCGCACCTGGTACACGAGTGCGAAGAAGGCACCGGCGAGCGTGCGGTAGACGAACGCCGCGAACGTGAACGCCTCCTGCGACGGCCCGATGTGGTGCGCGATCGAGAACACCACGGAGGAGACGACCAGCGCGATCATCCACGCGCGTGACTTGCCGGTGATCCCGGTGAGCAGCCACGCGAGCCCGCCCATGATGATCACGCGGAAGACGAGCTCCTCGTGGAAGCCGGCGCCCGCCGAGATGACGAGCACGTCGGCAGCCGCATGCGTGCCGCCGACCGCCAGGCCCGGCAGCACGCCGATCACCTGGTTCATGATGAACAGGATGATCGACCCCATCGTGAGGGCGTAGAGCGCGGACTCGGCGAGCATCGGGCCGAAGGCGCGCGGGTCGAAGCGCCCGCGGTGGCGGAGCAGCACGACGACCGCCGCGTAGGCGACGAGCATGACGCCGAGGATCGCGAGGTAGTTGCCGAGGTCGCGCTCGGCGACCTGCACGAGCGAGCGCGTGAGCAGGTCGACGCCGTTCTGTCCGCGGCCGGACAGGATGCCGACCTGGTAGCCGAGGAACAGGGGGAAGACGAGGATCGCGCTCGTGATCCCGTCGAGCCGACCCCGCAGATGGGACAGCCACGGGGAGCTGGGGCGAGAGGGCGCGAGGGGCTCGTCGTCACGCATGGGTCACGGGCGGCACGGAGCCACGGATCCAGCGTGGGCGATGGCCCCTCGTCGCGCAAGCAAACGGCGGACTAACGCTTGCCCGACTTCTTCTTCGCCGGCTTCTTGGCGGGCTTCTTCGCCGCCTTCTTCGCCGGCTTGGCGGGCTTCTTCGCCGCCGCCTTCGCCGGCTTCTTGGCGGGCTTCTTCGCCGGCTTCTTGGCGGGCTTCTTCGCCGCCTTCGCGGGCTTGGCCTTCGCCTTGCCCTTGGCGGGCTTGCCCTTGGCGGCCTTGCCCTTGGTCTTCGCGGCCTTGGCGAGGCGCTCCTTCTCGCGCTGCTTGGCGAGGCGCTCCTTCTCCTTGGCGGCGGCCGCCTTCTCCTTCTCCTTGATGGCCGCGAGCTTCGCCTTTTCCTTCTCCTTGGCGGCGCGCTCCTTCTCGCGCTCCTTCTCCTTGGCGAGGCGCTCCTTCTCCTTGATGGCCGCGAGCTTCTCCTTCTCGCGCTCCTTGGCGGCGCGCTCCTTCTCGCGCTCCTTCTCCTTGAGCAGGCGCTCCTTCTCCTTGGCGGCGACGAGCTTCTCCTTCTCGCGCTCCTTCTCCTTGGCGAGGCGCTCCTTGTCCTTGAGCTTGGCGAGGCGCTCCTTCTCCTTCTCCTTGAGGAGCTTCTCCTTCTCGCGCTCCTTGTCCTTGAGCAGGCGCTCCTTCTCGCGCACCTTCTCGAGCCGCTTGGCCTCTTTCTCGTCGTCGCGGCGCTTCTTCTCGTCGTCGCGGGCCTTCTGCGCCTCTTCGCGCTTGCGCTCCTGCTCCATCTTGCGCTCTTCGGCCTTGCGCACGCGCTCGGCCTCGCGCTCCTGCTTCTTCTTCTCGCGCTCCTCGTCGCGCTCGCGTCGCTTGGCCTCGCGCTCTTCCTCGCGACGGCGACGCTCCTCTTCGCGACGCTCGGCAGCGGCCGCGCGCTCGCGCTCCGCGGCCAGGCGCTTCTCCTCGCGCTCGCGCTGACGCTCCGCCTCTTCCTCGGCGAGCCGACGCTCGCGCTCGGCGGCGATCTCCTCGGGCGAGGGTCCGAGCTCGAGGCCGAGCAGCTGCCGGACCTCTTCCTCGCCCACGCGCTCGCCCGCGCGATCGTCCTCGGTCTCGCCGCGTCCGTGCACGAGCACGCGCGGGAGGTTGTTGCGGAACATGACCTCGACCTTCTGCTCGCCCGCGATGTCGGACACGAAGCCGACGCCGAACGTGGGGTGCACCACCACTTGGTGGATCGAGAGCTCGGCCTTCGGCGTGTACCGAATCGCGGTCGAGAGGTCGTAGGTGTTCATGCCCTCGAGCCACTCGAGCTTCTTCGCGCCCTTGCGTTTCGTGGCGGCGAGTGGCTCGGGGTTGTCGTCCTCGCCGCCGCGCGGCGGCTTGTACGCATGCGTGTCACCGCAGACCGCGCACTGTACCCTCCGGATCTCGTCCGCGTAGCTCTCGAGGATGATGTGTTGCGTGTCCGCGCGGCACTTCGGGCAATAGGCGTCCGTCTCACCGCCATTGCTGGAGCTCTGGTTGCCGCCGAAATGGCTCTCGAAGATCTGATCCATGGCCGAACTTGTCCCCACGGTCGCTGCGCGACCTTGAAACTCGTCTTCAGTCGCGGGCTGCGAGCTGAATCGGGCCTAGCCGCGAGACACTCTCGCGTATGTTGGCACGTGCACTAGCACGGGGCGATCTTACCAACAAGGCTCAATAGCGCGAAAATGCAGGAAAATTCGAACGGGGGGATCGCCGGGGGATCGGCCCGGATCGAAGCACAACTGCGCGAGATGTTTGGCGATGTCCCCGCCGGCGAGACGGGTCGGCCTGCGATCCCGGGGGATCGCCCGCGCGGCGTGGCGCCGGATGTTCAGGCGTCCGCGGCCGGCTCGGGCGGCGATGCGATCGCGGCCTCCGGTTCCGCCGGCACCGGGCCCAGGTCCTCCGTCATGCCGCTCGGGGCCAGGTCCAGCGTGACCCGCCGGACCTCCGCGACGGCCTCCTTCGACTGTTCCGCCAAGCTGCCGAGCTCGCGACACACGACCCGGAAGGCGCGGCCGTGATCGCCCGCCTGCGCGGCGATGATGTTGCCGTTGAGTGCGAGCAGCTGCAGGCGCCGTGCGATGTCGTCGATGAAGCGCATGACCGCGGCCATGCGATCGAGCTGCTGCTGTCGACGCACCGCCTGCGGATCGTCGCCCGCCCGATCGCGCCAGCTGCCCTCGAGCATGTCGCGCATCGTGTGCTCGTCCTGGTACGCCTCGAGGATGCCGATGGGCCCGTACTCCTCGGGCTTGTCGGTGGCGTAGAGCGGGCGCGCGGCGACGAGACAGCGGCGGTTCTGGGTCTCGAGCGCGCCGCGGAACGATTGTCGTCGGCGCAGCACGACGTCGACGAGCGTGGCCTCCGCGTACGCGCCGACCTCGGGGGTGGGTCCGGCGTCGAGCGTGCCGAACGTCGCGATGCGTCGGTTGCCGAGGTAGATCGACACGCCCATGCTCGACGCGCGAGCGACTCGCGGCAGGAGCTCGCGATCGTAGTTGAGCACGGTGTGGCCCGCCCACAGCTCCTGCTCGCGGCGCACGACGCGACCCTGTGCATGCACGAGCATCTCGAGCAGCTCGACCGCCGCGACGGCGCGCTCGAGCACGCGGCGCGAGACGGTCTGCCACACGGACTCCATCACGCCTTCGTCGACGCGGTCTGCGGTCACCGGGCAGGAGTGTAAACGGCGGGAGCAGCCTTGTGGTAGGAGCTGCACATGAGCCCGGCCACGCCGCCCCGCGTTCGCATCGCGCCGAGCCCCACGGGCGATCCGCACGTGGGTACCGCCTACATCGCGCTCTTCAACTACGCGTTCGCGCGCCGGCACGGGGGGCAGTTCGTGCTGAGGATCGAGGACACCGATCGCGAGCGGTCGTCGCGATCGAGCGAGCAGGCGATCTTCGACGCGCTGCGATGGCTCGGGCTCACGTGGGACGAGGGGCCCGACGTCGGTGGGCCCCATGCGCCGTACCGGCAGTCCGAGCGGCTCGGGCTGTACCGCACCCACGTCGATGCGCTCCTGGCCAAGGGCGAGGCGTACCGGTGCTTCTGCACGCGCGAGCGGCTCGACGAGCTGCGCAAGGCGCAGTCGGCCGCCAAGGTGGAGCACCCCGGGTACGACCGGCACTGCCGCGATCTCGACCCCGGCGAGGGCGAGCGCCGTGCGGCCGCGGGCGAGGTGCACGTCGTGCGCATGAAGGTGCCGCTCGCGGGCGAGGTCGTCGTGAAGGACGAGCTGCGCGCGGAGGAGGTGCGCTTCGGCGTCGAGCAGATCGACGACCAGGTGCTCATGAAGTCCGACGGCTTCCCGACGTACCACCTCGCGAACGTGGTGGACGATCACACGATGGGGATCACCCACGTGATCCGCGGCGAGGAGTGGTTGTCGTCCACGCCGAAGCACGTGCTCCTGTATCGAGCGTTCGGGTGGGAGCCGCCGCTCTTCTTCCACCTCGGCCTCTTGCGCAACGCGGATCGCTCGAAGCTGTCCAAGCGCAAGAACCCGGTGTCGGTGTTCCACTACCGCGCGCTCGGCTACCTGCCGGAGACGTTCCTGAACTTCCTCGGCACGATGGGCTTCTCGATGCCGGACGGGCGCGAGCGCTTCACGGTGGACGAGCTGGTGGCGAGCTTCGACTTCGCGCGCGTGTCGATCGGCGGACCGGTGTTCGATCCGGTGAAGCTCGCGGCGTGGAACGGCGAGGACATCCGCGCGATGGAGCCCGATGCGCTCGTGGCCCGCATCCAGCGCGACGTACTGTCGATGGAGCGGCTGAAGGAGATCGTCGTGCTCGCGCGCGAGCGGCTCGCGCGGCTCGACGACTTCGTGCCCTACGCGTCGTTCTTCTTCGGCGGCAGCGTGGATCTGCGCGCGGTGCTGCCGGAGTTCCGCCTGAAGAAGCGCACGCGCAAGGAGACGATCGACGTGCTCGTCTCGTTCCTCGAGGACATCGAGAAGAACAAGCGTGCGCGCACCTTCGCGAAGGACGACCTCGAGACGTTCGGCCGCGAGTTCTGCGAGAAGAGCGGCTGGAAGCCGAAGGAGCTGTTCACGCTGCTGCGCCTCGCGGCCACGGGCCGCACGGCTTCGCCGCCGCTGTTCGAGACGCTCGAGACGCTGGGCAAGGATCGCGTGCGCCTGCGCCTTCGCGACGCCATCGACGCGCTCAAGGCCGACGCGGACTGGGAGTGACGCGCGCTGAGCAAGGCGCGGGGATCGAGTCCAAGTCTCGAGAGCACCGGCACACCAGGAGGCGCGAAGCGCCGTGGGGGAGGGAGGCTCGCGATGTGCGGACCGGCTAGATAGGTAACACGTCAGACCGGGGACATGGGTAACACCCTGGGCCAGGAGGCCCCGGTGGCGTGGAAGGCGAGCAGCATCGTGGACGAGCGCGTCCGCTTCATCGAAGCCGTGCATCGCGACGAGGACGACATTTCGGCCCTGTGCCGCCAGTACGGAATCAGCCGGAAGACGGGCTACAAGTGGATCGGCCGGGCGGAGCGAGGCGAGGCTCTGGCCGATCGATCTCGTGCGCCGCTGTCGCGGCCGGGCACCACCGACGAGCGCATTCGCGATCTCATTCTCGACGCACGGCACGCACACCCGACGTGGGGACCGCGGAAGCTGCTGGCGTGGCTCGCACGGAAGCACCCGCGACTCGTGCTGCCCGCACCTAGCACTGCGGGTGAGCTGTTGAAGCGAGCCGGAATGATCCGGCCTCGGCGCGTGCGACAGCGTCCCGACGCCAACGAGTCGGGCCTGTCCGCGATGGATGCTCCCAACGCGGTCTGGTGCGCCGACTTCAAGGGCTCGTTCAAGACCGGCGACAGTCGCGTTGTCAACCCGCTCACGATCACCGATGGCTTCAGCAGGTACTTGCTGCGCTGCAAGGCCATGTCGCTGACTCACACCGAGCTGGTCAAGGCGGTTTACGACTCGGTGTTCCGCGAGTACGGCATGCCGATCATGTTCCGGACCGACAACGGACCACCGTTTGCCGGCATGGGACCTCGTGGCTTGTCGAAGTTGGGCGTCTGGCTACTCAAGCTCGGGATCAAGCTGGAACGTACTGCGCCGGGGAAGCCTACGCAGAACGGTCGACACGAGCGCATGCACCGAACGCTCAAGGAGGACACCGCATCACCGCCCGCCAAGACGTTCAGGCAGCAGCAGCGACGCTTCGATCTGTTCACGCAGACCTTCAACGAAGAACGCCCGCACGAAGCGCTCGGCAATCGAACGCCGGCAAGCGTGTACGTCGCGTCGCCGCGCTGCTACCCCGTGCCACTGCTCGAGTTCGAGTACCCCGACGACTTCGAGCTGCGCAGAGTGAAGCCCAACGGTGAGGTGAAGTGGCGTGGCGTGTCCACGTACGTCTGCGAGCCACTCGCGGGTGAGTTCGTGGGGCTTGAGCCCCGCGACGACGGCACCTTCGCCGTTCACTTCGGTCCGCTCTGCATCGGAGGTTTCGACGAGCAAGGGCGGTTCGACCGTAGCCTTCGCGACGCCTGAACTGCGCCCGCGGCGCTTCGCGAGCCGGAAGTGCTACGCCCGCGATCGAAGACCTCGCCCAACTCGGGTGTCCGGCTTGGCTCCGCTCACCGAGACCGGCCAGATGGATGTGTCACCCATGTGGCCGGTCTGATCTGTCACCCATGATCCCGCTGGACAGCGACGGCTTCGCCGGCGCGAGGGAGGGGCGCGGCGCGCCCCTCCATCAAAACCAATAACAGGCCGCCGCGCGCTCGGCGATTCCAGTTCAACCCCTACCTTCTCAGGTGGGCACCGCGGATAACCGCTTCGGGCTTCCCGCCGAACGGGCTTGCACTCCCACGGACAGAGGCGGCTCCCGGGTTGAACGGAGTAGGTAGAACTCGAACGCCGAGCGCACGGCTGACCCAGCTTCGAGCTTAACACCTCGACGCGCGTTGTGAAGGCACGAAGTGACGAGGCGCCGCGTCGCGTCGCAGCCCATCGCGCCGCTTGAAATTCGCGGCCCGATTGCGTTACGGCGCGCGCACCGGTGACGTGGGCGCTCAGCGACTGGGGAAGCGGGGATCCGACTGAGGCGCCGTCGCGCGGTAGTCGGGGCCGACGCCGCCTTGCACGGCGACGGAAGGCCCGCCGAGCTTCATCAGCTCCACCTTGCGCAGCACCGCGTCCTCGCGCGTCTCGGTGGGGTTCATGTGCTGCTTGCTGTCCATGCGGATCGCGTCGCACGGGCACGCCTCGACGCACAGCCCACACACCACGCACTTCAGCTCGTCGATGACGAAGCTCTTCGGCGCCTTCTCGTGGTTGTCGCCGCGATCCTCCGCGACGATGTAGATGCACTTCGCCGGGCACACCGTCGAGCAGCACATGCACGCCACGCAACGGACGCTGCCGTCGTCGCGGATCATCAGGCGATGCACCCCGCGATAGCGCTCGGGGTAGTAGTTCTTCACGTCCACCTCGGGCTCGCCGTAGCGGATCGTGTCGACGTCGCCCATGCCCTTGGTGAACGTGTTCTTGAAGAAGTGCCGCGCCGTGGTGAGCAGCCCCTCGAGGATCGCGGGCAGGTAGATCTGTTCTCGCGTGGTCCGCTCGAGCGAGACCTTCTTGACGCCGATCGTCATGGCGTTCCCTCCGTGGGCTTGGCCGCCGGTTTGCCGGCGCCGGGCTCCGCCTTCGTGCCGACCTCGGCCTTCGCATCGTCCGGCTGCTCGTGCACCGGCGTCATCGCGTAGACGACGACCGCGGTGAGCACGATGTTCGCGATGGACAGGGGCAACAGGCCCTTCCACCCCAGGCTCATGAGCTGGTCGTAGCGGAAACGCGGCAGCGTCCAGCGGATGAGCAGCTGCAGCCAACACAGCGTGAGCACCTTGATGCCCCACGTGATCATGCCGACCAGCACGACCACGAGGTGGGGCAGCTCCGTGCCCCAGCCGGTGAAGAGCGACCACACCGCGAAGGTGAGATGCACGACGCCGACGAGGATGAGCACCGCGCCGAACGTCTCGCCGTGCCGGCTCGCGCGCCAGGCCGCGACGCCGGTGGCCGCGAGCACGAAGCCCGCACCGCCGAAGAACAGCTGGGCCATGAGCGGCGAGGCGAACCCGCTCGCGCCGAGCATGCCGAACGGCAGCGACCACCCGCCGAGGAACAGCGTGGTGACGAGCGCCGACACGAACACGACCTCGATGAACTCGCCGAGGTAGAACAGCCCGAACCGCATGCCCGAGTACTCGACGAAGTAGCCGATGATCTCGGACTCGCCCTCCGGGCAGTCGAACGGCGCGCGCTTCGTCTCCGCGATGGCCGCGGTGAAGAACAGCACGAACGCGATGGGCTGCAAGAGGATGCCCCAGTGCGTGACGAGCTGGGCCTTCACGAGCGCGTGGGGCTCGAGCGTGCCGTACACGAGCAGCGCACCGACGATCGTGAGGCCGATGGCGACCTCGTACGAGATCATCTGCGCCGACGCGCGCAGGCTGCCGAGGATCGCCCACTTGTTGTAGCTCGACCACCCGGCCAGCGTGGTGCCGTACGTGGCGATCGACGCGATCGCGAAGTAGTAGAGCAGTCCGACGTCGAGCTGGGCGATCTGCAGCGGCGTGCCACCGCGTCCGGCCGCACACTGATCGACGTCCGCCTGCGACAGCACGTCGAACGAGTGGCCGTAGCACAGGCCGTCGCCGAACGGCACGATCGCGAACACGACGAGCGCCGGCACGATCGCCAGCAAGGGCGCGAGGTTGTACATCGCGCGATGGGCCCGCCGCGGGATGAAGTCCTCCTTGAAGAGCATCTTCAGGCCGTCGGTGGCGATGTGGAGCAGGCCCCACAGCCGCAGCGTGATGCCGCCGACCGAGATGTTCGCCATGTTCGGACCGAGGCGGTCCTGCATCATCGCGCTCTGCTTGCGCTCCATCCACGTCAGCAGCGACGCGAGCGGCATGATGAATGCCATCACGAGCAGCACGACCTTGATGAGCGCGGGCAGCAGGTACTGCCCGACCCACGAGGGATCCTCGAACACGAGCGGCACCGATACCGGCAAGCCGCCGGCGGCGAACTGCAGGCGCGCGAGGCCGTTGCGGTACTCGTCGGCGCCGATCTCCTCGGCGGGCTCCGCTTCGACGACGGCGCCGCGGATGGGCTCGCCCGGGCCCTCGAGCGCGGCGGGATTCACGGCCACGCGCACGGTCGTGCGCTCGCCCGGCTGCAAGAGCGTCGCGCTCGCGGGCTCGAGCACGAAGGCCTCCCAATCGGGACCCTCGAGCCGGAACTCGCCGACGCCGAGCGGCTTGTCGCCGGTGTTCACGATGTCGATCGCGACCGCGCCCGTTTCGGGGTGATAGACGACCTCGGCGGGCTCGGTGCGGATCGTCGCCGTCTTGCCGACGGCGGATCGCGGGTCCCGACAGCCGGACAGCCCGAGGACGACGAGTGCGAGGAGCACGAGCAGGCGAAGCGGGTGCATGGCGTCCTCTCAGCCGCGGGTGTGGGAGAAGCGCAGGAGGGTGGGGCGCGCGGCGGTCGGCATCTCCGTCAGCGCGCGGAGCTGGGCATTGTCGTGCGTCTCGGCGAGCGCACGGCTGCGATCGCGCGACGTCGGCAGGTCTTGCTCGCCGAGCGCGAGCACGAGGTCGCGCAGGAGATCCGCGCGCTCCCGACGATCGCCTTCGGGGCGCCACGCCGGCTGCAGCACGCGCAGCCGACCCTGGCGGTTCACGAACGAGCCGAGCGTCTCGGCCCACGACACCGACGGCAACACGACCGTGCAGCACTCGGCGAGCGGCGTCCATCGATCCGCGAGGCAGATGGACGGCAGCGACTTCAGCGACGTGCGCACGACCTCGGACAGCTCGAACGTGCCGTCGAGGAACACGACCGCCTCGTACGCGCGGCCGGCCAGCTCGAGCCCGAGCTCGCCCTCGTGGCGCGCGACGCCGGCGGCCTGCAGCGCGCCGCGGGTGTTGGGGTTCTGATCGACGTCGCGCAGGATGTCGTCGCCCTGCCAGTTGGGCTTGCCGACGACGAAGCGCTCGGCCTCGAGCAGGTCGGCGAGATCGGCGAGCGCCGCGTTGGCCTCGTTCGTCGACTGCGCGCTGAACACCACCGCGACCTTGCGCGTGCGGCCGCGCAGGCGGCGGGCCGCCGTCGCGATCGCGTGGCCGAGCGGCACGTCCTCGCCGTCGACGCGGGCGTAGCGGACGCGCTCCTCGGGTGCGGTGTCCTTGTACGTGAGCCGACCGGCGTCGCACATCCAGTGGCCGTTCACCGCCGGGTCGAAGCGCGGGACGACGCGATAGGCCGTCTCGTGCTTCGTGTGCAGCTCGACGGCACAGCCCGTCGCGCAGCCGGGGCACGTGGTGTTCGTGGCCTTGAGCTCCCACGCGCGGATCTGGAAGCGGAAGTCCTTCGACGTCAGCGCACCGACCGGACAGATGTCGACGACGTTCACCGAGTACGCGTTGTCGAGCCGATGGCCCGGCGCGATGTCGAGGATCTCGTGGTCGCCGCGGTTCATCATCCCGAGCTCGCCGGTCTGCGGGATCTCCTCGCAGAAGCGCACGCACCGGCTGCACAGGATGCAGCGTTCGGCGTCGAGCACGGTGTCGCGGCCGATGTCCTTGTGCTTGGGCTTGCGGATCTTCGCCACGTCCACGCGCGTGAGCTCGTGATCGTGATCCATGTAGTGCCGCTGCAGCGTGCACTCGCCCGCCTTGTCGCAGATCGGGCAGTCGATCGGATGGTTCTTGAGCGTGAACTCGAGCATCGCGCGGCGGGCTTCGAGCACCGCGGGGCTCTCGGTGTGCACCACCATGCCGTCGGCCACGATCTGCTGGCACGACGGCTGGAGC
Source organism: uncultured Nannocystaceae bacterium (assembly GCA_964468635.1). Taxonomy (GTDB): domain Bacteria; phylum Myxococcota_A; class Polyangia; order Nannocystales; family Nannocystaceae; genus Xiheibacterium. Next base: position 187,648 of record CAYXVR010000019.1, read on the forward strand.
TTCGGCATCTTCTCGATCTCGACGAGGCACTGCCGGCAGCTCGCCGCGATCGAGAGACCGGGGTGGTAGCAGAAGTGGCAGATGTCGCGGCCGAGCATCTTCGCGGCCTCGAGCACGTTCGTGCCCTTCTGCACCTCGACGGCTTCGCCGTCGATCGTGAGCTTCACGGTCGGCTGCCCGGCGACCGGCGGCGCCATGAGATTCGGCGCCACGGGAGCCTTCGCATCCTTGGGCGGGGGCGCCTTCAGGATCGTGGTGGACTTGTTGCTGCGCGTGGCCGGAGGTGGCGGCGGGGGCTCGGGCACCTTGAACGGCAGCGTGCCGGACGTGGGTCGGTCTTCGTTCGCCATAGTGGTCCTCACGACCCTTCGGGCCTGCGACTCAGCGCTCGCACTCTCCGCCGATCATGTTGAGCGACCCGAAGATCGGCACGACGTCGGCGATGTTGGCTCCGAGGATCATCTGCCGCAGCGCGGCAGTGGTGTAGAAGCACGGCGGCCGGCACCGGTTCTTGTACGGGCGGCCGCTGCCGTCCGCGACGATGTAGAACCCGAGCTCGCCGTTGCCGCCCTCGGTGTAGCAGTACGCTTCACCGGGCGGCACGCGCAGGCCGTCCATGATGTGCTTGAAGTGGGCGATCATGCCCTCGATCGAGTTGTAGACCTCGCGCTTCGCCGGCAAGGCGATCAGCGGGTCGTCGACGATCACCGGGCCCGGGGGGATCTGCACGAGCGCCTGCTCGACGATCCGCATCGACTGCTCCATCTCCTCGATGCGCACGAGATAGCGCGCGAGGTTGTCGCAGCCGTCGGCGATGGGCACGTCCCAGTCGAAGTGGTCGTAGACCGAGTAGGGGTGATCCTTGCGGACGTCGTAGTCGACCCCGCTCGCACGCAGGCACGGGCCCGTGATGCCGTAGCTGAGCGCGTCGTCGGCCGAGATGATGCCGACGCCCTCCATGCGGTCGAGGAAGATGCGGTTCTTCTCGACGAGTCTGCGCGTGTCGGCGATGAGCTGGCGGACCTTCGCGAGCTTCACCCGGCACTTCGGCTCGAAGTCCTTGGTGAGGTCCCACGCGACGCCGCCGATGCGGCAGTAGCTGTGCGTGAGGCGAGCGCCCGACACGTCCTCGAGCAGCTCCCACAGGTGCTCGCGCGCGCGGTTGCCCCAGAAGAACGTGGTGAGGCCGCCGAGCTCGGCGAGCGATGCGGTGATGCACGTGAGGTGGTCGGCGACCCGCGAGAGCTCGCCGACGATCACGCGGATGTACTCCGCGCGCTCGGGCACGCGGCCGGTGAGGCCGAGCAGCTTCTCCACCGTCATCGCGAAGCCGACGTTGTTGAGCATCGGCGACACGTAGTTGAGGCGGTCCACGTACGGGAAGATCTGCGTGTACGTGGCGGCTTCGCTCTCCTTCTCGAAGCCGCGGTGCAGGTAGCCGATCTGGACGTCGCCGTCCTTGATCGTCTCGCCGTCGATGCGCATCACGATGCGGACGGTGCCGTGCATCGCGGGGTGCGACGGGCCCATGTTCACGATGAGCTCGTCGGTGGGGAGGCGCTCGGCCTCCTCGGCGAACGCGGCCATCGACGGCGAGAGCGAGCCCTCGCCGGCCTGGCGGCCCTTCGCGTCGTAGGTCTCCGCCGCGTTCTTCGCGATCGTCGGTGCGCTCATGGTCTTCAGCTCACCCTGCGGTCGTGGCTCGACTCGGCGAGGCGCGTGGTCTGATCGTCGGTGGTCGGCGCGTCGGGCCGGCGGATGAGCGGCTGGCGGGCGTTCTGCGGGTAGTCCTTGCGCAAGGGATGCCCGACGAACTCCTCGTACATGAGGATGCGACGCAGATCGGGGTGGCCCTCGAAGCGCACGCCGTACATGTCCCAGGCCTCGCGCTCGCCCCAGTTGGCCGAGTACCAGAGGTTGGCGACCGACGGCACCCAGCAGTCGCTCTCGGCCTCGCCGACGCGCACCTTCACGCGCACGCGATGCTTGTGGATCGTGCTGTACAGGATGTAGACGACCTCGAACCGCGGCTCCTGGCCGAGGTAGTCGACGCACGTCACGTCCGACAGCATGTTCATCTTCAGCTCGGGGTGATCCTTGAGCAGCGTCATCACGTCGAGCAGCGCGTCGCGCTCGACGATCGCGATCTCGTCGCCGACGTAGCTGCCGGTCTCGACGATCGCGGACGGACGCTCGCGCTGCAGGAGATCGAGCACTCGTTGGGCCATCAGCGCACCCTCCCGCCTTCCGGCATGCGCTCCTCGGGGAGCAGGGTCATGCTCGTGCCGTCCTGCAGCACGGGCAGGCGGCGACGATCCACGATCGTGACGCCCGCGGTGTTGCCGATCTGCTGCTGGCTGTGGCCGCGGTGCTCCTGGATCCGGTTCATCAGCGCCATCAAGCCGTCGAGCACCTGTTCCGGCCGCGGCGGGCAGCCGGGCACGTACACGTCGACCGGGATGACCTGATCGGCGCCCGGCGTGACCGCGTAGTTCTGGTAGAAGCCGCCCGTCGACGCGCACACGCCGAAGGCCATCACCCACTTGGGGTCGGGCATCTGATCGTAGACGCGGCGCAAGACGGGCGCTTGGCGCTCGTTGATCGTGCCGATGATGATGAGCAGGTCGGCCTGGCGCGCGGAGAAGCGCGGGAACTCGGCGCCGAACCGCGCGATGTCGTACTTGGGGCCCATGGTCGACATGAACTCCATCGCACAGCACGCGGTCGCGAACGGGTAGGTGAACAGGCTGTACTTCTGCGCCCAGTTCACCGCCTCTTGCAGGAGCGTCGGAACGTAGCTCGCTCCGCCGCCGTGTCCTGATGAAGTCATGGACGATCGGCTCCTTTCGCGCTCATGCCCAGTCGAGCGCGCGCTTGCGCCAGACGTAGGCGAGCGCGAGCACGAGGATGACGAGGAAGATCAGCATCTCGACGAGCCCGAACAGGCTCGGCGCGCCGGTGCAGACGCCCGCGACGTCGAGCGCTGCGTCGCACGACAGCTCGCGGAAGAGGGCGGCCCACGGGTAGAGGAACGCGACCTCGATGTCGAAGACGAGGAAGAGGATCGCGACCTGGTAGAACTTGACGCTGAACTTGACGCGCGGGCTGCCGATGGGCTCGCTGCCGCACTCGAAGGGCTCGTCCTTGATCGTCGAGGTCCGCTTCGGGCCGAGGATCATCGTCAGCCCGAGGTTGGCGACGCCGAATCCGATCGCGAAGATGACGATGACGAGCGCTGGAATGTACGTTTCGGCCATGACGCGCGCGGACAGCCCCGCCGTCCGGCCCGTCATGTATCACACCAGCGCAGGTGCGTCAGCCGGTGCCTTCTATGGCCATTTCGAAGACCTCGACCTCGTCGGCGTCCTTGGCCATGAAGATCACCCGGAGCGGTTTGTCGCCGCGATAGGACCGGAATTCGCTGTGGATCGCCCGGGCGGCTTCTTCGCCCGGGATGCCGGATTCGAACGCGCCCATGAGCGGGACGGCGATCGTCTGGAAGCCCTTGACGCGGCAGGCGACGATCACCGCGGCAGTTGCGCGGAGCACGTCTTCGACCTGCACCTTCCCGCCGGGCTTGTCCGTGTTCGGCACGTGGATGATGTTGCGCGCCTTCATCTTGCCGCCGGGCGTGACGAACGCGGCGCCGATGGCCAGGGGCGTGTGCTCCTTGACCATCGCTTCGATCTCGCGCCCGGCCAGCTCGCGGATCTTCGAGGCCGGATACGTCGACATCTTGCCGAGTGAATTGGTGGGGCAGACGAACGCGTCCACGTCCACCTGATCCCAGGGCTCCGTGGAGATGCTGATCGAAATGTGGTCGGTCGCGTCCACGGCCATTGAGGAGCGGTCTTCTAGCACCGATCGAGTCCTCGGGGGGTGGGAATGCGGGACGAGCATAGAATGCTCGCCGCCGCAGGTGCGAGCGGCCTTCAGTTCTTGAACATCTCGTCGAGCTCGTTGGCGATCACCGACTCCGGAGCGTCGCGCGCCACGCTGAGCTCTTTGACGAGCAGGTCGCGGGCGGTGCGCAGCATCTGGCGCTCGCCGTGCGAGAGGTTCTTGGTCTGCTTGAGCAGCGAGAGGTCGCGATAGACCTCGCCGACCTCGAAGAGCGAGCCGGTGCGGATCTTCTCCATGAAGCCGCGGTAGCGCCGGTTCCAGGTCTGCCGATCGCAGGGGACCTCGTGGTCCTTGAGCAGCTCGTACAGCTCGTCGAGCTCGCCCTCGTCGGCCACGCGCCGCATCCCGTTCTCTTCCGCCTTGTTGACGGGGACGATGATCTTGAGGCCGGAGCCGATGACCTGCAGGTGGTAGCAGGTGACTTCCTCCTCGCCGATCCGCTTCGTCTCGAGACCGACGATGCTGGCCACGCCACGTGCGGGGTAAACCGCCTTGTCGCCGATGGAAAAGCTGGCGCGTAACATCGTTCTCTCCTCCGGGCCCCCTGGGCCCGCCGGCCTCGCAAGCAATCGCCATGCCCTCACATGTAGGTCGCCATCCCTGGGGATTCCGGGGAGGCGCGCAGCGCGGGGCCCTTGCCGGCGTGGCTACTGCCGTTGCCGTAGCCAGGCCCGTCGCGGCTAGACGAGTAGCCAGCCGGGCGATTTCACTCCAGCGAGGTGATCCGCCAGCCCCGCGGCGTCTGCTGCAGCGTGAGCACGCGGCCCTGCTCGTAGCGCAGCTCCGCGCGCCGCAGATCCGACGAGAGCTCGATCGATCCCGGGCGATCGAGCGCCGCTTCCATCGCCTCGACGCGCGCCTGCCAGTCCTCGCCGATCGCATCCGCGAGCTCGTCCCCGAGCAGCGCACGGATCCGCGTCATGTCCGTGGTCCGCACCGCGGCGATGAGCGCCCGGATCGTCTGCGCCGGCGTGGTGGTCGTCGGGGTGCCGGGCAGCCCATCGACCACGTACCAGCGGCCATCGGACTCGGTCCACGAGAGCACGCGACCGCCCGCGTGCGCCGTCGTGCCCTCGAGCACGGGCTCGCGCTGCGCCTCGGAGAGCTTCGCTGCGCCCGCCACCGCCGCTGCACGCTCGTCGTCGTGCGCCTTCCAGCGCGCGGCGAACTCCGCGTACGGGATCTGCTTCTGCAGCTCCGGCGACAGCAGGGCGTAGGCCGCCTTCGCGTCGCCGCGGCGCAGCGCGTCGACGTATGCGTCGCGGAGCTTCTCGGGCGATCGCTTCGCCTGGCTCGCGCACGCGGGCCCCAGCAGCAGCACCGCCAGCAGCACTCGCGCTCCCTTCATGGTCCCTCCGACTTGTCGAACACGGTGTCCTCGGCCTGCGACGGATCGGTGTCCGGGTAGTCGAGCGTGTAGTGCAGCCCGCGGCTCTCGTGCCGACGCTGCGCGCACTCGATGATGAGGTGTCCGACGAGCGAGATGTTGCGCAGCTCGAGCAGGTCCCGCGTGACGCGGAAGCGCCAGTAGTACTCGCGGATCTCCTCGCGGATGAGCTCGATGCGGCGCTGGGCCCTGCGCAGCCGCTTGTTGCTGCGCACGATGCCGACGAAGTTCCACATCAGCGCGCGCACCTCCTGCCAGTTGGCGCTGACCATGATCGCTTCGTCGGAGTCGACGGCGTCGCCCTCGTTCCAGCGGCCGACCTGCGGCGGCGGGCCGCGCCCGAACTCGTCGCACACCTCGG
>CAYXVR010000020.1:0-4388 GCA_964468635.1 uncultured Nannocystaceae bacterium
AAGATCCTGGCCATCGGTGACTACACCGGCCGCAAGGACGATCGTCAGCTCGAGGATCGCAAGCCGATCAACATCGACAAGGACAACTTCGAGGAGGTGATGGAGAAGCACAACCTCGGGATCGACATCAGCGTGCCCGACAAGCTGAGCGGCGAAGCGGGTGCCGATCTGTCCGTGTCGCTCGGGTTCAAGAACATGAAGGACTTCACGCCCGAGGGCGTGCTCAACCAGGTGCCGGAGCTGAAACAGCTCATGGAGCTGCGCAACGCGCTCACGGCCCTCAAGTCGCCGCTCGGCAACAAGCCCGAGTTCCGCAAGCAGCTCGAGAAGCTGCTGGGCGACGAGGAATCGCGCAAGAAGCTGATGGCCGAGCTCGGCATCGACAAGAAGGACGAGGGTTGATCCATGGCGGAAGAACAAGCCCAGGGCGGCGGCGCAGCCACGACACTCGGTGAGAGCTCGCTCCTCGACCAGATCCTCGCGGAAGCGAAGGTCACACCGGATCAAGAGACGTACTCGATCGCGAAGCAGGGCGTCTCGGCGTTCATCTCCGAGGTGCTCACCTCGTCGGACAAGTTCCGCCGCATCGACAAGGCGGCGGTCGACGTGATGATCGCGGAGATCGATCAGCGCCTGTCGGCGCAGATCAACGAGATCCTGCACAACGAGAAGTTCCAGCAGCTCGAGTCGGCGTGGCGTGGTCTCAAGTACCTCGTCGACAAGTGCGACTTCCGCGAGAACATCAAGGTCGAGGTGCTCAACTGCTCCAAGCAGGACCTGCTCGACGATTTCGAGGACTCGCCCGAGATCCCGAAGAGCGGGCTGTACCGCACGGTGTACTCGGCGGAGTACGGCACGTTCGGCGGCAAGCCGGTCGGGCTCATGGTGTCGAACTACGACTTCGGCCCCGGCCCGCAGGATCTGTCGCTCATGCAGAACGTCGCCGCCGTCGCTGCGATGGCGCACGCGCCGTTCATGGCCAACGCGGGTCCGCAGTTCTTCGGTGAGGAGAAGTTCGAGAACCTCCCCAAGCTGAAGGACCTGAAGTCGCTGTTCGAGGGCCCGCAGTACGCTCGCTGGCACGCGTTCCGCGAGAGCGAGGACGCGCGCTACTTCGGCCTGTGCATGCCGCGGTTCCTGCTGCGACTGCCCTACGGCCAGGCGACGATCCCCGTGAAGTCGTTCAACTTCGAGGAAGAGGTCATCGGTCAGCACGACCGCTATCTCTGGGGTCCCGCCTCGATGGCGTTCGCCACCCGCGTCGCGGACTCGTTCGCGAAGTACCGCTGGTGCCCGAACATCATCGGCCCGCAGTCGGGCGGTGCGGTCGAGGATCTGCCGCTCCATCAGTACAAGGCGATGGGCGAGATCCAGACGAAGATCCCCACGGAGATCCAGCTCACCGAGCGTCGCGAGTACGAGCTCAGCGAAGAGGGCTTCATCGGGCTCGTCTATCGCAAGGACAGCAACAACGCGGCGTTCTTCTCCGCGAACTCGTGCCAGAAGGCGAAGATCTTCGCCGACACGCCCGAGGGCAAGGCGTCCGAGCTCAACTACCGGCTCGGCACGCAGCTGCCGTACATGTTCATCATCACGCGCCTGGCCCACTACCTGAAGGTCATGCAGCGCGAGCAGATCGGCAGCTGGAAGGAGCGCGGCGATCTCGAGCGCGAGCTCAACCTGTGGATCGGCCAGTACGTGGCGGACATGGACAACCCGGCGCCGGGCGTCCGCTCGCGCAAGCCGCTGCGCGCGGCGAAGATCTCGGTGGAGGACGTGCCGGGTCAGCCGGGCTGGTACCGGTGCAACATGGCCGTGCGCCCGCACTTCAAGTACATGGGCGCCGCCTTCACGCTGTCGCTCGTCGGCAAGCTCGACAAGACCTGATCGCGGCGCGCGATCCACGAAGGCCCGGATCGGCAGCCGCCGTCCGGGCCTTTTCGCATCCCGAGCAAACCAATCCGCCGTGGCCGGCGTCATGTACGACATCGACATGAAGCGAACGCTGTCGTTGCTCTGCACGCTGCTCGTGACGCTGCTGGCCGGCGCGCGGGCGCATGCACGGGCACCCGAGCCGTGGGTCGAACGCGTGCGCGAGATGGGCGAGCTCTGGGGCGACGTGCGATTCCTGCATCCCCTCGGGCTCGAGCGCGCGCGCGCGTGGGATCGGGCGTTCCTCGATCACGTGCGCACCGCGATGGAGGCGAAGGACGACGCGGCGTACCGCGACGCGATCACGGCGATGCTGGCGACGCTCGGCGATCCGGCGACACGCGTGGTGGAGCCCGTGACCGAGCCGGTGCTCCTCGAGAAGCACGGCGGCTCCGGGCGGAGCTGGCGCGGCAAGACGCTCGTCATCGCGTTCGGCGACGGCTTCGCGTTCCGCGACGACACTCGACGCGCGGTGACGGAGGAGATCGCCCGCGCCGAGCAGGTCGTCGTCGATCTGCGCGGCACCACCGATGCGCACGCCGACGCGCTGAGCCGCGCGCTCGCGCAGTGGGGACCGTCGTTGGTCTCGCGTGCAGTCGAGTCGCCCACCCTGCGCTGCATGGTGCACACCGGATGGGTGCCGCAGTCGTTCGAGACGTCGGGCGGCTACTTCTCCAGCTTGCGCACGCTCGCGTCCGACGTGACCGAGCCCGCGAAGGGCCAGCGACCGCGGCGCGTCGTGTTTCTGCTCGGTGCCGATTCGACGGTGCCGTGGCTCGCGATCGCGATGCAGGCCGACGGCGGCGGAGGGATCGTCGCGCCCGCCGATCTCGGCCCCGCGCGATTCGTGCCCACCCGTGAGCACGCGCTGCCGCACGGCGTACGCGCCAAGGTCCGCACGTGCGATCTCGTGCACCGCGGGCGCGGCATCGTCTCGGTTCCGGTCGATCGTCGCGCGAGCGGTACGAAGGCGCTGGAGACCGCGCTAGGGCTCGCGCGCGCGCGTGGGAAGCCGCGGCAGCCCCGGTTCGAGTCGGCGGCACCGTCGACGCGTCGGCGTCCGGACGAGACGTACGCGGAGCTCGATCCGCCGCCGCTCGAGCATCGCATGCTCTCGGCGATCCGCTTCCACGAGGTCATCGCGCGGTTCTTCCCGTACGTCGATCTCGCGGACGACTGGGAGGGGGCGCTCGTCGAGTCGTTGCCGCGATTTCGCGACGCGACCGACGGCCGAGCCTATGCGGACGCGGTGCTGCGGATGGCTGCGCGCACCGGCGACAGCCACGTCTGGGTGCGCGGGGGACGGGTGCGCGAGGTGATCGGCGAGGTCGCGCCGCCGGTGCGACTGCGGATGATCGAGGGCAAGCCGACGATCGTGCGCGTGCTCGATGGATCGCTCGCGAAGACCGTCGCCGTCGGCGACGTCGTCGTCTCCGTGGACGGGCAGGACATGGCCGCTCGCATGGCGGCGTTGCGTCCGTACGAGCCCGCATCGACGGGGGCTCGGCTCGCGCTGCAGACCGCGAACCAAGCGCTGCACGGTCCGGTGGGCACGGAGGTCGAGCTCGTCATCGAGCGCGCGGATGGGAAGCGAAAGACGGTTCGGCTCGCCCGCACGGCCGGGGCGAAGCCGCCCGACCGCGGCACGGCATGGCGGATCCTCGCCGGCAACGTCGGCTACGTGAGCCTGATGGCGCTCGAGCGTGGGGACGTGTCGAAGATGTTCGACGCGCTGGGTCGTACGAAGGCGATCGTGTTCGACATGCGCGGCTATCCGAACGGTACGGCGTGGTCGATCGTTCCGCGCATCGCGTTGGCGGGGCACGTCGGACGGATCGGCTCGCAGTACCTGTGCAACGAGGTGTCGACGTTCGGTGGGAAGCGGTACCTGGACTATCGCGTGACCGCGAGCCCGGATCGGAGATACCGCGGGCGCATCGTGATGCTGATCGACGAGGAGGCGATCAGCCAAGCCGAGATGACCGCGATGTACTTCGATGCCGCGAACCACGTGACGTTCGTGGGCTCGCCGACCGCCGGAGCGAACGGCGACGTCACCGATCTCTCTTTGCCGGGCGGGCTCTACGTGACGTTCACGGGCCAGTCGGCGAGCCACGGCGACGGCCGTCGCCTGCAACGCAGAGGCGTCCAACCCCACGTCCGCGTGCGCCCGACGATCGCAGGCCTACGCGCCGGCAAGGACGAGGTCCTCGAGCGCGCGCTCGCGCTGCTGCGCAGGACGGCGACGAAGGCTTCGCCGCGCCAGCGAAGGTGACGCACCCGATCCTCCCAGCTCGATCGCTCCGGCGCCCGAGCCGTGCCGAGTTCACCCTCCGATAGAACTCTGTCGGAGCTCCAACTCGGCCGGCCGTCGACTTCGACCTCCGACAGACCGCTGTCCGAGCTCCAACTCGGCCGGCCGTCGACTTCGACCTCCGACAGACCGCTGTCCGAGC